>NZ_JBNYXY010000001.1:0-599930 GCF_051380895.1 Janthinobacterium breve | reverse complement strand
ACCGGTTGTCACGCCAGTGGCATTGCCGGGTAGCTAAATACGGAAGAGATAACCGCTGAAAGCATCTAAGCGGGAAACTTGCCTTGAGATGAGATTTCCCAGAGCCTTGAGCTCTTTGAAGGGTCGTTCGAGACCAGGACGTTGATAGGCTGGGTGTGGAAGTGCAGTAATGCATTAAGCTAACCAGTACTAATTGCCCGTACGGCTTGTCCCTATAACCTTAGCAGGTACAGAGGATGAGAAAGTACATGTTGCGTGTTGTTGATAACGCAGTCATTACCCATTAATACCTCAGTAAATAATCGATACTTCTTCCAGATTCATGGCCTTGTCGTCCTACAGGAGACAAACGCCAGTACAAGTTATGCCTGATGACCATAGCAAGTTGGTCCCACCCCTTCCCATCCCGAACAGGACCGTGAAACAACTTTGCGCCGATGATAGTGCTGCAACCAGTGTGAAAGTAGGTTATCGTCAGGCTTGTTATTCGCAGTAGAGAAAAACCCGATCAGAAATGGTCGGGTTTTTTTTCGTCTGGTGCTTTCTCTGGCCAGACGGACAGGCGTAAAAAAAGCAGCGCTACGCGCTGCCTTTTCATCTGCGCCACTTCATCAGAAATGGTACGCCACTTTCAGGTTCAGGAAGTTGACGCCTGTATTCGGCTTTTTGTAGCCACCGTTCGAGAAATGCTGGATCTTAGCAGCGACTTCCCAATTATTGTCGAAGACATAGCCGATGCCGACATGGTCGCCGAACTGGAAGTGTGTTGACAGGCGGTAATCGTCATTGTCATACAGTTTCGACAGCATGTGCACGCCAATACCGCCTTCGGCATACAAACCTTTCTTGCTGATATTTTCAAAGCGGAACACCGGCGTGAAACCGACATCAACAAGACTTTGTGTTGCACCGGGAACATTGCGGTAGCGATCGCCGCGCCATGCGCCAAAGCTGGCATCCCAGTAACCGCTCAATTGCGTGCCGTTGGATTTGAACCAGGCTTTGTCCCAGTCCGAAGTAGCACCCACACGTATCATTTGCGTGCTGGTGCCATTTGCGTATTCGGCGTAGGCGGAATCAATCAGTTTGCCGTCCGCTGCGAATACCGATTGCATCGCGGCCACGGCGGCAACGGCGGCGATGGATTTGAGGAGATTCTTCTTGAAGAACATAGAGGCTTTCATCGTAAAATTGGCCGATAGGCTATTGTTGTACAGGCACCTTGCTTTGCATGCCGCTCTCGCCACTTGTTGATTTCAGGGGTTCAATTGACATTCTCTACAAAAATCGCATTTCTCGGTATCGGTCTGATGGGGGATCCGATGGTCCGGTGCCTGCTACGCGCTGGATATTCTGTCACAATTTGGAATCGCACGCACAGCAAGGCCCAAGTCCTGCGTGCGGCAGGGGCACAGCCGGCTGTTTCCGTGGCTGAGGCGGTTAATGGCGCGGATGTGGTCATCTCGATGCTGGAAGCCGGTCCCATTGTGGCGCAGGTGCTGCAAGAGGCGCTGCCGGCCTTGCCAGCGGCTGCGATATGGATCGATATGAGTTCCACCAAGCAATCAGAGGCCCAACAATTTCATGCCAGCTTGCACGCGGCAGGCCATGCTTTCATCGATGCGCCCGTGTCGGGTGGCGTCGGCGGGGCGCAGGCGGGCACCTTGGCCATCATGGCCGGCGCCAGCACCAGCGATTACGCGCGGGTTGAGGCGATTCTTGCGGCCATGGGCCGTCCGACTCTGGTGGGCTCGCCAGGCAGCGGACAGGTGGCCAAGCTGTGCAATCAGCTGATCGTCGGTGCCACCTTGACCATCGTGGCCGAAGCGTTGTTGCTGGCACAGGCGGCCGGCGCCGATGCGGCCGCCGTACGGGCGGCCATCCGTGGCGGTTTTGCTGAGAGCAAGATTTTGGACGTGCATGGCCAGCGCATGCTGGAACGCAATTTTGTTGCCGGTGGGCAGGTGAAAAGCCAGATCAAGGATATGCACAACATCCTCGCGGCGGCCGAGGCAGCGCACGTCACCTTGCCGGTGACGCAACTGGTAACGCAGCGCTATGAAAGTCTCGCCGAAACGTACCCGACGGCGGACCATGCGGCGGCCTTGCTGGCCCTGGAAGCGTTGAATCCGGGCCAGCGCCTCGGTGACGGCCCGGATAAGCTGAGCTGATTCAAGCGATGGGCAGGCTCGCTTCGGCCAGCTTGACCCAGAAACTGGCGCCGATGGGCAGCAGATGGTCGTTGAAGTCGTAGCTGCCATTGTGCAAGACGCATGGTCCCAGGCCGTGGCCGCCATCGCGGTGCTCGCCATCGCCATTGCCGATGAAGATGTAGCAGCCGGCTTTTTCTTGCAGGAAAAAGGCAAAATCTTCCGCACCCATGGTCGGTTCGACATTCGCGTTGACCTTGTCGGCACCCACCACGCTTTTCATCACTTCGACGGCAAACGCCGTTTCTTTTGCGTGGTTGACCAGCGGCGGATAGTTGCGCTTGAAGTGGAAGTCGACGTCCGCGCCAAAGGCGGCGGCCGTATGCACGGCGATCTCGCGCATGCGCTCTTCGATCAGGTCCAGCACGGGTGTGGTGAAGGTGCGCACGGTGCCGACCAGGCTGGCGTCATCGGGAATCACATTGGTGGCGCTGCCCGCATGGATTTGCGTGATCGACAGCACGGCCGTGTCGAGCGGACTCTTGTTACGCGTGATGATCGTTTGCCAGCTTTGCGCGATTTGCACGGCCACCATCACAGGGTCGATGCCCTTGTGGGGCTGGGCTGCGTGGGCGCCCTTGCCCTTGACGGTGACGTGGAATTCATTGCTGGAGGCCATCATCGGCCCTTCCACCACGCTCAGGGTGCCTGTTTCGGCGCCTGGCCAGTTGTGCATGCCGTAGATGGCATCCATGGGAAACTTGCTAAACAAGCCGTCTTCGATCATTTCGCGCGCGCCGGCGCCGCCTTCTTCGGCCGGCTGGAAGACCAGATACACGGTACCGTCGAAATGGCGGTGCTGCGCCAGATAATGGGCCGCACCGAGCAGCATGGCCGTGTGGCCGTCGTGACCGCAGGCGTGCATCTTGCCCGGGTGGCGTGAAGCATGCTCGAAGGTATTCATTTCCTGCATCGGCAAGGCATCCATGTCGGCGCGCAGGCCGATGGCACGCGTTGAGGTGCCATTCTGGATGATGCCGACCACGCCGGTGCGACCCAGGCCGCGTACCACGGGAATGCCCCATTCCGTCAGTTTGGCGGCGATCACGTCCGAGGTACGCTGTTCTTCATAGCATAGCTCGGGATGCGCGTGCAGGTCGCGGCGGATACCTTGCAGCTCGGATTGAAACGCCAAGATGGGATCAACTAATTTCATCGGACTCTCCTGTGGATGCTGGCGCGCGGCATGTATGGCGCGCCGGACCGCGGCTGTTTGATCAAAAACAGGCGCGGCTAATAATGCATTGTAGCCCTTGTTTGCAGGGTAAATCCAGCGCACGGACCAGCTTGCCATGGCGCCAACAGCAAGCGTGCAGAATGGTTTACAGTATCGCCTTCCCCCAACGTTTTTGGATTGCACCATGACCACCACCCAAGTGCGCGCCGCCTGCCCGCTCGACTGCCCCGATACCTGCGCCTTGCTGGTCACCGTGACCGATGGCGTGGCAACAGCCGTCAAAGGCGATCCTGACCACCCGACCACGGCTGGCGTGCTGTGCACCAAGTTGTCGCGCTTCACGGAGCGTACCTACCATGCGGACCGGCTGCTGCATCCGCTGCGCCGCGTGGGCAAGAAGGGGGAGGGAAAGTTCGAGCGCATCAGTTGGGAAGACGCATTGCAGACCATCGCCGCCCGCTTGAAACCGATCGCCGCGCGCGATCCGCAGGCGATCTTGCCGTACAGCTACTGCGGCACCATGGGCCTGGTACAGGGCGAATCGATGTCGTCGCGTTTTTTCAACCAACTCGGTGCTTCCTTGCTTGACCGCACCATTTGCGCCTCGGCCGGCGCCACCGGCTACCGCTACACCGTAGGCGCCAGCATCGGCACGGACCTGGAGCAATTCCAGAACGCGAAATTGATCATCATCTGGGGCGGCAATCCGATCGCTTCGAACCTGCACTTCTGGATGCGGGCGCAAGAGGCCAAGCGCAACGGCGCGACCTTGATCGCCATCGACCCGTATCGTTCGCTGACGGCCGAAAAATGCCATCAGCACGTCGCCTTGCTGCCAGGTACCGATGCGGCCCTGGCGCTGGGCTTGATGCATGTCTTGATTGTGGAAGATATGCTCGATCATGACTACATCGAACGCTATACTATAGGCTACGATGCCTTGAAACAGCGTGCGCTGGCATGGCCGCCCGAACGCGTGGCGGAGGTGTGCGGCATCACCGTCACAGAAGTGGTGGAACTGGCGCGTCTGTACGGCCAGGCGTGCCGCTCTGGCGAGGGTGCCGCCATCCGTACCAACTACGGCGTGCAGCGCGTGCATGGCGGTGGCATGGCCGTGCGCAACATCGCCTGCCTGCCGGCCCTGACGGGCGCGTGGCGCCATCCAGCGGGCGGCATGCAGCTGTCGAGCTCTGGTTCCTTCCCCGTCAACCGCAAGGCCCTGCAGCGCCCTGATTTGCTCAAAGGCACGCCGCGCACCATCAACATGAGCACCATCGGCGACGATTTATTGAAAGCAAGCTCGCCCGAGTTCGGCCCGCAAGTCGAGGCCGTGATCGTCTACAACTCGAATCCCCTGGCGGTGGCGCCCGATTCCTCGAAAGTGGCGCTGGGCTTTGCACGCGAAGATTTGTTTACGGTCGTGCTCGAGCACTTCCAGACCGATACCGTCGATTACGCCGATATCGTGTTGCCCGCCACCACGCAGCTCGAGCATGTCGATGCGCATTCCACCTATGGCCACCTGTACATGATGGCAAACAATGCGGCCGTGGCGCCGCTGGGCGAAGCGAAGGCGAATACGGAAATCTTCCGCCTGCTGGCGCAGCACATGGGCTTTGATGACCCGTGCTTTCAAGAAAGTGACGATGCGCTGGCGGCCAAGGCCTTCGATGCGACGGATGCGCGCGCCGTACATTTCGACTGGGAATCGTTGAAACGCACGGGTTGGCAAAAGCTGGCCATGCCCGAGGCACCGTTCGCCGCAGGCGGTTTCCCCACGCCGTCAGGCAAATGCGAGTTTTATTCCAGCGCCATGGCGCAGGCGGGACTCGATCCCTTGCCGACGTATATTGCACCGCACGAATCGCTGGCCAGCAATCCCGCGCTGGCAGCGCGCTATCCGCTGGCCATGATTTCTCCGCCGGCCCGCAATTTCCTCAATTCCACCTTCGTCAACGTGAAAAGCCTGCGCGCGGCCGAAGGCGAGCCGCACCTCGATATCCATCCCGATGATGGCGCCGCGCGCGGCATCGTGGCCGGCGACATGGTGCGCATCTTCAATGACCGCGGCAGCTTTGTTGCCAAGGCCAGGGTCACCGACAAGGCGCGGCGCGGCCTGGTGGTGGGCTTGTCCGTGTGGTGGAAGAAGCTGGCCAGCGATGGCAAGAACGCCAATGAAGTGACGAGCCAGCGCCTGACGGATATGGGCCGCGCACCCACCTTCTACGATACGCTGGTCGAAGTGGAAAAGGCCGGCTGACCATGGCCCTGCTGCGCTGGCCCGCCTGCTTGCTTGTCGGCGTCTTGTGCCTGCTGCTGGGCGGCTGCACGCAGCTGCGCTACTACACGCAGGCGGCACAGGGGCAATATGCCCTGTGGTCCGGCGCGCGCCCCATCGGTGACTGGCTCGACGACCGGACCACCGAGCCGCGCCTGAAAGTGCGTCTGGCCAAGGCGCAGCAAATTCGCCGCTTTGCCGTCAGCGAGCTGGACTTGCCCGACAATGGCAGCTACAAAAACTACGCGGCCCTGCGGCGCCCGTTTGTGCTGTGGAACGTGGTGGCCACGCCGGAATTGTCGCTGCAGCCGCTGCAATGGTGTTTCCCCATCGCCGGCTGTGTCAATTACCGCGGCTATTACAGCAAGGACGAGGCGCTCGCGTATGCCGACGAGTTGCGCGCCCAGCATTACGACGTGCAGGTGGGCGGCGTGCCCGCGTATTCCACTCTGGGCTGGTTCGACGATCCCCTGCTGTCGACCTTTATCAACTACAACGATGCGGAACTGGCGCGCCTGATTTTTCATGAACTGGCGCACCAGGTGGTGTACGTGCCCGGCGATTCGGCTTTCAACGAGTCGTTTGCCGGTGCCGTGGAAGAGGCGGGCGTGCAGCGCTGGCTGGCGCGCGAGGGCAATGACGCCATGCGCGCGGCCTACGCCCAGTACGCGGCGCGGCGCCAGGATTTTCTGGCCTTGCTGCTGAAATATCGTGAGGAGCTGGAGGCCGTGTATGCCAGCGACGCCAGCGATGCGGACAAGCGCGCGCGCAAGGCGCAGGTGTTTGCGGCACTGCAAGACGCGTATCAGGTGCTGAAGCAAGAGTGGGGTGGCTTTGCCGGTTATGACCGCTGGTTCGAGCAGCCGTTGAGCAATGCGCACCTGGCTTCCGTGTCCACCTACAATGAATTTTTGCCTGCCTTCAAAAAATTGCTGGAAGAAAAAAAGAACTTTCGTGCTTTTTATGCTGCAGTGCACACAATGTCTCAGATCAAGAAGCCTGAGCGCAGGCGTGCGCTGGAACAATTGTCCAGCCCCTGACCCGTAAAGATTGTCTCACACGTCAGGGCAAACGATCCTGCAACGGTGTATTTATCATGCTGCACTGCAGCACAAAAAGCCCTTAGAGTTGCCGCTCGAATACTGTTGAAAGCGCTTGCATGGAAGCGCGGCGCCCGATAGCATCGCGTTAGTAGCATAGAGCAATTGCTCGTCAAAATGCTCAAACTGACTGCAGGACGACAGAATCCGCAGCAATGATCCGCGCCGGCAGGCTGCGCCGGCTCCCCCACGATTATTCGAGACAAGAGGCACAGGATGGAAAAAATTTGGCTGAAGTCGTATCCTCCCGGCGTTCCCGCCGACATCGATCCTGATCAATATCATTCGCTGGTGCATTTGCTGGAAGAAGCGTTTCAAAAATATGCAGACCGCAATGCCTATGTCTGCATGGACAAATTTCTCACCTATGCCGAACTCGACACCTATTCGCGCCAGTTGGGTGCCTGGCTGCAAAGCCGTGGCTTGAAAAAAGGGGCCAGAGTCGCCTTGATGATGCCGAACGTGCTGCAGTATCCGGTGGCGATTGCCGCCGTCTTGCGCGCCGGCTACACAGTGGTCAACGTCAACCCGCTGTACACGCCGCGCGAACTCGAGCACCAGCTCAATGATTCGGGTAGCGAAGCCATCATCGTGCTGGAGAACTTTGCCCATACGGTCGAACAAGTGTTGAGCAAGACGGCCATCAAGCACATCATCGTCGCCAGCATGGGTGAAATGTTGGGCGGCTTGAAAGGCATGATCGTCAATTTTGTCGTGCGTAATGTGAAGAAGATGGTGCCCGCGTATTCCTTGCCGAACGCCATGCGTTTCAAGCAGGCGCTGGCGCTGGGCAGCCGCATGAAACTCACGCCCGTCGAGCTGAGCATCAACGACGCCGCCTTCCTGCAATATACGGGCGGCACCACGGGCGTCTCGAAAGGCGCGACCTTGAGCCACCGCAACGTGATTGCCAATGTGCTGCAGAGTGAAGCGTGGTCGGGCGCGGCACTCGATCAGAACAGCAAGGAGCAGTTGATCATCGTCTGCGCCTTGCCGCTGTACCATATCTTTGCCCTGACGGCGTGCGCGATGTGGGGCACGCGCGTGGGCGCCCTGAATATCCTGATCCCGAATCCGCGCGATATCCCGGGCCTGATCAAGGAACTGGGCAAGTACAAATTCAACCTGCTGCCAGCGGTCAATACGCTGTATAACGCGCTGGTGAATCACCCCGACTTTGCCAAGCTCGACTTCTCGGGCTTGAAGATCGCCAATGGCGGCGGCATGGCGGTGCAGCAAGCCGTCAATGACAAATGGCTGCAAGCGACGGGCGTGTCCATCATCGAAGGTTATGGCCTGTCGGAAACGTCGCCTGTCGCCACGTGCAACCGCGCTGACAGCACGGCGTTTTCCGGCACCATCGGCTTGCCGATTCCGTCGACCGAGATCGCGATTCTCGACGATGACGGCAAGGAAGTGCCGCTGGGCCAGACGGGCGAGATCGCCATCCGTGGCCCGCAAGTGATGACGGGCTACTGGAATCGTCCCGATGAAACGGCCAAGGTCATGACGTCCGACGGCTATTTCAAATCGGGCGACGTGGGCATCATGGATGAACGCGGCTACGTGAAGATCGTGGACCGCAAGAAAGATATGATTCTCGTCTCCGGCTTCAATGTGTATCCGAACGAGGTCGAAGCCGTCATCGCGGCCCATCCGGGCGTGCTCGAGTGCGCCTGCGTGGGCGTGCCCGATGAACATTCGGGTGAGGCCGTGAAAGTGTTTGTGGTACGCAAGGATCCGAACCTGACCCAGGCAGTGCTGGCCGCGTATTGCAAGGAACAATTCACGGGTTACAAGCGACCGAAATACATCGAGTTCCGCGATGAACTGCCGAAAACCAACGTCGGCAAGATTTTGCGTCGCGCCCTGCGTGACGAAACGAAGATAGCAGCATAAACAGTGTGGGATGCGCCAGGAGGCGCATCCCTTTTACCGATAAAGATGAGGCGAGATGGACAAGATTTGGTTGAAGTCGTACCCGGACAGCGTTCCCGCAGAGATTGATTGCACGCAATACCGTTCCGTGACGCATTTGCTGGAAGAGTCGTTCCAGAAATATGCGGACCGCAACGCTTTCGTGTGCATGGATAAATTCATTACCTACCGCGAGCTCGACCAGTTGTCGCAGCAGATGGGGGCCTGGCTGCAAAGCAAAGGTTTGCAGCCGGGTGCGCGCGTGGCGATCATGCTGCCGAACGTGCTGCAATATCCGGTGGCCATGGCGGCAATTTTGCGCGCCGGCTACACCGTGGTGAACGTCAACCCGCTGTACACGCCCCGTGAATTGCAGCACCAGCTGATCGATTCGGGCAGTGTAGCGATCATCGTGCTGGAAAACTTTGCCACCACGGTGGAACAGGTGCTGCCGCATACCCAGGTCAAGCATGTGATCGTGGCCACCATGGGCGATTTGCTGGGCGGCTTGAAGGGCACCATCGTCAACTTCGTCGTGCGCAAGATCAAGAAAATGGTGCCTGCGTTTTCCTTGCCTGGCGCCATCAGTTTCAACAAGGTGCTGGCCGAAGGCGCGCACCTGACGCTCAAGCCAGTGCAGCAGGGGCATGACGATATCGTCTTCCTGCAATACACGGGTGGCACGACGGGCGTGTCAAAAGGTGCGATGTTGTTGCACCGTAACGTGATCGCCAACGTGCTGCAAAACGAAGCGTGGATGACGCCCGTGATGACGCCTGAGATGCGCGCCACTTCGATGGGATTCATGTGCGCCTTGCCCCTGTATCACATCTATTCGCTGACGGTCAGCGCCCTGATGGGCATGCGCCTGGGTGGTTTGAACGTGCTGATACCCAATCCGCGCGACATTCCCGGTTTCGTCAAGGAATTGAGCAAGCACAAGATCGTCGTTTTCCCGGCCGTCAATACCCTGTACAACGCGCTGCTGAACAATGCCGAGTTTGCCAAGCTCGATTTCTCCAGCTACAAGGTGTGCAATGGCGGCGGTATGGCCTTGCAGCGCAATGTGGCCGAACGTTGGCTGAAACTGACGGGCTGCCCGCTGATCGAAGGCTATGGCATGTCGGAAACATCGCCCGTGGTGACGGGCAACCGCGTCGATATCACGGAATTCACAGGTACCATCGGCTTGCCATTTCCCTCGACGGAAGTGGCGATCTTGAACGACGACGGCGTGGAAGTGCCGCTGGGCGAGCCGGGCGAGATCGCCGTGCGCGGCCCGCAAGTGATGGCCGGCTACTGGCAGCGTCCGGATGAGACGGCCAAGTCGATGACGGCAGACGGCTACTTCAAGACGGGCGACGTGGGTGTCATGGACGAGCGCGGCTATGTGAAGATCGTGGACCGCAAGAAAGACATGATCATCGTCTCCGGCTTCAACGTGTATCCGAACGAGGTGGAAGAGGTAGTCTCTGCGTGCCCGGGCGTGCTCGAATGTGCGTGCATCGGCGTGCCGGATGCCAACGCGGGCGAAGCCGTGAAAGTGTTTGTCGTGCGCAAGGATCCTAATCTGACGGTGGAACAGATTCGCGAGCATTGCAAGCATGAATTGACGGCATACAAGAAGCCGAAATACATCGAGTTCCGCGATGAATTGCCGAAAACCAATGTCGGCAAGATCTTGCGCCGTCAATTACGCGACGAAAAGAAGGTTGCCTAATTCGCAGCCAGGGCTGTGTCCGCCACCACGGCTTGCCGTGGCCGGGCGGGCAGGCCGAAGCAGGGGCGCAGCCAGTTGACCTTGCTGATCAGCAGCGAGGTCCCCAGCCAGCAGGTCGCCAGCGTGCCGGCCAGTATCAGCAGCGGTTCGAGCACGGGGCCCAGCTTCAGCGGCACCAGCCAGTAGGCCAGCAGCACGATCGCGCTCTGGTGCAGTATGTACCAGGGGAAGACGGCCTGGCGGGCCCATGGCAGCCAGGCAAAGGGGCGGTTCAATAGCGTATGCGACCAGCCCAGAATGGCGCAGATGGCCAGCCACATGTACAGGTTGCGCATGGGCCAGGAGCCGAACGAGGCCCAGGTCAGCAGATGTTCCGAGTGACTCTTGTCAAAATATTGATATATGGCAAACGCGCCCAGGGACAGCCACAGCGTATGCCAGCGCAAGCGCGCCAGTTCCGCCCATAATGCCCTGTCACTGCCCAAGCACCAGCCATACACGAACATCGTGAAATAGATGGCATGCGCATACCAGTCGCGCACCACCGCATGGGTTTCCGGATAACGCATCTTCAGCAGCGCCATGGCCGCCAGGGTCGGCAGCGCAGGCAGGACCAGTAAACGCCAGCCGCGCAAGCGCTGGAAGTATGGTTTCAGCACCGCCAGCAGCGGCTGCAGCGCCACCAGCGCCACGGTGTACAGCAGCAGGTACACCAGATACCACAAATGATTCCACGTAAAACCATATTGCCAGCCAACAAATGCGCCGGCGGGCCAGGCATAGCCGCCAAAGTAATGCACGAGGAAGCGAGCGTAGCCCGGTTCTACCAGCCCCTTGCTGACACCTTCGCAATATGGCTGGAGGGGGATGATGACGGCCATGCCAAACAGCAACGGTAGCAGCAGGCGCCTGATCCGGCGCCACAGGAAGGCGCCGCGCGAGGTGTGCGTCATCATGGCGCAGGAAACGCCGGAGATCATGAAAACGATTTCCATGCGCCAGCGGTTGATGAAGACCAGCGGCATGTTCAGGGCATCGGTGGCATAGCTGCTGCGCATATGAAAGTCCGTCCCTTCCACGTACATCAGGGCCGTGTGAAAGAAGATCAGCAGGCTGAAGACGAGAAAGCGCAGGGCATCAATATCGTGACGGCGGGAATCGTGGTTCATGATCGGAGGCGAGTGGTGAAGGAAGTCCCAGCATAGGCATGGCCTGGGCTAGGGGCCACTGGCAAGTGACCAGCGGACAGCTGGCTGTGACAAAAAGCGGCTCAGGGACGGCTCAGGGACGTTACAATCGTGCAACTAATTCATCCACTGAGACCATGGCAGTTTCTTCCACCGACCTGTTGCAACGTTATCAACGCTGGCGCCGCGTGGCCGAACCCGGATTCTGGATCGTGCTGACCCTGATGCAGGCCAGCGTGAACAGCTGGCTGGTGTGGATCGACCTGCAGCGCACTGGAGTCGACACGGCATTCTGGGAAGTGGCCGTGTGGGAATGGAGCAGCAATCTTGTGCTGCTGGCGCTGGTGCCCGTGCTTATCCTGGCGGAGCAGTACCGGCCGCTGCACCTGGTGTTCCAGCGCCAGAACTTGTGCTGGCACCTGGCCGCTTCGGTCGTCTACAGCCTGGTACATGTAGCGGCCATGGTGGCCCTGCGCAAGCTGGCGTACTGGAGCCAGGGTAGCCACTATGATTTCGGCGCCTGGTGGCGCGAGCTGCCATATGAATACCTGAAAGATGTGCGTGCTTACTTCCTGGTCTTGCTGGCGGTGGGATTTTACCGCTTGCTGCTGATGCGCTGGCAAGGCGAGGCGACCCTGCTGGGCGAACCCGATGAAGGGCCGGCCGTGGAGCCGGTGCAGCAACCGGAACGCTTTCTGGTGCGCAAGCTGGGCAAGGATTTTCTGTTGCCTGCTGCCGATATCGAGTGGCTACAGGCCTGGGGCAATTATGTGAACCTGCATGTGCGCGGACACGATTATCCGCTGCGCTCGACCATGGCCGCCATCGAGCGCCGCCTCGACAGCAAGCGCTTTGTGCGCGTGCACCGCAGCTATATCGTCAATCTTGATTTCGTGCAAGCCATCGTGCCGCTGGAATCGGGCGATGCGCGGGCCGTGCTCTCCACGGGGGGCGAAGTGCCCGTCAGCCGGCGCTACCGCGATGCCTTGAAAAGTACTTGCTAGCTTTCCTGCAAGCCAGCCTTGCCATCGTGTACGGTAAAACTGGCCAGCGTCGCGATGCCGGATGCGCTGTCGCGCACATTCTCCAAACCCTGGAACAGGGTCGTGGTTTTCTCTGGCGTGATTTCCAGCAACATATAGCCGCGCTTGTCGCTGCGTCCGTAGCGGATGTGCGGGTTCATCGCCACGTACTGCTCAGTGCGCGCCTGCGGGCGGGAGCCGGACGTGATTGAGGTACCGCAAAACTCGGTCGCCAGCACGGGATTATCCTTGCCGGTGGGGCGCATGGCGTTGCGGCTCAGGTCCGTGGCATAAAAGGTATGCACGTCACCCGACAGCACCAGCGGGTTGCTGGCCTTGCTGCTGCGCAGGGCGTCGAGCAGGTGCTGGCGCGCCATCGGATAGCCATCCCAGCCATCGGTCCAGATGCGTTCGTCGCCGGGCCGCAGGATGGGCACCTGGCTCGATTGCGCCATCAGCGTTTGTTGGGCCAGGATATTCCAGCGCGCGGGCGAGTTGTCGAGACCGGCCTGCAGCCAGCGCTGCTGCTCCTCGCCCAGCATGGTGCGCTGTGGTTTCAGCAAGTCGGGGCAGTTGCGCGTGGTGACGGAATTGGAGCCGCCGCGGCCCGGCCTGGCGCACGCGTGATAGGCGCGGTATTGCCGGTCGTCCAGCACGTGGAAGCGCGCCAGCCGGCCCCAGTCGTAGCGCTGGTAGATGCGCATGTCGACAAAGCCCCGTCGCCCCAGCGGCAGCAGGCGCAGCGGCATGTGTTCATAAAACGCTTGATAGGCGGCCGCGCGGCGCTGCAAAAAGGTGGGCGTGAGCAATTCGTCGCGGTCATTGCCATAATCGTTGGCCACCTCATGATCATCCCAGGTGACGATCCATGGCGCGGCCAGGTGTGCGCTCTGCAAGTCCTGGTCGCTCTTGTATTGCGCGTAGCGGGCGCGGTACTCGTCCAGGGTAAAACTTTCGTGCGTGCGCACGGCGCGGCCCGGGTGCTGCAACTGGTACGGCCCCCATTCATAGATGTAGTCGCCGAGGAAGGCCACCAGGTCGGGCGCGGCCGCGGCAATGTGCCGGTGCGCCGCATACGCGCCGAATTCCCAGTGCTGGCACGAGGCCACGGCCAGCTTCAGCGCCGCAGGCAGGGCATCGGCGGCGGGTGCCGTGCGCGTGCGGCCCACGGGGCTGACGGCGTCGCCCAGCATAAAACGGTACCAGTACCAGCGGCCGGGTGCCAGGCCGCCCACGTCCACGTGCACGCTGTGCGCGAGGGCGGGCGTGGCCGTGGCTTGCCCCTTGGCGACGACGCGTCTAAAACCTTCATCGCCGGCCACTTCCCAGCGCACGTTCAGGGCGATGGCGGGCGTGGCGGTCGCCTGCAGCGGGTCATAGCAGATGCGCGTCCACAGCACGACGGCGTCCGGCAAGGGCGAACCGGAAGCGACACCGAGCGCAAAAGGATAGCCGGTGCTATTGCTGCGCGTGGCGGCGCGCGCGCTGGAACCGGACAGCACGCCGCCAGCGGCGGCCAGTGCACCGATGCGCGCAGCACTGAGCAGGAAGATGCGGCGCTGGCTATCCATGCCGGCTGGCCATGCAATGTGGGATTAATACGACAACTAAGGCGACAGCAAGGTCTCGATCGGCGGCACCTTGCGCGGCTTGCGGTCGGAGTCGGTCGCCACATAGATCAGGGTGGCTTCCGTGACTTTCACGATGCACGCCTGCAGGCGGTTGCGCTCGGCATACACTTCGACATTGACGGTGATCGAGGTATTGCCGACCTTGACGATTTCGGCGTAGAAGGAGAGCAGATCGCCGACGAACACGGGGTTTTTGAAGACGAAGGAGTTGACTGCGATGGTGGCAACGCGGCCGTTGGCGCGCCGCGTGGCCGGCAGCGAGCCGGCGATATCGACTTGCGCCATGATCCAGCCGCCGAAGACGTCGCCGTACACATTGGCGTCGGACGGCGCGGGCATCATGCGCAATTCCGGCATTTTTCCGGCGGGCAGGCCAGAGGCGAGGCAGTTATCAGGGCGGTCGGGGGAGGTGCTCATCTTTTATTCTCATGAAAGGCTACAATTGCCCCGATTGAACCATAAAAAGCCGACCTTCGCCATGCGCCGTTCCCAGACTCCCCCTCCGCCCCGCTCGCCAGCCTCCGCCAGCCACAGCGATTTCGCCACCATCAAGACCTTGCTGCCGTATTTATGGGTTTACAAATGGCGGGTGCTGCTGGCGCTGCTATGCCTGGTGGGCGCCAAGCTGGCTAACGTGGGCGTGCCCCTGATCCTGAAAAAACTTGTCGACGCCATGACGATCACGGCGGCGCACCCGCAGGCGCTGCTGGTGTTGCCGGTCAGCTTGCTGGTGGCGTATGGTTTGCTGCGCCTGTCGACCACCTTGTTTACCGAATTGCGCGAATTCCTGTTCGCCAGGGTGACGCAGCGGGCCGTGCGCACCATCGCCCTGCAAGTGTTCCGCCACCTGCATGCCTTGTCCCTGCGTTTCCATTTGAACCGGCAGACGGGCGGCATGACGCGCGATATCGAACGGGGCACGCGTAGCGTCGGCTCGCTCATTTCCTATACCTTGTTCAATATCTTGCCGACCCTGGTGGAAATCACCCTGGTGCTCGGCTATCTGGTCTTGCATTACGACATCTGGTTCACCGTGATCACGGCGGTGGCGCTGGTGTCCTACATCGTGTTTACCGTGCTGGTGACGAACTGGCGTACGCATTTCCGCCGCACCATGAATGACCTCGACTCGAAGGCGAATACCAAGGCCATCGATTCGTTGATCAACTATGAGACCGTGAAATATTTCGGTAACGAGGATTACGAGGCGAAGCGTTACGACGAGGGCTTGCAGCGCTATGAATCGGCCGCCGTGAAATCGCAAACTTCCTTGTCCCTGCTCAATACGGGCCAGTCGCTGATCATCGCCACGGCCGTCACCTTGATCCTGTGGCGCGCCACGGTGGGCGTGATCAACGGCAGCATGACCTTGGGCGACCTGGTGCTGGTGAACGCCTTCATGATCCAGCTGTACATCCCTCTCAATTTCCTCGGCGTCATTTACCGCGAAATCAAGCAAAGCCTGGCCGACATGGAGCGCCTGTTTTCCCTGCTGAACGAAAACCGCGAAATCGCCGATACGCCGGAGGCCAAACCGCTCGTCACGCGGGGTGCGGCCGTGCGCTTTGCGCATGTGGATTTCAGCTATGAAGCCAAGCGGCAAATCCTGTTCGACGTGGATTTCCAGATTCCGGCCGGCACCACCACGGCCGTGGTGGGCCACAGCGGCTCGGGCAAGTCGACCCTGTCGCGCTTGCTGTTCCGCTTCTATGAAGTCGATGGCGGCGGCATCACCATCGATGGCCAGGACTTGCGCAGCATGACGCAGGACTCCCTGCGCGCCGCCATCGGCATCGTGCCGCAGGACACGGTGCTGTTCAACGACACCATCGAATACAACATCGCTTACGGCAAGCCGGGCGCCAGCAAGGACGCCATCGTGGCGGCGGCAAAAGCGGCGTCGATCCATGATTTTATTGAAAGCTTGCCGGATGGCTACAATTCCATGGTGGGCGAGCGGGGCTTGAAGCTGTCTGGGGGCGAAAAGCAGCGCGTGGCGATTGCCCGCACCTTGCTGAAAGACCCTGCCATTCTGATCTTCGACGAGGCCACGTCGGCGCTCGATTCCAAGGCCGAGCAGGCGATCCAGGCGCAGTTGAAGGACATCGCCAAGAACCGCACCACGCTGGTGATCGCGCACCGTCTTTCAACGGTGGCCGATGCCCAGCAAATCCTGGTGCTCGATCATGGCCGCATCGTCGAACGGGGCACGCATCCGCAATTGCTGGCCGCCGATGGCTTGTACGCGCAAATGTGGCAACGCCAGCAGGCGAATAGGGACGATGAGGCGGAAGAGGACGACGCGCTGGCGGGCTTGGCGTCGGCAAAATAAATCGGTGGCGGAAAATCAGTAGGAAAAATGCTACAGCCGCGCTGATTCAGGCGCGCGTATAGCGCCTATTTGCGGACAATCGCAGAAAACGGCTGGTCCGGCGCTGAAAATGAAATAAAATTAATTCCATTGGTGGCATTTGCACCACAGTTGTTTCGTCCGGCTTTGCGTCCGGTTTGTCCGTCCAGGAGAATTTATGAAATTGACCAAAATCATCGCCACGCTGCTCAGCGTCGGTGTCATCAGCAGCATGTCGCCAGTCCAGGCTCAGGAATTGACCGGCACCTTGGCCAAAATCAAGAAAGCCGGTTCCGTCACCCTCGGTGTGCGCGACGGCTCCGTTCCCTTCTCCTATCTCGATGACAAGCAGCAATACCAAGGCTATTCGATCGACCTGTGCATGAAAGTCGTCACGGCCCTGCAAAAGCACCTGGGCATGAGTGAACTGAAAGTGGTGATGAGCCCTGTCACCTCGGCCAACCGCATCCCGCTGATGGCCAACGGCACCATCGACCTCGAATGCGGCTCGACCACGAACAACCTGGAGCGCCAGCAGCAGGTAGCATTCGCGCCCACCATGTTTGTCATCGGCAACCGCGTGCTGTCGAAAAAAACCTCGAACATCAAGACCCTGGAAGACTTGCGCGGCAAGACCCTGGTCGCCACGGCCGGCACGTCGACCATCAAACAGATGACGATTTTGAACAAGGAAAAGAACCTGGGCATGACCATTGCCGTCGGCAAGGATCATCCTGAATCGTTCCTGATGCTGGAAACGGGCCGCGCGGTGGCCGAAGCCAACGACGACATCTTGCTGGCGTCGCAAGTGGCCAACTCGAAAAACCCGAACGACTACGAAATCACCAAGGAAGCGCTGTCGGTCGAACCGTACGGCATCATGCTGCGCAAGGGCGACCCGGCCTTCAAGAAAGTGGTCGACGACGCGCTGATCCGCCTGTACAAGAGCGAAGACATCAACCGCATCTATGCCAAGTGGTTCACGTCGGCTATCCCGCCGAAAAACATCAACCTGAAATTCCCCATGCCGCCGCAATTGAAGGCCGTGTTCATGAATCCGACCGACTCGGGTGACCCCGCTGCGTATGCGGCCGTGCCCGAAGCGCAGAAGACATCGGACAAACGGAAAAAGTAACAAGAGTGCGTAACAAATCGGGGGGCGCAAGCCTCCCGGTTTTATTTGCGGGGCAGGCGGCTGGCCGCTTTCCTTGAGCTGCATGGGAAGGATGATCATGAATTACAACTGGAATTGGCGCATCTTCTGGGAGATGTCCCCCGATGGCGTGGGCACGTATATGGATACCCTGTGGTCCGGCCTGGTGTGGACCCTGGCCACGGCCGGCGCGGCCTGGATCATGGCCTTGATCCTGGGCCTGGTGATCGGCACCGTCCGTACCCTGCCGAACAAATGGCTGGTGGGCGTGGCCAATGCCTACGTTGAATTGTTCCGCAACGTGCCGCTGCTGGTGCAGATGTTCCTCTGGTATTTCGTCATGCCGGAATTGCTGCCGCCGGACCTGGGTGCCTGGGTCAAGTCGCTGCCGAACGCGCCATTCGTCACGGCCGTGCTGTGTCTGGGATTCTTTACCTCCTCGCGCGTGGCCGTGCAGGTGACGACGGGCATCGAGGCGCTGCCGCGCGGGCAGAAACTGGCCGGCACCGCGCTGGGCCTGACGCTGCCGCAAACCTACCGTTTCATCTTGCTGCCGATGGCCGCGCGCGTCATCATGCCGCCGCTGACCAGTGAATTTCTGAACATCATCAAGAACAGCTCCGTGGCATTGACGATCGGCCTGATCGAACTGACGGCCAGCGCGCGCGCCATCCAGGAGTTTTCCTTCCAGGTGTTCGAGGCGTTTTCGGCCGCCACCATCATTTACGTCGTCGTCAACCTGCTGGTGGTGGTGCTGATGCACCTGATCGAGAAAAAGGTCGCCATCCCGGGCTTCATCGTCGCCGGCGCCAAGACGGGAGGACACTGACATGTTCGGTAACTTCGACTTTGATGTCATCTCCCGCTCGTGGGTTTACCTGTTCCAGACCGGCATGGTCTTCACCCTGAAACTGACGGCGCTGGCCATGGTGGGCGGCATCGTGCTGGGTACCTTGCTGGCGCTGATGCGCCTGTCCAGCAACCGCATCGTCTCGGGCGTGGCGTCGAGCTACGTCAACCTGATACGCTCGATCCCGCTGGTGCTGGTGATCTTCTGGTTCTACTTCCTGGTGCCGTACATCGCCGCCTGGGTCATCGGCGCGAACGAACCCGTGAAAGTGGGCGCATTTTCTTCCGCGCTGATCACCTTCATCATGTTCGAGGCGGCATACTATTGCGAGATCATGCGCAGCGGCATACAGTCGATCCCCCGCGGCCAGGTATGGGCCGGCCAGGCGCTGGGCATGAACTACCGGCAAACCATGGGCAGCATCGTGCTGCCGCAAGCCTTCCGCAACATGATCCCCGTGCTGCTGACGCAAACCATCGTGCTGTTCCAGGACGTGTCGCTCGTATACGTGCTGTCGATCCCCGATTTCGTCGGCGCCGCCTCGAAAATCGCGCAGCGCGACGGCCGTCTGGTGGAAATGTATGTGTTTGTCGCCGTCGTGTATTTCGTGCTGTGCTATGCCTTGTCGTTCCTGGTAAAACGCCTGCAGAAACGCGTCGCCATCATTCGCTAACTGAAAAAGAAAGAACAAGATGATCGAACTCAATAACGTCAGCAAATGGTATGGCCAGTTCCAGGTACTGACCGACTGCACCACCAAGGTCGCCAAGGGCGATGTGATGGTCATTTGCGGCCCGTCCGGCTCCGGCAAGTCGACCCTGATCAAGACCGTCAACGGCCTCGAACCGATACAGCAGGGACAGATCATCGTCGACGGCATCAGCGTCAACGACCCGAAAACGAACCTGTCGAAACTGCGTGCGCGCATCGGCATGGTGTTCCAGAATTTCGAGCTGTTTCCGCACCTGTCGATTCGTGAAAACCTGACCATCGGCCAGATCAAGGTGCTCGGTCGCAGCGCCGACGAAGCCAATGCCAAGGGCTTGAAATACCTGGACCGCGTGGGCCTGCTGTCGCAGCAAGATAAATTCCCCGGCCAGCTGTCGGGCGGCCAGCAGCAGCGCGTGGCGATTGCCCGCGCGCTGTCGATGGACCCGATCGCCATGCTGTTCGACGAGCCCACTTCGGCGCTCGATCCGGAAATGATCAACGAGGTGCTCGACGTGATGGTGGGCCTGGCGCAGGAAGGCATGACGATGATGGTCGTCACGCACGAGATGGGCTTTGCCAAACGCGTGGCCAACCGCATCGTCTTCATGGACCAGGGCAAGATCATCGAGGATTGCAGCAAGGATGACTTCTTCAATACGACACGCTCTGACCGCGCGCGCGATTTCTTGGCGAAAATCATTCACTGATCCCTGGTTTTCTGGATAAAAGCGGCCGGTTTCCACCGGCCGTTTTTGCGTTGACAGCACGCTTGCGCCAGGTTTGCATCAGGAAGCCTGGCCGCTAAGGCAGCCTTGCGGCTGGTAAAATGGCACCATCCTCAATGACTGCCTGAGAGCTGCCGCCATGTCCACACTCGATCACACCCCGACTTCCATCACCATCACCCGTCCTGACGACTGGCATTTGCACCTGCGCGACGGCGCCGTCATGGCCAGCGTGCTGCCGCACAGCGCACGCCAGTTCGGCCGCGCCATCGTCATGCCGAACCTGAAACCGCCCGTCACCACCACGGCGGACGCCGCCGCCTACCGCGAGCGCATACTGGCCGCCGTGCCCGAAGGCGTGAACTTCGATCCGCTGATGGTGCTGTACCTGACGAACAACACCTCGCCCGACGAAATCCGCCGCGCGCAGGACAGCGGCATCGTGCAGGCCGTCAAATTGTATCCGGCCGGCGCCACCACCAATTCCGACCTGGGCGTGACGGATTTGAAGAATTGCTACAAGGTGCTCGAAGTGATGCAGGAAGTGGGCATGCCCTTCCTCGTGCACGGCGAAGTGACGGACCCGGAGATCGACATTTTCGACCGCGAGGCCGTCTTCATCGAGCGCGTGATGCGCCCGCTGCGCAGCGCCTTCCCGGCCCTGTCCGTGGTGTTCGAACACATCACAACCAAGGATGCGGCGCAGTACGTGGCTGAAGCGGAAGGCCCGATCGCCGCCACCATCACGGCGCATCATTTGCTGTACAACCGCAATGAGATTTTCAAGGGCGGCATCCGCCCCCATTACTACTGCCTGCCTATCCTCAAGCGCGAAGAGCACCGCTTGGCGCTGATGACGGCCGCCGCCAGCGGCGACGAGCGCTTCTTCCTCGGCACCGACTCGGCGCCGCACGCGCAAGGCGCCAAGGAAATGGCCTGCGGCTGCGCCGGTTGCTACACGGCCCTGCACGCGATGGAAATGTATGCCGAGGCGTTCGAACGCGCCGGCGCGCTCGATAAACTGGAAGCGTTTGCCAGCTTCCACGGCCCGGCTTTCTACGGTGTGCCGCGCAATACGGACAGCATCACCTTGAAGCGCGAAAGCTGGACTTTGCCAGACTCGCTGCCGCTGGGCGACAGCCATGTCATTCCGCTCAACGCGGGTGAGCAGATCAACTGGAAAATGGTCTAAGCGTTCATGCTGCCATCGATAGACTGGAGCCGTCCCTGGTATGCCACGGTGCTGCCGGCGCGACGGCAGCTGGACCTGCAGCGCGACACGGTGATTGCCGCGCTCAACGGGCAGGCGCGGGCACTGGACTTGCGCAATCCGTCCGGCTTGCCGGTGTGCTTCGTGCCGCAAGCGGACCTGCCTGAAGGCGTGGCCTACGAGGAGTTCATCGGCGCGACGGGCGGGGTGCCCACGCGCGACAATCTGCACGATTTTTTCAACGCGCTCGTGTGGCTCACCTTCCCGCGCATCAAGCGGCAGCTGAACGCGCTGCAGGCGGCGCAGATCGCCCTGTCCGGCGTCGGCAAATCGCGCGGACCGGCACGCGACGGCGCCACGATCTTTGACGAAAATTCCGCCTTGCTGGTGCTGCGCGACAGCGATGCCGGACGCGCGCTGGAAGTGGCCTTGCGCGGACACGACTGGCGCAGCGCTTTTATCGCGCAGCGCGACAAGTTTGGCGCCGGCGGCGACGCCGAAGTCTGGCTGTTCGGCCACGCGCTGATGGAGAAACTGGTGGCGCCGCGCAAGGCCATCACGGCGCATACGCGCGTGATTTTCGCCGGCGACGCTTACTTTACGCTCGATGGTGCGGCACGCCGCGCCTGGCTCGACGAGCGGGTGGCGCTAGACCTGGCGCAGCAAGGTCTCACCACGGCGGACTTCACGCCGCTGCCTGTGCTGGGCTTGCCCGGCTGGTGCGAAGGCCAGGACGACGATTTTTACAATGACGTGGCGGTGTTCCGCCCGAAGCGCAAGGCAGCTGGCGCAGAAAGAGATGAATAGCATGGAAAATACCGTCCGCTGGGGTATCCTCGGCACCGGCAAGATCGCTCGCGCGATGGCGAATGGCTTGCGCGATGCGCCCGGTGCGCAACTGGTGGCGGTCGCCTCGCGCAGCAGCGCCGGCGCGCAGGCCTTTGGCGCCGAATTCGGCATCGAGCGTTGCCATGGCTCCTACCAGGCGCTGGCCATGGACCCCGAAGTGGACGTGATCTACATCGCCACGCCGCATACCTTGCATGCGGAAAATGCCTTGCTGTGCCTGGCCGCCGGCAAGCACGTCGTGTGCGAAAAACCGTTCACCATGAACGCGCGTGAAGCGCAGGCCGTGGTCAACCTGGCGCGCGAGCAAAAGCTGTTTCTGATGGAGGCCATGTGGAGCCGTTTCCTGCCAGCCGTGCAGGAAGCCAAACGCATCATCGCCAGCGGCGAGATCGGCGTGCTGCAGCAAGTGCAAGCCGATATCGGCTTTGTCGCCAATTTCCCGCCCGAGCACCGCATGTTCAATCCCGAACTCGGTGGCGGCGCGCTGCTCGACGTGGGCATCTATCCGCTGTCGATGGCGGCCTTCTTCCTCGGTCCTGTATCGCAGGTGCAGGCGCTGGCTGAAATGGGCGCCACCGGCGTCGATGAGCAAGTCGTGTTTTCCTTGCTGCACGCGGGCGGCGGTACCTCGTCCTGTGCCTGCAGCCTGCGCGCGCAAACGCCGACGGAAATGACCATATCCGGCAGCCTGGGACGCATCCGCCTGCCCAACCGTTTTTACAAACCCGATCACCTAATCGTCGAAACGATGGATGGCGAACGCCGCGTCGTCGCCGCGCCGCACCTGGGCAACGGCTACGCGCACGAGGCCATCGAAGCGATGCGTTGCATCCGCGCCGGCCTGCTGGAAAGCTCCGTCATGCCGCACGCCGACAGCGTGGCCCTGATGCACAACCTTGACACCATGCGCGGCCAGATCGGCCTCGTTTACCAAGCCGACCAGGCGTAATCAGGAACCCCATGACATTGCCCTCATCCCGCCCCAGCCTGAAAACTGTCCTCATCGCCAGTGGCGTCGTGCTGACCCTGGCGATGGGCGTGCGCCACGGCCTGGGCTTCTGGATGCAGCCGATCTCGCAAGCCAATGGCTGGACACGCGAAACCTATTCGCTGGCGCTGGCCATGCAAAACCTGATGTGGGGCGTCTTCGGCCCGTTCGCCGGCATGGCGGCCGACCGTTTTGGCACCATGCGCGTCGTCATCGTCGGCGCCATCAGCTACATGGCGGGCCTGGTGTGGATGGCGCTCGTGACGCAACCTGTCCTGTTCATCGCCGGTTCCGGCATCTTCATCGGCCTGGCGCTGGCCTGCACGGCCTTTGGAGCCATCAGCGGCATCATCGGCCGCAGCGCACCGCCCGAGCAGCGCTCGTGGGCCTTCGGCATCTCGTCGGCAGCCGGCTCGTTCGGCCAGTTCCTGATGATGCCGGTCGAGCAGCAACTGATTTCCGCCGTGGGCTGGCAAAACGCTTTCTATGTGCTGGCCGCGCTGGTGCTGCTGGCGATGATACCGATGGCTTTCTACCTGCGCGAGCCGCCCGTTTCGCACGCCAGCGGCCCGCAGCAAAGCGTTGGCGCCGCCTTCAGCGAAGCCATCGCCAGCCGCTCGTTCTGGCTGCTGCTGGCAGGATATTTTGTCTGCGGTTTCCAGCTGGTCTTCATCGGCGTGCACTTGCCGGCCTACCTGAAGGACCAGGGCCTGATGAATCCGAACATTGCCGTCACGGCGCTGGCGCTGATCGGCCTGTTCAACATCGTCGGCTCCTACTACGCAGGCAAACTCGGTGGCAAGATCGCCAAGCGCTATCTGCTGTCGGCCATCTACGTGACGCGCGCGGTGGTCATCACACTGTTCCTGCTGGCGCCCTTGTCGGCGTGGTCGGTGTACCTGTTTGCCGCCGGCATGGGCGTGCTGTGGCTGTCGACCGTGCCGCTGACGAACGGCATCGTCGCCGGCATTTTCGGCGTGAAGCACCTGTCGATGCTGGCCGGGATGGTGTTCTTCTCGCACCAGGTGGGCAGTTTTCTGGGCGCGTGGCTGGGCGGCTATCTGTACGAGCACCAGGGCAGTTACCACGCCGTATGGATGATCACCATCGGCCTGGGCTTGCTGGCCGCGCTGATCAACCTGCCCATCGACGAGCGCGCCGTCAAGCGCGTGGCGGTGGCCGCGTAATGGGCAGCTGGCGCACATGGCTGTGGCGCCTGGCTGGCACCGCACTGCTGGCCATCGTCTTCCTGGCGTATTTGCGCCCGGACTTCATGCTCGATCTGGCGAACCGCTTCTGGATGTGCATGTAGGGCGCCGGGCCTTATACCTTCAGGAATTCCTCTTTTCCACCCAGCCAGCGCGCCAGATGCGCTTCCACGGTGGCCGCGGCAGCCGTCGTGGTGGCGTGCAGCAGATCATGCGCCACGTCGCGTGCCTGGTCGACCAGCCATTGATCCGTTTCCAGGTCGGCGAAGCGCAGCATGGCCTGGCCGGACTGGCGCGCGCCAAGAAACTCCCCGGGACCGCGGATTTCCAGGTCGCGGCGGGCGATCTCGAAGCCGTCCGTCGTCTCGCGCATGGTCATCAAACGCTGGCGCGCCACGCCGCCCAGCGGGCCTTGGTACAGCAGCAGGCAGACGCTGGCCGCCGTGCCGCGCCCCACGCGGCCGCGCAGCTGGTGCAGCTGCGAAAGGCCGAAGCGCTCGGCGTGCTCGATCACCATCAGCGAGGCGTTCGGCACATCGACGCCCACCTCGATCACGGTGGTGGCCACCAGCACGTGGATATGGCCGGCGATGAAGGCATCCATCACTTCCTGTTTTTCCGCCGGTTTCAATCGGCCGTGCACGAGGCCCACCTGCAGTGCGGGCAGGGCTTCGGCCAGCATCATGTAGGTGTCGGTGGCTGTTTGCAGCTGCAGCGCTTCCGATTCCTCGATCAGCGGGCAGACCCAGTACACCTGTCGCCCTTCCAGCGCGGCCGCATACACGCGGGCGATGACTTCGTCGCGCCGGTTCTGGTCGATGGAGCGCGTGACGATGGGACTGCGTCCGGGCGGCAGTTCGTCGATCACCGACACTTCCAGGTCGGCGTAATACGTCATGGCCAGCGTGCGCGGGATCGGCGTGGCCGACATCATCAGCTGGTGCGGCACGGCCGCGCTGTCGCCCTTGTTGCGCAAGGTCAGGCGCTGGCCCACGCCGAAGCGGTGCTGCTCGTCGACGATGACCAGTCCCAGTTTGGCAAACTGCACGTTATCCTGGATCAGCGCATGCGTGCCGATCACCAGCTGCGCTTCGCCCGATTCGATCAGGGCCAGCGCCGCCGTCTTTTCCTTTTTCTTCAAGCTGCCCGTCAGCCAGGCGACTTTTACTCCCAGCGGTTCCATCCAGGCGGCGATCTTGCGGAAATGCTGCTCGGCCAGAATCTCCGTGGGCGCCATCAGCGCGGCCTGGTAGCCGCTGTCGATGGCCTGCGTGGCGGACAACGCCGCCACCACCGTCTTGCCGCTGCCGACATCGCCCTGCAGCAAGCGCTGCATCGGATACGGCTGGTGCAGGTCGGCGCGGATTTCCTCGAGCACGCGGGCCTGTGCGCCCGTCAGCTTGAAGGGCAGGGCGGCGCCAAAGGCCTGCGACAGCGTGCCGACGACTGCTAGCTGTGCGGCGCCTTTCGAGCGACGCGCGCGCTGGGCGCGTTTCAGCGACAGCTGCTGCGCCAGCAGCTCATCGAATTTCATGCGCACCCAGGCCGGGTGCGAGCGGTCCATCAGCGCGCTTTCATCGATGTCCTGCGGCGGGTAGTGCAGCAGGTGCACTGCAGCGCGGAACGGCGACAGCTGCATCTGGCGCAACAAATCGTCAGGCAAGGTATCGTGCCAGTCGATGCGGCGCATGGCGTCGGCGATCTCGCGCCGCAGGACGTGCTGCGACAAGCCTTCGCCGGACGGGTACACGGGCGTCAGCGCCGTGGGCAGCGGCGCGCCCTCGTTGACCACCTTGTAGGTCGGGTGCACCATCTCGGCGCCGAAAAAGCCGTGTTTGAGTTCGGCGCGCGCGCGTACCCGCGTGCCTTCGGCCAGCTGCTTGACCTGGCTGCCGTAGAAATTCATGAAACGCAGCAGCAGGTTGCCCGTTTCGTCGGCGATCGTCACCAGCAATTGCTTGCGCGGCTTGAAATTGACTTCGCACTTGGTGACGACACCTTCCACTTGCCACGACTCGCCGCCGCGCAGGCAGGCGTCGCGGATGGTGTAGACCTTCGTCTCGTCCTCGTAGCGCATCGGCAAGTGCAGCACCAGATCCATATCCGTGCGCAAGCCCAGTTTGGCCAGCCGGCTTTCCGTGCTGACCACTTTTTTGGCGGCTTTCGGCTTCGCGGCGGGCTTGGCTATGGGAGGAAGATCGGGCTTGGGTTCGGACATATCGGAGATTTTTGTGCCGCTAGCGTAAAATAGAGGGTTGTCCGGCACACCCTGTGCATACCGCAGTCGTAGTGTTGCGGCGGATTATTGTAATGCCTGTATAGGCGCACAGTATAGTGCCAGATGTTCCATTGCGCACTCCTAATCATTTTTGACGTACTTTTGAAGCAAAACGCATGTATTCGCTTTCCGATTTCGATTTTAATTTGCCGCAAGAAAACATTGCGCAAACTCCGTTGGCCGAGCGCAGCGCCTCGCGCCTGTTGCATCTGGACGGCGACGCCCTGGTTGACCGCAGCTTTGGCGATATCGTCGGGCTGTTGCAGGCGGGCGATCTGCTGGTGATGAACGATACGCGCGTGCTGAAAGCGCGCTTCTTTGGCGTCAAGGAAAGCGGCGGCAAGATCGAGGCGCTGGTCGAGCGCGTGCTCGACGAGCGTACCGTGCTGGCCCAGGTGCGCGCCTCGAAGTCGCCGCCACCCGGTTGCCGCATCCGCCTGGCCGACGCCTTCGACGTGACGGTCGGTCAGCGCGCCGGCGAATTCTTTACCCTGCATTTTGAGGCCGACGTGTTCGAGCTGATCGAGGCGCATGGCCGATTGCCGCTGCCGCCCTACATCGAGCATGATGCGGACGAATTTGACGAGACGCGCTATCAGACGGTCTTCAACAAGGTGCCCGGCGCCGTGGCCGCGCCGACGGCGGGCCTGCATTTCGACCAGGCCTTGCTCGATCAATTGAAGGCCAAGGGCGTCAACTTTGCCTATGTGACTCTGCACGTGGGCGCCGGCACCTTCCAGCCCGTGCGCACGGAAGTGCTGGCCGAACACAAGATGCACACCGAGTGGTACACCATGCCGCAGGACACCGTCGACGCCGTGCGCGTCGCGCAACTGGCTGGGCGCGACGTGGTCGCTGTCGGCACGACCAGCTTGCGCGCACTGGAATCGGCCTCGCAAAGCGGCCAGCTGGTGGCGGGCAGCGCCGATACGGCCCTGTTCATCACGCCCGGCTATGCCTTCAAGACGGTGACGCGCCTGATCACCAATTTCCATTTGCCGAAGTCGACCTTGTTGATGCTGGTGTCGGCCTTTGCCGGCTATGAGCCGATCCGTCATGCCTACGCGCATGCGATCGCGCAGAACTACCGTTTCTTCAGCTATGGCGATGCGATGCTGCTCACCACGCAATCGCGCGCTCCGCTGAATCTCAATACTCCCGTGAAAGACTGACCATGCTGGAATTTAAACTCCTCAAGACCGACACGAGCGGCCTGACCAAGGCACGCCGCGGCACCTTGAAACTCAACCATGGCGTCGTGCAGACGCCGATCTTCATGCCAGTGGGCACTTACGGCACCGTGAAAGCCATGTCGCCGCTGGAACTCAATGAGATCGATGCACAGATTATCCTGGGTAACACTTTCCATTTGTGGTTGCGTCCTGGCAATACCGTCATGGAGAAATTCGGCGGTTTGCACGGTTTCATGGGCTGGAACAAGCCGATTTTGACCGATTCGGGCGGCTTCCAGGTGTTTTCGCTGGGCGCCATGCGCAAGATCACGGAAGAGGGCGTGCATTTCAATTCGCCGATTAACGGCGATATACTGTTCCTCTCTCCGGAAGTGTCGATGCAGGTGCAGCGCGTCTTGAATTCCGACATCGTGATGCAGTTCGACGAATGCACTCCGTACGAGATTGAAGGCCGTCCGGCCACCATCGAGGAAGCAGCCAAGTCCATGCGCATGTCCTTGCGCTGGGCGCAGCGCTCGAAGGACGAGTTCCACCGCGGTGAAAACCCGAACGCGCTGTTCGGCATCGTGCAGGGCGGCATGTTCGAAATGCTGCGCGACGAGTCCCTGGCCAAGCTGGAAGAGATCGATTTCCCCGGCATCGCCATCGGCGGCCTGTCGGTCGGCGAGCCGAAGGAAGACATGATGCGCATGCTGGCCCACGTGGGCCCGCGCCTGCCGGCCAACAAGCCGCATTACCTGATGGGCGTGGGCACGCCGGAAGACCTGGTCGCGGGCGTGTCGAACGGCATCGACATGTTCGATTGCGTCATGCCGACGCGTAACGCCCGCAATGGCTGGCTGTTTACCCGTTTCGGCGACATCAAGATCAAGAACGCCAAGTACAAGGAAGACCAGGCGCCGCTCGACGAGACCTGCAGCTGCTACGCCTGCCGCAACTTCTCGCGCGCCTACCTGCACCATTTGCACCGTTCCAAGGAAATCCTCGGCGCGCGCCTGAACACCATCCACAACCTGCATTACTACCTGGACTTGATGCGCCAGATGCGCGAGGCGCTGGACGAAGACCGCTTCCACGCGTTCACCCTGCAATTCCACGCGGAACGCGCACGCGGAACTTAAGAAAAGCTTAGCTTGAGCCCTGGCGGCAGCAGGGCTGGAAGTTTTGTGTATTGGTGCTTGGACTGGGGCGATAAAGCATTGCATAATGCTTTTTTAGCCCCATTTAAAGTTGCCATGCCTGCAATTCGGGTTATGACGTATAGCCAATGCTAGAATACAGCGCTATTTTTTCAAACTGATTAGAACTGGAGTCACCGTGTTTTTCATTTCCAACGCTTATGCGCAAGCCCCAACCGACGCCCTGGGCTTCGGCGGCAACCTGACCAGCTTCCTGCCGCTGGTATTGATGTTCGTGGTCATGTATTTCCTGATGATCCGTCCACAGCAAAAACGCGCCAAAGAACAACGGGCGATGATGGACGCGCTGGCCAAGGGTGACGAAGTCGTCACCGCTGGCGGCATGCTGGGCCGTGTTGTCAAGGTAGTGGACGCTTACGTCACCATCGAAGTGGCGACCGGCACCGAAGTCACGGTGCAAAAGAGCTCCATTACCACTTTGCTGCCTAAAGGCACCCTGAAGGCACTGTAATTCCTCGCTGTCATTGCCTCGGCAATGATAGACCCGGGGTGGCTACCCGCCGCTCCTCGCGACGCCTCCGACGCTCAACACTGAACGCTGAATCACTATGAATCGCTATCCTGCCTGGAAATACATCATCATCGTCGTCGCCTTATTGCTGGGCGCACTCTATACGGCGCCCAATTATTTCGGTGAGTCACCGGCGCTGCAAGTAACCAGCGGCAAGTCGACTGTCAAAGTGACGGGCGAGCTGATGACGCAAGTCGAGAAAATATTGACGAAAGAGAACGTCAAGTCGGAAGGTGTCACCATGGATGGCGCCGGCAACCTCGCCTCCGTGCGCGTGCGTTTCGCCGATCCCGATACCCAGTTCAAGGCAAAACTGGTGCTGGAAAAGGACCTGAACCCCGATTCCACCGATCCCGCGTACATCGTGACGGTCAATCTGCAAGCCAATACGCCAATGTGGATGCAAAAATTGCATGCCTTGCCCATGTTCCTGGGCCTGGACTTGCGCGGTGGCGTGCACTTCCTGATGCAGGTCGATGCGAAAGCAGTACTGAACAAGAAAGTCCAGGGCGTCCAATCCGCCGCGCGTAGCGTGTTGCGCGACAAAAATATCCGCCACGCCGGCATCGAGCGCGTGGGCGATAGCGTGCAGATCAACTTCCGTGACGCGGAAACGCGCCTGAAGGCCAAGAATGTGCTGTCCGACCAGATGTCGGAACTGGCGTTCGCCGATGCGGGCGAAGGCAGCGATTTGAAACTGAACATCACCCTGAAGCCGGCCGCCCTGAAGGCGACCATCGATGAAGGCGTGAAACAAAATATCTCCACCCTGTCCAAGCGCGTCAACGAGCTGGGCGTAGCCGAGCCGCTGATCCAGCAGCAAGGTTCTGACCGCATCGTGGTGCAATTGCCTGGCGTGCAGGATGTCGCCCGCGCGAAAGCCATCATCGGCCGCACGGCGACCCTGGAAGTGCGCCTGGTCGACGAAACCATCGTGCCTGGCACGGAACTGTCGAGCGCGATCCCGTTCAACTCGGAATTGTTTACGGTTGGCAAGGGCGTCCCTGTCGTATTGGCGAAAGACGTGATCCTGACGGGCGACTATATCTCGAGCGCCACGGCCAGCTTCGACCAGAACCAGCAAGCGGCCGTGTCGATCGACCTGAACGGCGACGGCGGACGCAAGATGCGCGAAGCGACGCGCGAACGCGTGGGCAAGCGCATGGCCATCGTGCTGTTTGAAAAGGGCAAGCCGGAAGTGCTGTCGGTCGCGACCATTCAGCAGGAACTCGGTTCGCGCTTCCAGATCACCGGCATGGGCGGCGCGGAAAACGCGAATGAACTGGCGCTGCTGCTGCGCTCGGGTGCCCTGTCCGCACCGATGACCGTCATCGAAGAACGCACGATCGGACCGCAACTGGGCGCAGAAAACATCGCCAAGGGCTTCCATTCGACCTTGTATGGCTTCATCGCCATCGCCATCTTCATGATCGCCTACTACATGCTGTTCGGCGCCTTCAGCGTGCTGGCCCTGGCCACCAACCTGCTGTTGCTGGTCGGCTTGCTGTCGATGATCCAGGTGACGTTGACCTTGCCAGGTATCGCCGCGATCGCGCTGGCGCTGGGCATGGCGATTGACGCCAACGTGCTGATCAATGAACGTATCCGCGAAGAGCTGCGTGCCGGCAATACGCCGCAAGCGGCGATCGCTGCCGGCTTCGACCGTGCCTGGGCCACGATTCTCGATTCGAACGTGACCACCCTGATCGTCGGCCTGGCGTTGCTGGCCTTCGGCAGCGGCCCTGTGCGCGGCTTCGCTGTTGTGCATTGCCTGGGTATCCTGACCTCGATGTTCTCGTCCGTCTTCGTCTCGCGCGGCGTGGTCAACCTCTGGTATGGCCGCAAGAAAAAGCTGACGACCTTGTCGATCGGCACGGTGTGGGTGCCGGGCACCAGCAAATAAGCCACGGCCCCGACTCACCCTATAGCGACAACAGCGATAGCGTCCGGTGGCCCAGCCGCCGGATGCACAGAACAGAACTCAGAGGATTTCATGGAATTTTTCCGGATCAAAAAAGATATTCCCTTCATGCGCCATGCGTTGATTTTCAACGTGATTTCGGCCGTGACCTTCCTTGCCGCCGTCTTCTTCCTGTTCCACAAGGGCTTGCACCTGTCCGTGGAATTCAAGGGCGGCACCGTGATGGAGGTCAAATACCCCAAGGCGGCCAATCTTGAAGGCATACGCGGCACCCTGATCGGCCTCGGCTATGAAGAGCCGGGCGTGACCAGCTTCGATACGGCGCGCGACGTGATGATCCGCCTGCCGGTGGAAAAGGGCGTTAGCGCCGCGAACACCTCGCAGCGCGTGTTTGAAACGCTGTGCAAGGTCGAGCAGGGCACGACCAAGGGCATCGATACCGTTACTGAAAAGGGCGAGCACGTCATCAAGACCGCTTGCGTGGACGCCGCCGGCAATGAAGCGCTGGTGCTGCAAAAGGTTGAATTCGTCGGCCCGCAAGTGGGCGAGGAACTGACGCAGAACGGCTTGAACGCGCTGGTGATGGTGATACTGGGCGTGATGATCTACCTGGCTATCCGCTTCGAATGGAAATACGCTGTCTCGGCCATTATCGCCAACTTGCATGACGTGGTGATCATCCTGGGCTTCTTCGCCTTCTTCCAGTGGGAATTCTCGCTGACGGTGCTGGCGGCCATCCTGGCGGTGCTCGGCTACTCGGTCAACGAATCGGTGGTGATCTTTGACCGTATCCGCGAAAACTTCCGCAAGCAGCGCAAGGCTTCCGTGCATGAAGTGATCGACAGCGCGATCACCAGCACCATTTCGCGTACCATCATCACCCACGGCTCGACCCAGATGATGGTGCTGTCGATGCTGGTCTTCGGCGGCCAGACCCTGCACCATTTCGCACTGGCGCTGACCATCGGTATCTGCTTCGGTATTTACTCGTCCGTGTTCGTCGCTGCCTCCATCGCCATGTGGCTGGGCGTCAAGCGCGAAGACTTGATCAAGCCGGTCAAGGAAAAAGACGAAACCGACGGCGCCGTGGTGTAAGCGCAGGATTTTTTGCAGGTCGAATGAAGAACGATCACCGTTTGCGGTGGTCGTTTTTTTTATGGCGGATGACGATGAAGCGTTTTTTATGGGTAGGTCTGATGGCGGGCGTGACGGTGTTGGCCGGCGCCGCCGATTTCAGCCGCACTGGCAGTGACAGCATCGCCATGCGCGGCCCGATTGCCGAAGGCGACGTGGGCAAGCTGCAACTGCTGGCCGCGCCGGGCACCGCGCTGTTGCGCGTGAATAGCGACGGTGGCGATCCGCAGGCAGCCATGCAGCTGGGCCGCTATCTGCGCCGGCAGCAATGGGATGTCGCCATCGATACGGTGTGTGCGGGCAGCTGCGCCCTGTATGTCTTCCCGGCCGCGCACCGCAAGCACATTCCGGCGGAGGCCGTGCTGGCGCTGCAGGAATCGGTTTTCCTGCGCGCGCAGGCCGGTCCGGAGCACATGCGCCGCAGCCTGCTCGAGGCGGGCGTGCCGGCCGATGAGCTGGAGCGTGAAACAGCGGCGCTGGCCGCGCAACTGGCGCAGGTGGCGGCGCTGGAAGCGGACTTTGCAGTGGAACTAGGCATAGCCCCCGCCTTTTACCGCGATTTCCGGCAAGTGGCGGCGCAGGCTGATAGCGTGCGCCAGCGCTTTCCTGACCAGGAGGCGGCCATCTATTGGTGGCCGGCCGCCGCCCGCCTGCAGCGCTGCTACGGCATCACGGGCGTGGAAGAGGGCACGCGCGCGGCGCGCCTGGCGCCGGACGGCTATCTGTACGTGCCGGCCCTGTCGGCCCTGGTCATGGGCGACCAGGCTTTGCAGGCTTGTCCATGAGCCGCAGCGGCCGTTTGTTCCTGCTGATGGACGCCATGCGCGCCAAGCGGGTACCGGTGACGGCGGCACAGCTGGCGCAGCAGCTGGGTGTCTCCGAACGTACGATTTACCGCGATATCCAGACCCTGGCCGAACTGGGCGCGCCCTTGCAGGGTGAAGCGGGCATCGGCTATGTGCTGCGCCGTGGCGCCTTTTTGCCGCCACTGATGTTTGCTCCCGATGAACTGGAAGCGCTGGTGCTGGGCGCGCGCTGGGTGCGCCGGCAGGGCGATGCGGGCCTGGCGCAGGCAGCCAGCAATGCCCTGGCGAAGATCGCCGCCGCCTCGCCGCGCGATCTGCGCGACAGCATGGCCGAGACCAGCTTGTGGGTGCCGCTGGGGCGTCCCGCCGATGGTGCGCAGCCGGCCGACCGCTACGTGCAGCCCGTGCGCGAAGCGATCCGCTACGAACAGAAAATCACGCTCGCCTATCAGGATGAGCATGGCAGCGCCACCTCGCGCACGGTGTGGCCGTTTGCCCTGGCCTTTTTTGAAGGCAAGCGCCTGCTGGCCGCCTGGTGCGAGCTGCGCGGCGATTACCGGCATTTCCGCATCGACCGCATCGCCAGCGTGCAGCGGCATGACGAGCGCTATCCTACGCGCCGCCACACCTTGCTCGATACCTGGCGCAAGGCGCACGATATTGATCCGGAATCCTGATATCGGCTCCTGACAAAAACTGTCAGTGACGGCGACTACGATGGTGGCTTCTTCACTCACCGGAGCCATCCATCATGCGCCTGTACCACCACCCCATGTCCTCGAATGCCCGCCGTGCCCTGATGACGGCGATCCACCTCGGCCTGCCTCTGGAGCTGGCCGAAGTCGACCTGATGAATGCGGATGACCGCCGCCGCCTGTCCGAGCTGAACCCGAACGGCAAGCTGCCCGTGCTGGCAGATGGTGCTTTCCTGCTGTGGGAATCGTGCGCCATCATGCAATACCTGGCCGAGCAGGTGCCGGGCCAGACCATTTATCCTTCGGCGCCGCAAGCCCGCGCCGACGTCAACCGCTGGCTGTTCTGGGCCGCGCAGCATTTCGCGCCCGCCATCAGCGTGCTGGCCTGGGAACGCGCGTGGAAAGGCATGACGGGTGGCGGCCCGGCGGACCCGCTGGAAGAGGCGCGCGGCGAGCACGAGCTGCATGAATGCGCCGTGGTGCTGGACGCGCACCTGGCGGGGCGCAGCTGGATCCACGGAGATGATGTGACCCTGGCCGACTTCGCCGTGGCCGCGCCGCTGATGTACAGCGAGGCCGTGCGGCTGCCGCTGGCGCAGTACCAGCATATCCAGGCCTGGTTTGCCCGCGTGCGGCAGCTGCGCGCCTGGCAGGAAACGGACGTACAGCTGTTGCCGGGATAATGCGCGCGCTAAGTGTGCCAGCGCACGGAGCTGGCACGGCGCACCGCATAAGATAGGGCTGTCTCTTTCAGGACATCCCTAGCTTTGGACTTTACCCGCTTTCGAGCGGGTTTTTTTTGCTTTCGAGCGAATTTTTGTCCGATGCTTGAACGTGGCTTGATAATTTGATCATCGCTGCACATATGGGCGTCTCCCACTGCAAGCAGGTACGCCATGTTCATGCCACGCCATCCGAAGCCACTATTGAGTACCCGGGCGGTCGCCACGCAAGTTGCCCAGCAGAAGCAGGGAACGCAGGCCATGGACAAGCATGTGCTGATCGTCGACGTGCCGAAGCCGGCGCCAGGCGTGCCGCCGGCGCCGGTAAAACAGGATTAATGCACGAGCACCTTCAGCAGCGACTGTACTTCATCGTCCGATTCTTCCAGGATGCTCGACAGGGTCGCATCGCCGATCACACAATCGATGCTGCCGGCGGCGCGGGCGGCCCGCACGGCGATGGCGGCCGGGCTTTCGTTGAGGGGCGAGGCCACCGGCGCCAGGTCATTTGCCAGCAGCAGCGTGTCGCCCAGCGACTCGGGCGGGATGGCGCGCAAGCCTTCCCACAGCGCACCGATGGCGCCCATCACGGCTTCCGGCACCTTCAGTTTGGTCAATACGCCATGGCCGATCGCTTGTTCGCCATGTTCGACCCAGTCCTGCGGTTCGCCGTCGAGGATGCCAGGGAATTCGGCCGCGCGCGACAGCAGATAAAAGCCGCCCACTTCATGCATGATGCCGGCAAACAGGGCCGTATCGGGGTCCACCTTGGTGACGCGTCGGGCCAGTACCTGCGACAGGGCCGCCACATGGGCCGTATGTTCCCACAGCTGGTTGGCCTTCGCTTGCAGCACGGGGTCGGTGATGGTGCTGCCCAGCTGGCGCACGATCAGCGATGCTACCACCGACTGCAGGGTACGCACGCCGAGGCGTTGCACGGCATTGCGCACGCTGGTAATTTCGTTGCCGGAACGGTTGAACGCCACCGAATTGGCGATGGCCACCGTGCGCGCCGCCAGCAGCGGGTCGGCTTGCACCAGCTTGGCAGCGGCCTCGATATGGCAGTCGGGATCGGCCAGCGCCTCTTGCAGCTTGAGCGAAGCGTCCACATTGGCAGGAAAGGTCAGCTCGCCACGAGCGGCTTGTGCGGCGATGCTTTTAAAGGCGTCGAGTCTGTTCATTGAAAAAATTATACTCGCAATATTTCCGTACGGAACTTTTTAACCGTGATCTTTTCGCAAACAAGCGAGTAAAAGGCAAGCAAAGCCCCGTAAACGGAAAAAGGCATGCCGCTATATCTGCGGCATGCCTTTTTTTAACGACAGCGATCGTCAGGCGTTACTACAGCGATTCACTAAATATCGCGTCGCAGCCTTCAACCAACTCGTCGCTGTCTTCCAGCTCATCGGTCAGGCCCAGGTCGAACAATTCCTCGACGGCATTCATGAAGCTGTTGTGCTTGGTGGCGCCGATCAGGCGGTAGATTTCGCCGTCTTCGTTGCGCACGCCGATGATCAGTTTTTCCTGGCGTACCAGTTCTGGCGTGCTGGCGTTGAGCAGCAGGTTGCCGATGATGTGTTTATCGAAATGAGCGGGCTTTTTGCCGTCGAGCAGTGTGGTTTTCAACTTGGTTTCCTTTGTCTTGTTTGAATGTCTGTGCTTGGTGAATTGTCAGCTGTGACCATGGGCGATGGCGTGTTTCAAGCCTGCCAGGGTGGTTTCCAACCGCATGAAATCGTCGTCGGTATAGCCGTCAAACAAGCGCTGGCCCTGCTTTGTCAGCTTGGGGAACACGTCATGGAACACCTGTTCGCCCTCGCAGCTCAAGCGCACGAAGTAGGAGCGCTTGTCTTTCGTGCAACGTTCTCGGACCACCAGCCCCTTTTGCTCCAGCCGGTCCACCACGCCCGTCAAGGTACCCTTGGTAATCAGGGTTTTCTGTCCCAGTTCCTTGTAGGACATGCCGCAGGTGTTGCCGAGCGTGGCAATGATGTCGAACTGCGCATGCGTCAAGCCGTACTGGCGCACGAAGTCGCTAGAAAACCGCTCGAAGCCTTGCATGCATTCGGCCAGCAGCCGGATACTTTTTAAATATCGTTCACCCATGGGGTGTGATTATATCCTTCCATCCCGCTTTTTTCCGCCGCGTCAGGCCCCGCTGTTGCATGCGGGTCTGGATGGGGCTGAACTCCGGTATCATGTGGGCAACTCAGCCCTTGTCCCTGGTCCGCCTCGCCGATGTCTTTCGCTAATCTTTCCCGTATCGGCCTCGACAAACCGCTGCGCCTGCTGCTGGTCCATGCCGGCGATGCCGAGTCGATTACCTGGGCGGGCCTGGTGCAGCCGCTGCGCCTGTGCGCGCGGGCGCTGGGGCCCGATGCCCTGCAACTGGACGTGCGCACGCCCGAGCAAGTCGCCCAGCAGGGCGGCAACTGGCATATCGCGCTGCTGGTGGCCGATGAAACGGAGGCGCCGCTGCGCGCCGAGCTTTGTCGGGCCGTGATCGAGCGCTGCCGTTCGGCGCCATTCTGGGGTGGCGTGGGCGCGGCCGTGCTGTGGCTGGCCGACGCGGGCGTCATGGATGGCGTGCGCATAGCCTTGCCGTGGGCCCTGTACGCCGACGCGGAAGCGAAGGCCGAGCGGGCCATCCTGACGCCGCACCTGTTCGATATCGACGGCCCCCACATTACCTGCTGCGGCGGCGCGGCCAGCATCGATTTTTCGCTGACCCTGATCGAGACCGTGTTTGGCGCCGACGTACAGGCGCTCGTCAAGGAAGCGTTGTGCGTTGACAAGGTGCGCGGCAAGGAAGAACGCCAGCGCGTGGCCTTGCAGGCGCGTTTCGGCGTGCTGCAGCCTAAGCTTTCTGAAGCGGTCACCTTGATGGAGGCCAATATCGAGGAGCCGCTGTCGACCGATGACATCGCCAGCCTGGTGGGCCTGTCGCGGCGCCAGCTCGAGCGGCTGTTCAAGCAATACCTGGGCAGCTTGCCGTCGCGCTACTACCTGGAGCTGCGCCTGCAGCGCTCACGGCAACTATTGCTCGACACACATTATTCCATCGTGCAAGTTGGCCTGATGTGCGGCTTTTCCTCCGGCTCGCACTTTTCCACGGCGTTTGGCACCCTGTTTGGCAATACCCCCCGCGAAGAGCGGCAGCGCAAGCTGATGCCGCCGATCTAACGTCTGGTGAAATCTACTGCGCGTCGCGATTTGCGGCCTCCGATGCTCACTGTGCCTTCGCACAGCTCCGCTTCTCTGCCACAACTCACTGCCGCTCGCTACGATTTCGCCAGGCGTTATATATTTCGCACTATCGTGCGATAAGCACAGCTGTGATGAATTGTGAAAATCCTTGTCGCAGATTCAAAAGAGTTTTAGCATCCCGCTTTTTATAATGCAGTACACACGTAGCTGTCGTAGCTGCGGAGTACCTAACATATTGATGGGGAAATGCTATGAATGCCAAGCTTGATTCGACCGTAACGGCTCGTCCAGTCACCCGGGAAACCTTTGACCAGGTCCTCGTTCCTACCTACGCCCCTGCCGCCATGGTGCCCGTGCGCGGTTCCGGACTGGATCTGTGGGACCAGTCAGGCAAGCATTACCTCGATTTCACCTCCGGCATCGCCGTCAACAGCCTGGGTCACTGCCATCCGGTCCTGGTCGACGTGCTGACCAAGCAAATCAATAATTTGTGGCATTTGGGCAACGGCTACACCAACGAGCCCGTGCTGCGTCTGGCCCTGGCCCTGACGGAAGCGACCTTCGCCGACCGCGCCTTCTTCTGCAACTCGGGCGCGGAAGCCAACGAAGCGGCCCTGAAACTGGCGCGCAAGTACGCGCACACCAAGTTCGGCGCGCACAAGTCGCGCATCATCTCGTGCTTCAGCTCCTTCCATGGCCGTACCCTGTTTACCGTCTCCGTCGGCGGCCAGGCCAAGTACACGGAAGGCTTCGAACCGCTGCCACCGTCGATCGACCACATCGCCTACAACGACATCGAAGCGGCGCGTGCCGCCATCGGCGATGACGTGTGCGCCGTGATCGTCGAACCGGTACAAGGCGAAGGCGGCGTGGTGCCGGGCAATCCGGAGTTCCTCAAGGAACTGCGCGCCCTGTGCGACAAGACCGGCGCCCTGTTGATTTTCGACGAAGTCCAGTGCGGCATGGGCCGCACTGGCGCGTTGTTCGCCTATATGGGCTACGGCGTCACGCCGGACATCCTGACGGCCGCCAAGGCGCTGGGCAACGGCTACCCGATCGGCGCCATGCTGACCACCAATGAACTGGCGCAAACCCTGGCCGTCGGCACCCATGGCACCACCTACGGCGGCAACCCGTTGGCTGCCACCGTGGCCCTGAGCGTGCTCGAAACGATCAACACGCCAGCGTTCCTCGCCCGCGTGAAAGAAGCGAGCGTCAACACCATCGCCATGCTGCAAGGCTTGATCACGGATTACCCGCAAGTGTTCTCCGTGGTGCGCGGCAGCGGTTTGCTGCTGGGCCTGGTAGTCAGCGATGCCTACAAAGGCCGCGCCAAAGACATCCAGAAAGCGGCCGAAGCGCAAGGCTTGATGGTGCTGATCGCCGGCATGGACGTGGTGCGCCTGGCACCGGCCCTGATCGTCTCGGACGAGCAGATCGCTGAAGCGGGCCGTTTGCTGCGCGTGGCCATTGACGGCCTGCTGAAAGCCTGAGGCTAGTCTTACCCCCGCACTATCACCGGCCCGCCGCTTTGCTGCGGGCCGGCTTGGTTCTACCCGGGTACCAGCCCAAGTATTGTCTGCATTGAAGGAGTACCCATGTATGTTGTCCGTCCGGTAGAAATTGCGGATATTGCAGCCCTCGAAGCGCTGGCCGCGGTAACCATGCCGGGTGTCCATACCCTGCCGAAGACGCGCGAAAAAATCGCCGCCTCCGTCGAGCGCTCCATCGCCTCGTTTGCCGCCCATGTCGACATCCCCAGCGAAGAGTCATATCTCTTCGTGCTTGAATCCCTGCTCGACAAGAGCATTGCCGGCACGGCCGCCATCTTCGCCTCGGCCGGCTCGAACGGCACCTACTTTTCCTTTCGCAACGACGTCATCCAGCAAGTCTCGCGTGACCTGAACATCAGCCATAGCGTGCATGCGCTGACCTTGTGCTCGGAGCTGACGGCGTATTCGCAGCTGTCCGGCTTCTACGTGCGCAACATGGAACAGGCTGGCCTGGAAGCGGCCCTGCTGTCGCGCGCGCGGCTGCTGTTTGCCGTGCTGGCGCCGCACCGTTTCGGCGACCGCTTCTTTGTGCCGCTGGCCGGCATCACGGACGCCAACGGCCAGTCGCCGTTCTGGGATGCGCTGGGCCGCAAGTTCTTCCAGATGGATTTTCTCGATGCCGAAAAAGTCATCGGCGGCGCGCGCAACCGCACCCTGATCGTCGAACTGATGCCGCACTACCCCGTGTACGTACCACTGTTGCCCGGCGATGCGCAGGCGGCCATGGGCCAGATCCACCCGAGCGGCGAACTGGCGTTCAATTTGCTGACGGAAGAAGGTTTCGAGGCAGACGACTACATCGATATCTTCGATGGCGGCCCGATCCTGCAGGCGCACAAGCATGCGCTGCGCTCGTTTACGGGGTCGCTCACGCGCCGCGTCGTCGCAGGCGTCACGCCCAGCCGAACGGGCCTGAAAGTGCATTACGCGGTCGCTTCGGGCGCGGAGCGCAACTTCCGCGCCGTCACCTTTACCTGCGATGCGCTCGAAGCGCAGGACACCGTCGGCTTGCCGGCCGAGCTGCTTGAAGCGCTGGCCGTGGCCGAAGGCGACAGCGTCATCTGCGTGCGCATCTAACCGAGAGAACATTATGCTAGTAGTACGCGCCATCAACGCTTCTGACCTGGACGCCCTGTACGGCTTGGCCAGCCAAGTCGGCACCGGCATGACCACCCTCAAGCCGGATATGAAAATGCTGGGCGACCGCCTGGCCATCGCCTGCGCCTCGTTCGCTGAAACCATTCCGCCCGAAAAGCGCGACTACATGTTCGTCATGGAGGATACCGACACGGGCCGCCTGGCCGGCGTGTGCGCCATCAAGGGCGCCGTGGGCCTGGACGAACCGTTCTATAACTACCGTATCGGCACCCTGGTCCATTCCAGCCGCGAACTCGACGTGTTTACACGCATGGAGACGCTGTACCTGTCGAACGACCTGACGGGCAGCACGGAACTGTGTTCGCTGTTTTTGCACCCCGATTACCGCAGCGGCAACAACGGCAAGCTGCTGTCGAAAAGCCGTTTTCTCTTCATCGCCCAATTCCCGCAGCTGTTCACGGAAAAGCTGATCGCCGAAATGCGCGGCTACCAGGCGCCGGACGGCAGTTCGCCGTTCTACGAGGGCCTGGGCCGTCACTTCTTCAAGATGGATTTCCACCACGTCGACGACTTGACGAGCCTGGGGAAAAAATCCTTCATCGCCGAGCTGATGCCGCGCCAGCCCATGTACGTGGCCTATCTGCCCGACGAGGCGCAGGAAGTCATCGGCAAGGTGCATCTGAGCACGGCGCCCGCGCGCCGCCTGCTGGAACAGGAAGGCTTGCACTTTGAAGGCTATGTCGACATTTTCGATGCCGGTCCCGTGCTGCAAGCGCGCGTGTCCGAACTGCGCGCCATGCGCGACAGCATGCCGGCCGTGCTCGACGCCGAGGCGGCACTGGAAGTGTGCGGCGACCTTGGCCAGGCCGAGCCTTACCTGGTGTCGAACACCGACTTGAAAGATTTCCGCATGATCGTCACCAGCGCCAATCCGCACAGCGGCAAGATTGCGCTGGACGACGATGAACTGCACCTGCTGCGTTGCCATCACGGCGACACCGTGCGCACCTTGTCACTCAACCCGAGGAAGCATTCCCATGTCTAATTCGAATACAACGCAATCGAACTTCATCAACGGCGCCTGGCTGCCGGGCACCGGCCGCGAACTGCTCACCATCGACCCATCGAACGGCAAGCAAACCTGGGCCAGCCTGGAAGCGACGGAGAGCGAAGTCGAGCAAGCTTGCCAGGCCGCCCGCGCCGCCTTTGAAGCGTGGGCCGATACGCCCGTCGAAGAGCGCATCGCCATCTGTGTGCGCTTCCGCGACCTGTTGAAGGAACATGCGGAAGCGCTGGCGTTGCTGATTTCGGAAGAAGTGGGCAAACCTTTGTGGGAGTCGCGCACGGAAGTGGCCACCATGGCCAACAAGATCGATATCTCGGTGCAGTCGTATAACGCGCGCACGGGCATTACGCAAAGCAGGATCGCCGATGGCGACGCCGTGCTGCGCCACCGTCCGCACGGTGTATTCGGCGTCTTTGGCCCGTACAATTTCCCCGGCCACCTGCCCAACGGCCACATCGTGCCGGCCCTGATCGCCGGTAACACCATCGTTTTCAAACCCAGCGAATATGCGCCGCGCACGGCCGTCAAAACCGTGCAGCTGTGGCAGCAGGCGGGCTTGCCGAATGGCGTCGTCAACCTCGTCAACGGCGGACGCGACACGGGCGTGGCCCTGGGCGCGAATGGACACCTCGACGGCGTGCTGTTTACCGGTTCCTGCCAGACGGGCATCAGCCTGCACCGCCAGTTCGGCGGCCAGCCGGGCAAGATGCTGGCGCTGGAAATGGGCGGCAACAACGCCCTGGTGGTGTGGGATGTGAAGGACGTGGACGCCGCCGTGCACCACGCGATCTTCTCCGCGTTCGTCTCGGCCGGCCAGCGCTGCACCTGCGCGCGCCGCCTGGTGGTACAAGATAATGCCGCCGGTGTCGCTTTTGTGGCGCGTCTGGTGGAAGTGGCAGCGAAACTGGGTATCGGCGCGTCCGACGCGCAGCCGCAGCCCTTCATGGGCCCAGTGGTCTCCAGCGCCGTGGCCGCGCGCCTGGTGCAGGCGCAGGCGGACATGGTCGCCAAGGGCGGCACCACCCTGCTGCAGATGCGCCAGTTGAATCCCGAGGCAGGCTTTGTCACGGCCGGCATCGTCGACGTCTCCAACGCTGCCGGCATTCCCGACGAAGAATGGTTTGGTCCATTGTTGCAAGTGATTCGCGTAGCCGATTTCAACGCGGCCCTGAAGGTTGCCAACGCCACCGAATTCGGCCTGGCCGCAGCGCTCCTGTCGGACGATCCGGCCCTGTGGCAAACGTTCCAGACGCGCGCGCGCGCAGGCATCATCAACTGGAACCGTCCCACCACGGGCGCGGCCAGCACGGCGCCGTTCGGCGGTATTGGCAAATCGGGCAACCACCGTCCGAGCGCCTATTACGCGGCCGATTACTGCGCCTACCCGGTCGCTTCGATCGAGAACAGCGTATTGGAAATGCCGGCCAAGCTGTCGCCCGGCCTGAATTTTTAAGGAGTACCCATGCACAGCACGCGCGAATACAACTTTGACGGCCTGGTTGGCCCATCGCATAACTACGCTGGGCTCTCGTTCGGCAACGTGGCCTCGTTCAGCAATGTGAAAAGCGCTTCGAATCCGAAGCAGGCCGCCTTGCAGGGCCTGGCCAAGATGCGCGCACTGGCCGCGCGCGGCTTTGCGCAAGCCTTGCTGCCGCCGCAGGACCGGCCCAATTTCCGCCTGCTGCGCGCTATCGGTTTCACGGGCACGGACGCCGAAGTGCTGGCGCGCGCCTACAAGGAGTCGCCCGTCATCCTGGCCTGCGCCTATTCCGCATCGCCCATGTGGACGGCGAATGCCGCCACGGTCAGCCCGTCGGCGGACACGCAGGATGACCGCGTGCATTTCACTGCCGCCAACCTGAATAACAAGCTGCATCGCGCCTTCGAGCACGCGCAGTCGGCGCGCAGCCTGCGCGCCATTTTCAGCGACGACCAGCACTTCGCCGTGCATGACGCGCTGCCGTCGACGCCCGCCTTTGGCGACGAGGGCGCGGCCAACCACACGCGTTTGGGTGCGGACCACGGCGCGCCATCGGTTGAGTTGTTCGTGTATGGTCGGGTGGAGTTCGATCCTTCCACGCCGTCGCCGAAGCGCTACCCGGCGCGCCAGACCCTGGAAGCGTCGCAAGCCGTGGCGCGCCTGCATGGCCTGGACGCCAAGCGCACTGTGTACGTGCAGCAGAATCCTGACGTGATCGACCAGGGTGTGTTCCATAACGACGTCATCGCCGTCGGCAATGGCAATGTGCTGTTCTATCACGAGCAGGCGTTTGCCGATGAAGAGGAAAGCCTGTCGCAGCTGCGCCGCGCCGTCGCCGCTACGGGTGCCGACTTGCAGGCGCTGCGCGTGGACACGGGCCAGGTGCCAATTGTGGACGCCGTCAGCAGCTATCTGTTCAACAGCCAGTTGCTGACAAAAGAGGGCGGCAAGATGGCGCTGGTGATACCGCAGGAGTGCCAGGAAAACCGCGCCGTGTCGCGTTATCTGGAAGGCATGGTGGCCAGCGGTGGACCCATCGATGAACTGATTCATTTCGACCTGCGTCAGAGCATGCGCAACGGCGGCGGGCCAGCCTGCCTGCGTTTGCGCGTGGCCCTGACGGAAATTGAGGCGCGCGCCATGCACCAGGGCGTGATCATGACGGAAGCGTTGTACCATCGGCTGGTGCAATGGGTGGAGAAGCACTACCGCGACCATCTGGAGCCGGGCGATCTGGCCGACCCGCAGCTCGCGCTGGAAGTGCATGCGGCGCTTGAAGAATTGACGATCATCCTCAACTTACCTGGATTGTACGACTTGTAGGCGATAGAAAAAACACAGAAAAAAAATTCGAGACAGACTATCCGCAACACAGAATTGGACGGGCGACCCCCGTCTCTTGACACCGCTGCCGCCCAGCCACAAGCCCGAACGACAGCGTTGGACATTCACATTACCGTAATGGAGATGCAAGATGAATCACACGCCACAAGATTTGCGCACACAAACGCTGGAGCTGATTAACGCGGCTGGCAGTGCGAACAAGGCAGCAGCGCCTGTCGTGCAGCTGGTGCAGGCATGGCTGGACTCGCTCGACGCCGAAGACCTGGCCGATATCGCGCCCGATAGCCTGGCGCCCGTGCTGATCGACGGTTTCACGCAAGCGGCCAAGCGCACCGGCAGCGGCTGCCAGATCGCCACCCTGCGTTATGCGGATGGCCGTGGCGGCATGGCGAGCGCCTTGCTGATCCTGAACGAAGACATGCCGTACCTGGTCGACTCCATCGTCATGGCCATGCGCCGCCAGCACCTGGCCGTGCGCGGCGTGATGAATACCGTGCTGCCGGTGCGCCGCGCCGCTGACGGCAGCGTGGAAGCGGTGCGCCAGCCGGGCGACCCGCTCGAATCGTATGTGCTGGTGTTGCTCGACGAAGAGCTGGCGCCGGAAGCCCTGGCCGCGCTGGTCGCCGCCATCGACATGGTGGCGCGTGACGCCGCCGTCGTGCGCCGCGACGCCGCCGCCATGAGCGAGCGCCTGGCCGCCGTCGCCACGACCGCTTCCCGGCATGGCGAAGAAGGCGCGGAAGTTGCCGCCTTTTTGGAGTGGGCCCGCAGCGGCGGCTTTGAAGTGTTCGGCTACGCCTATTACCGCGTCAAGCCGGGCGTGCGCGAACTGGAACGCGATATTCCCAGCCGCGTCGGCGTGCTGCAGGATACGGCACACCCAGTCTACGGCACCTGCCTGGCGAATATTCCCGGCGACTTCGACACCCTGGCCAAGCGCGAATCGGCGCTGTCCATCGTCAAGGCCGACGTGGCGGGTACTTTGCACCGCGACCAGCAGCTCGATTTCATCGGCGTGCGCGACATGGATGCGCAAGGCGCGATCCTGGGCGAGCATTGCTTTGTCGGCCTGTTTACCCGTGCCGGCAACTCCACGCCGCTGGCAGCGCTGCCATTTGCGCGTGGCCGCGTGGCCAAGGTATTGAGCCTGGCCGGTGTGCGCCAGCAAGGCTTCCGCGCCGAGAAATTCCGTGAAATTCTCGAATCCCTGCCGCGCACCGAAGCGCTGGAAGCGGACCTCGACTGGCTGGCGCAAGTATGCGGTGCCGTCGTCTCGCTGTACAAGCAGCCGCGCACCAAGGTCTTCGCGCGCCGCGACGTGTATGCGCGCCACCTGAACGTGCTGGTGTACCTGCCGCGCGAGCGCTACAGCGCCAGCGTGGCATCGAGCCTGGCAAAGGCCCTGCAAGCCAGTTCCGGCGCCACGCATGTGAGCACGCAAACCCTGGTGGCCGACGGCCCCCTGGCGCGCGTCTACCTGATCGCCCACGCCGCCCGTTACCCGCTGGACCTGGAAACGGATATCGAACAGCCGTTGCTGGGCGTGCTCGATGGCTGGCATAACGGCTTTGCCGCCGTGGCCGACGCCGTGCCCGACGTGGCCCTGCGCACCAGCCTGCGCAAGTTGTGCGCCACACTGCCGCTCGATTACGTGGCCGCCACGGCGCCCGCCGTCGCCTTCCGCGACCTCGACACCATCCTGCGCAACACCGATCCATCGCATGTTGCCGTGCGCATCGAGACGGGTGCCGTCACCACCATCCGCCTGTATTCGGCCAACAAAGTGCCGCCGCTGTCGGCCATCCTGCCGGCGCTGCATAACGCGGGCGTGGCCATCGATCGCGAGCAAGCCTTTTCGATTTCGCCGCCGGACGGCACGCGCTATTTCGTTACCAGCCTGACGGTCGATGCCGCCAGCGCGGCGAAACTGGCGCAGCCATCCGTCGTCGCCGTGGCGCAGGAACTGTTTGCCGCGCTGTTCAACGATGAAGCTGAAGATGGCCGCCTGAATGGCCTGGTCATCGAAGGCGGCCTGTCGACGCGCGAAGTGCAACTGGTGCGCGCTTACACCAGCTACTGGCGCCAGACGGGCAGCCGCTTCTCGGTGCGCTACATTGCCGAAAGCCTGCGCAAGCAGCCGGCCCACGTGAAAGCCCTGGTCGACGCCTTCCTGCAGCGCTTCGATCCGTCGCTGTCCGACGCGCAGCACGCTGCTGCCCTGGAGGCGATCGCCACCATCAAGGCCGGCCTGCCGTCCGTGAACCACGCAGACACCGAGGAAATCCTCGGCGCGCTGGCCGACCTGATGGCCGCCACCCTGCGCACCAGCTACTTCCAGAACAATCAGGAAGGCGACAAAATCATCTTCAAGTTCGATACCAGCAGCCTGGCGCTGGTGCCGGAACCGCGTCCTTACCGCGAGATTTTCGTGTTCTCGCGCCGCTTCGAAGGCGTGCACCTGCGCGGCGGCCCCGTTGCCCGTGGCGGCTTGCGCTGGTCCGACCGCATGGAAGACTACCGCACTGAAGTCCTGGGCCTCGTCAAGGCCCAGATGGTGAAGAATGCCGTCATCGTGCCGGCCGGCGCGAAGGGTGGTTTTGTCTGCAAGATGATGCCGAAGGACGCCGTGCGCGAAACCATCGCGGCCGAAGGCGAAGCCGTGTACCGCCTGTTCATTTCCAGCCTGCTGGAAGTGACGGACAACCGTTCCCTGGGCAATATCGTCCCGCCAGTCGACACCGTGTGTTTTGACGATGCCGATCCATACCTGGTGGTGGCTGCCGACAAGGGCACGGCCACGTTCTCGGACATCGCCAACGGCATCGCCGTGCAGCGCGGCTTCTGGCTCGGTGACGCGTTCGCCTCGGGCGGCTCGAACGGCTACGACCACAAGAAACTGGGCATCACCGCCAAGGGCGCGTTCGAAGCCGTGAAGCGCCACTTCTATGAAATGGACCATGACTTGAACACCACGCCCATCACCATGGTCGGCGTGGGTGACATGTCGGGCGACGTGTTCGGCAACGGCGTATTGCTGTCGCGCCAGCTGAAACTCGTGGCCGCATTCGACCACCGCCACATCTTCCTCGACCCGACACCGGACGTCGCCGTCTCGTTCGACGAGCGCGCGCGCCTGTTCGCCTTGCCGCGCTCTTCGTGGGACGACTACAACAAGGAACTGATCTCGGCTGGCGGCGGCGTGTATCCACGCTCCGCGCGCACGATCGAGCTGTCGCCGCAAATCCGCGCCGCCCTCGATATTGCCGAAACCTCGCTGGCGCCGGAAGAACTGATGCACCGCATCCTGAAGTCGCCCGTGGACCTGTTCTACAACGGCGGCATCGGTACCTACATCAAGGCATCGACCGAGACGCACGCGCAAGTGAAGGACCGCGCCAACGACCATATCCGCGTCAGCGGCAATGAACTGCGCGTGAAGGTCGTGGCCGAAGGGGGGAACCTGGGTGCGACGCAGGCAGGCCGCATCGAGTTCGCGCTGGCGGGCGGACGCATCTTCACCGATGCGATCGACAATTCGGCCGGCGTGGATTGCTCGGACCATGAAGTGAATGTGAAAATCTGGCTGGACGTGGAAGTCAATGCCGGCAAGCTGACGGAAGAAGAACGCAACCGCGAGCTGTATGCGATGACGGACGACGTTGAGCGCCTGGTCTTGCGCGACAACACGCAGCAGACGCATTTGCTGGTGCGCGAGTTGCAGGCGCAAGGCGAAAGCGCCGTGCAGGATGGCTATGCCGCCCTGATCGCCAGCCTGGAAGAAGAGGGCGCCCTGTCGCGCGAACTGGAACAATTGCCGTCGGTGGCCGAACTGGCACGCCGCAAGCTGGACAACCGTGGCTTGACCACGCCGGAACTGGCGGTGGTGATTGCCAACGTGAAGAACCGCTTCAAGCGCATCCTCTCCGCGCTGCCGTTGACGGATGAAACGTGGGCCGAGCCGGTGCTGAAACCGTATTTCCCATCCTTGCTGGTGGAAACGCGTTCGGCGCTCGACCATCCGCTGGCCAACGCTATCCTGGCCACCGTGCTGGCCAATGAAGTGATCAACCGCTGCGGCCCGCTGATGATCCGCAACCTGGCGGCAGAACATGGCGTGGACGAATCGGCAGTGATCCTGGCCTGGGGCCAGGCCTGGGTGGCACTGAATCTGGCGCCTGTGTTTGACGCGCTCGATGCCGATGCGCTGACGGTGCCGCGTGACGTGTCGATCAGGGTCGACGCGCAGACGCGCGTGCTGCAGCAAACCATGATCGCCGGCGTCTTGTCCGTGCCGGCCGAGCAATTGCGCGGCGCGGGCTTGGCTGAGTTGACCCGTTTGTTTGGCGCGGAATCGAAGCGCGAGCTGCTGCAAGCCGTCGGCATCAAGTCCGAAGCGGCGCTGGTGCCTGGCCTGAAACCGGCCTTCGTGCAGGCGTGGGATGCGGTCGATGCGCTGGAAGTCGTCGCCGGCTTCCTGTTCCCGGCCCTGTCCGTGCCGCGTCCGGCTTCGATGGACCTGGCCGCCTTCCTGCAAGTGGGCCTGGCCCTGCGCAGCCAGGCGGGCATCGATACGCTGGAGCGTGGCCTGAAGCTGGCCGCGCAAGGCAAGTCGCAGGAACAGTTGCGCAACTACGCGCAGCAAGCCCTGCGCCGCACGCAACAGCGATTGCTGACGCAGGTGCTGGCGCGTGCCGAGCAAGGCAATGCGGGCCAAGCGGTCGATGCGGTGACGGGCGCGCTGGGCCTGTCGGCCTACGTGGCGGCGACGGAACTGGAGCAAGCCATGCTGGACGTGTGGACGCTCTCCGAGGCTGTGAATAAAGTGACAGTGGAAGCGGCGGTGTAATGACGCAAGCAGCAACACAAGTAGTGCAGGGCGCTGGCGGCTTGCCGCCAGCCGTGCAGGCGCTGGCGCAGGCCGATTTCAGCGCCGTGGCGCAGCTGTTTGCCAACGCCGGTTTCACGGTGGCCTTGCCGGCGCCCGGCATGCTGCAAGTGGTCAAACCTGGCGCGGGCGGCGCCAGCGTGGCCGTCTCGGTGGGCGTGCATGGCGACGAAACGGGGCCCATCGAAGTGCTGGCGCATCTGCTCGACGCGCTGTCGTGCGATGCGTCGAAGCTGGCCGTCGACTTGCTCGTTTGCGTGGGTAATGTCGATGCGATACGGGCCGGCAAGCGTTTTATCGACGCCGACCTGAATCGCATGTTCCGCCCCGTGCGGGGGAGCTTGGCGCAAGCGGCGGAAAGCGCGCGCGCCGATGAAATGATCGCTGCGACAAAAGCGTTCTTTGAAGTGGCGGGGCCCGTGCGCTGGCACCTGGATTTGCACACGGCCATCCGGCCTTCCGTGTACCCCACGTTTGCCATCGTGCCGGACCTGGTGGCCGACGACGCCAAGGCGCAGCTGATCGATTGGCTGGGCCAGGCGGCCATCGGCGCCATCATCATGAACCCGCAGTCGGCCGGCACGTATAGTTATTATTCGGCCGAGCATTTCGGCGCGGCCGCCAGCACGGTGGAGCTGGGCCGCGTGGGCACCCTGGGGCAGAACGATTTGTCCCTGTTCGACGACGTGTCGCGGGCGCTCGATGGCTTGCTGCGTGGGCTGCCTGCGCAGCCCGTCAAGGCCGCGCCGCATGTGTTCAAGGTGGCGCAGGAAATCATCAAGCACAGCGACGAATTCCGCATGGCTTTTGATCGCAGCACGCAAAATTTCACCTCCCTGCCGCAGCACGCCGTGATCGCCAGCGATGGCGATCATGTGTACACGGTGCAGCACGTGGAAGAGTTGGTGGTGTTTCCGAACCCGGACGTGCGCGTGGGCTTGCGCGCGGGACTGATGGTGGTGCGTACCTCCTGATCGTCCAGCCATCACGCAGTATCAGGCGCCAGCCGGGGAAACCCGATTGGCGCTTTTTTCATGGGAAAAATGCTGCATGGAAATAATTATCCATTAAGCAATCAATTGATTTAAAATATTTACCCTTTGCAATTTTTTTGGACCGATCATGTTGAAATGCCTGCTGACAGCCTTGCTGTGCCTGACCCTCTCCGGCCTGACGGCTGCCGCCCCTGCCGATGACAAGGCAGCCGCACCGGAAATGACCGCCGAGCAATTCCTCGCCCAGTTGCACCTGCAGCGCGGCAAGATCACTTTGCCGGGCGGCATCGCCACCCTGGATTTGCCGGCCAATTTCCGTTATTTGTCTCCGACGGACGCCGAACGCGTGCTGGTCGATGCCTGGGGTAATCCACCTGGCATGGTCTCGCTGGGCATGATCGTGCCCGCCAAGACCAGCGTGCTCGAGCGCGATAGCTGGGGTGTCATCGTCACGTATGAAAAGGAAGGCCATATCAAGGATGACGATGCGGACAGCATCAAATATGACGAATTGCTCAAGGATATGCAGGCGTCCGTGCTGGACAATAACGCGGAGCGCAAGAAGCAGGGTTATCCCGGCATCCATTTGATGGGCTGGGCGGAAAAACCCAGCTATGCCAAGGATACGCACAAGCTGTACTGGGCCAAGGATCTGATGGTCGATGGCGGCGAGCATTCGCTGAACTACAACGTGCGTGTGCTGGGCCGCGAAGGCGTGCTGAACCTGAACGCGATCGCCGGCATGCAGCAGATCGAGGCGATCAAGAAAGAGATGCAGCAAGTGACGGCATTCACGGAATTTACCGAGGGTAACCGCTACACGGATTTCGACAGCAAGACGGACAAGGTGGCCGAATATGGCCTGGCGGCGCTGGTTGCCGGTGGCGTGGCCAGCAAGCTGGGCCTGTTTGGCAAGTTGCTGGCGCTGCTGCTGGCTTTCAAGAAAGTGCTGATCCTGGCCGTGGTGGGCGGCGGCGCGGCCATCGTCAAATTCTTCGGCGGCAAGCGCAAGGACAAGCAGGCGCCGCAACCACTGCCGCAGGTAGAACCGGTGGCACAGCCGGAGCGTGCGCCCGATGGCAAGGTGAACCTGGACAAGTAAGGGCAACTGTGCTGATTGGTGCGCTGGCGCACAGGAGTGGCATTGCGCGCGCTGCCGGAAAACAGCGCCTCGGGTACACTGGCTCATCGTTTAATTTACCAGGAGTCCGCCATGTCCGTGTCCATGTATCAGGCAACCATCCCCGTCTTCATCCGCGGCTTGCGGGTCGTCTCGGCCCTGCTGGAAAAAGCGCAAGCCCATGTGGAGGAAGATGGCATCGTGCCCGAGATTTTACTGGGCGCGCAGCTGGCGCCCGACATGCTGGACTTGACGGCGCAGGTGCAGCGCGCCAGCGATACGTCGAAGATGTCGGTCGAGCGCCTGAGCGGCGTGCCGGCGCCGAAGTTCGAGGATAACGAAGCGTCGTTCGAGCAGTTGCAAGAGCGTATCGCCAACACCATCGCCTACATCGACAGCGTCAACGCGGGCCAGATGGCCGGCAGCGCGCAGAAGGAAGTCGTGCTGAACTGGACTGACGAGGGGAAAAAATTCTCGGGTGACAATTACCTGCTCAGCTTTGCCTTGCCGAACTTTTATTTTCATGTCTCCATGGTCCACGCCATTTTGAGAAACAATGGCGTGGCCGTGGGCAAACTCGATTATCTGGGACCGTACGACTGATACTGATTATCGTTGCGGCTGCTGCACCTGGTTCTGTACCGCATTGCCCAGCATGCCGCCGCCGATTACGCCGGCCACGGTCGCCAGCGCCTTGCCGCGGCCGCCACCCACCTGATTGCCGATCAAGCCGCCGATGACGGCGCCCGTGCCGATGCCCACATAGTTGGGCTGGGCGGGTGCTGGCGCCGGCTGCTGCTGGCGTACGGGTTCGCGGTAGGCGGTGTCGCGGTAGCTATCATTGTTGTCATTGTAGGCAGGACGCGCCTGCGCCACTTGCGTGTGGTGCACGACGCGCTTGTGCACGACAGGTGCAGGGGCCGGAGCGGGGGCAGCCTGTGCCATGACTGGTGCGGCCACCGGCGCTGTCAGGGCTGCCGCGTTCGCTGGCGCCAGTGCCGCCACATCGGCAGGTACGGCCGCTGCGGCAGGCACATTCGCCCGCGAATTGGGCAGGATGCCGGCGATGGACGCCGCGCCCACCAGGCACAGCACCGTCACGGAAATGGCGGCGCCGGCCATCAAGGGGTGGATGCGGCTGGCGGTGGTCGTCGTGTTCATGTGTTCTCCTGGGTGGCAAGGTGTTGCGCTGTTATTGATGTGTCCAGATTAACGGTGTGCTGCCCGCAAGGCTAGACGGTGCGCTGTATCAAACGTAAGCAGGTGTAAGCCGCGCTTTTCAAAGCACAGTAGAATCGGGGTTTCCCCTAGTCCGGAGTTCGCCATGAGCCAGCTATTCACGCAGTATGCACTGGGGCCGCTGCACGTGGCCAACCGTATCGCCATCGCGCCCATGTGCCAGTACTCTGCCGACAACGGCAACGCCACCGACTGGCACATGATCCACCTGGGCCACCTAGCCCTGTCCGGCGCGGGCTTGCTGATGACGGAAGCGACGGCCGTCTCGCCCGAGGGACGCATCTCGGCCGATGACCTGGGCCTGTGGTCGGATGCCAACCAGGCCGCGCTGGACAAGGTGGTGCAGGCGATCCGCCGCCACGCGCCGATTCCGCTGGTGGTGCAGCTGGGCCACGCGGGACGCAAGGCGTCGAGCCGCGCGCCCTGGCAGGGCGGCTCCTGCGTGCACCTGGCCGAGGGCGGCTGGCAAACGGTGGCCCCATCCGCCATCGCCCATGCACCCGGCGAAACGGTGCCGATCGCCCTGGACGAGATGGGCTTGCTGCAAATCAAGGGCGCCTTTGTCGCGGCCGCGCAACGCGTGCATGCGCTGGGCATCGAAGGCATCGAGTTGCATGCGGCGCACGGCTACTTGCTGCACCAGTTCCTGTCGCCCCTGTCCAACCAGCGCACCGATGCGTATGGCGGCAGCCTGGAAAACCGCATGCGTTTTCCGCTGGAAGTCTATGAAGCCGTGCGCGCCGCCGTGCCCGACAGCGTGGCCGTGGGCGTGCGCATTTCCGCTACCGACTGGGTCGATGGGGGCTGGGAAATCGAGCAAAGCGTGCGTTTCGCGCAGGAACTCAAGCAGCTGGGTGCCGATTTCATCCACGTCTCAAGCGGCGGGATTTCGCCGCAGCAGCAAATTCCCGTGGGACCCGGCTACCAGGTGGCATTTGCCGAACGCATCAAGCGCGACAGCGGCTTGCCCACCATCAGCGTGGGTTTGATCACGGAGGCGCAGCAGGCCGAAGACATCATTGCCAACGGCCAGTCCGACATGGTGGCGCTGGCGCGCGCCATCCTGTTCGACCCCCGCTGGCCCTGGCATGCGGCGGCCCAGCTGGGCGCGCAAGTGCAGGCGCCGCCGCAGTACTGGCGTTCGCAGCCGCGCGAGTACAAGAACCTGTTCGGCGACACGACCCTGGGCCAGCGCTAAGAGCCTATCCCAGTAGATGAATACATCTCTTGCAAGCGCCCCTCAGAAGCGGGGACTGCGTTGTTCGTCGTCGCGTGGCTCGCCACGCGTCCTCCTCGCGCCTTGTCCGCGCTCCTGATGTGCTGCTTGTAAAAGACGCTCCCTACTGGGATAGGCTCTAACGGCCCTGCTCTGCTACACTGACGTTTCTTTCCCATCTTCCAGGACGCTTCGACATGCGCCATTGATACTGCCGTGCTGTGCACGGCCTCGCCCATTCCGCCAGCGCATCATTGCGCCGCGCGGGTTCGCCAGCCTTGCTCAAGGAGTATCCATGCCTGCATTACTACAACTCGACCGTCTTTCCTTTGTGCTGCCCGATGGCCGCGCCCTGTTTTCCGATTTGCAATTGACCTTTGCCCCGCAACGTATCGGCCTCGTCGGCGATAACGGCGTGGGCAAGAGCGTGCTGGCGCGCCTGCTGGCGGGCCAGGCGCAGCCGTCTTCTGGCACCGTGCGCTGTGATGGCCGCCTGCATTACGTGGCGCAGGAACTCGATCCGCAACACTATCCCAGCGTGGCGGCGCTTGCCGGCATGGAGGACTTGCTGGCCGCGCTGGATCGCATTGCGGAAGGCAGCGTCGATGAGGCCGACTACGCACTGGTGGGCGAACGCTGGGATGCCCACGCCCGTTTGCGCCAGGCGCTCGATGCGCTTGATTTAGGCCATGTCGATGCCGACACGCCGACGAGTAGCCTGAGCGGTGGCGAGCGCCAGCGCATCGCCCTGCAAGGTGCCTGGCTGTCGCAGGCGGACTGGCTGGTGCTCGATGAACCGAGCAACCATCTCGATGCGCAGCAGCGCGCCCGCCTGGTGGCGCAGATGGCGCGCTGGCCGGGCGGCTTGCTGCTGATCAGCCATGACCGCGCCCTGCTGGAGCACGTCGATGAAATCGCCGAGTTGTCGTCGCAGGGCTTGCGCAGCTATGGCGGTAATTACCTTTTGTATGCGCAGCAGCGCGCGCTGGAGCAGGCCGGCTACGCCGCTGCCCTGCAGGCGGAAAAGGCCGGGGCCAGGCGCGAACAGCGCGAGGCGCAGCAGCAAGCCGAGCGCCAGCAGCGCAGGATCGGACGCGGTGAGCGCGAGGGACGCGAAGGCAATCAAAGCAAGCTCCTGCTGGATGCGAAAAAGGAGAAAAGCCAGGATAGCCAGGGCAAGCTGCGCCTGCGCGCGCAAGAGGCGCAGCAGGCGCGCCAGCAACGCGTGATGGAGGCCAGCGCCCGCTGTGCGCCCGAGACCGAACGGCTGCTGCTGGCGCCCGAGAGCCTGGTGCCCAACGGGAAACTGATCCTGGAGCTGCGCGGGCTGGTCTTGCCGCATGGACAGGCGCACGCCATCAACCTGGTACTGAGCGGCCCGCGCCGGCTGGCCGTGACGGGTGACAATGGCAGCGGCAAGTCGACGCTGCTGCGCGTGATCGCCGGGCAGCTGGCGCCCGCCAGCGGCGAACTGCGCTGCCATGCGCAGGTGGCGTGGTTGGACCAGCATGCTGGACTGCAAGACGGCGAGTGGAGCGCCGTGCAACGCTTGCAAGCACGCAATAGCACTGTGGCGGAAGGGGCCTTGCGCACGCGGCTGGCGCTGCTGGGCATCGCCGGCGCGCGCGCCACCATGCCCAGCCGTTTGCTCAGCGGGGGCGAGCGCATGAAGGTGGCGCTGGCGGCCGAATTGTATGCGCAGGCGCCGCCGCAACTGCTGTTGCTCGATGAACCCGACAATCATCTGGACCTGGCCAGCCTGCAGGCGCTGGAGCAGATGCTGCTGCAATATCAGGGGGCGTTACTTGTGGTATCGCACGACCGCGCATTTCTGGATGGCCTGAAGCTTGACCCAGAGGGCTTGACAATGCATAAAAGATAATCAAGTGAAAAAAGTCACGCTCGATGCCTGTAGAGCATGCTTCATGAAGCGATGCTGAATTTTGTTTGATTGTCGGTATAATCCACTGAATAACCGGGCCTATTTGTGAACTAAAACTGCTGGTTCACCAATATGATGACGTTTAATCTGGCGCTGTTGTCGGTCACTGCCGCGCTGCCAGGGCGCCGTCATCCCGCCATCATCCTTTTTCTGCTGCTGATGAATTTCGGTTTCGTTTATATTGTTTTCTTGGAGAAATAGCATGTCGTTTTACGAAAAACTCAAGGCCCTCGACATCGAATTGCCAGTCGTTGCTGCGCCAGCTGCCGCTTACGTGATGCATGCCCGCACGGGCAACACCGTCTTCCTGTCCGGCCACCTGGCCAAGAAGGATGGCAAGGTCTGGGTCGGTCAACTGGGCAAGGACGTCACCACGGAAGAAGGCAAGATTGCAGCGCGGGGCATCGCCATCGAACTGATCGCCACCCTGCAAGACGCGTGCGGCGGCGATTTGAACAAGGTCAAACGCATCGTCAAGGTCATGAGCCTGGTCAATTCCACCTCCACATTCACGGAACAGCACCTGGTGACCAATGGCGCCTCGGAACTGTTCGTCGAAGTCTTCGGCGACAGCGGCAAGCATGCCCGCTCCGCTTTCGGCGTGGCGCAAATCCCGCTGGGTGCTTGCGTCGAGATCGAACTGATCGCCGAACTGGCCTGATCATCTGAGCATGCCGGCGCTTGCCGCCGGCTCGCCGTTTCCTCCTTTCCAGCAAGAGCGGAACCGCCATTGGGGGGAGGGATCGGTGTATTCAAGAAAAAAACGGAGACACGTAATGAAAACGAGTGAACAAGGCTTGCACCGCGGCCTGGGCGAGCGGCAGATACGCCTGATGGCGCTGGGCGCAGCGATTGGCGTGGGCCTGTTTTTGGGTTCCGGCAACGCCATCAAGATGGCCGGTCCTGGCATCATGCTGTCGTACATCATCGGTGGAGCGGTCATCTTCATGATCATGCGCGCCCTGGGCGAAATGGCCGTGCACAATCCGGTGGCCGGCTCCTTCAGCCGCTATGCCCAGGATTATCTGGGCCCCCTGCAAGGCTATCTGACGGGCTGGAACTACTGGTTCCTGTGGCTGGTCACGTGCGTGGCTGAAATTACCGCCGTCGCCATCTACATGGGCATCTGGTTCCCCGACGTACCGCGCTGGATCTGGGCCCTGGCGGCTCTGGGTTCCATGGGCGCCATCAACTTGCTGGCCGTGAAAGCTTACGGCGAGTTCGAGTTCTGGTTTGCCCTGATCAAGGTGGTCACCATCATCCTGATGATCGTCGGCGGCACGGGCATGATCATCTTCGGTCTCGGCAACAACGGCGTGGCCATCGGCATCTCGAATCTGTGGACGCATGGCGGTTTCTTCCCGAATGGCGCGCAGGGCGTGCTGATGTCGCTGCAGATGGTGATGTTTGCCTATCTGGGCGTGGAAATGATCGGCCTGACGGCCGGCGAAGCGGCCAACCCGAAGAAATCGATTCCCGACGCCATCAATTCGGTGTTCTGGCGCATCCTGATTTTCTATGTCGGCGCGCTGTTCGTCATCCTGTCGATTTACCCATGGAATGAAATCGGCACCACCGGCAGTCCGTTCGTGATGACGTTTGAACGCCTGGGCATCAAGACGGCTGCGGGCATCATCAACTTCGTCGTGCTGACGGCAGCTTTGTCGTCGTGCAATGGCGGTATCTTCAGCACGGGCCGCATGCTGTACAACCTGGCGCTGCAAGGCCAGGCACCGAAGGCGTTTGCGGAAACCACGGCCAGCGGCGTGCCGCGCCGCGCCATTCTGGTGTCCGTGTTTGCCCTGCTGCTGGGCGTGTTGCTGAACTACCTGGTGCCGGAAAAAGTGTTTATCTGGGTCACCTCGATTTCCACCTTCGGCGCCGTCTGGACCTGGGGCGTGATCCTGGTCACGCAGATTCAGTTCCGCAAGACCTTGAGCCCGCAGGAAATCAAGAACCTGGCCTTCCGCATGCCGTTCGCGCCGTACGGCTCCTGGATTTCGCTGGCTTTCCTGGCGCTGGTGATCGGCCTGATGGCGTATTTCCCTGATACGCGCATCGCCCTGATGGTGGGACCAGCCTGGCTGATCCTGCTGACGGTGCTGTACTACGTGCTGGGCCTGGCGCCTAAAGAGCGGCGCGATGACGTGCCGCAAGGCTACGAGGCAGGCTGGCCGGCGGCCGATGCGCCACACGTCAAGAAGTAAACCAGCGTAGTTGAGCTGAGCCAGAAGCGCGCCCCTGCCACTGCAGCGGCGCGCTTTTTATTTCATAAAAGCAATTTCTTCTCGGCCAGCACGCTGGCGGGTTTGCCGGCGCACGCCTGGCGTTGTTTCCTTGCATCAAAGTTCTGTTTAGCTGAGCCGATGAAAGCCCTATAATCGCTTAGTTTTGAAAATGGACGCGATCTTTCCGGTTTTTTGCCAGGTAGGGCCGGAGCGCCGTTTTTTCTTGTTTTTACCCGTCATGTTCCTAACAACATCTGACAAAACCGTAGCGAGCGGAATGAGTTGTGGCTAAGAAGCGCAGCTGTGCGAATGCACAGTGAGCATCGCAGGCCGCGAATCGCGACACGCAGCAGGTTTTGACAGGTGTTCAAGTGCATGCCTCATAAAGGAATGCTAGTGAGCCAAACCCTGGTCCAGAAACTTTGCCGCACCAAGCCGATCGATACCACGGTCGACTATGGTGAAGGCCTCAGCAGCAGTGGCTTGAGCCGGTCCATCGGCCTGTTTTCCCTCACCATGATCGGCGTCGGCGCCACCATCGGCACGGGCATTTTCTTTACCATGGTCGAAGCCGTGCCCAAGGCGGGCCCATCGGTCGTCCTGTCTTTCCTGATCGCCGCCATCACGGCCGGCTTGACGGCCTTGTGTTATGCGGAATTATCGTTCCGCATTCCCGCCTCCGGCTCCTCGTATTCGTTTGCTTACGCCACCGTGGGCGAGTTTCTTGCCTTCATCATGGCCGCCTGTTTGCTGCTGGAATACGGCTTGGCGGGCAGTGCCGTGGCCATCGGCTGGTCGTCCTACCTGAATAATTTCCTGGAAAATGCCTTCGGCTGGCATATTCCCGAGATGCTGCGCACGCCGATGATCGTTTCCGGTCCGCACGGCATGGAGTTTCATGCCGGCCACATCAACCTGCCGCCCATCTTTTTGATTTGCATGTGCGGCTTTTTGCTGTTGCGCGGCGCCAAGGAATCGGCCCTGATGAACGCCATCATGGTCATCATCAAGCTGGCGATCCTCGTGTTTTTTGTCGTCATCGCGTTTTCCGGATTCAATGCCGACAATTTCTTTCCCTTCTTTAATACTGACAATAGCAAGGGTTTTGCCGGCATGACGGGCGTGACGGCCGCGGCCGGCACCGTCTTCTTCTCCTTCATCGGCCTCGATACGGTGGCGACGGCCGGCGACGAAGTGAAAAATCCCACACGCAATGTGCCACGCGGCATCCTCGGCGCCTTGCTCATCGTCACCGTGTTTTACCTGCTGGTGGCCGTGGCCGCCCTGGGCGCGCAACAGGCCAAGCTGTTCGAAGGCCAGGAAGCGGGCCTGGCGGTGATCCTGCAAAATGTCACGGGCAAGACCTGGCCCGCGCTGGTGCTGTCGGCTGGCGCCGTCATTTCCGTCTTCAGCGTGACCCTGGTGACGATTTACGGCCAGACGCGCATCCTGTTTGCCGTCAGCCGCGACGGCCTGATCCCGAAGTCGTTCCAGAAGATACACCCGCGCACCCTGGTGCCGGTCAGCAATACCATCATCGTTTGCCTGGTGGTCGCCGTGGTGGCGGGCTCCGTCGATGCGACTTATTTGTGGGACATGGTCAGCATCGGCACCCTGACCGCCTTCATGGTGGTCTCGGTTGCCGTGCCCGTGCTGCGCCACAAACAGGGCGCCAACCGCATCGAAGGCTTCAGCGTGCCGTTCGGGCCGTATGTAATTCCAGGCCTGAGCATACTGGCTTGCCTGTATATCATGCGCGATTTGCCGCATACGACGTTTGTCGTGTTCAGCGTGTGGATGGCGGTGACCGTGGCTATTTATTTCTTGTACAGCATACGGCATTCGCACCTGGGCAAGAAGGCCCGCTAATGCAGTCTGCTCCATCCAAAACCGCCGCGCTTGCCGGCGGTTTTTTTTATTCTTAACTGGAATTTACATGATGAAAATAACTGATTTGGCCGCATGCGGCTTGCTGGCAAGCAGCCTTCTGGGGAGCACGGCGCAGGCAGCGCCTGCCAGCAGTATGCTGCTGCGCGATTACCGCGCCGTCGCCCTGTCGGCCAATGGCCAGCGCATTGCCGCCATCGAATCGAGCAAGGCCGACGAACAGCCGCAGCGTCCGCATGCAGCCATCATCGTGCGCGACGCCGCCAACGGCGCCATCGTGCAGCAATTTGACCCGTGTGCCGTGTGTTCCTACGACAAGCCCAGCTGGTCGCCCGATGGCAGGCAGCTGGCCTTTGTCGGCTACGACGGCAAGGCGGGCATGGCGCATCTGTACCTGGCCACGATGACACAGGCGCAGGCGCGCGTGTTGACCAGTATCAAAGGCGTGGCCAGCACGGCGCGCTGGTCGCCTGACGGCAAGCAGCTGGCCCTGCTGGCGACGGTGGGCGCGCGCAAGCTGGCCGGTGCCGTGGAAGCAGGGGTACGCCAGGTGGGCGAAGTGGGCAGCGAAGACGATGCACAGCGCATTGCCGTCGTGCCTGCCAGCGGCGGCGAAGCGCGTTTGCTGTCACCAAGCGACACCTATGTGTATGAATACAGCTGGACGCCCGATGGCCGCGGCTTCGTCGCCACCAGCGCGCAAGGCAATGGCGACAGCAACTGGTGGGTTGCCAAGCTCAGCCATATTGATGCGGCCACGGGCGCCCTGCGCGTGATCGCCGCGCCCGCCATGCAGCTGAACTTGCCTTCTGTCTCGCCGGATGGCAAGACGGTGGTCTTCATCGGCGGCCTGATGAGCGACTTCGGCTCCATCGGCGGCGATATTTATACCGTACCGCTGGCCGGCGGCACGCCGCGCAATCTCACACAAGACTATCGCGGCACCTTCAATGGCGTCGTTTGGCGCGGCACCGGCTTGCTGGCGACGGCCCTGATCGATTCGCAGCTGGCGCTGGTGCCTGTCGACGCGCAGACCGGTCCGGCTCAACCCGTAATGCTCGGTGAGCTCAGCAGCAGCGGCAGCGATGGCCGTCTGTCGTTCAGCACCGATGGCTTGCAGGCAGCTGCCGCGCAGGAGGATTTTACGCACGCCAGCTACCTGGTGGCGGGACCGGTGGGCCAGCTGAAAAAGATCACGCGCGACAATGATGGCTTTGCGCCGCAGTTGACGGTGCAGAACGTGGGCTGGAGCAACGAGCAATACAAGGTGCAAGGCTGGCTGCTGGGACCGTTGAAGGTGGAGGCCGGCAAGCGCTACCCGATGATCGTCAACGTGCATGGCGGCCCGGGCGCTGCCGCCTCGCCCCGTTATGTGGCAGCGAACACCGTGATCGAGGAATTGACGCAAAAAGGCTATTTCGTCTTCCTGCCCAATCCGCGCGGCAGCTTTGGCCAGGGCCAGGCATTTACGCGTGCCAACATGGCTGACTTCGGTGGCGGCGACTGGCGCGACATCCTGGCAGGCATCGATGCGGTGGAAAAAGTGGCCCCCGTCGACGACCAGCGCCTGGGCCTGATCGGCCATTCGTATGGCGGCTTCATGACCATGTGGGGCGTCACGCACAGCGACCGCTTCAAGGCGGCCGTGGCGGGCGCGGGCGTGTCGAACTGGATCAGTTACTACGGCCAGAACGGCATCAATCAGTGGATGATCCCGTTCTTTGGCGCCTCCGCGTATGACAATCCGGCCGTCTACCGCAAGGCTTCGCCCATCGAATCGATCAAGGCGGCCAAGACGCCGACCCTGATCTACGTGGGCGAGCGCGACGTGGAAACGCCGGCCGCCCAGTCGCTGGAATTCTGGCACGGCTTGCGCGCCATGGGCGTGCCGTCCAGCTTGTTCATTTACGATGGCGAAGGCCATTCCTTCCGCAAGCCCGAGCACCAGCGCGACTTGCAGCAGCGCATCGTCGGCTGGTTCGAACGATACCTGAAGTAAGTATAAAGAATGCCGCTCGAATGAACTGAAGCCGTCCAGCTAGTCGGGTTCAGTTCACGAAGGCGGCTTTTTGCATGCTGGCTGATGCGGATCAAGTATCGAGACGCAATTGCAAACCCGTTGCCGTGTAGGTTGGCGTCACTTTAAAGCCGTCGACGCTGATCGTGTCGAACTTGCCTTTCAAGCTCGCAGCATTGATGACGTTCAAGGTATCGCCTGCGGCCGGCTTGTAGCCATTCTGGAACGTCACGTTCAGGCTGCCGCCCGCGACCGTCATCTGGCCCACCACGCTCAATCGGCCACCCTGGCCGTTACCCAGTTTCAGCTCCAGCTTGCCTGTTGCCAGCTGCGTGTACCGGCCGGCCAGTGCCAGACCCGACTGGGCGTTGCTGACTACGGTTCCGCCGCTGACATACACATCGCCCTTGCCGAAGGCGGTGGCGGAGTTGGCTTCAAGGCGTCCCGCTTCCACATGCGTTCCACCGCTCCAGCTATTGTTACCGCCCAGTTTCAGGGTGCCCGAGCCTTGCTTGTTCAGTTTGCCAGTGCCACTGATGTCGTTGCGCCAGCGGTCGACGGCATAAAAGCCACCCTTGGCCGCGTCCATGGCCACCACTACATTGCCGGTGAACACGGCATAGCCATCGGCAGCGGCAAACAGGTTCAGGCGGCCCCAGCCTTCAGCATCGTCCATCACCGGGTAGCCCGATGGCAAGGCCGTGGTTTTCAGCACCACGCGGCGCTGCGCGTCGGACAGATACGGCAAACGCGTTTCCAACAGCACTTCCGCACCCTTCGGCACGACGGCCTGGGCATTGGCGGCGCCCGTCTGCGCGAAGCCGAAGGTCAGGCGACGGATATAGGCGGCCTTGGTGCTGGCGTAGTCCGAAAAACGGTCGTTGGCGATGGTGCCCGAATGGGCGTAGTCATAAAAGGTGTCGGCCGTGGTGCCCGTCCTGGCCATCAGGGTCGTGTGCGCCTGCGTCACGGCAGCAGCCTTGGTGGCGGCCGTGGCAGGGTCGAGCAGGTTGGCGGCGACGATGGCTTGCGCCTGAACGCGGCCGCTGATCACGTCGAGCGGCGAATGCATGCCGGCGATGATGCGGTTTTCACCCAGTTCCAGGCCCCGCGCCACCATTTCCTGGTAGCGCTCGGGCAAGGCATAGGCCATGCCTAGCGCGCCGCGTACGGCTTCGGCCGAATGGCCGCTGGTAAAGCCGCCATCGGTGGCCGGCGTGGCGCTCTTGGCCGGCACCAGGGCGGGAATCAGCACCACATTGCTGCTCCAGCGAAATGGCCGCGCATATTTGTAGAAGCGCTTGGCCGGTTCTGTGGAACCATTGTTGCCCATGGCATTGACGAGGCCAACCACATTGCCGAATTCGGCATTGCTGCTGCCCGTCACGCCCGTGTTGGTGCCGCTGTCGTTGTAGAGCTTGCTTGTCGCGTCCGGCGCGATGTCGGTGATGCTGGTGGTCTGGCGCGCCGCGCTGCGCCAGGCGTCTGTCAGCGGACCCATGCCATCGGTGATGCTGTAGCCCTTGCCGCGGCGGTCGTCCAGGTAGGCGGCCAGTTCCTGCGCCGGCGTGCGGCTGGTGGTGGCTTTGATGACGAAATCGATGTTCGCGTTGTGCACGCTGGCATTGACGATGGTGCCTCCTTGCGTGCCATCGTTGGGCACGCCCGTCCAGGTGGAGGGCACGACGGCGGGGAAGCCGTCCACGGCCGGCGCCGAAACGCCGGCATCGACGATTTCCGTCAACGGTTTCCAGATGTCGAGCATGCCGATCAGCACGCGCACGCCAGCATTCGTGGCGGCCGTGGCATAACGGGCGTCGCCGCGCTGGTTGCTGGCGATATTGTCGACAAAGGGGATGGCCGTGGCCGATGGTGGCGCCGTATCGGGAGCGCCCTGGTCGGCTGGCGCTGCTGGAATGACGAGCGCCGCTTCCCGGTGATCGGAACCGCCGCAAGCGGCAAGGGCGAGGGCGGCGCTGATGGCCAGCGCCAGTGGCAGGCGCCGGGTCAGGGGAGATGCGTGCATGATTACCTTGGCTGTAAGTGGAAAAACCATCGCAGCATAAAGAGCTCAGATGACCTCCTGATGACACCACTTGCGCCTGGGCGGCCGAAAAATATTATCTGGGCGCCACGATATGCACGATCGCCGCGCTATGTATCACGATCTTGTCGGCATCTGCCTGCAACAATCGGATGCGTCTTTTGACCAGCGGCCAGCCCGACCAGGCCACGTCGCTGACGGGCGGTGCGGCAGGGGTGGCCAGCGGGGCGCTGATGGTGGCCTTGTTGTCGAGCTGCTCCAGCGCGCGCGACAGGGTCAAACACACTTGCGTATGGCTGTGGCTGAGCAAGGCGTTGACGGGCGCGACGGGCAGCTGGCTGGTGTGGCGTCCCAGGATCGAGCGCAGCGCCGCCACGTGGGCCACCAATAAGTAATTTTGCACGATGAACAGGTTGATGTCTTCCACGGCGCGCTGCTTGCTGGCCGGTTCGTCGAGCATGCGCACCAGTGCCGAGCTGAGCGCGGCCAGGCTGTCCATCAATCGCTTGCGCTCGATGCGGTAGGCGAAATCATCGAAGCATTTTCCCTGCAGCAACTCGAAGCTGGCTTGCATATAGCTGAGGTTCACATTCAGTACCTGGCGCACCAGCCGTGGCAGGCTCTGGTATTCCCAGTTGGCCAGGACAAAGCTGAAGATGGTCGCCACCGCCGCGCCGATCAGGGTATCGATCAGGCGCTCACTGACCAGGTTCGGGTTGCTGGGCGCCACCAGGTGCATTTGCAGCAAGATCATCAGGCTCACGGCGATGGCCGTGTAGCGGTAGCGCAGATAGATGAAGGTGGGCGTGGCCACGATGGAGAGAAATAAAATGGCCATCAGCACGATATTGCTGTGCACGAAGCGAATCACGATGGCCGTGATGACGCAGCCGATGATGGTGCCGATGATGCGGTCGGCGCGGCGCTGGCGCGTCATGCTGAACGTGGGGCGCAGGATGATGACGATGGTGAGCACGATCCAGTAGCTGTGTGCTGCGTACGGCAGCCAGTGGCCTACAGCCAAGCCCACCGAGATGGCCATCGATACGCGCAGGGCGAAGCGGAACACGGGCGAGTCCAGGCGCAAATTCGACAGCAGGGTTTTGAGTTCGTATTTCTGCTGCGACAAGAACGGCGCCATGTCCGCGCCGCTCCAGAATGGCACGTCGGCATAGACTTTTTGCGTGGCCAAATGCAGTTCACCGATCATTTTCAAGATGGCACGGATCTTGTTGCGTTGCGCGCGCAGGGTCGCCAGCGCTTCTTGCGCACCGTCGCCTTTTGCGTGCAAGCGGGCAATTTCTGCTTCGATCTCGGACCATTCCTTGTCGTAGTTGATCTGCACATACGAGGCGCGCTTGCGCGTGACGGCGTAGGCGACGGATTCGATGTCGCGCGCCGCCTTGTAAGCGAGGTCGTGCAAGGATTTGAGCACGTCGGAGTCGGCCAGGTGCTGGCGCAGCAGCGCGTAATCGGTGTGCGTGGAAAGGATCAGTTCATATAAATCCAGCATGCACACATGCACCTGCACGACGATGGCATCCTTGCTGTTCTTGTGGCTGCGCAAAATCAGATCGCGCGATGCTTGCTGACGGTCGGCCAGGATGCTTTGGTGGCGCACCAGCTTGTTGAACTGCTCCGTCAAATTAAAACGCGTGTCGTAGAAATCGGCCTTGATGTCGATATAGGCGGCCAGCTCGAACAGGGCTTCGGCCAGCACTTGCTGTTTGATGCGGTGGCGCAAGACCCAGGCGATGGCCATGGCATAGGCCAGATAGATCAATCCCCCCAGCATGAACAGGCCCGCATGGTGAAATGATTGCTGCCACGTCATCTGATGCTCCATCGACATGGTCATGATGAACAGCGCGGCCAGTTGCAGGGGCATGGATTTCTTGCCGTACACCACCATCATGCTGGCGAGGAAACTGACCAGCACGAGCACCGTCAGCAGCAGCCAGTGCACGGGGCCGCACAGGCTGATCAGCAGGGTGACGGCGCTGCACAGCAGCACGGAGGCCAGCATTTCGTTGAACTTGTGGCGTAGCGGGCTGGGCATGTCCATCAGGGTCGTGCACAGGGCACCGATGCACACCGTCATGGCGGTGGTGCTGTCGCTGATTTCCAGGGTCAGCAAGGTCAGGCTGACCAGGCCGATGGCCACGCGCAAGCCCAGGTAAAAATAATGACTGTAAATGAAGGTGCGCAGGTTCAGTGCGTAGTGCATGGGATTACCTTGTGGGTAGGGCACAGAAAGAGGCGCCGCAGCGGGGTCTCCGATGCGGCGCCAGGATATTGCATTCGCTACAGCCCGGATTTACATCAGGGCAATGACGGGATAACGCCGCCATTCGGGCTCGGCAAAGCGCTGGCAATGTTCAAAAATGAAATCGAGCACGGCTTCCTGATTGCTCAGCAGGGTCGGGTTGGCTGCTTTCCAGTCGGCAAACTTGGCCGCCAGCGCCGGTTCATCGCGCAGCAATTCGGATGCCATGTCTTCGAACACATAATCGGAAAACGCTTCTTTCTTCTCCAGCACGCTGTTGAAGAAGCCCCAGCGGAAGAAACTGTCGTGCGCCTGCGGTTCCAGCGTTTCCACGGCGTAGCGCGCGTTGTCCTGGTCCAGGCTGATCACATAGTCGCCCGCTTGCAAGGTAAATTGTCCCGTGCGCGCTTCAAGTTCTACATTGTCATGGAACATGTGGCCTTCGTAGGCCATGGCGCGCGTGCCGATGTTGGTGATGTGATAGTAGCGCGCCGTTAGCGTCTGTTCGGCGGTGATGCGGCTCATTTCGACGCCGTTCCAGCGCAGGCGCTCGATCACTTCGCGCCAGGCTTGTGGCACCACATAGGCTTTCGGCGCGTCCACGGTGACATCCGCATCGAAGCGGTTGTAATACTTGATATCGCGTTCCCACGGCTGCGAGCGGTCATACGACAGGCGCTGGTAGTCGCCCAGGATACTTGGCGTGTATTGCGCCGCATAGCCCTTGAAAGGGAAGGTCGACGGCTGTTCTTCGTTCATGGCCCAGTGGATCGGCCATTCTGCCTGCGTGCGGCCGGCCGCTTTTGCTTGTGCGCGCAGCTGTTTGATCTGCTCGCCATGCTGCACGGTAAACGTCATGGTGATGTCGAGCAGGGCGCGCATGGAAGCGTAGCGGTCGGCAAAGGGTTTGAGCATATGCGTTTCCGGCATGAAACCGATGACGTGATGCAAGGCTGCAAAGCCGGTCGAGAAACGCGGTACTTCGAGAAATTCTGCGATGCCGTGGTCCGGGCTATCCTTGACGGGATTGACGTACGGGCAGGTGGGCCAGCCGGCGCTTTCCATGGCCGCAAAGATGTGCGGCAGCATGGTGTCTTGCAGGAAGGGACCGAGGCCGTTGCCCAGCTTATCCGTTTGCGTGTGGATCAGGGTCATCGTGTACGGGTAGTCGGCGCCGTTCGACGTATGCGTGTCGACCATCACGTCCGGGTCCCAGCTGGCCAGCAAGCGGTTGAACACTTGCGCGTTCAGGCTGTCGCACTTGATGAAGTCGCGGTTCAGGTCCAGGTGGCGGCTGTTGCCGCGGAAACCGAATTGCTCCGGGCCATCCTGGTTCACGCGTGACGTATTGGCGCGGTTCAGGCTGCCATCGACGTTGTAGATCGGAATGAACAGCAGCACGGTGCTGCCCAGCGCCGCCAGGCGCTCGGGCTGCGTGCAGAGGTCGCGCACGATGGCCATGCAGGCGTCGATGCCTTCCGGTTCGCCCGGGTGGATGCCGTTATTGTTGAAGAAAACGGTGCGGCCTGCGCGCTTGATTTGCTCGCGGTCAAACACGCCATCCGCGCTGACGACGCCAGCGTGGATGGGCACGCCCGAGTCGGACAGGCCGATCTGTTCGAAGTGCAGCACGTGCGGATAGCGTGCGGCGAGATCCTTGTAGAAGGTGATGCATTCCAGCCAGGTCGTGGTCTGGTTGTGGTTACCGAGTTCGTAGGTCGTGCGCAAGTCTGGTGGCATAGCGGTCTGAGTCTGGGAGGGGGAAGGCGCGCTGGGTAAGTACGCCCGCTAGGGACCAATTGTAGCACCGGCGCTTCGGCCTTGATGTGCAGCAGCAGGCGAGTGCCGGACTTGTGTTATGAATACGTTTCACGCGCAAGGGGAGGCAGCATGGGCAACGCAGTGATGGCAGCGATGGCGGCGCTTGTGTGGTGGGCTTGCTTGGCGGCACAAGCGGCGCCGTTGCGCTTGCCAGTGAGTAAGGAACCCGTGGCGCAGGGCGGCTCCGTCATGGCCACCGCGCAAGGCGCGCTGATACGTTACCGAGGCTGGCTGCTGGCTGTCGATGGGGCCGTGTCGGAGGCGCGGCCCGATGTCTTGCTGGCTTCGGCGGATATAGGTCAGGCGCCGCAACTGCAGATCGGTTCCACGCGGCGTACCTTACCCCCGTGGTCAGCCTTCGAGCTCGTCAAGGGAAGCACGCGCCTGCGCATCACGGCGCTGCCAGGGCCGGAGGCCCCCGCGCTGCTGCTGGACTTTGGCGAGGCCGATTACCGCATCGTGATTCTTGCTGCCGCCATCGAGCGGCAAGCGTATAGGCTGCTGGCGCAGCGCTTTCCCGGCGCCGACCTTGCCTTGCTGCTGCAGGAGGGGCGGCGCGTGTTGTTGCCCTTGGGAAGCAGTCGAGCGCAAGTGTTTGGCGCGGAGCAAGCTGCGCCTTACCGTTTTACCAAAGTAAAGCGCTAGGCGAAAAAAAGCCACTCCCGCAGGAGTGGCTCAGCTGACAAGCGCCCGTTGCCGGGTTATTGTTTCTTGTTATTCAGCGCCCATTTCTTTCAACAGGTTGTCTGCGTGGTCGATGTGTTTCATGTTCCACAGCATGTAGCGCAGGTCGACCTGGATCGAACGGGTGTTGGCCTTGTTGTAGTCCCAATCGGAAATGATCGAGTCCAAGGTGCCATCGAAGGCCAGGCCGATGAATTCACCTTTGGCATTCAAGGCTGCCGAACCGGAGTTGCCGCCGGTGATGTCCAGGGTGGCCAGGTAGTCGACCGGTACGGTTTTCAGCTTGGGATCGACAAATTTGCCGAAGTCCTTGGCTTTGATCGCGGCCAGTTGATTCGCTGGTGCATTGAACTCGCCCTGGCCCGTGGCTTTCGCAACGACGCCATTGACGGTGGTGAACGCGGTCCAGGTGGTGCCGTCGGCACCGTGGTCACGGCCGGCCACTCTGCCGAACGTCACGCGCAGGGTGCTGTTGGCGTCAGGATACACGGCTTGGCCCTTGCTCTTCATGAAGGCGATCTTGGCCTTCATGTAGTTGGCGTAGGCTTGCTGGATCTTGCCTGCCAGTTCTTCGTCTTCCGCTTCGTTTTTCAGCGAATCCGGATACATGGCGACGGCTGCCTGGATGAAGCTGTCCTTGCTGGCCTGGAATTCGGCAGGCGTGCGTTTCAGCCATGCTGCGCGTTCTTCCTTGTCGGCCAGCTTGCTGCCCGCATACAGTTTGTCCAGGGCGGCGGACAGGTCGGCTTGCGACATGCCATCCTTGATGCCGATGGCGGCATCGAAGCTGGCGCGGCGTTGTGCTGCCGGTTGCGCGGCGTATTTGGTCAGGCTGTTCAGTACCAGCGCCTTGTCGACTTTTTCATCGTAGGTGCGCTCGACCGACGTGATGCCCGAGGTCAGGCGTGGCAAATCGCGCGTCTGGTAGCCGGACTTGCGTTCCGTATCGGCCTTGGTGCCTTCGTTGGACAGGCGGTACAGGCTGCGTGCCGTGTTCAGCAGGCGTGGCTGTGCGTAACCGAGGAAGAAATCGCGCTTGGTGTCGGCATCGCGTTCGGCGATCAGCTTTTCCACTTGCTCGATATCGCCGGCAAATTCCGCCTTGCGTGCAGGATTGGCGTTGACCCAGGTTTTCAGGGCATCGTGTTCCGTCGTCTTGCGCGCCAGGAAATCGCTGCCGGCGTAGGAATCGAGCATGCCTTGGCGGTTCTTGTAGTAATTGTTGACGCCAGCGACTTGACCCGCGTATTTCAGGGCAACATCCTTGTTGTCCTTGGTTTCGCGCGCGATGATGGCCAGGGTTTCGCCTGACGCTTTCACGAAGGCCGGGTAGTTCCAGTCAAACGTGAACGCCACTTCCGATGGCAGGCGGTGACGGTTGGTGCGGCCAGGGTAGCCCAGCGCCATCACGAAATCGCCTTCTTTCAAGCCATCCTTGGCCAGTTTCAGTACGTGTTTTGGCTGGTAAGGCACGTTGTCCTTGCTGAAGTCGGCAGCTTTGCCGTCCTTGCTGACATAGGCACGGTAGAAACCGTAGTCGCCCGTGTGGCGTGGCCACATCCAGTTGTCGGTGTCGCCACCGAACTTGCCCACGCCCGCTGGAGGCGCGTGTACCAGGCGCACGTCGCGGATTTCCAGTTGTTTGATCAGGTAGAACTCCAGGCCGCCGTAGTAGCTCGACACGGTGCAGCGGAAACCGGCTTCTTTTTCGCACTCGGCGACCAGTTTTTTCTGGTTTTTCTCGATCGCGTCGATGCGTGCCTTGCCTTGCAGCTTGGCTACGTCGGCGGTGATGATTTTGTCGCTGACATTGGTCACGGCCGAGGTGACGAAGATACGGCTGCCTGGGGCGGCCGGCAATTCTTCAGCAAAAGTCTTGGCCAGGAAGCCGTTGGCCAGCAAATCGCGCTCCTTGGTCGAATTGACCGCCACGCTGTTGTAGACGCAATGGTGGTTGGTGGCAACCAGGCCTTGCGGCGAGACGAACGAGGCCGAGCAACCGCCCAGGCTGACGATGGCGCCCATCGGGAACTCGGTCAGTTTGGTCAGGGTGGTCGGATCGAGTTTCAGTCCGGCCGCTTTCAGTTCCTTGGCTACTTGTGGCAGCTGTTGGGGCATCCACATGCCTTCGTCGGCGTGTGCGAAGTTGCTCAGGATGGCGAGCGCGATTAAAGATTTTTTCATTCGAGTTCTAGTCTTTTTACATGGTGGGAAGTCGGAACCAACGTGTACCCAGTGTTTTTTCTCAGCGGGCGACCTAGAGTATCCGTATCGAACTCGCACTAGTCAATCACATTTTCCGGACGGCATGTGTGCATTGAATTGTCTAAATGCATTGTTTTGAGTGGCATAGAGGCAGGAACCGGCCGCCAGCGCGCATTTTTCCGTGTGGCGGCTGTGGTATTGTCCATACAATTGGTATGGCAGCAATGAAAAATGGCCGGGCGCTTGCGCGGCCCGGCCACTTCGTGAGACACGGCGTGTTGCCGCGCTAGCGTATTTTGCCGCGGCGCAAAAGATTCACGATACCCAGCAGGATCACGGCGCCCAGGAACGAGACCAGTAGCGAAGACACGCTGAAATTGTCGCTATTGATGGTGCCCGTGCCGAACAGGGGCGCCAGCAGCCAGCCGCCCAGGAAGGCGCCCACGATGCCGACGACGATATTGAGGAAGATGCCCTGTTGCGCATCCGTTTTCATGACCATGCTGGCCAGCCAGCCGATGACGCCGCCAATAACGATCCAGATAATGAAATTCATGTAGTCCTCCGCGCAATGGGTGAGTTGGGTGTCATGTCAGAACAACATCATGCCAACGGATAGTGATGCAGCACGATAGAAAAGTCCAGCGGATTCGCGTCGTGCATGCAAAAGCCCGCCTGGCTGCGGGCAGCGAGGCGGGCTTGTCATGCGGCAAGGTCGTGTTTAATCGGCCTTGATCGCTTCGACCTGGATGGCCAGCTTGACTTCCGGCGAGAACGCCGGCATGCCGTAGTTCAGGCCAAAATCGCTGCGCTTGAATTCCGCGCTGGCATCGGCGCCGCACACTTCGCGCTTGTAGCGCGGGTGCATGATGCACTTGAATTTGCTCACATTCAATTTGACGGGCTTGGTCACGCCCAGCAGGGTCAGTTCGCCATCGACTTCCACCAGCTGATCGCCGTTGAACTTGAACGACTTGCTCTTGTAGGTGATTGCCGGGAATTTTTCCACATTGAACATGTCCGCTTTTTTCGCGTGCGTGTTCATGGCGTCGAGGCCGAAATCGATCGAATCGGCATCGATGACCAGGTCCAGGCTGCCCGTCTTGGCGGCACGGTCCAGGGTCACGGTTCCCTTGGTCTTGTTGAACTTGCCGCGCCAGACGGACATGCCCATGTGATCGGCTTCAAAGCTGGGGAAGGTGTGCGTCGGGTCGAGGTTGTAGGTGTCGGTAGCGGCCATGGCCGAACCCGCGCCGGCGGCTGCCAGCACGGCGATCATCAAGTGCTTCAATTTCATTGAGTTCCTAACTAAGTTAAACAACAGATTTTGGACGTTGACCTGATATGTAACGCCTGAAAAACGTTCAGGGCAAGGCGCCTTGCCGCAGGCAGTACGAACGTACGGCCAGGCAAGAGCAACGCCGCCATGGACGTTTTCTCAGGTGTTACTGGGCGGCAACGTGGAATTTAATCGTGACCTCGTCCGCAACCATGCTCGTGTCTTTCCACTCGCCTTCGCCGATGTTGTAGGTCAGGCGTTTGATCGGCAGGGCGCCGTCGAAGGCATATTTTCCGCCGTCGGCTTTCACCGTCAGGGGGAAGGTCACGTCGGTGGTCTTGCCTTTGATGCTCAGCTTGCCGCTTACCGTCAGCTTGCCCGCGCCTGCGGCCTTGATGCTGCTCGAGACAAAGGTGGCTTTCGGGAACTGTGCCGCGTTGAACCATTCTTTCTTGGCCACTTCCTTGTTGTACTCGGGGTCGCCGATATCGATGCTGGCCGTGTCGATTTCCACCGACGCTTTCGAGGCGTCCGGCGTAGCCGGGTTGTAATCGATGGCGATATTGAATTTCTTGAACTTCGCTTCCACGGGCACGTTCATTTGCTTGAACACGGCCGACACGCTGGTCTTGGCGGGATCGACTTTCAGCAGGGTGGCGGCGGTGGCGGCCACGGACAGGCCCAGCAGGGAAGCGAGGACGATGCGTTGGGTGGTTTTCATCTTATTTTTCCTGGAGTTTCAGTGAGCAAGGGAAGTCGGTGTTACGGCAACATGCGCTTGAGGACGCCGTCGCGGTCGATAAACTGGTGCTTCAGCGCCGCCAGCACATGGGCGGCCACGGCGGCGGCCATCGTCATGTTCAGAACATAATGAATCTCTTTTAAAAGTGGCTTAAGTTCCGGGTTCGGCGCCATGATGACCGGCAGCTGGAACAGGCCCAGATAGACCACCGGCACGCCGGCGGCCAGGGTGTACAGGTAGCCGGAGACGGGCACGGCGAAGATCAGGATGTACAGCAGCACGTGCATGGCGTCGGCGGCCTTCTTTTGCCAGACCACCATGCTGGCCGGGTGCGGCGGCGGCACGTTGGCCTTGCGCCACAGCAGGCGGATGGCGGCGATGGCCAGCACGGTCACACCGAGCCACTTGTGCCAGGAGAAATATTTGAGCTTGGTGGGCGTCAGGCCGGGAATGTCCGTCATGACCAGGCCCATGACAAAGGCGCTGATGATCAGCAGGGCGGTCAGCCAGTGCAGGATGATGGCGGTGGTGGTGTAGCGTTGCATCGGCGGCTTTCTTGAAAATAGTACGTATTAGGACTAATTCGGCCTAATATACCAAAGAAAAGCAAATTGCGCTGTGTGCTGCAGATTCTACAAGAAAGATTGCCGGAAAAACCGCGGGGCGGGCAGCATTTGGGTGCCGGCCGCCCCGCGGGAGTGGATCTGCTTGATCCAGGTACAGATTGTGGCTTAGATTGCCTTGGCCAGTTGCGCCGCGATACCGATGTAGTTACCCGGCGTCATGCTCAGCAGTACTTCTTTCGCGTCTTGCGGAATGGCCAGGCCATTGACGAAGGTTTGCAGCGCCTCTTTCGAGATACCCTTGCCGCGCGTCAATTCTTTCAGTTGCTCGTACGGATTCTCGATGCCATAGCGGCGCATCACGGTTTGTACGGGCTCGGCCAGCACTTCCCAGGTGGCGTCCAGGTCTTGCGCCAGGCGCGCGTGGTTTACTTCCAGCTTGTTCAAGCCGCGCAGGCAGCTGTCATAGGCCAGCAGGGTGTAGCCCAGGCCCACGCCGATGTTGCGCAGCACGGTCGAATCGGTCAGGTCGCGCTGCATGCGCGAGACGGGCAGTTTTTCCGACAGGTGTTTCAGGATGGCGTTGGCCAGGCCCAGGTTGCCTTCCGAGTTTTCAAAGTCGATCGGGTTGACCTTGTGCGGCATGGTCGACGAGCCGATTTCGCCCGCTTTCAGTTTCTGCTTGAAGTAGCCCAGCGAGACATACGTCCAGATGTCGCGGTTCAAGTCCAGCAGGATCGTGTTGGCGCGCGCGAAGGCATCGAACAGTTCGGCCATGTAGTCATGCGGCTCGATCTGGATGGTGTACGGGTTGAATACCAGGCCCAGGCGCTGTTCGATCACGGCCTGCGAGAATGCCGGCCAGTCGAAGCCGGGGTAGGCGGACAGGTGGGCGTTGTAGTTGCCGACGGCGCCATTCATCTTGCCGAGGATTTCCACTTGTTCGATGCGCTTGACGGCGCGCTGCAAGCGGGCCACGACGTTGGCCATTTCCTTGCCCAGGGTGGTCGGGCTGGCCGTCTGGCCGTGCGTGCGCGACAGCATCGGCACGTCGGCATTGTCGTGCGCGATCTGCGTCAGCTTGGCTACCAGGCCGTTCAAGGCCGGCAGCATCACGCCATCGCGCGCGGCTTTCAGCATCATGCCGTGCGAGGTGTTGTTGATGTCTTCCGAGGTACAGGCGAAATGGATGAATTCCGACGCCGCCACCAGTTCCGGCACGTCCGCCACTTGTTCCTTCAGCCAGTATTCGACAGCCTTGACGTCATGGTTGGTGACCGCTTCGATGGCCTTGATGCGGGCCGCGTCGGCTTCCGAGAAATCCGCCGCCATCTTGTCGAGCAGGGCGCTCGCTTCTGCCGAGAACGGCTTGATTTCAGCGAAACCGGCTTGCGACAGCGCTTGCAGCCAGGAGATTTCCACTTTCACGCGGTGGTGCATGAAACCGGCTTCGGACAGGATCGGGCGCAGCAGATCGGTCTTGCTGGCGTAGCGGCCATCGAGCGGAGACAGGGCCGACAGCGTGGAATACGGAGTAGTAGAAGTCATGAGAGCGGACGCAAGTTAAAGAAACGGTTGGCGTGTGGCGCGCGGGGAGGGCAGGGCTATTGCAATACAGCAACACTGACGGCGCCACAGTAAAGGGCGATTTTACCACCGCTGGCCGCTGGCCAGCCGTCCGTTGGGCGCCGGCACGCCGCATTTTGACCGAATCCGGCCCCGATGCGGCGTGCCTGCCACACCCCGGAGACCGCTGGGCGCGTACTGCCAAACGCCGCTGCCGCCGATGCTATACTGCTTGCTGCTCCTTTACCTTAAAGTACCTATGAAACTGATCGGTTCCCTCGCCAGCCCGTATGTCCGCAAAGCCCGTATCGTGCTGGCGGAAAAAAAGCTCGACTATGTCTTTGAGCTGGAAAACGTGTGGGTGCCGGAAACCCGCATCGCCCAGGCCAATCCGCTGGGCAAGGTGCCCTGCCTGGTGATGGAGGATGGCAGCACGCTGATCGATTCGAAAGTCATCGTCGAATACCTCGACACGCTCACGCCCGTGTGCAAGCTGCTGCCCGCTGGCGGCAATGGCCGCGAGCGGGCCGATATCAAGAACTGGGAAGCGCTGGCCGACGGCATTCTCGACGCAGGCGTGCTGGTGCGCCTGGAGCGCACGCAGCGCCCGCCCGAGCAGCAAAGCGCGGCCTGGATCGCGCGCCAGCTCGACAAGATCACGCTGGGCCTGGCGGCGCTGGAGGCGCGCTTGGGCGAGAGCGCATATTGCGCCGGCAAGAACTACACGCTGGCCGACGTGGCCGTGGGCTGCACCCTGGGCTGGCTCAGCTTCCGCTTCCCGGAAATCGACTGGCGCGCGGATCATCCCGCGCTGGCGCGCCTGTTCGACAAACTGTCCGAGCGGCCATCGTTCAAGGATACCGTGCCGCAGTGAGCGTACGATGACCGGCAAAGATTCAAAGGCGCAGCAACGCCTGCAAATGGCCGATATCGCGCGCCTGGCCGGCGTGTCCACGTCCACCGTGTCGCGCGCGCTGAGCGGCAGTTCGCTGGTCAATGAAGAGACGCGCGCGCGCGTCATCGCGCTGGCCCGTTCGCTCAAGTACTCGATCAATATCGGCGCGCAAAACCTGCGCCTGAAACAGAACCGCACGGTCGGCGTGGTGGTGCCGTATGACGCGGCCACGCGCCAGCACCTGTCCGATCCTTTTTTCCTGAGCATGCTGGGCAGCCTGGCCGATGCGCTGACGGAGCAGGGCTTCGACATGCTCATTTCGCGCGTGGATGCCGAAACGCTCGATGCGGCCGCCCAGTCCTTCGATAGCGGCCGCGTGATCGGCATCATCCTGATCGGCCAGTGGCGCCACCATGAACAACTGAACCAGCTGGCCGCGCGCCAGGTGCCCATCGTCGTGTGGGGCGCGCAATTGCCGCAGCAGCTGTATTGCACCGTCGGCGGCGACAACGTCGCCGGCGGCAGGCTGGCCACGGAACACTTGCTGGCGGCGGGGCGCACGCGCATCGCCTTCTTTGGCGACGCCAAGCTGCCCGAAGTGGCGCAGCGCCACCAGGGCTATGCGCAGGCGCTGGCCGCGCAGGGACTGGCGCCCGACCCGCAACTGTACGTGGCCGGTTCTTTCCTGCCACAGGGCGGCGCGACGGACGTGCAGGAATTGCTGGACCGCCACCTGCCGTTCGATGCCATCTTTGCTTGCAGCGACTTGCTGGCCATGAGCGCCATCAGCGCCCTGCGCGCGCGCGGCGTGGCCGTGCCGGAACAGGTGGCCGTGGTCGGCTACGACGATATCGAACTGGCCGCGTATTTCCACCCGCCGCTGACCACCGTGCGCCAGCCTATCCGCGCCGCCGGGCGCGCGCTGGTGACCTCGTTGCTGGCGCTGGTCGACGGCGCGCCAGCGCCATCCCAGCAATTGCCAACCGAGCTGATCGTACGCGCATCGGGCCGCTGAGGCACGCATGCTCCAGCAATTACAACCGATTGCAATAATTTAAAATTATTCCCTATATTTTCATGCTGCAGTGCCGCATGAAAAGCCCTGTGTGCTCAGTATGTAAGCGCATTTCCCCTCTGTAGTTTCCATATTAATCTCTTAAAAACAACATAAATTCCATGTTGCAGTGCTCGATTGCAATCGATTGCAATAAATTCTTATCCGTTGAATAATGACGTACCGGCTCAGCCAGCGCGCCACGGCATGCAGCGGCCAGGACTCATAACAAGCGGATACCTCGATGTATCGGCATACAACACTGGAGACAAGATGAAAACACGTACTGCTCAACGCGGCTGCATGGCCGCAGCCGTCGCCCTGGCCATGCTGCAACTGGGCGCCGCCCAGGCGCAATCGGCCAGCGACACCGCCAGCGCCGCCCCCGCCGATGGCTTGAACCTGGAGCGCATCGTGGTCACGGGTACCACCGGCGGCACGTCGAAAATGAAATCGAGCAATTCTGTCAGCAGCATGGAACTTGACACCATCCTGCACAACGCGCCGACCAGCGCCGCCGAAGTCCTGCGCTCGGTGCCGGGCTTGCGGGCTGAGTCCTCGGGCGGCGAAGGAAATGCCAACATCACCGTGCGCGGCCTGCCCATTTCCGCTGGCGGCGCACGCTATGTGCAGATCCAGGAAGACGGCTTGCCGGTGCTGCAGTTCGGCGATTTCAACTTCACCACGCCCGACAGCTTCGTCAAGATCGATTCCACGCTGGACCACCTGGAAGTGGTGCGCGGCGGTTCGGCGTCCACCCTGGCCACCAACTCGCCGGGCGGCATCATCAATTTCATCAGCAAGAACGGCAAGGAGAAGGGCGGCAGCGTGGCCATCAGCCGCGGCCTGGGCTACGACCAGACGCGCGTGGACTTCGACTATGGCGCGCCGATTTCGGAGCACACGCGCTTCTTCATCGGCGGCTCCTGGCGCACGGGCGAAGGCATCCGCCACAGTGGCGTCAACAGCGAAAAGGGCGGCCAGATTCGTGGCAATGTCACGCATGAATTCGACAGCGGCTTCGTGCGCCTGTCGTTCAAGCACCTCGACGACCAGTCGCCCACGGCCCTGCCGGTGCCGGTCAGCGTGCGCAATGGCCGCATTACGGAAATCGCCGGCATCGACCCGCGCAAGGCCAGCTTCTATTCGCCGTACTGGGTGCCCGACATGGTGCTGAACAAGGATAACCAGCGCGTGGCCACCCGCGTCAACGACGGCTTGCACGTCAAAAGCGATACCGTGGGCCTGGAAGCGTCGTTCAAGCTGGGACAGGGCTGGAACGTGAGCGAAAACTTCCGCTACGCCGACAATTCCGGCCGCTTCACGGGCGTGTTCCCGTCGAATAACGGCAGCGACGGCAGCTATGTATTTGCGAGCGGCCCGAATCAGGGCAAGCCTTACACCGGCCGCGCGTTTTCCGCCGTGGTGTTCAATACCTCGATCGACGACGCCAGCAATACCTTGAGCGACACCAAGCTGGCCAAGACCTTCATGCTAGCCAGCGGCAAGCTGACCACCACGGCCGGCCTGTATCTGTCGCAGCAAAAGCTGGGCCTGACCTGGAACTTCAATGAATACCTGATGCAGGCCACGGGCGATCAGCCGGCGCTGCTGCAGACGGCCAGCAGCACGCCGGGCTACATCGGCCCCGCCTTCGGCGCCTGCTGTTCGCGCGCCGTCGACATGGAATACCGCACGACCTCGCCGTACCTGAACCTGGCCTGGGAAAGCGGCGCACTGAACCTCGATGGCGGCCTGCGGCGCGACCGCCAGCATGCCAGCGGCACGGCCAATCAGGCCACCGGCGCGCAAGCCTATCTGCCGTCGACGGTGCAGCGGGTCGATTACACTCTGGGCCACACTTCGTACTCGCTGGGTGCGAACTACAAGCTGCAAGCCAACCTGGCCGTGTTTGCCCGCGTCAGCGAAGGCGTGGCCTTCAATGCCGACCGCATCCTGTTCGGCACGCCGTTGGATGGCAGCGTGCCGGTGGCCATCAACACCGTGCGCCAGCTCGAAGGCGGCGTGAAATGGCGCCAGGGCCCCCTGAGCACATTCGTCACCGTGTTCCAGGCCAAGACGAAGGAAAGCAATTACGAAGCGACCACACAGCTGCGCACGGCCAACAGCTATGAAGCCAAGGGCGTGGAACTGGAAGCGGCCTACAGCGCCGGCGACTTCCGCATCAATGGCGGCCTGACGTTCACGGATGCCGAGATCACGGGCACGGCGGCGGCCGACGTGGCGCTGATCGGCAATACGCCGCGGCGCCAGGCGCGTGTCGTCTACCAGCTTGCGCCCACCTATGAATGGGGACCGGCCACCTTCGGCGCCAGCTTGGTCGGCACGGGCAAGTCGTGGGGCGACGATGCGCATACGATCACCTTGCCCGCGTACCAGGTGCTCAATGCCTTCGTCAATTACCAGCTGACGCCGCAAATGCAGGTGGCGCTGACGGCAAACAATCTGCTCAACAAGATCGGCTACACGGAAGTCGAGGGCGATGGCCATGCGGCCCGCTCGATCACGGGGCGCGCCGTCAAGGTCAGCCTGAAATACGCATTTTAAGCAAGGATAGGATTCATGATGTCGATACGCAGCCCTCTGGCGCGCCTGCTGGCGCCGCTCCCCACGCACTTGCGCGACGATGCGGCGCGCCGCTACGCGCGCCAGGAGGCGGTCTTGCTGGACCGCCTGGGCAGCCTGTATGGCCAGCGGCCGGACTTCCTGCCCTGGCTGGGCGACCTGATGGAAAGCGTGGGGCGGCTGTACGCGGCGCGCGCGCCAGCGCTGCTGCGGCAAGATGCGCAGCGCGAAGCGCAGCCGGACTGGTTTGCCAGCCAGTCCATGCTGGGCTACAGCGCCTATGTGCAGCGCTTCGGCGGCAGCCTGCAGGGCGTGGCCGAGCGCATTGCCCACCTGCGCGAACTGGGCGTGACGTATCTGCATTTGCTGCCGTTTTTGCGCCCGCGCGCCGGTGAAAGCGATGGCGGCTTTGCCGTGGCCAGCTTCGAGGAAGTCGACCCCGCACTGGGCAGCAATGCCGACTTGCTGGCGTTGACGGCGCAGCTGCGCGCGGCCGGCATCAGCCTGTGCTCGGACCTGATCCTCAATCACGTGGCCGACGACCATGCGTGGGCGTTGGGCGCCAAGGCGGGCGATCCGCTGCTGCGCGATTTTTTCCACACCTATCCCGACCGCGTGCAGCCGGACCGCTATGAGCGCACCGTGGGCCAGGTCTTCCCGCAGGCGGCGCCGGGCAATTTCACCTTCGTGCCAGAACTCCGGCGCTGGGTCTGGACGACGTTTTACCCGTATCAGTGGGATTTGAACTATGCTAATCCGGCCGTCTTCGCGGCCATGGCCGGCGCCATGCTGGGCCTGGCCAACAAGGGAATCGAGGTGTTCCGCCTCGATTCGACGGCCTTCCTGTGGAAACGCGAAGGCACGGACTGCATGAACCAGCCCGAAGCCCACAGCCTGCTGCAAGCGTTGCGGGCGATTGCCGCCATCGTCGCGCCGGGCGTGCTGCTCAAGGCCGAAGCCATCGTGCCCACGCCCAAGCTGCCCGCCTACTTTGGCAGCGATGCCGCGCCCGAATGCCATATCGCCTATCACAGCAGTCTGATGGCCGCCGGCTGGGGCGCGCTGGCGGAGGAAAGCACGGACTTGCTGCAGCAGGTGATCGCCGCTACGCCACCGCTGCCGCCGGCCGCCTGCTGGCTCAGTTATGTGCGCTGCCACGACGACATCGGCTGGAACGTGCTGCTCAATGAAGCGGGCGCGGACGGGCCGGCGCGCCTGGCGCGCATCGCGCAGTTCTTTGCGGGGGCTCCCGGCAGCTATGCGCGCGGCGCGGCCTTCCAGAGCAGCAGCGCCGACAAGGCGCATGGCAGCAACGGCATGGCCGCCTCGCTGGCCGGCCTGGAAAGCGCCACCACGGTGCAGGAGCAGGAATACGCCTTGCGGCGCTTGCTGCTGCTGCATGGCCTGGCCTTGAGCTTTGGCGCCTTGCCGGTGCTGTACATGGGCGATGAATTGGGCATGACCAACGATCACAGCTACACGCAGCGCGCCGACCGGGCGATGGACAGCCGCTGGCTGCAGCGCCCCGCATTCGACGACAGCCTGCTGGCATGGCGCCACGATGGCGTGAGTGCCAGCGGCCGGCTGTACCTGGCGCTGCGCCAGCTGATCGATGTGCGCAGGCGCTTGCCGGCCTTGGCCGCCGATGCGCCGCGCAGCCTGCTGCCCGCCGACACGCCGGCCGTGCTGGCGCTGTTGCGCGGCGCCGCGTTTCTCAACCTGAGCAATTTCAGCGGCGCCAGCCAGCGCTATACTTTGCCTGCAGGCGAATGGCGCAACTGCTTCGATGGCAGCGTGCTGGCCGGTTCGGTAGGCCTGCAGCCATGGCATATGCTGTGGCTGGAAAGGGAGCCAGCATGAGCGACGCCACCACGCACCGTCCGCATCTGTCGTTCTGGCAGATCGTCAACATGAATGTCGGTTTTTTCGGTATCCAGTTCAGCTTTGGGCTGCAGCAAAGCAGCATGAGCCCCATCTACAAATACCTGGGCGCCGACGAAGCGAGCCTGCCGTACCTGTGGCTGGCTGGCCCCATGACGGGGCTGCTCGTGCAGCCCCTGATCGGCGCCATGAGCGACCGCACGGTGACGCGCTGGGGCCGCCGCACGCCGTACTTCCTGATCGGCGCCATCCTGTGCAGCCTGGGCTTGCTGGCCATGCCGTTCAGTCCCACCCTGTGGATGGCTGCCAGCCTGCTGTGGATACTCGACGCGGCCAACAATGTGACGATGGAGCCGTACCGCGCCTTTGTCAGCGATAAGCTCGACAAGAAGCAGCACTCGCTGGGTTTTCTCACGCAAAGCGCGTTTACGGGGCTGGGGCAAACGCTGGCCTACCTGACGCCATCGCTGCTGGTCATGCTGGGCATGAACAAGGATGCCGTCAATGGCAGCCATATTCCGCACATTGTCATCGCCGCCTTCCTGATCGGCGCCGTGTTTTCCCTCGCCTCGGTGCTGTGGACCCTGAAGACGACGCCGGAAAACCCGCTCACGGCCAGCGAGCTGGCCGCGATCCGCAGCCGCCCGCCGGGCTGGCGCCACACGCTGGCCGATATCGGCGCGGCCCTGCGCGACATGCCGCCGACGATGAAGCAGCTGGCCCTCGTCAACCTGTTCCAGTGGTACGCAATGTTCTGCTACTGGCAGTACATTGCGCTGTCGCTGGCGGCCACCCTGTTTCACACGACCGACCCCGCGTCACAAGGCTTTCGCGACGCGGGCCTGCTGAACGGGCAGGTGGGCGCCTTCTACAATTTCATCGCCTTTGTCGCTGCCTTTGCGCTGGTGCCGTTCACGCGCCGTTTCGGCCCCAAGCGCATGCACAGCCTGTGCCTGTGCGCGGCCGGCGCGGGCATGCTGGGCATTCCGCTGATCCACAGCCCGGCGCTGCTGTTGCTGCCCATGTTGGGCGTGGGCCTGGCCTGGGCCAGCATCATGGGCAATCCCTACATCATGCTGGCCGGCTGCATTCCGCCCGAGCGCACGGGCGTGTACATGGGCATCTTCAACATGTTCATCGTCATCCCGATGATCATCCAGATATTCACCCTGCCCCTGTATTACCGCAGCTGGCTGGGCGGCCATCCGGAGAACGTCATCCGGCTGGCCGGCGCCCTGTTGCTGTGCGCGGCGGTGGCGGTGCTGTTCGTCAAGCTGCGCCCGCAGGAGGCCAGCAAGCCTTGATGGCAGGCGTAAAAAAAACCGGCAATTGCCGGTTTTTTTTATCTGCCTCGAAGAGAAATTACTCTTCAATCGCCATCTGGCTTTGCAGGTAGTTCTGGATGCCGACTTTGGCGATCAGGTCGATCTGCGTTTCGAGCCAGTCAATATGTTCTTCCGTGTCTTCCAGGATCATCAGGAACAGGTCGCGCGAGACGTAGTCGCCCGCTTTTTCGCTGATGGCGATGCCTTCCTTGACGGTGGCGTGCGCGGCGCGTTCCAGCTTCAAGTCGCATTCCAGCATTTCCGGCGTGTTCTCGCCGATCAGCAGCTTGTGCAGCGCTTGCAGGTTAGGCAGGCCGTCGAGCATCAGGATGCGGTCGATCAGTTTGTCGGCGTGTTTCATTTCGCCGATCGATTCTTCGTATTCTTTCTTGCCCAGCTTTTCCAGGCCCCAGTGCTTGTACATGCGCGCATGCAAGAAGTACTGGTTGATGGCCGACAGTTCGTTGGTGAGCTGTGCGTTGAGCATGCGGATGACTTCTTTATCGCCCTTCATGGGATGTCCTTTGTTCTGTGTCGCGTTCGATGATGAAACCGGAGGCTGCTGGCGTTCACTGCCGGGTGGCGTTGGCTGCCTGGTGGCGCGCAGGTTGCCGGTTTCGTTATGCCCGCATGATAGCGCAAAATATGGGCGGTTTTTGCTGCGAAACGGTGTTTTTCCGTCTTTTTAACGTAAATATCGTGCGAATAAAACCCATTCTCAAATGGATTGTCACACTTTTCCGTTTTTTATTTGTTAAGGAAAATGCAGGCCATTCTCATTCGCGTTCATGCAGTCTGTCGCGCATGTTCAGCGGGCCTGGGCTGTCGTGTGGAAACGGCGCAAAATGTTTGCGTCATTCTTGCCTTTACGTATTCTTGGCCGCTGGCGGCGATGCGATAATCAGTGGGGAACTCTCTACAAAGGATAGCAAGATGATGCTGCATATACCCGGCGTGCTGACGCCGGAACAGGTGACGCAGTTTCGCCAGCGCCTGGCGCAGACGGACTGGGTCGACGGGCGCGCCAGCGTCGGCGCGCAAGGGGCGCAAGTCAAGCGCAACCGCCAACTGGCCGAGGGTTCGCCGCTGGCGCTGGAGCTGGGCGAGATCGTCAGCCGCGCGCTGATGGCCAACCCGCTGTTCTTTGCCGCCGTGCTGCCGCTGCGCATCCTGCCGCCATTTTTCAACAGCTATGCGGGCGGCGAGCACTATGGTCTGCATATCGACGGCGCCATCCGTACGCCGAAAAACGGCATGCAGTCGATGCGCGCCGACGTCTCGTCGACCGTCTTCCTGAGCGAGCCGGACGAGTACGAAGGCGGCGAGCTGGTGGTGGTCGATTCTTACGGCACGCATGAAGTGAAACTGCCGGCCGGCGACGTGATCGTGTATCCGTCGAGCAGCGTGCATCAGGTGCTGCCCGTCACCAGCGGCGAGCGCATCTGCTCTTTCCTGTGGACGCAAAGCATGGTGCGCGAGGACTGGAAGCGCAGCATGCTGTTCGAGCTCGATCAGAACATCCAGAGCGTGCGCGGCGAGCACGGCGATTCGCCCGCGACGGTGGGCTTGACGGGCCACTATCACAACCTGCTGCGGATGTGGGCGGAGATGTAGGGCGCAAAAAAAAAGTCTGCCTGGCCCGGGGATGTAGGCTGGCAGACTGAAACAAGCAGTTGCTTGACTGGTACAGAAAACAGGGCGCAAAAAAGCAAGCAGGGCATTGCTGCGGTGCTTGCGGGCTGGCAGCGGCGCCGTGGCCGCCGGAAGGCTAGCTCAGTTGGAAGGTCAGCGGTACTAAAACGTAGACGGGGACAGGCTTGCCGTTTTCGATCATGGGCTTGAACAGCGCGCGCTGCGCTGCCTGGCGGCCCGCTTCATCGAGGTTGCCGTAGCCGGTCGATTTATGGATCAGGATTTGCTCGGGCAAACCCTTTTCATTGATCAGGATGCGCAGCACCACGGTGCCGCTTTCGCCCAGGCGGCGCGACAAATTCGGATAGATCAGTTGCGGTGCCTTGATGTATTCGACGCTGCTGACGGTGCGCGGCGTTGACGGCGCCGGTGGCGTCGGCGACGGTGTCGATGGCGCCGTCGGCGCGGCAGTGGCCACGGGTGCCGCTTCGGCGCGCGTCGGCTGCGGCGGCGTGATGGTCGGTTCGCTCGGCGCCACGGCGATCAGCGGCAGCGGCGGGATCACGGCGCGCGGCACGGGGGCGCTCAATTCCACGGTTTTTGGCACCGACGGTGCCGGTGGCTTGGGCGGCGCCGGCGGGGCGATGATGCTGATGGTGGTGATGGTCGGCATGGCCGCCGTGACGACGCGGCTCAGCAAGCCGCTCTGGATGGCGTAAAAGCCGGCGATATGCAGGACAACGATGGCCATCAGCGGCGCGAACTTGTTGCGCTTCTTGTCGAAGTCGGCAAATTGTTGCACGGCCTGCACCGTTACGGGCGGGGGCATCATCGTCATGGCGTTCATCGCTTTCTTTAGTTTGTCAGTACAGCTCGCATCAATACGGTTTCTTGCAGCACTACCGTGGCGTTCAGGTGATCGTTCAGCACTTCCCGCGCGCAGGTATGGCATTTGCCGCAGCAGGTGGCCACGCCCAAGTCGCGGCGCAGTTCGGCCATGCTGGACAGGCCAAGATCGACGGCTTGACGGATTTCACGATCAGATATGTTGTTGCAGACACATACAATCATTGATGCACCTTCTGGCTGGAGGATGGACAGACACTAGTGCTGAGAAGCATTGTTGCTAGTGTTTTAATGAGAATCATTATCATTACGTTTCATTGTCGCGCAAAGCGGGGGACAATGCAAGCGATTTTGATCAAGTGTGCGGCGCTTGGCGGCCTGGTGTGGCGTGTTGATATGCCCTTCACGCGAATGGCGTAGCCCTTGACAGGGGCCACTCTCCGGGCTAAATAAAAACAATTCGCATTCATGTTTATAATGCTGGTATTGTCTCGGACGGTCGCCGTCTGGACAGTTTGAAAGGCCGCTTGTCGGTAATGCGCAACAGTTGCGTTTTACCTCACAACACCCAGGGCATGCGCCACGCGCAGCAGTTTGTCCCGGTGTTCTTAATTTGAACGGAATTTGCTCATGACTCTAGTTCCACCCTTGATGACGCTCGACGCGCTGGCAGTCGGCCAGAGCGGCACGGTGTTGCATATCACGCCCCACACGGCAGGACAGGCGGAAGACGGCGTCGACCTCGCTCGCCGCTTGATGGAGCTGGGATTCGTTCCCGGCGAACGACTCCGCATGCTCAAGCGCGGCATTCCCGGCGGCGATCCGCTGGCCATCAAGGTCGGCAATGCCACGTTCGCACTGCGCCGCTTCGAAGCGGCGCTGATCACGATTCAACCGCTGCTTCAACCGGTATAACCATGGGTGCTGTCGAAACTATCGTCGATGCGGGCGTGCACAAACCGCCGCATCAGCCACAAATTGCCTTGCTGGGCAATCCGAACTGCGGCAAGACCGCCCTGTTCAACCGTCTGACGGGCGCGCGCCAGAAAGTGGCGAACTACGCCGGCGTGACCATCGAGCGCAAGGAAGGCCATTTCACCTCGCCCGCCGGCAAACCCGTGCGCCTGCTCGATTTGCCGGGGGCCTACAGCCTGTCCGCCACCACGCCCGACGAAGCCATCACGCGCGATGTGGTGGGGGGATTGCGCAAGGGCGACCCGCGCCCGGACGCCATCATCTGCGTGGTCGATGCCACCAACTTGCGCCTGAACTTGCGCCTGGTGCTGGAAGTCAAGCGCCTGGGCTTGCCCATGCTGCTGGCGCTGAACATGACGGACGTGGCGCGCAAGCGCGGCATGCTGATCGACACGTTCAGGCTGTCGCAGGAACTGGGCATGCCCGTGGTGGAAACCGTCGCGGTGCAGCACGATGGTGAAAAAGCTTTGTTGGGCGCCATCGACGCCATGCTGCCGCTGCCGGCAGTGGAAGCGAAACCGCTGGCGGCCATCGATGCCGTCAGCGTCGAAGAAACCCAGCGCGAAGTGCGCCGCATCCTGGCCGCCGTCAGCAATGACACCAGTGACACGGGCAACCTGACGGAAAAAATCGACGACGTGGTGCTGCACCCCGTGTTCGGCCCCATCATCCTGGCCGTGCTGATGTTCCTGATCTTCCAGGCCGTGTTTGCCTGGGCCGCCACGCCGATGGAAATGATCACCGATGGCGTGGGCCGCCTGGGCGCCCTGCTGACGGCGAACATGCCCGATGGCCACCTGAAGAGCTTGCTGGTGGAGGGCATCATCGGCGGCGTCGGCAGCGTGCTGGTATTCCTGCCGCAAATCCTGATTCTGTTCTTCTTTATCCTGAGCCTGGAAGACTGCGGCTACCTGCCGCGCGCGGCCTTCTTGCTGGACCGCCTGATGGGCGGCGTGGGCCTGTCGGGTCGCGCCTTCATTCCGCTGCTGTCGAGCTTTGCCTGCGCCATTCCCGGCGTGATGGCGGCGCGCACCATCCAGAACCCGCGCGACCGCCTGGTCACTATCATGATCGCGCCGCTGATGACGTGTTCGGCGCGTTTGCCCGTGTATGCGCTGATCATCGCCGCCTTCATCCCGCAGCGCGAAGTGTGGGGCTATCTGAGCCTGCAAGGCCTGGTGCTGTTTGTCCTGTACTTCGCCGGCATCATCTCGGCCATGGCCGTGGCCTGGGTCATGAAGCGCGGCATGGGCGTGCGCGGCAACCAGCCGCTGATGCTGGAACTGCCGGCCTACCACTGGCCGCACCTGCGCAACCTGGCCGTCAGCCTGTGGGAGCGCGCGAAGATCTTCCTGACGCGCGTTGGTACCATCATCCTGAGCCTGATGATCATCCTGTGGTTCCTCAGCACCTTCCCCGGCGCGCCGGACAACGCGATCCATCCGCCGATCTATTACAGCCTGGCCGGCATCCTGGGCCGCGGCCTGGAAGTGATCTTCGCGCCCATCGGTTTTAACTGGCAGATCTGCATCGCGCTGGTGCCGGGCATGGCGGCGCGCGAAGTGGCCGTCGGCGCGCTGGGTACCGTGTATGCGCTGTCGCAAACGGGCGACGCGCTGGCCTCGACCCTGGAGCCGCTGATCGCTCATTCGTGGTCGATGGCCACCGCGCTCTCCTTGCTGGCCTGGTATGTGTTCGCGCCGCAGTGCCTGTCGACCCTCTCCGTGGTGAAACGGGAAACGGGCGGCTGGCGCTATCCGCTGCTGATGGCTGGCTACATGTTCGCGCTGGCTTACGCCGCTTCGTTCATCACGTATCGCGTCGCCCTGATGCTGGGCGCCTAGGAGCACACCATGTGGCAAACCATTATCGTCGCCCTGATCGTCGCAGCCGCGCTGCTGCATTTTTCGACCAAATACCTGCCGGCGGGCGTGCGCCGCGCCATCGTGCGTGGCCTGGTGCGCTGCGGCCTCGATGAGGCGAAGATGTCAGCCTTGTTCAAGGTGGCGCCGGGCTGCGGCAGCGGTTGCGGCTCCTGCGGTTCCTGCGACAGCCCGCCGCCGCCGTCCGCCACGCCGCCGGCCGATGGCAGCAGCAAGCGCGTGATCCTGATGCAGGTGCAGCGCCAGGATTGATGTACGTCTGGCCACGGGCGCGCCGGTGGGCTACACTGGGCTTTCCGCATGGCAAGGAGTGGCAATGGCGATACTGTTGATCTTCATGTTTTTGTTTGCGATTGCGTCCTGGCTGCTGGCCAGCCGGCGCGGCCGCCACGGTGGACTCTGGTTCGGCATCGGCCTGTTCCTCGGGCCGTTTGCCTTGCTGGCAGTGGCAGCCTTGCCGCCCGTCACGCAGCCCTGAATGTCAAAAAACCCGCTGCTGCGGGTTTTTTTACGCCTGCGCGCCCGTGTGGCGCAGCCGGTACTGGCGCGGCGAGCATGCCATGACGCGCTTGAAGGCGTGGCTGAAGGCGCTGTCGGAATCATAGCCCAGCGCCTGCGCGATCGAGGCGACGGGCGCGCTGCTGTCCTTCAGGCGCCGCACGGCCAGGCGCATGCGCCAGCGCAGCAGGTAATCGAGCGGCGCCACCCCCACCTTGCTCTTGAAGTGCAGGGCAAAGGCGGAGCGCGACTGTCCCGCGACGGCGGCCAGTTGCAGCAAGGTCCAGCGGTGGGCCGGCTGCGCATGCATGGCTTCGATGGCGGCGCGCAGCCTGCCATCTGCCAGCGCAAACAGCCAGCCTGCCGGGTGCGAGTCCTGCTCGGCCAGATACTGGCGCAGTACCTGCAGCAGCATCATGTGGCCCAGGTGGCGCGTCATCAGCGCCGCGCCGGGTGCCGTCGCCTGCAATTCCTGCGCCAGCCGCTGCAAGGTCCAGTGCAGCACGCTGGCCTGGTCCGTATCGCCGCGCAGGTGCAGCAGCGGCGGCAGGCAGTCGAGCAGGATGGCCGCCTCGTCGCCAAAGCTGAAACGTCCGCCGATGAGGAAAAAATCGTGCTGCGGTGCGCCGTGGCGGGCCACGCCCTGCTGTGCGTCCTGGTACACCTGCAGCGCCGGGACCGCCGGCAAGCCTGGTCTGCTGGCCAGGGTAAACGCGCGCCCCGGCGCCAGCAGGAAGCAGTCGCCAGTCTGCAGCTGCACGGGAGCGTCGATGCCTGCGACTGTCAGCCAGCAGCCGCCCTCGAGCACGGCGTTGAATTTGATGCCGTCCGGCGGCGGAAAGTCGACGGCCCAGTCGCCGCCCGCCTTCAGGCCGGCAAAATGCGAGCTGCGCGTGTCGAGCAGCGACAGTACATCGGAGAGCAAATCCATGGTGTGGTTCCAGTTCTGGACGATTGCGACAGTATTAGAGATTTTACGCCATTCACAGTCCAGGAAAGCCCACGCAAAATAGCCATGTCGCCAGCCGCCCCGCGCTGGCCACCCACATGCAGAGGCAGACATGACATACAGCGATCACAGGCAAATTCCCCTTCACTCCGGTTTTGGCGCGGCGACCACCGCCACCGAAGCGCTGGCCGGGCGCGACCTGTCCGGCGTGCAGGCCATCGTCACGGGTGGCTATTCGGGCCTGGGGCTGGAAACGGTACGCGTGCTGGCCGGCGCCGGTGCCACGGTGCTGGTACCGGCGCGCGATCCGCATCAGGCGCAAGCGGCCTTGCATGGCATGGCAGGCGTGGAGATCGCCACGCTCGACCTGCTCGATCCGCAGACCATCGACAGCTTTGCCGACGCCTATCTTGCCTCCGGCCGCGCCCTGCACGTGCTGGTGAATGGCGCCGGCATCATGGCCACGCCCCTGCTGCGCGATGCGCGTGGCTACGAGGCGCAGTTCGCGACGAATCACCTGGGGCATTTCCAGCTGACGGCGCGTTTGTGGCCGGCCTTGCGGCGGGCGCAGGGTGCGCGCGTGGTGTACGTGTCTTCGCTGGGACACCGGCAGGCAGGCGTCGACCTGTACGACCCGCATTTCCTGCATCAGCCGTACGACAAGTGGCGCGCATATGCGCAGTCGAAAAGCGCTAACGCCCTGTTTGCCGTGGAGCTGGACCGGCGCGCTGCTGCGCACGGCGTACGCGCCTTCTCGCTGCATCCGGGCGCCATCCTGACGCCGCTGCTGCGCCACCTGGACCCGGATGACATGCGCCGCGTGGGTGCGCTTGATGAACAGGGCCAGGTGAATCCGCCGCCGCAGTCGGGTTTCAAGAATGTGGCGCAGGGCGCGGCCACGGCCGTCTGGTGCGCCACCAGCGCGCAGCTTGAGGGCATGGGCGGCGTGTATTGCGAGGATTGCGATATCGCTGCCCTGGTGGCGGACGACAGCACGGGGCCGGGCGTGCGGCGCTGGGCCGTTGATCCCGCGCAGGCGCGCCGGCTATGGATGCTGAGCGAGCAGATGACGGGCGTGCGCTTCGATTGCGACGCGGCATAAAAAATGCCGGGCAATGCCCGGCAGGTGCAGGAGGGCGGCGTGGCTTTACGCCTTGCCTGCCAGCTTGTCGACGACCGGCACCAGCGCGGCCGGGCGGCAGCCGAAGGCTGCCAGGCGGCCTTGCGCGTGCGGCGCCAAGTCCAGGTCATAGGGCAGGCGGCCCGCCACCAGCCACAGTTTATCTTGCGGCAGGGCCTCGACCAGGCGGCGCTGGCCGTCGACGAACATGGCGTTATACGTTTGCAGCACGATTTGCTGCGCGCCTTGCGCAAAGGCGATCGCCTCGTTGACCTCTTCGTCCAGCGCTTCGGCCGACAAGGCGTATTCGCGCACGTCCAGGCCCGCTTCGAGCAGCGCCGGCAGCATCGAGCTGCGGGCTTCCTTGTTGCGGCCCAGCGCCACTTCATCGATTTCGCTGCGCGAACGCACTTCCACCGTCAGCAGGGTCACGGGCAGGCTGGCGTCCAGCGCGCGGTACTCGCCCTGCACGCGCAAGGCGGTCTTTTGCAGCAGCTGCGACAGGGCCATGGCGGCCGGCTGCATCAGCGCCGGCGGGGCGACGGGGCGGTTGCGCCAGTCGCGCACGGCGCGGTTGCGCTTGAGTTCAGCCACGCGCGCACAAGCCGCGTCGATGCGGGAGATCGCAATGTCACCGCGCTCCACGGCGGCGATGACGGCGTCGATGGCCGCCGTCTGCTGCGCTTCGCGGTGCGAGATGAGGACGATGTCGGCGCCTGCCTGCAGGGTGGCGATGGCGCCCTGGGCGATGCCGATGCCGTCGGCGATGGCCGCCATTTCCAGGCAGTCGGTGATGACCACGCCCTTGTAACCCATCTCGCCGCGCAGCAGGTCCGTCAGCACGCCTTTCGACAGGGTGGCCGGCACGCTGGTATCGGCCTCAAAAGCGGGAAAGACCACGTGCGCCGTCATGATGGCATCCACGCCGCCGGCGATGGCTGCGCGGAACGGCGCCAGTTCCACGGCGCGCAGGCGTTCCTTGTCGTGCGGCACCAGCGCCATGGCGTAATGCGTGTCGATGGCCGTGTCGCCGTGGCCGGGGAAGTGCTTGGCTGTCACCGCCACGCCGCTGGCGCGCTGGCCGCGCATGGCCGCCATGCCGTAGTCGATGACGGTGGCGGCATCCTCGCCATATGCGCGCACGCCGATGACGGGGTTGTTGCGGTTGTTGTTCACGTCCAGCACGGGCGCGAGCAGCAGGTTGATGCCCACCTGGCGCATTTCATCGCCGCTGATCTGGTTCATGCGTTCGCAATCTTCCACGGAACCGGCCGCCTGGAAGGCCATCGCGGCGGGAATCGGCGTGACGCCCTGCTCGATGCGCATCACCATGCCGCCTTCCTGGTCGATGGCGATGAGCAGCGGCGCGTCGGATACTTCCGCGTTGATTTCCTGCAGCTCGCGGCACAGGGCTGACACTTGCGCGGGCGTGTGCACGTTGCGGCGGAACAGGATCACGCCACCCACCTTCTTTTGGCGTATCAAGGTCTTGATATGCTCGTCCGCCTGCAGGGCATCGAAGCCCACCATGAACAACTGTCCTACTTTCTCGCGCAAACCCTGCTCCATGCTGCAACTCCTCCGGTCTTCATGTTGATGATGGCATACGTATTGTGGCACCGTGATGATGCACCGTGGCGATCACCGGAAAAGCTGCCTGCGTTTTGTATTTGTTTTGGTATTGTATTGGATTCAGGTTTTTGCGCAAGTGGTTATTAAGTGGTATTGCTCCACTTGCGCAATGCAGGGCTCAGTCCAGGCGCTGGAACGATACCGCCTGGGCTTTGGGCCAGTACAGGCCGAACACGGGCGGCAGCTGCGGCAGCTGGCTCGGGTCAAGTAGCTGGCCCGCGTCCAGGAAGGGCAGCAGGGCCGACGCCAGTTTCACCTGATTCGGCGAGATGCGCCGCACCAGGTGGTGCGGACGCAGTTCCTGCGGGTGTGCCAGGCCGGCGGCGGCGATCAGTTCTGCCAGCGCCTTCATGGTGTTCTGGTGGAAGTGCGCCACGCGGGCGATCTTGTCCGGCACCACCAGCGCGCGCTGGCGCTGCGGGTCTTGCGTGGCCACGCCCGTGGGACAGCGGTCCGTGTGGCAGCTTTGCGACTGGATGCAGCCCAGCGCGAACATGAAGCCGCGCGCAGAATTGCACCAGTCGGCGCCCAGCGCCAGCAAGCGGGCGATGTCGAAGGCCGTGATGATCTTGCCCGAGCAGCCGATCTTGATCCGGTCGCGCAGGTTGGCGCCCACCAGGGTGTTATGCACGAGCACCAGCGCTTCCTGCAGGGGCGTACCCACATGGTCGGTAAATTCCAGGGGCGCCGCGCCCGTGCCGCCTTCGCTGCCATCGACGACGATGAAGTCGGGCGTGATGCCGGTGGCCAGCATGGCCTTGACGATGGCGAAAAACTCCCACGGATGGCCGATGGCCAGCTTGAAGCCCGTCGGCTTGCCACCCGAGAGATTGCGCAGGCGGTCGATAAAGTGCAGCATTTCCAGCGGCGTGGAAAAGGCGCTGTGCGCGGCCGGCGAGACGCAATCTTCGCCCACCATCACGCCGCGCGTGGTGGCGATTTCGATCGTCACTTTCGGGCCGGGCAGCACGCCGCCGTGGCCCGGCTTGGCGCCCTGCGACATTTTCAGTTCGATCATTTTCACCTGCTCGGAGCTGGCGTTGGCGATGAAGCGTTCTTCGGAAAACGTGCCGTCCTGGTTGCGGCAGCCGAAATAGCCTGAGCCGATTTCCCATACCAGGTCGCCGCCGTTTTCGCGGTGGTAGGGGCTGATGCTGCCTTCGCCCGTGTCGTGCATGAAGCCGCCGCTGCGCGCGCCGCCGTTCAGGGCCAGGATGGCGTTGGCCGACAGGGCGCCAAAGCTCATCGCCGAGATATTGAAGACGCTGGCCGAATACGGTTTGGTGCGCGGGCAGTCCGGGTGGTTGCCGATCTCGATGCGGAAATCGTGGCCCGTGACCTTGGCGGGGGCGATGGAATGGTTGATCCATTCATAGCCCGCTGCATACACGTCGATCTGGGTGCCAAACGGGCGCTTGTCCGTCTGCTCCTTGGCGCGCTGGTAGACGATGCTGCGCTGGCTGCGCGAAAACGGCGTCGCCTCGCTGTCGCTTTCCAGGAAATACTGGCGGATTTCCGGGCGGATGCTCTCGAAGAAAAAGCGGAAATGCGCGAGGATGGGGTAGTTGCGGCGCAGCGCGCGCTTGGTTTGCAGCAGGTCGCTGATGCCGACCAGGGTCAGCGCACCGGCCAGCAGGGGCAGCCAGTAATGGTCATAGTAAAACAGGGACAGGACAAAGATGGCGGCCGTCGCAATGAAGGTCAGGTAGCGAAATGGTACTAGGTGCATGGGCACTCCGGTGAAGTCAGACTGATACTGCCGAGTCTACCTTCGATTCACGGAACGTGCTGGTGGGAAAGAACGCGGCGCCCAGAGGCGCCGCGTGAGGTGCTTAGCGCTGTGCTGCTCTAATGCGTGCGATGCGTTCAGTGCTGGCCGGATGGCTCGACAAATACGGCGTGCCCTGGTCCAGCTTGCCCAGGGCGACAAACACTTGCGCCAGGTGTTCCAGCGCAATGCCGTTCTGGCGCAGCATGGCGATCGCGTAGTCGTCCGCGTCGCGTTCGACATCGCGCGAATACTTCAAGTCCAGCAGCAGCGGCGGCACGGTTGCCACCACCGTCGACACGTCGCCGAACAGCAGTGCCGCGCCGGCGCCCACGGCCGAGGTCTGGATGATGCGCCGCGTCAGGTGGCGCTGCTGTAAATGGCCCAGCTCATGCGCCAGCACACCCATGATGGCCTGGTCGTCCGGCAGCAGTTCCACCATTTCATCGGTCAGCACAATGTCGCCCGACGGCAGGGCAAACGCGTTGGGACCGATCTTGCTCTTGCGGAAAACGATGCGGTGCGCGGGCGTGCTGTCGCCGGGCGTGGACAGGCGCGCGAACTGGCTGCGCAAGGCTTGCTGGCGCGCCGCATCGAGTTGACTTGGCGCAAACACGTGGCCGTCGAGGAAATCGAGCACGCCCTGGCCCAACTGGCGCTCGACGGACTGAGGAATCGCATAGGCGATGCCTCTCGCCACGACCGGCAGCAGGTACTGATAGCTGAGCCACAGGGCCAGCACGGTGGCCACCGTGGCCAGCAGGGCACCGCGCCAGCTTTGCTGCAGCCGCACCACCCAGCCGTCGCGGTGGCCCGTGTCATGCAGCAATGTGTTGAAGGCCGCCTGGTCGGCGATCTCCAGGTAGGCGCCGTCGGGAAAGCTGACCTTGCGCACGGCGTGGCTGCTGCGTTCTGACACGTGCAGCTCGCCCAGCGGACAGCTGCGCTCGATGTCGCCCGCCAGCATGGCCACGCCATCGCGCACGGACAGTGTCACGTGGTACAGGCGCGAACTCTGGCCGTCGAAATAGCGGGCGGCCAGAGCGGCGTGGTCTTCTTGCGTGTTGGCGTTCATTGCTTACATCGACAGGTCGAAGTCCAGCAGGTCGGCCATGCCTTCGCCCGTGGCTGACACTTGCTGGCCCGTGGCGGCGACAAACTCGTCCAGGCTGCCGTGCACCAGCATCGACGTCGATTCCAGGCGGTACTTCAGCCAGCGCACGTGGGCGAATGGCGCGAACAGGCCCAGCGTGACGACCACGCCCAGCAGGTTGGTCAGCATGATGAAGGTGGTGCGGCCCCAGGTCAGTTGCGACTGGAACTGGTGCTGCTGCAAGCGCGTGTGGTTCCAGATCAGATTCTGGATCATGGTCAGGAACAGGGGCAGCACGGTAAACGCCCACAGATACAGGGCGCCGATGGCAAACATCAGGCTGCCGACCTTGGTGGCGTCGTTGGCATGGGCCGCAAACGAGGCAAACACGCTGCCGAAGACGACGAAAATGAGCACCAGCAGGCCGCCCAGCAGCAGCGCGAAGAACAGCAGGTAGGTCTTGTAAAAGCTGCCGACCGTGGCGTCAAAGCTGAACTGGCTGGTGCCGAAGCGGCTTTGCGTGTGCTGGAAGCGCTTCAGGCGCTGGTGCAGGAACGGCGTCATCAAGCCTGCCGTGAAGGTATTCAGGATGGGCAGCCACAGGAAGTATTTGTAGGCTTCCTTGGCGCTGCCGCCGAAACCGAAGCGTATGCCCCGGTAGCTGGTGTTGTACAGCTTGAACTGCAGGCTTTTCCATACCAGCCAGGGCAGGATGGCGGCCAGCAGCACGAACATCAGCAGGCCCACGATGGGCGAGACACGCAGGGCGATGTTGTAGCCGCCGATCAGCACCACCGCCGCGATGCGGCCTTTCAGGATGGCGACCGCATTGCCGTGATATTCGAAGCTGCTGCCGGCCAGGTGGGTGCTGGAATAGAAATAGCGGTTGCGGCGCACCTTGGCCCAGGCCGAGTAAATGCCCAGGGTGACGATGCTCAGCAACAGGTTGACGATCCAGATACGGAAGTATTCGCTGCCGGTGGCGCTGAAGGTAATGGCTTCGCGCTGGGGCGTGGTGTTGTTTGTGTCGAAATCCACAGAGGGTTTCCTTACTTATTGGAAACAAAACAAGATAAGGGAAGATTGAAAAGTTATCAATTGAAAATACTGTTTTTCGCAATTTCTTTTTGCATATCTTCATGCGCTGCCCGATCCGGCTGTCCCGGCTATACTGGAACTCAACCATCGCCTAACGGGAAACACCATGATCGTCGTCCACCATCTGAACAATTCGCGCTCGCAGCGCGTGCTTTGGCTGCTCGAGGAACTGGGCCTCGACTACGAGGTCAAGCGCTACCAGCGCGACCCGAAAACCATGCTGGCGCCCGCTTCCTTGAAAGCCGTCCATCCTCTGGGCAAGTCGCCCGTGATCACGGATGGCGCCCACACCATCGCGGAATCGGGCGCCATCATCGATTACCTGGTCGAGCGCTATGGCAATGGCCGATTGATCCCGGCGGCGGGCACGCCGGAGAAGCTGCGCTGGACTTACTGGCTGCATTTCGCGGAAGGCTCGGCCATGCCGCCGCTGCTGATGAAGCTGGTTTTCGACAAGGTCGAATCGTCGCCCATGCCGTTTTTCGTCAAGCCGATCGCGCGCGGCATCGCCAGCAAGGTCAAGAGCAGCTTCATCCTGCCCAATATCAACAGCCAACTGGCCTACATGGAAGCGGAGCTGGAGAATGCCAAATGGTTTGCCGGCAATGAATTCACGGCAGCCGACATCCAGATGAGCTTTCCGCTGGAGGCGGCCGCCATGCGCGGCGGACTCGACGAGCGCCTGCCGAAGCTGACGGCGTTCCTGCAGCGCATCCACGCGCGGCCCGCCTACCGGCGGGCGCTCGAACGTGGCGGGCCCTACGATTTCGCCAAATAAGGGGCATTCAAGGCCGATGTGCGGGGAACCATACGGTAAAATGCCCGATTCAACCAGTATCTACTTACCGCATGGCCAGACTCCTCGCTATCGACGGCTTGAATATCGTACGCCGCGTCTACGAAGCCAGTCCTGAACCCGATTCCGACCTGAAGGCGGAGATCGCGCTGCGCCACGCGCTGTCGTCGTTCCGCACGCTCATCAACGACCACGAGCCGACGCACATCCTGCCGGCCTTCGACTTTGGTGGCCCGACCTGGCGCCACGCCCTGTATGCCGGTTACCGCGAAGGGCGCCAACCCATGCCCCAAGTGCTGCGCGACGCCTTGCCCGGCTTTTACGCCACCCTGGCCAGCTTCGGCATGCATGTGGTCAGCATTCCCGAGGTCGAGGCCGACGACGTGATCGGCACGGCCGTCATGCGCTGGCTGCACGAGGGGCGCGGCGCCGCCGTCATCGCTACCACCGACAAGGATCTGCATGGCTTGATCGCCCACGGCGCGCTGGTGTGGGACCATTTCAAGGGTATCTGGCACGACCGCGCCTGGGTCGAGAAAAAGTTCGGCGTGCCGCCGGAACTGTTGCCCGACTTGCTGGCGCTGATGGGCGACGTCACCGACAGCATCCCCGGCGTGTCGAAGATCGGCTTGAAAACGGGCGCGAAACTGTTGCGCGGCTACGGCAATATCGACGCCGTGATGGCCGGCGCAGGGATTTTGCCCGGTGCGCTGGGCGAAAGCCTGCGAAAAGAGCGGGAAATACTGTATCTTTCAAGAAAGTTAGTCGCGCTCAAGACGGACGTGACTTTAGGCGTGACCTGGAACAAGCTCGTGTGGGAAAAGTAAGGCGCAGCGCAAGACAAGAACAATCAAGCAAGGGAAGTAATCATGATGTTAAAGACAGTCCTGATCGATAGCAGCGCCGTGGCGCGCGGCCTGCTGAACACGGTCCTGACCGATGGCGGCTACGATGTCTGCGGGCAGACGCATACCAGCGCGCTGGGACTGGCGCTGCTGGTCAAGCACCACCCGCATTTCGTGTGTATCGCGCGCGAGCAGGTGGAAGACGGGACCAATGTGGTGCAAGCCATCCGCGCCCAGTATCCGAAGACGCTCATTTTCATGGTCTCTGGCGGCATCGACGCCGCCTCGCTGCAAGCGGCCCATGCGATGGGCGTGTCGGGCTTCATCGTCAAGCCCTTCATGGCCGACACGGTGCTGAAAACCGTGCGCAACACGGTGATTGCCATGGTGCGCAAGCAGCAACAGGCGCTTGCCGCCGCTGCGCAGGGCAATACCTAGGGAATCAGGCCAGGCCGGTTGAGCTGGCGATGATGCCGCCACCGAGGCAGACATCGCCGTCATACAGCACGGCCGACTGGCCCGGCGTGACGGCCCATTGCGCTTGATCAAACGCCAGGCTGAAGTGTTCATTTCCATCCGGCAGCAGTTGGCAAGCCACGTCGGCCTGGCGGTAGCGCGTCTTGGCAGACAGTGCGCCCGCTTGTGGCGCAGTGCCGGCGACCCAGCTGGCCTGGTCGGCCGTCAAGGCGGGCGACAGCAGCCACGGGTGGTCATGGCCCTGCACCACCCACAGGGTATTGTTGGCGATATCCTTGCGCGCCACATACCAGGCGTCGCTGCTGCCATCGGCGTTCTGGTACGACTTCACGCCGCCGATGCCGATGCCCTTGCGCTGGCCCAGCGTATAAAAACTCAGTCCCACGTGTTCGCCCACCGTCTTGCCGTCGGCCGTTTTCATCGGGCCCGGCTTGTAGGACAGGTAGCGGTTCAAAAATTCGCGGAACGGGCGCTCGCCGATAAAACAGATGCCCGTCGAATCCTTCTTTTGCGCATTCGGCAGGGCCAGCTGCTCGGCGATCTTGCGCACTTGCGTCTTCGGGATTTCGCCGAGCGGAAACAGGGTTTTCGACAACTGCGCCTGGTTCAGCCGGTGCAGGAAGTAGCTTTGGTCCTTGCTGGCGTCGACGGCTTTCAGCAGCTCGTAGCGGCCAAGGTCGGTGGGCGCCTGGCGCACGCGCGCGTAATGGCCAGTGGCGATCAGGTCGGCGCCCAGGGTCATGGCGTGGTCAAGAAACGCCTTGAACTTGATTTCGGCGTTGCACAGCACGTCCGGGTTCGGCGTGCGGCCGGCCTGGTATTCGCGCAAAAAATCGGCGAACACGCGGTCCTTGTATTCGGCGGCAAAATTGACGGCTTCGATATCGACGCCGATGACGTCGGCCACGCTGGCCGCGTCGATCCAGTCCTGGCGCGTGGAGCAGTATTCCGAATCGTCGTCATCTTCCCAGTTTTTCATGAACAGGCCGATGACTTCATAGCCTTGTTCCTTCAGCATCCATGCCGCGACCGAGGAATCGACCCCGCCGGACATGCCGATAACGACTTTCTTCTTGCTCATCTTGCTTTCCAGTTACTTTTAGATAATGTTGCTATGCGCTATTAAAAACGGATGCATGTGTGTGCAGCAGGGCCAGCGGCGCGCGCCGGCCAGCCAGGTATTCGTCCACGCACTGCAGCACCAGGGGGCTGCGGTGGCGTTCCTGGCATGCCGCCAGCTCGTCGCGCGTCATCCACAGGGTGCGGATGATGCCTTCGTCCAGCGGGCGGTCATGCTCGGCGCCGGCCGTGCCGCAAAAGGTGAAGCGCAAATAGGTCACGTCCTCGCCCGTGCGCAGTGACTGATAGCGCGACATGTACATGCCGACCAGTGCGGTGGGGACGAAATCGTAGGCCGCTTCTTCCAGGGTTTCGCGGATCACCGCCTGTTCCAGCGACTCGAACGGGTCGAGATGACCGGCCGGCTGATTGAGTTTGATGCCTTCGCTGGTCTCTTCTTCAATCAGTAAAAACAGGCCGTCTCGCTCGACGATGGCGGCAACGGTGACAGAGGGTTTCCAGATTCTCGGCATGATTCCATCCTTGAAAGAGCCGACATTTTATCTTGTTCTGCGCGCGCGGTTTGAACCCGGCCTTCTGTTGCGCGGACATATTGATAAATGACAACGTTTTAGCAAATAGCGGTGGGAGGTACTTACGTCTTTCCCGGGGCGCGCACTAGCATGGGGGCTTAGTCGGCAAGATGGCAGGAAACGCCCGCTAATATAGGCTTTCCCTGTGCTCAAAACAAGCGCGCACGCAGACTCGACTGTGGTGAGATTGACACACCTTTCCACAATATGGTCGCCGCGCCGCATGGTGAAACGAAACGGGGGATGCGGGTGAAATTAGTGTCGTACAACTAAAAGTTGCTGGTTCACAAACGTTTAACGCGCTGCTTTCCGTGTTAGATTCTAGTCAGTTTATCAATTAGCGGAGGCATCATGAGGATAGGCATACCGGCCGAAACACGGCCTGGTGAAACGCGGGTGGCAGCCACGCCCGAGACAGTCAAGAAGCTGGCAGCCAAGCATCAGATCGTCGTGCAGGCGGGAGCGGGCTTGCAAGCGTCGATTCCCGACGAGGCGTATGCCGCCGCCGGCGCGCAGATCGGCACCGCCCAGGAAGCCTATGGCTGCGCCATCGTGCTCAAGGTGCGCGCCCCCGATGCCGGTGAACGGGCCTTGATGGCCAGCGGCACGGTGCTGATCGGCATGCTCAACCCGTTTGACGCGGACAATATCGCTGCCATGGCCACGGCCGGCCTGTCTGCCTTTGCGCTCGAAGCCGTGCCGCGTATCACGCGCGCGCAGTCGATGGACGTGCTGTCCTCGCAGGCGAATATCGCCGGCTACAAGGCCGTGCTGGTAGCGGCCAATACGTATCAGCGCTTCATGCCCATGCTGATGACGGCGGCCGGCACCGTGAAGGCAGCCCGCGTGCTGATCATGGGCGTGGGCGTGGCCGGCCTGCAGGCGATCGCCACGGCCAAGCGCCTGGGCGCCGTCATCGAAGCGTCCGACGTACGTCCGCCCGTCAAGGAGCAGGTGGAATCCTTGGGCGCCAAGTTCCTCGACGTGCCTTTCCTGACCGATGAAGAAAAGGAAATCGCCAAGGGTTCCGGCGGCTATGCGCGCGCCATGCCGGCCGACTGGATGCGCCGCCAGGCCGAACTGGTGCATGAACGGGCGAAACTGGCCGATATCATCATCACCACGGCACTGATTCCCGGCCGCGCCGCGCCCGTGCTGATCTCCGAAGAAACGGTGAAAGCCATGAAACCGGGCTCCGTCATCGTCGACCTGGCCGTCGAGCAGGGCGGCAACTGCCCCCTGTCCGAGCTGGGCAAGACGGTCATCAAGCACGGCGTCTACATCGTGGGCGAGCCGAACCTGGCGACCCTGGTGGCGGCCGATGCCTCGGCCCTGTATGCACGCAACGTGCTGGACTTTTTAAAGCTTATCATCGACAAGGACGACCAGTTGCTGATCGACCGCGAGGATGAAATCATCAAGGCCAGCCTGGTGTGTGCAGGCAGTGAAATCTTACGTAAATAATGCGGTGCCGGAGAGAACAACATCATGGAAATAAGTCACACCATCATTAACCTGATCATCTTCGTGCTGGCCATTTATGTCGGCTACCACGTCGTCTGGACCGTCACGCCGGCGCTGCACACGCCGCTGATGGCTGTTACCAATGCCATTTCCGCCATCATCATCGTCGGCGCCATGCTGGCGGCCGGCCTGACGCAAGGCCCGCTGGCGCAGGCGGCAGGCACCCTGGCCGTGGCGCTGGCCGCCGTCAACGTGTTTGGCGGCTTCCTCGTCACGCAGCGCATGCTCGAGATGTTCCGCAAAAAAGAACCGAAGGCCAAGCAAGGAGCAAAAGAATGAGTCACGCCATGAGCTTCGTCACCATGAACCTGGTGACGATGATGTACCTGATCGCCTCGGTGTGCTTCATCCAGGCCTTGAAAGGGCTGTCGTCGCCCTCGACGGCGCGCCGCGGCAATGCCTTCGGCATGAGTGGCATGGCGATTGCCGCCGTCACCACCGTGGCGCTGATCCTGAAACTGAAGGAGCAGCAAACGGGCGGCATGGGCCTGACCCTGGTCATCATCGGCATCGTCACGGGCGGCGCCATCGGCGCCTACCTGGCAAAAACCGTGGAAATGACGAAGATGCCGGAACTGGTGGCTGCCATGCACTCGCTGATCGGCCTGGCAGCCGTCTGCATCGCCGTGGCGGCCGTGTCGGAACCGTGGGCCTTCAATATCGCCCAGCACGGGCAGGCGCTGCCCATCGGCAACCGCTTCGAGCTGTTCATCGGCACTTTTGTGGGCGCCATCACGTTCTCCGGTTCGGTGATCGCCTTCGGCAAGCTGTCGGGCAAATACAAGTTCCGCCTGTTCCAGGGCGCGCCCGTCAGCTTCAAGGGCCAGCACATGCTCAACCTGGTGCTGGCGCTGGTGATGGTCGCGCTGGGCCTGGTGTTCTGCTTCGCCGATGGGGTGGAGCCGGCCTGGACGCCGTTCATCGTCATGGCCGTCATCGCCTTTGCGCTGGGCGTGCTGATCATCATTCCCATCGGCGGCGCCGATATGCCGGTGGTGGTGTCGATGCTCAACAGTTACTCCGGATGGGCCGCGGCCGGCATCGGGTTTTCGCTGAATAACTCGATGCTGATCATCGCGGGGTCATTGGTCGGTTCTTCCGGCGCGATCCTGTCGTACATCATGTGCAAGGCCATGAACCGTTCGTTCTTCAACGTCATCCTCGGCGGTTTCGGCGGCGCTGCGCCGGCGGCAGGCGTGGCTGGCGCGCAGGAACAGCGCCCCGTGAAATCGGGTTCGGCCGATGATGCCGCCTTCATCATGGGCAATGCGGAAACCGTCATCATCGTGCCCGGCTACGGCCTGGCGGTGGCGCGCGCGCAGCACTCGCTGAAAGAACTGGTGGAAAAGCTCACGCACAAGGGCGTCACCGTCAAGTATGCGATCCACCCCGTGGCGGGGCGCATGCCGGGCCACATGAACGTGCTGCTGGCCGAGGCGGAAGTGCCGTACGACCAGGTCTTCGAGATGGAAGACATCAACGGCGAATTCGGCCAGACGGACGTGGTGCTGGTGCTGGGCGCGAACGACGTGGTCAACCCGGCGGCAAAAGACCCGACATCGCCGATCGCCGGCATGCCGATTCTGGAAGCCTACAAGGCCAAGAGCATCATCGTCAACAAGCGTTCGATGGCTTCCGGCTATGCGGGCCTGGACAATGAACTGTTCTACCAGCCGAACACGATGATGGTGTTTGGTGACGCCAAGAAGGTGATCGAGGATATGCTCAAGGCAGTTGAGTAAGGCAATGCCTTAGGCAATTGAAGATGGCCCGTCTTGCGCGGGCCGTTTTTATTGGTCGGCCGTTGCCGCCACGACCTGGTTGCGCCCCTGATGCTTGGCGACATACAGGGCCTTGTCGGCATCCGACATGGCCGCGTCCAGGCTGGCGCCGGCCATCAAGGAGGCCACGCCGATGCTGATGGTCACCTGCAACTGGCGGCCATCGGGCAAGGGGGTGATGGCAGCGGCCACCGCCGCGCGGATGCGCTCGGCCACCTGGTGTGCCTGCTGCAGGCTGGCGTCGGGGAACAGCAGGCCGAACTCTTCGCCACCGAGACGCGCTGCCACGTCGGTGATGCGTCCCGTGTCGCGCAGCGCCTGCGCCACCGTGCGCAGCACGGCATCGCCCACCGCATGGCCATAGCGGTCGTTGACCTTCTTGAAGTGGTCGAGGTCGGCCACGCCCACGGTCAGAGCGGCGCCGCTGCGCGCCGCGCGCGCCATCGCCTGCTCGGCCTGGGCTTCATAGGCGCGCCGGTTGGGCAGCGACGTCAGCGCATCGTGCAACGCCTGCTGTTCCAGCTGCGCCAGCAGGCTGGCGTTTTTTGCCGCCAGTTCGCGCCGTTCGCGCACGTCGAGCAAGAAGGCGCCGAAATAGCGCATGCCGTCGACCACGCCCAGGTCCAGCGCCTTCATTTCGATGGGAATCATCTGCGCGTCGCGGTGGCGGATGGCGAATTCGCGTATCTTGCCCAGCACGCTGGAAGTGCGCGAGCTGCGGATGTAGTTGATCACGTGGTTGTCGTGCTGCGCGCCGACGGCGTCGGGCAACAGGCCGTTCAGGGTCTGGCCCAGCAATTCCCCGCTGGCATAGCCCGACAGCGCCTGCATGGCGCTATTGATATAGCGGATGCGACACTGCTCGTCGATGATGATGACGGCGTCGAGGGCATCTTCCAGCAGGCGGGAAAAAAGTACTTCGGGAAGAGCGGCAGGCGGTGCTGCGGGCAATGCATCTGTCATGGAACGGTCGCCGAAAGCCAGGTGACAGCCATTGTCGCATCCGCGGGCCGTTTACTCCATGCCGTATCGCCCGCCTGTTTCTTTTTCGCCCGTGCCAGGATGGCAGAGACTCAGCGGCGGCCGTACATCATCAGTTCCGCCAGTCCCTTGCGCGCGGGCGGGAAGGCATCCAACAAGCCCAGCGACAGGCCCAGCAAGCCTTGCGTGGAAGCGCTGCCCGTGAAAATACGCGCCATGGTGTCGGTGACGCGCACGGTCAGCCCCCGGTCTGCCTGGCGCAGGCTGGCGTAGCGTTCCAGCGCTGCGGGGTTGCTGTCTTGCGCCAGCACGCGGGCCAGAACGGCGGCGTCGCGCAAGCCCAGGTTCAGGCCTTGCCCTGCCACCGGGTGCAGGGTTTGCGCCGCATTGCCGATGGCGACCGTGCGCGCCGTGCCGCCCGCCTGCGCGTTCAGGCCCAGCGGATAGGCCAGGCGCGCCGTCGTGTGGGTAAAACGTCCCAGGCGGCTGCCGAAAGCGGCGCCCAGGCGCGCCAGGAAGGCTGCGTCGTCCAGGGCCAGCAACTGTTCGGCGCGCGTCGGCGGCACGCACCACACCAGCGCGTAGCCGTCGTCCTGCGGCAGCAGGGCCAGCGGGCCTTCGTCGGTGAAGCGCTCGTAGGCGCGATGGGTGATGGGGATGCTTGCGCGCACATGGGCAATGATGGCGCTTTGGCCATAATCGCGGCTGACGGCGCGCTCCGGCTGCTGGCCGAACAGGCCGCCCTCGGCCTGCACCAGCAGGCTGGCGCGCAAGCTTGACGCAGTGCCCGCCTGTTCGATCTGCACGCTAACGCCGTCGGCATCTTCCGCGCTGCCCGTCACCAGCGCCGGGCGCAAGCTGGTCACGCCCAGGCGCTCGCACACATCGGCCAGCGCGCTGACGACGTCGCCGTAACGGGCCACATAGCCGAGCGCCTCGACGCCATGCTCGCTGCGGTCCATCAGGCTGCGCCCGAAGTGGCCGCGGCGCGAGACGTGAATCTGATGAATCGGGGTTGCTGCCACGGGCCAGGCGCCCGCTTCCTCGAGAATCTGGCGGCTGCCGTGCGACAGGGCGATGGTGCGCGGGTCGCGCCTGGCTTGTTCGATGGATTTGGCGTCGAGCAGGGCGATGCCGGCGGCGCGTGTGCCCCGCTGCACCAGCAGGGCGGCCAGCGCCATGCCGACGGGGCCGGCGCCACAGATGGCGAGATCGAAAGTGGACGGTGTATGCATGCGGCGGCGTTAATCCTGTGACATCAGTTGTTCGATTTCAGCGACGCTCTTGGGCGCCGTGCTGAAGACTTCATGGCCTTGCGGCGTGACCAGCACATCGTCTTCGATGCGGATGCCGGTATGCCAGAACTGCTCCGGCACGCCCGCGCCGGGGCGCACATAGATGCCCGGTTCCACCGTCAGCACCATGCCCGGTGCCAAAGCGCGCCACGGCTTGCCGGGCGCGCCCGTGTCGCGGTAGGCGCCCACATCGTGCACGTCCATGCCCAGCCAGTGGCTGGTGCCGTGCATGTAGAAGGGCATATACGCCTTGTCGGCGATGACGTCTTGCACGCTGCCGCTTTTTTGCCGGTCCAGCAAGTTCAAATCCAGCATGCCCTGTGCCAGCACCTGCACGGCCGCCTCGTGGATGGCGCTGTGCGGCAAGCCGGGGCGCACCATGTCCAGCGCCGCCTGCTGCGCCGCCAGCACCAGTTCATACAGCGCCCGCTGCGGGCCGCTGAAGCGGCCGTTGACGGGCCAGGTGCGCGTGATGTCGGAGGCGTAGCCATCGAGTTCGCAGCCGGCATCGATCAGTACCAGTTCGCCATCGCGCAAGGGCGCGTTGTTGGCGCTGTAATGCAGGATGCAGGCGTTGTCGCCGCCGGCCACGATGGACGAGTAGGCGGGGAATTGCGCACCGCTGCGCCGGAATTCATACAGCAGTTCCGCTTCCAGCGCGTATTCGTGCATGCCGGGCCGCGTGGCGCGCATGGCGCGCACGTGGGCCGCGCTGGAAATGGCGGCTGCGCGGCGCATCAGGTCTTGTTCTTGCGGGTCTTTCAGCAGGCGCATGGCGTCGAGCATGCCGTTGATGTCGTGCGCGCTGGCGGGTGCCGTGACGCCGCTGCGGGCCTTTTGCCGCACATTGTGCAGCCAGAGCTTCACTTGCGCATCGAGGCTGCCGCCCAGCGCATAGTAAATGGCGGGAACATCGGCCAGCAGGCGCGTCATTTCCACGTCAAGTTCCTCGATGGGGAAGGCGCTGTCAAAACCGAACGTGGCGCGCGCCGCCTCGGGGCCATGGCGGAAACCGTCCCAGATTTCGCGCTCCGTGTTCTTGGCGCGGCAAAACAGGATGGCGCGCGCGGGCGCCGTGGCGCTGGCGGCCACCAGGGCCACGGCGCTGTCGGGTTCCGTGAAACCGCTGAGGTAGTAAAAATAGCTGTCGTGGCGATACGGATAATCGCAATCGCTGTTGCGCGGCACTTCGGGCGCCGTGGCGAGGATGGCCACGCTGCCCGGCAGCATCTGCGCCAGCAGCGCCGCGCGCCGTGCCGCGTAATTGGCCATCATGTTGTGCTGGCCTTGGCTGTCACGCCATTGAGCGCGTCGAGCTGCTTTGGGGTCCCCACATTGGTCCACTCGCCCGGATAGACTTCGCCGCCCACGCGGCCCTGATCTGCATACTGGCGCAGCAAATCGCCCAGTCTGGCGTGGCTGCCCGGCGCGATGCCGTCAAACATCTCGGGACGGTACACGCCGATATTGGCGAAGGTCCACTTGGTTTCGTCCGTATTGTTGATTGCGAACAAGGTCAGGCCGAAGTCGCCTTGCGGGTGGAAGTCGGGATTGGGCACCAGATAGGTCCAGGCGATGTCGCGCTGGTCGGCCGGATACGGCGTGCCCAGCACATCCTTGTCGGCCAGCACGTCGAGTACTTGCTTGAAATCAAAGTAGGGGCAATAGATGTCGCCGGAAATGGCCAGGAACGGTTCCTCGCCCAGCAAGTGGCGTGCCTGGGCGATGCCGCCCGCCGTTTCCAGCGGCGTGCTTTCTGGCGAATACGCGATGCGCGCGCCATACGCGCTGCCATCGCCCAGGGTTTCCTCGATCAGATGGCCTAGGTGGGAATGGTTGATGACGATGTCCGTGATGCCTGCGCGCACCAGGTTCAGCACATGCCAGACGATCAGCGGACGGCCGCGCACTTTCAGCAGCGGTTTGGGACAGGTGTCGGTAAGCGGACGCATCCGTTCACCGCGGCCTGCGGCAAAGATCATGGCTTTCATGGGTAGTCGTTTTCAGTATAGGTAAGTCGGCTGCGCGGGCAGACCGCGCAGCGGGAAAGTGCCTAGAAGGTATAACCGACCTGGGGCGTTTTATTTTCCAGTGCATCGAGCAAACGCACCAGCGGCTTGAGTTCCGTATAGCGGTTGGCCGTCTTGCGCACGTAGTCGAGCACGTTTGGCAGGTCGCCCATGTAGAGATCCTTGCCATCGCGGTAATTCAGGCGCGCGAACAGGCCGAGGATTTTCAGGTGGCGCTGCAGGGCCGTGAATTCGAAATCGCGGTAGAAGGCGTCGATGTCGGGATTCACTGGCAAGCCCAGCTGCTTGGCGCGTTGCCAGTAGCGGATCACCCAGTCGAGCACCAGTTCTTCATCCCACTGGATGTAGGCGTCGCGCAGCAGCGAGGCGATGTCATAGGTGACGGGACCGAAGACGGCATCCTGGAAGTCGAGGATGCCGGGATTCGGAATCGAACCATCGTTGATGTGCATCAAATTGCGCGAATGGTAGTCGCGGTGCATGAATACTTGTTGTTGAGATAAGATATTTGCCGTGATGGCTTCGAAGACCTTGTCCAGCTGGGTTTGTTGCACATCCGTCAAGGTAGCGCCCAGGTGCTTGCCAATAAACCATTCCGGGAACAGATTCATTTCGCGCAGGATGAAGGCGCGGTCGAACTCGGGCAAGACGTCCGCTTGACTGGCCAGCTGAATTTTCATCAGCGACTCGAGCGCTTCGGCGTACAGCACGCTGGCGTTGTCGTGGTTCAGTGCATCGAGATAGGTGGTCGTGCCCAGGTCGGAGAGCAGCAGGAAGCCGTTGTCGAGGTCTTGCGCGATGATCTCGGGCACAGACACGCCGGCGCCTTTCAGCAAGCCGGCCACCTTGACAAAGGCGGGCACGTTTTCGCGCTCGGGCGGCGCATCCATGGCAATCAGTGTACTTCCTGGCAATGTTGTATTGCCTGGCAGCATATCGAGACGGTAGTAGCGGCGGAAGCTGGCATCGCTGGAAGCGGGGCGGGCGGAATCGGGCACGACGAGGTTAAGCGAGGTCAACCAGGCTTTCAACAGGGTCAGGCGAGCGTCGGCCTGGGCCGGCGCGGTGGAGGAATTGGAAGAGAATGACATTAAGCGGCCTGTGGAATCGGGTTGATGATGCAGATTCCCATATAATAAGGGATTCAAATTAAAAAATCGCCTCTCAATGGTGCTTGCCCCTTCCAATTCATGAGCTGGTTTTCGGCCTCCCCCCCTTCGCAGCGCTGGGCTTTCGCCATCAGCGCGCTCGTCGCCGCCACGACGGTGCCTGTCCACGCCCAGAAAGCACCGCGTCCGGTTCATGTGGAAGATCCCGACGCGCCCACCGTCATGACGGCAAACAGCATGAACGGACGGCCGGAAAGGGAGATCAATCTCGATCAGAATGTCGTGATTGAGCGCGGAAAAACCACAAAAATGACGGCCGATACAGCTTGTTACAAACAAGTTGAAGATGAGTTCGACGCCGAGGGCCATATCAAGATGTGGCGTTTCGGCGATTACTACACAGGTGACGTCTTGAAGCTGAACATGGAAACCGGCAAGGGTTTCCTGCTCAACCCGACGTATCGCTTCGAAGTGGGCGGCGGCCGGGGCAAGGCCGAGCGCGTCGACTTCATCAACCCCGACGAAGCCAATGTCATCGACGGCACGTACAGTACCTGCGAAGGGCCGAATCCGGACTGGTACCTGAAATCGAGTACCTTGAACCTCGATACGGGCCGCGATGTGGGCACGGGCAGCAAGACCATCATCTATTTCAAGGATGTGCCGATCCTGGGTGCGCCGGGCATCTCGTTTTCGCTGTCGGGTGCGCGCCGTTCGGGCTGGCTGGCGCCCACGCCGGGCTTTGCCTCGAAGAACGGTTTCGAGCTGCTGATGCCGTATTACGTGAACATCGCGCCGAACCGCGACCTGACGCTGTTCCCGCGCTACATACAGCGGCGCGGCATCCAGCTCGGTGCGACGGGCCGCTACATGGGCGAGACGGATGCCGGCCTGTACCAGGGCGAAACGTCGTTTGAGTTCTTGCCTAACGACAAGCAAACCAAGACCAACCGCTACATGATCAAGTCCAAGCACGAGCAGGCGCTGGCCAAGGGCTGGACTTACAGCTGGGATCTGCGCGATGCATCGGACAATAATTATCCGAACGATTTTTCGAAAACCGTCGCCACCGCCACCGAGCGTCAGTTGCTGCGCGAATTGCGCACCGATTACCGCACCGAGGACTGGAGCCTGACGGCGCGCGTGCAGAATTACCAGGTGCTGCAAGACCCCGATGCCGTCAATAACACCAGTCTGACCGTGCCGCGCCCGTATGACCGCTTGCCGGCGGTGAATTTCCATGCTGGCAAATACGACGTCTGGGGCGGCTTCGACTGGACTTTCGACGCGGAAGCGACGCGCTTTGCGCACCCGACGCTGGTACAGGGCTCGCGCCTCGTGGCCGTGCCACAGGTGAGTTTCCCCATCATGCGTCCTGGTTACTTCATCACGCCCAAGCTGATGCTCAATGCCAGCGCGTATCAGCTTGATAATGACGCCAGGACCAAGGCGCTGCTGTTCAACACGACCTCGTTTACGCGCGCCGTGCCCACTTTTTCGGTCGACAGCGGCCTGGTGTTTGAGCGCGACACGAATTTGTTTGGCGCCAAGGGCGGCACGCAAACCCTGGAACCGCGCCTGTTCTACGTCTACACGCCGTACCGCGACCAGTCGCAGTTCCCGAAATTCGATACGGCCGCCGGCACCTTCAACCTGACGCAGATCTTCACGGAAAACCGTTTTGTTGGCAGCGACCGCATCGGCGATGCCAACCAAGTCACGGCCGCCTTGGTATCGCGCTTCCTGCAGGCGGACGGGACGGAGCGCATGCGCCTGACCTTCGGCCAGCGTTTCTATTTTGCCGACCAGCGCGTGCAGCTCGATTCGAGCACGCCGGTCAACCAGTCGCGTTCGGATATCCTGCTGGCAGCAACGGGCCGCGTGTCCGAGACTTGGACCGTCGATAGCCTGGTGCAGTACAATCCCAGCGATCGCCAGTTGATGAACTACAACTACACCTTGCAATATCAGCCTGGTGCCAAGAAAGTATTGAATTTCAGCAACCGTTTCCAGCGTGGAGATGCTGGTTGGCGCAATGCGGAAGTATCGACCCAATGGCCGTTGACGGACCGCCTGTATGGCGTGGGCCGCATCAGTTACTCCTTGAAGAATCGCAGCATGCTGGAAAGCCTGGTCGGCCTGGAATACAAGGGCGACTGCTGGGTCTTCCGCATGGGAGCACAGCGTTTCGTGACGACGAACAAGACTGTCTCGACGCCGATCTTCTTCCAGCTGGAATTGACAGGCTTGTCGAATGGTCTGGGCCTGGGCACGAATGGGCTGGAAACTTTTACCAAAACCATCCCTGGTTATCAGGCACTGAGCCAGCCACTCCGTTAAGATAGGCACCGTTGCCGCCGCCGGTGTTCCCGGCGCTGGCACAAACCGGTTTTTTTATTCACCTGAACTCATGAGCGCTCTACACATTATGCGTAATGCCAGTATGCACCAACTCAAAATTGCAACGGTTTTGTTGTGCGCCATTTCCGGCGCCACGACCAGTAGTGTCTGGGCGCAACAGGCCGCGCCAGCGCCTGCGGCCAAGCCCGCTGCCGCTGTCGCAGCGCCTGCCAAGGGCTTCACGCCGCCGGCATCGAGCAGTGGCCAGACCATCGACTCCATCGCCGTCGTCGTCAATGACGATGTGATTACGCGCAATGAAGTGGCGGCCCGTATCAAGAGCGTGGAGCAGCGCATGAAGGCGCAGAACGTGCCTTTGCCCGATCCCGCCGACCTGCGTCGTCAATTGCTGGAGCGCATGATTGTTGAACGCGCGCAGATGCAACTGGCCAAGGAAATGGGCGTGCGGGTGGATGACCTGACCCTCGACCGCGCGATTGGCCGTATTGCTGAACAGCAAAAGATGACGGTGCAAGAGCTGCGCAACCAGATGGAAAAAGAAGGCACGCCGTTTGCAACCTTCCGCGAAGAAATCCGCGATGAAATCATCATGCAGCGCTTGCGCGAGCATGAAGTCGACGCCAAGATCCAGATTTCCGATTCCGAAGTGGATAACTTCCTGGAAGCGGAAAAAGCGGCGGCCAGCGAACAGGTCGAGCTGAACCTGGCGCAGATTCTCGTGCGCATTCCGGAAAACTCCAGCCCTGAACAGATCGCTGCACGCCGCGCGCGCGCCGAAGAAGTTAGCCGCCAGTTGCGCACGGGGGCCGATTTTGCCAAGATGGCCGCCACCTATTCCGACGCCAGCGATGCACTGAGCGGCGGCGATATCGGCTGGCGCCATAGCGACCGTTTGCCGCCCCTGTTCACGGAACAGTTGCTCAAGTTGAAGCCAGGCCAGATCACGCCCATCATCAAGAGCAACACCGGTTTCCACATCCTGAAGCTGGTGGACCGCCGCAGTGCGGCCGAGGCGCAAGCCGTCGCTGCCGTGCAGCAAACGCATGCCCGCCATATCTTGCTGAAAATTACGCCGACCTTGTCGGCGGCCGAAGCCAAGCGCAAATTGTCGGAATTGAAAGAGCGTCTCGATAACAAGGCCGCCAAGTTCGAAGACCTGGCCCGTTTGTTCTCGAACGACGGTTCGGCGGCCAAGGGCGGCGACCTGGGCTGGCTGTATCCGGGCGACACCGTACCGGAATTTGAAACGGCGATGAATGCACTGAAACCGGGTGAAGTGAGCGAGCCGATCGAATCGAGCTTTGGCTTCCACCTGATCGAAGTGCTGGAACGTAAGAGCGACGACGTCTCGAAAGAGAAGCAGCGCAGCGCCGCGCGCAACGCCTTGCGCGAACGCAAGCTGGAAGAAGCGACGGAAAACTGGGCGCGCGAAGTACGCGACCGTGCCTACGTCGAATTCCGCGCGGACGACCAGTAATGCTGCCGACTATTTGTGCATGAGTAACTTGCCTGTTTCACGCCGCCCGGCCATCGCCATTACCTGTGGCGAACCGGCCGGCGTCGGCCCGGAAATTTCGATCCGCGCCGCCTGGGCCATGCGGCATGAAGTCAACTGCATCCTGCTGGGCGACGCCGCCTTCCTGGCGTTGACGGCCAGCCTGATCGACCCGGAAATTCGCCTGGCGGCGCTGTCGCTGCAAGCCGTGCGCAACAACGGCCTGCCCCAGTTCGGCCCCGGCCGCCTGGCCGTGATCGATATTCCGACTGTCAATAATGTCATTCCAGGCGTACTCGACAAGGAAAACGGGCGCTCCGTGCTCGCTACCCTGGACGCGGCCGTGGAAGGTGTCGCTGCCGGCTGGTTTGGCGCCATGGTCACGGCGCCCTTGCAAAAGAGCACGATCAACGACGCCGGCGTGGCCTTTTCCGGCCATACGGAATACCTGGCAGAAAAAACCGGCACGCCGCAGGTGGTGATGATGCTGGCCGGCGAACCCGGCCATGGCGAACCGACCCTGCGCGTGGCGCTGGCCACCACGCACCTGCCCTTGAAGGACGTGTCCGCTGCCATCACCATGGACAGCCTGGCCGTCACCCTGGATATTCTCCAGCTTGATTTGCAACAGAAATTTGGCATCGCCGCACCGCGCATCCTGGTGACCGGCCTGAACCCGCACGCGGGCGAGGGCGGCTACCTGGGGCGCGAGGAGATCGATGTCATCACCCCGGCGATCGCCGCGGCGCAAGCGCGCGGCATCGATGCGCGCGGGCCGTACCCGGCCGATACCTTGTTCCAGCACAAGTATCTGGCCGACGCCGATTGCGTGCTGGCCATGTACCATGACCAGGGCTTGCCCGTGCTGAAGTATGCCACCTTCGGGCGCGGCATCAATATCACGCTGGGCTTGCCGCTGATCCGCACTTCGGTCGACCACGGCACGGCGCTGGACCTGGCCGCGCAAGGGCTGGGACTGGCCGATTGCCACAGCATGGGGCAGGCGCTGCAAACGGCGCTCGACATGCTGCGCGCCAGCAGCCGCGCCTGATACCCACCGGTTTTACCCCGCTACACCGCCTCTAGAATAGAAAAACAGAATATGAAACACGTTGCCCGCAAACGCTTTGGCCAGAACTTCCTGCATGACCGCTTCGTCCTCAACGACATCACGGCCGCCATCGCGCCGCAAGCGGACGATGCCATGGTCGAGATCGGCCCCGGCCTGGGCGCCATGACGGAGCAATTGCTGCGCCACCTGAAGCAGATGCATGTGGTTGAACTGGACCGCGACCTGATCGTGCGCCTGGAAAAGACCTTCAATCCGGCCAAGCTGACTATCCACTCGGGCGACGCGCTGAAATTCGATTTTGCGCAAATTCCCGTGCCGGCCGGCCAGAAGTTGCGCATCGTGGGCAACTTGCCATACAACATTTCCAGTCCCCTGCTGTTCCACCTGGCGGATTTCGCGCCGCTGGTAAAAGACCAGCATTTCATGCTGCAAAAGGAAGTCGTCGAGCGCATGGTGGCCGAACCGGGCAGCAAGGCGTATGGCCGCCTGTCCGTGATGCTGCAATGGCGCTATGACATGTCCTTGCTGTTCATCGTGCCGCCGACGGCGTTTGATCCGCCGCCGAAAGTGGAATCGGCCATCGTGCGCATGATCCCCGTGGCCGAGCGCCTGGCCTGCGACCAGGCGACGCTGGAAGCGGTGGTCATGAAGGCCTTCTCGCAGCGCCGCAAGGTGATCCGCAACTGCCTGGCCGGCATGTTTACGGAAGAACAGATCAAGGCGGCAGGCATCGACCCGACCAAGCGGCCGGAAACCGTAGGTCTGGAGCAGTATGTTGCTTTGGCGAATTTGCTGAAGGCGCCTGCTTAAGTTTTAACTTAAAACCACTGGTCGACCTGCTGCAGGTCCTTGCGTAACGCGAGGAAGCAGTCGTCTACATGGTGGTTGCGGCTGATTTCATTGCGCCGCATCAAGGCGATCTTGCGCTTGCACGTGGGTTGACGCAGCGGCGCCACGTGCAGTTCCTCGTCATTGAGGAAAGTCGTGTACAGGCTGGGCATGATGCCCACGGCGATGCCGGCGCGCACCACGCCATACAGTGACTCGCTGTGTATCATCTGGTACAGGCTCGACGGGCTCAAACCGTGCTGGCGCAGCGCGCTCGAGGCGAACTCCCAGATGCTGCCTTTCGTAAACACGACGATTTCCTGCCCCGCCAGCTGCTCCCAGCGCACTTCCTTCAGCGGCGCCAGGGCATGGCGTCCCGCCGTCACCAGCACCAGCTCGTCTTCGAACAGGCCCACGCTTTCCAGCGAGACGGAACCGGGCACCTCGATGCCCACGCAAAAGTCCAGCTGGCCCGAATGCAGCGCGTGCAGCAAGCCGTCATTGGGCATGTCGGACAGGACGATTTCCACTTCATCGCCATGCTGCTCGCTGTAGCGCGCCACCACCACGGCCGTCATCGCCATGGCGGACGGGATCGCGCCGATGCGGATGCGGTGCCGGCCGCTGCCGATGGCGCGCTGGATATCGGCAAAGGTGTTGCTCGCCGTATTCAATAAATGCGTGGCGTAATCGAGCGCCAGCTTGCCTTCGCGCGTCAATTCCAGCTGGTGGGTTGTGCGGTTAAACAACTTCTTTCCCAGCTGATTTTCCAGCAGCTTGATCGACGCACTGAGCGCCGGCTGGGTCACGCACAATTCCTGTGCGGCCTTGCTGAAGCTGTTTACCCGGGCTAAGGTGGAAAACGCTTGTAAATGTCGTAAGGAAATCTTCTTGCTCAGTTCATGCATGGGCGTTGCTTATTAGAAAAAGTAATGGATTTATAAAAATAAACAAATTTTCTTATCCCGCAATTTACCATATTCTGGACTGGTCTTAACTTGCCTTGAAAGCAACAATCTTCAGGAGAAGAGCCTGGAATGCGGCGCCGCCAGTCGCGGCGGCGCGCCGGGCAAGGGACGCATCAATAAAATAATTCCAAAAAACTCAGGGTTTACTCTTTTTAGGGCGGCGGCGATGAACAAATGGATGACGGGAACGATGGTGGTGGGTGGCTTGCTGGCGGCGCAGGGCGCGGCGCAGGCGCAAAGCAGCGTGCAAGTGTATGGCTTGCTGTCGGCCGGTATCGGCTATGTGTCGGATGAAGGCAACGGCAGCCGCACGCATGCGCTGAGCGGCACGAATCAGAATCCCCGCATCGGTTTCCGTGGACAGGAAGACCTGGGCGACGGCACCAAGGCCGTCTTCGTGCTGGAAAACGGTTTTAACGTCATGACGGGTACGGCTGCGCAAAGCGGCCGTTTGTTCGGCCGCCAGTCGTATGTGGGCCTGTCGAGCAATGACAAGGGCACCCTGACCCTGGGCCGCCAGTACGAAGCCGTCAAGGACCTGCTGGGCCCGGTGGTCATCGCCAGTAACGGCGTGCACATCGGCGACAACGACAATGGCTACAACAACTTGCGCGTGCAAAATGCCGTCAAGTATGTCAGCCCGAACATCAGCAAGCTGTCGTTCACGGGCTTGTACGGTTTCAGCGAGAACCCGGAAGATTCCAACCGCAACCGCGTCTACAGCATGGGCGCCGGCTACAAAGTCGATGCCTTCAGCTGGGCCGTCGCCTACACCAAGATGGACCACCCGAACAGCCCGGATGCGCCGAATGGCGCCATCGGCAACGACTACGGCAGTTCCCTGTTGATCTTCAACAAAAGCGCTGTCAAGGGCGCCGGCGTGGACAGCCAGGCCATCGCCGGTACGGGAGGCTTTTATAATGTGGGCAGGACCAAGTTTGGCGCGCTGTACACCAACGTGCGCTACCACTACCTGGATCAAAGCAATCTGACCCTGCAAAACGTGGATCTGAACGTGAACCACAAGCTGACGGAAGCGCTGAACCTGGGCGCGTCGTATTTCTATACCACCGGAAAATATGACGTAATCAACAAGACGCCGAAATGGCATCAGGTCAACTTCCAGGCCGATTACTTCCTGTCCAAGCGCACCGACGTCGCCGTCACCTGGAGCTACCAGAAAGCGGCCGGCGATGCGACGTTCGCCCGCGTGTTCGGTTTCGGTGCCTCTGGCGGCAAGACGCAAAGTGTCCTGATCGTCGGCATGCGACATTATTTCTGAGTCTGATTCATCTTTACAGGCGCTGTCCCGCAGCGCCGCCCCCTGAAAGGAAGCATCTTGAAAAAGCACCTCATGTTGGCGTTGAGCCTAGGCTTGCTGGCTAACGCCGCCCACGCGGAAAAACGCGAGCTGGTCATTTCGGCCTATCCGATTGCCCAGCCCTTGTTCATGAAGTATGTGTACGAGCCGTTCAAGGCCAAATGCGCTTGCGATATCAAGGTGGAAACGGGGAATAACGCGGACCGCATCGCCAAGCTGGTGGTGCACAGCAAGAACCCGGTGATCGACCTGGTGCTGCTGTCCGATTCCGGCATGCTGGAAGCGGCGCAAAAGGGCGTGATCCAGCCCATGGATTACTCCAAGCTGAGCAATTACAAAGCCTTGTACGACGTGGCGAAAAACCCCATCGGCGGCAACTATGCCGTCGGCTACACCCTGTATTCGGTCGGCCTGGTGTACCGCAGCGACAAGATTGCCCCGCTGACGTCCTGGAAGGACCTGTGGCGCCCTGAACTGAAGGGCCGTGTGGCCTTCCCCGACGTGAGCACCACGCAGGGCCCGTTGATGCTGCGCATGGCCGATGCGGCCTGGGGCGGCAAGACGGACGACTACGCCACCGGCTTTGCCAAGATCGTCGGCATGAAGGGCAACGTCGTCACGTTCTCTAAAAACAGCGCGCAGCTCGCTGCCCTGTTCGCCCAGGATGAAATCTGGGCCGCGCCCGTGGCGCGCTTTACCTGGTCGCAAATGCTCAAGACGGGCCTGCCCCTGAAGTGGAGCATCCCGGCCGAAGGCCAGGCGGCCGGCATGAACGTGATGGGCATCGTCGCCGGCTCGAAGAATGCGGACCTGGCGTACCAGCTGATGGATTTCTGGCTGTCCAAGGAAGTGCAGACGCAGCTGGCGACCAACCTGGTCGACTCGCCCGTCAACAAGGACGTGCGCCTGTCGGTGGCCGCCGCGCAATTCAATACTTATGGCGCCGATCAAATCAGCTCGCTGAAGTTCGTCAAGCCGGAAACCATCCTCAAGCAGCGCAGTAACTGGATGACGCAGTGGAACAAGGCCATGAGCAAATAGTGGTGACGAGGAGAAAACACCATGTTTGCTGATCCAAAAAAGCGCCTGGGACTGCTGCTGGTCCTGCCGGCGCTGATCTTTATCGTCGTCTGCTTCCTGCTGCCCGTGCTGGCCTTGCTGGTCGACGCCTTCCGCGTCGGCGACGGCATGCAGTGGGGCGTTGACCGCTTCATTGAATTCTTCTCGCAGGAATTCAACCGCACCATCTTCTGGCGCACCCTGCGCATCGCCGCGCTGGTGACGCTGGCGTCCATCATCCTCGGCTATCCGGCCGCGCAAGCCGTGGCGCGCGTGTCGCCGAAGTGGCGCGGGCTGGTGGTGGGCATGATGATCTTGCCGCTGATGGTCTCGCCGATTGCGCGTACCTATGCCTGGATCGTGCTGCTGGGGCGCAACGGCGCCCTTAACGCGGCGCTGGTCAACATGGGTTTCACGGACGAGCCGCTGCGTTTGCTGTTCAGCGAGTTCGCCGTGTTTGTGGGCCTGCTGCAATTGCTGCTGCCGCTGATGCTGATGTCGCTGGCAGGCGCGCTGGAAAACCTGCCGCGCGACGTGGAACCGGCCGCCGCCACCCTGGGCGCCAATCCCTGGCAAGTGTTTTGCAAGGTCACCCTGCCGCTGACGCAGGAAGGCCTGGTCGTCGGCGGCACCCTGGTGTTTACGGGCTGCGTGACGGCCTATGTGACGCCGGCCTTGCTGGGCGGCACCAAGGTGCTGATGCTGGAAACCTTGCTGTACCAGAAGGTCAGCGTGGAGAGCGATTTCGGCGCCGCGAATGTGATCGCCGTCATCCTCGTCTGCATGACCCTGCTGGTCAACGCCGGCCTTAAACGTATTTCCTCGAGCCGGAGCTCCGTATGAAAGAAAGCTTGTTCTCACGCGCCGTCCTGTGGCTGGTGTTTTTGTTCCTGCTGGGGCCTTTCGCCATCGTCGTGCTGGCGGGCTTTTCCGGCGGCGAAACCCTGGCGTTCCCGCCCGAATCGTACTCGCTGCGCTGGATACTCGAAGTGTGGGCGGCGCCCGAGTTCCGCCGCGCCTTTCAGACCAGCCTGGAAATCGGCCTGATCGCCACCGTCATCGCGCTGTTGCTGGGCATCCCCGTCGCGTATGCGTTTTCGCGCATGCCGCCGCCTGGCATCGGCGCCATCCGCCAGATCCTGACGTCGCCGCTGATCATTCCCGCCATCCTGGTGGGCCTGGGCTTGCTGCACCACCTGGTGCTGACCATCAATGCGCCCGTGTATGTGGGCCTGCTGATCGGTCACATCGCGCTGTTGATTCCGTATTCGGTGCGCGTGGTGTACGCCAGCCTGGTGAATTTGCGCGTGGATATCGAGGATGCCGCGATCACCCTGGGCGCGTCGCGTCTGCGCGCGTTTTTCATGATCGTGCTGCCGAATATACGCAACGCCGTGATCGCCGCCTTCTTCCTCGCCTTCGTCACCTCGTTCAACCAGGTGCCCGTCTCGCTGTTCCTGACGGGGCCGGGCATCAGCACCTTGCCCATCGAGATGCTGGGGCATATGGAAAACAGCTTCGATCCATCGATCGCTGCCCTGTCGACCTTGCTGGTCTTGTTCACCATGGCTTTCGTGATGGTGACCGAGAAGGTGCTGGGCATTTCTAAATACATGTAAGAGGCAACACACGATGAGTTATCTGGAACTGCACAAGCTGAACCTTGGCTACGCCAAGAACACGACGTCCGTGAAAGACCTGGACTTGCACGTCGAGCAGGGCGAACTGATTTCCCTGCTGGGCCCCAGCGGCTGCGGCAAGACCACCACCATGCGCGCCATCGCCGGCCTGATGCCGCTGCAGTCGGGCCGCATCGTGCTCGATGGCCGCGAAATCGGCAAGCTGGCGCCGAACAAACGCAATATCGGCATGGTGTTCCAGTCGTACGCGCTGTTCCCGCACCTGAACGTGTACGACAACATCGCCTTCGGCCTGCGCTTGCGCAAGGTGGCGCCAGCCCTGCTGAAAACGAAAGTGGAAGCCGTGATCGCGGCCGTTGGCCTGACGGGGTTCGAGACGCGTTTGCCGGCGCAGATGTCCGGTGGCCAGCAGCAGCGCGTGGCGCTGGCGCGCGCCATCGTCGTCGAGCCGGCCCTGCTGCTGCTGGACGAACCGCTGTCGAACCTGGACGCCAAGCTGCGCGTGCAGATGCGCGCCGAACTGCGCCGCATCCAGCGCGAACTGGGCATCACCATGCTGTACGTGACGCATGACCAGGAAGAAGCGCTGGCTTTGTCCGACCGCATCGTCGTCATGAACGGCGGTCGCATCGAGCAGCTGGCCGCGCCGGAAGCCGTCTTCAATACGCCGTCGACGCGCTTCGTTGCCAACTTCATGGGCTTTGAAAACCTGTTCGATTACCGCGACGGCGCGCTGCACCACGCGGGCGCCAGCCTGCCGTACACCTCTCCCGTCGCTGCCGGCACCACGGTGCTGGGCTGGCGTCCGGACAAGGTGCGCGTCTGCGCGCCTGACGACGCAGCTGGCCAGTACCCGGGCACCGTGCTGGCACGGGGCTTCCTCGGCGACACCGTCGAATACCTGCTGCAAACGCCGCTGGGGCAGGTCAAGGGTATTTGTGCGGCCGGTGGCGCCGCCTGGCGCGAAGGCACGGCCGTGTCCTTCGTGCTGCCGTCCGACAGCGCCCTGTGGCTGGGCGCGTGATTTCTGAATGGAAAGCATCATGACCCACCCCTTGAAAAAAATCTGGCTCGACACGGATCCCGGTTTCGACGACTGGCTGACAATGCTGCTCTTGGGCAGCAATCCCGATATCGAGTGGTTGGGCGTGAGCGTGGTGGCGGGCAATGCGCCCGTCGACATCACCTACGACAACGCCTTGCGCATCAAGGCGCATGACGGTTTGACAGTGCCGATCTACCGCGGCTGCGAAGAGCCGCTGGCCGGCGTCATCGAAACGGCGCAGCGCATCCTTGGCGACAGCGGCATGCCGACGACCGGCGAGATCCTGCCGCCCGGCGCCGCCGTTGACGCTGCCGGCCACGCCGTCGATGCGCTGATCGCGGCCGTGCGCAAGCATCCTGGCCAGATCACGGTCATTGCTATCGCACCGATGACGAATCTGGCCACGGCCTTGGCGAAGGCGCCCGACATCGCGGAAAAAATCGTCGAAATCATTTTGATGGGCGGCTCGACTGACCAGGGCAACCACACGGCGGCGGCCGAATTCAATATCTATGCGGATCCGGAAGCGGCCGCCCAAGTCTTCAAGTCCGGCATCCCACTGCGCATGTTCGGCTTGAATCTGTGCCGCCAGTTGCTGGTGACGAACGCGGAAGTGGAACGCCTGCGCGCCATCGGCACGCCGCGCGCGCAGCGTCTGGCTGGCTACCTGGAAGCGTATGTGCGCATCCGCAGTGCCGACGGTTCCGTGCCCATGCCCATGTATGACCCGGTGGTGGCCCTGTACCTGGAAGCCCCGCAGCTGTTCCAGTTCCAGAGCGCCCACGTGGCCATCGAATTGTCGGGCGAACTGACGCGCGGCATGACGGTGTGCGAGTTTCGCGTGCCGCGCCGCGCCGCCATCAACACGCAGGTAGCGATGCTGGCCGATGGCCCGGCCGCCATCGAGCGCCTGATGCGCCGCCTGGCTGCCATTCTCGTCTGACCTTTTTTCCACTAACGAAGCGAGCTTCATGAGTAACCCTGCCGACACCCTGCCTGCCCTGAGCATCGAACAGTTTTTACGCGCCATGCCGAAGGTGGAGCTGCATTGCCACCTGTTTGGCACGGTGCGCCAATCGACTTTCCGTGCGCTGGCCGCCAAGTCGGGCAATGTCGTCACCCCCGAGGAAATCGACGCGTTCTATACGCGCGGCGACAAGCCGGTCGGCGTGCTGCGCGTGCTGCGCGCGCTTGACGCGCACCTGATCGTCTCGCCGACGGACCTGTATTGCCTCGCCTACGAGTACCTGGAAGACGTGCATGGCCACGGCGTGCGCTACGCGGAGTTCTTCTGGAATCCGACCGGTACCGTGCGCGTCTCGGGCATCCGCTATGACGCGGCGCAAGACGCCATCGTGGCCGCCATCCGCGACGCGCAGCGCGATTTTGGCGTGATCGGCCGTTTGATCCCCAGCATCGACCGCGAAGCCGCTCCCGCGGAAGCCGTGCAGATGGTGGAATGGATGAAGGCGCACCGCGTGCCGGAAGTCATCGGCATCGGCATCGACTACCGCGAAAACGACCGCCCGCCGGAACTCTTCATCGAAGCCTACCGCGCCGCGCGCGAGGCAGGTTTCAAGTGCACGGCGCATGCGGGCGAATTCGGCATGCCGTGGATGAACGTGGAGACGGCCGTCGAGCAGCTGCAGGTGGACCGCGTCGACCATGGCTACACGATTGTCGATAATCCTCAACTGGCGCAGCGCTGCGTCGAGCGGGGCCTGGTCTTCACGGTGGTGCCGACCAATTCGTATTATCTGCGCACCCTGGCGCCCGAGCGCTGGGCCCTGGACCACCCGATCCGCGCCATGGCCAAGCTGGGCTTGAAACTGCATCCGAACACGGACGACCCGACCCTGCACCACGTGACGCCGACGGGCGCCTGGATGATGATGCGCGAATTCGGTTTCGGCCTCGATGACATGCGCGGCTTCATGTTGAATGGCCTCGATGCGGCCTGGATAGCCGAGTCCACGCGGCGCGACTGGCGCGCGGAATTTGCGCGTGAATTCGACGCGCTGCGCGCGCGCGTCGCCGAAGAGTCTTAAGCCGATACGGGGGGCGGCAGCAGCAGCGAGGGAAACGCCCGCTGCGGACACGCCTGCCGCTCGCACACCTTGCAGCCCGTGCCGATGGGAGTGGCGCTGCTGGGGTCGTGCAAATCGAGTCCCTTCGAGTAAATCAGCCGGTGCGCCTGCGAGATGTCGCAGCCCAGCGCCACGGCAAAGGTTTTGCCGGGTGCGCGGAAGCCGGGCGAGGCCGTGCTGACCTGGCGCGCGATCCACAGATAGGTGCAGCCGTCGGGCATGCTGGCCACTTGCGTGAGCACCTGGCCCGGATGGCTGAAGGCGTCATACACGATCCACAGGGGGCAAGTGCCGCCCACCCGCGAAAAGTGAAAGTCCGTGGCCGACTGGCGCTTCGAGACATTGCCCGCGCGGTCGACGCGCACGAAAAAGAAAGGCAGTCCCGCCGCATCGGGGCGCTGCATGGTACTCAGGCGGTGGCACACGGCTTCGAAACCCACGCCGAACTGGTGCGCCAGACGCTCGATATCGTAGGCGCGCGTTTCCGCCGCCTGCAAGAAGCGTTGATACGGCATCAGCAGGGCGCCGGCAAAGTAATTGGAGAATGCCAGGCGCGCGCTCGTTTGCGCGGCCGCGCCGGACAATCCCGCCGCCAGCACCAGTGCGTCGATCAGCTCGCTGTGTTCGAGCAGGCTGATTTGCGCCGCCATCTGGAAGGCGCGCTGGCCGCCCGTCAGCGTGTCGGGCAGCCACAGGATGTGTTGCTGGGCGTCAAAGCGGTGTTTGCGCACCATGCCCGCATCGCCATCGGACAGTTGCACCTGGATGCCGTGGCGCTCCAGCAGCCGGCTTTGCAGGGCGTCGAGCGCGCGCAGCTGCGGATCGAGTTCTCCCGCCACCCGCTCCGCCGCCCGGTCCAGTTCATCGATATAGTTTTGCCGCCGGTTCAGGTATTCGCGCACTTCCTCGTCCGTGGACGGGGCCGCCGAGCTGGCGCCGCGGCTGCCATCATCGAGGCGCGCGGCCAGCGTATCGGCCCGCTCCGCCATCACCCGGTAGCGCCGCTGCAGCAGCAAAATCGAGCGCGCCAGCTCCGGCATATTTTCCACCAGCATTTTGAGCTCGGCCATCGAGGTGGGCGGCGCGTCGGGCAATTCGCCGAAGACATCGCGCACGTCGGCCACCAGGCTGGCGCTGTCGTGTTCGGAGAAAATCTGCGGATCGACCCCCAGTACTGTGCCGATGCGCAACAGAATCGGCACCGTCAGCGGGCGCTGGTTGCGTTCCATCTGGTTCAGATAGCTGGGCGAGATGCCCAGGGACTTGGCCAGCGCCACCTGCGTCATGCGCCGTTCCTCGCGCAAGCGCTGCAGGCGCACGCCCATGAAAACCTTTGCCATCGCGTTTACTCTTTCCCGGTTTGTGGAATCTGCAAATTTACAAAATTTGCAGATTAACAGATTTAGCTTTGCATTATCTCGCATTTTCACGCCTTGTTTACGGCCCGTATTGTGCGAATAATGCAAACAGACCTATACCTCAATCCAGGAGACACCGAGTGACCACGCAAAACGCTGCTGCTATGAATGTTCCGACCGTTCCACTGCTGATCAACGGCGAGTGGGTCGAATCCCAGACCACCGTGTGGCGCGATGTCGTCAATCCCGCCACGCAGGAAGTATTGGCGCGTGTGCCGTTCGCCACGCCGGATGAAGTCAACGCCGCCATCGCCTCGGCCCAGCGCGCCTTCAAAACCTGGCGCAAGACACCGATTGGCGCCCGCGCGCGCATTTTCCTCAAACTCCAGCAGTTGATCCGCGAAAACATGGCCGACCTGGCCGCCACCTTGACGATGGAACAGGGCAAGACCCTGCTCGATGCGGAAGGCGACGTGTTCCGTGGCCTGGAAGTGGTGGAACATGCCGCCAATATCGGTACCCTGCAGATGGGCGAATACGCGCAAAACGTGGCCGGTGGCGTCGATACCTACAGCGTGATGCAGCCGCTGGGCGTGTGCGCCGGCATTACCCCGTTCAACTTCCCCGCTATGATCCCCCTGTGGATGTTCCCGATGGCAATTGCCTGCGGCAATACCTTCGTGCTGAAACCCTCGGAACAGGATCCGCTGGTGACGGAAAAACTCGTGCGTCTGGCCTTGCAGGCAGGCATCCCGGCCGGCGTGCTGAACGTCATTCACGGCGGCGAAGACGTGGTCAATGCCCTGTGCGACCATCCGGACATCAAGGCCATTTCGTTTGTGGGATCGAGCAAGGTGGGCACGCATGTGTACCAGCGCGCCAGCTTGAACGGCAAGCGCGCGCAATGCATGATGGGTGCCAAGAACCACGCCGTCGTCTTGCCTGACGCCAATAAAGAACAGACCCTGAACCAGTTGCTGGGCGCCGGTTTCGGCGCGGCCGGCCAGCGCTGCATGGCCGCGTCCGTCGCCGTGCTGGTGGGCGCAGCGCGCGAGTGGCTGCCGGAACTGTCAGCCAAGGCGCAAACCCTGACGGTCGGCGCGGGCAAGGACAATCCGGACCTGGGCCCCGTCATTTCCTGCGCTGCGAAAGAGCGCGTCTTCAGCCTGGTCGCCAAGGGCATCGAGCAGGGCGCCGTGCTGACCCTTGATGGCCGCGACGTGAAGGTCGATGGCTATCCGAACGGCAACTTCGTAGGCCCGACGATCTTGTCCGGCGTGAAACCCGGCATGGTCGTGTATGACCAGGAAATCTTTGGACCGGTATTGATCGTCGTCGAAGTCGATACCCTGGATGAAGCCATCGCCCTGGTGAACGCGAATCCGAACGGCAACGGCACGGCGCTGTTCACGCAAAGCGGTGCGGCCGCACGCTATTTCCAGGAAGAAATCGACGTGGGCCAGGTCGGCATCAACGTGCCCATTCCCGTGCCCGTCCCGCTGTTCAGCTTTACGGGTTCGCGTGGCTCGAAACTGGGCGATCTGGGCCCGTTCGGCAAGCAAGTCGTGCTGTTCTACACGCAGACGCAAACCATCACCCAGCGCTGGTTCACGGATGCGGCGTCGGTGGGCAAGGTCAACACCACCATCAGCCTGAAATAAGGAGCTGCCATGGACTTTGAACTGAGCGACGAGCAGCGCGAGTTCCAGCAGGCGGCGCGCGCGTTTGCCGAGGGCGAGCTGGCGCCGCACGCGGCGCATTGGGATGCGGAATCGATCTTCCCCGTGGAAACGATCGCCAAGGCGGGCGAAATGGGCTTTTGCGGCCTGTACACGCCGCAGCGCTGGGGCGGCCTGGGCCTGTCGCGCCAGGATGCGGCCATCGTCTTCGAGGAGCTGGCCAGTGGTTGCACTTCGACCACGGCCTACATCACCATCCACAACATGGCCACGTGGATGCTGTCGCGCTGGGGATCGGAAGCCCTGTGCGACGAGTGGGTGCCGGCCCTGGCAGCTGGCCAGAAGCTGGCCAGCTATTGCCTGACGGAACCGCAGTCCGGTTCCGACGCGGCGTCGCTGCGCACCAAGGCTGTCAGGGATGGCGACTTTTACGTGCTTGACGGCACGAAAGCGTTTATCTCAGGCGCAGGCCAGACGGACATGCTGATCGTCATGGCGCGCACGGGCGGCGAGGGCGCGGCCGGCATTTCCGCGTTTGCCGTGCCGGCGAATTTGCCTGGCATCGTGTATGGCAAGAAAGAAGAAAAGATGGGCTGGAACAGCCAGCCCACGCGCATCATCAGTTTCGACCAGGTGAAAGTGCCTGTTGGCAACTTGCTGGGCGCGGAAGGCGAAGGCTTTGCGATTGCCATGAAGGGCATCGATGGCGGGCGCATCAACATTGCCGTGTGCTCGGTGGGCACGGCGCAGGCGGCCCTTACGCGGGCGCAGGCGTACATGAAGGAGCGCACGCAGTTCGGCCGCGAGCTGGCGCAATTCCAGGCCTTGCAATTCAAGCTGGCCGACATGCTGACGGAACTGGTGGCGGCGCGCCAGATGGTGCGCCTGGCGGCCTGGAAACTGGACCAGGAAAGCCCGGACGCCACGGCGTATTGCGCCATGGCAAAACGTTTCGCCACGGATGCGGGCTTCAATGTGGCCAACGATGCGCTGCAGCTGCACGGCGGCTATGGCTACATCCGCGAGTACCCGCTTGAGCGCCACGTGCGCGACACTCGGGTGCACCAGATCCTGGAAGGGACAAATGAAATCATGCGCCTGATCGTCGCGCGAGCGATTTTGAAAGATGGCGCCACGGAGACCTTGCGATGACAAAAGTGTATACCAATTTGCTGCTGGAACGCCGTGGCCATACGGCCCTGGTGACCCTCGACAACCCGCCGGCCCATACGTGGACCCTGGCCAGCCTGAACGCGCTGACGCAGCTGGTGGCCGACCTGAATGCCGACCCGGACGTGTATGCGTTGGTGATCACGGGCGGCGGCGCCAAGTTCTTTTCGGCGGGCGCCGACCTGAAAGTATTTGCCGATGGCAACAAGGACACGGCCTTCGCCATGGCCGCCGCCTTTGGCGAGGCCTTCGAGGCGCTGTCTGCGTTTCGCGGCGTCAGCATCGCCGCCATCAATGGCTATGCCATGGGCGGCGGGCTCGAATGCGCGCTCGCTTGTGACATCCGCATTGCCGAGGAGCATGCGCAGATGGCCTTGCCGGAAGCGTCCGTCGGCTTGCTGCCGTGCGCGGGCGGCACGCAGCACTTGCCGTGGCTGGTGGGCGAAGGCTGGGCCAAGCGCATGATTTTGTGCGGTGAACGCGTCGATGCGGCCAAGGCCCTGGCCATCGGCCTGGTCGAGGAAGTCGTGCCAACCGGCAAGGCCACCGCCACGGCGCTGGCCCTGGCCGCCAAGGTGGCGCGCCAGAGCCCCAGCAGCGTGACGGCGTGCAAGACCCTGATCCAGGGCGCGCGTAGCCATCCGCTGGTCAATTCCTTGCCCGATGAACGCACCCTGTTCCTGGGCCTGTTCGATACGCAAGACCAGAAAGAGGGCGTGCAAGCATTCCTGGAAAAACGTCCGGCGGAGTGGAAGAATGGTTGAAATCGTTCATATCGATACCGTGAAGATCGAGGAGCGCGACTGTCCCGGCGGCATGAAGCTGGGCGTCATCACTCTCGACGCGCCAAAGTCCTTGCACGCGCTGACCCTGGACATGATCCGCGCCATCGATGGCGCCCTGGTGCGCTGGGCCGCTGACGACGCCATCGCCTGCGTGGTGCTGCAATCGTCGACCGACAAGGCCTTTTGCGCGGGCGGCGACGTGCGTAGCCTGCGTTCGGCCGTGTTTGACCAGCCTGGCGTCGTGCCGAACCCGCAGGCGCTGGCCTTCTTTGCCGAGGAATACCGGCTCGACCATCGTATCCATACGTATGTGAAACCGCTGCTGGTGTGGGGCGGCGGCATCGTCATGGGTGGCGGCCTGGGCTTGATGGCGGGCGCCAGCCACCGCGTGGTGACGGAAAGCACACGCATCGCCATGCCGGAAATTACGATAGGCCTGTTCCCCGACGTGGGCGGCAGCTGGTTCCTGGGCCGCATGCCGGGGCGCAGCGGCCTGTTCCTGGGCTTGACGGGCGCGCCGATGAGCGCGGCCGATGCCCTGTTCACGGGCCTGGGCGACTATGTCCTGCGCCAGGAAGAGCGCGCCATGGTGCTCGACGCGCTGGCGCTGGGGCAATGGCAAGCCAGCCCGCAGGCGAACCACCAGCAGTTGAGCCGCTTACTGCGCGGCTTCTCGGCGCCCACGTCCATGTTGCCTGTCTCCGAAGTGCGCGCCAACTTCGACGCCATCGCCGCGCTGACGCAAGCGCCCACCTTGCCCGAAGTGGTGACCGCCATAGCCGCCTACGACGGCGATTCGGCCTGGCTGCAAAAGGCGGCCCACTCGCTGGACAAGGGCGCACCCACCTCGGCCGCCCTGGTATGGGCCATGCGCGAGCGCACGCGACATCTGAGTCTGGCGCAAGTGTTCCAGCTGGAATTGATTGTCGCCGTGCAATGTTGCGCCCATGGGGACTTCAGCGAAGGCGTACGTGCCTTGCTGATCGACAAGGACAACGCGCCGCAATGGCAGCCGGCCAGCCTGGCCGAGGTCAGCGACACGTATCTGGACGAGTATTTTGCGGCGCCGTGGAGTACGCATCCGCTGGCCGACCTACCCATTTAAACATTTAAGTAGTGCATAAAAATGCTCAGGGCTAGGCGCCTTGCCGAAGGCAGTACGACCAGTACGACTAGGCAAGGCAACAACGCCATGGGCTTTTTTAGGCGCTACAGGAGACATTATATGCAACATATCGCTTTCATCGGCCTAGGCAACATGGGCGCACCGATGGCCCGCAACCTGGTGGCCGCCGGCTTCCACGTATCCGTGTTCGACCTGGCGCCGGCCGCCGTGGCCTCGCTGGTCGAGGCGGGCGCCACGGCGGCCGCATCCGCCAGCGCGGCCGTACAGACGGCCGACGCCGTCATCACCATGCTGCCAGCCAACAAGCACGTGCAGGAGCTGTACCTGGCTGCCGGCGGCGTGCTCGATTCGGCCAAGCCTGGCGCCCTGTTCATCGATTGCAGCACCATCGCTGCCGATGTGGCGCGCCAGGTGGCGCAGGCGGCCAGCGAGCGGGGTTTTGCCATGATCGATGCGCCCGTCTCGGGCGGCACGGCGGGCGCGGCGGCTGGCACCCTGACCTTCATCGTCGGCGGCAGCGTAGCGGCCTTGCAGCAGGCGCGGCCCTTGCTGGAAAAGATGGGCAAGAACATCTTCCATGCGGGCGAGGCGGGCGCGGGCCAGGTGGCGAAAATTTGCAACAACATGCTGCTGGGCATCTTGATGGCCGGTACGGCCGAGGCGCTGAACCTGGGCGTGGCGCATGGCCTGGACCCGAAAGTGTTGTCCGACATCATGGCCAAGAGTTCGGGCCGCAACTGGACCCTGGAAGTGTACAACCCGTGGCCCGGCGTCATGGACGGCACGCCCGCGTCGCGCAATTACACTGGCGGCTTCGGTACGGCGCTGATGCTGAAAGACCTGGGCCTGGCGCAGCAGTCGGCATTGTCGGCGAATGCGCCCACACCCTTGGGCGGCCTGGTGCGCCAGCTGTACCAGATGCACGCACAAGCCGGTTATGCGCAGCAGGATTTCTCCAGCATCGTGCAGATGCTGCAGCCCGGGTTGAACAAACCCGTTTGAGAAATTTTGGGCAAAAAAAAGCCCGCTGGTAAAAGCGGGCTAAATCCAATTCTTGGAAGAGTTGGAGGAGACAGATGCATTATGCTGCATCGCCACATATAACTCCAATTTATCTTTTGAATATCAACTATAGATTCTGGTGATATCTTGACCTGGCAGTCGCTGTCCGACTGCCAGGTACACTTGCTTAGCTTGCTGGGGCTGGATTGCAGGCGATCTGCACGGTGGTGATGTTGGCGCTGCCCATGGTGCCAGCGCCTGTGCCAGGCTGTACGACGCACAGCAGGCCCTTCGGCTGGCTGGAGACGCTGACGTTATAGGTGGCGCCATCGGCGACATTGGGAGACATGGTAAAGGTCGTCGCATCCTTGGCCACCGTTGTTGTTGCATTGCCGTTAATGAGCACCAAGCTGTCTACTGTCAGGCCGGAAATCGTGCCGCCCACGCTATACGTGTTTTGCGCGCAAGTAACAGCGGCGCTGATGTTGATGTAATGGCCAGCCGAACCGGAACCACCACTGATGCCGCAAGTCATGTGGGCAGGCTGGGTTTGCACGGTGATGTTGTAGTCGGTGCCATAGTCGACGCGCTTGCTAAATGTAAACGCGGTTTTTCCGGCTGGAACCGGGAGGGTGTCGCCGCCGTTGGCCAGGACCAGGCCGTCGTTGTTCAAGTTGCTGATGGTGCCGCTGACATCATACGAGGCCTTGCCGCCGCAAGCGGCCAGTCCCAGGGTCAACAGCAGCGCGGCGAGTGGGCGCAAGCAAGATAACTTCATGTATTTCTCCAAAAAATAGGTGACGGATCGCAAAGATTACTGCGGCGTGCAGTCAAGTGTGGCCGCGGTCGTGGCGGCGGAGCCCATCGTGCCGACCGTGTCGCTGCCGTCGGCACTGGTGGAACCCTGGAAGCGGCACTTCAGGCCCGTTGGCTGAGTCAATATGGAAATACTGTATGGGGCGCCGTCAGCAACGGTTGCGAATTCGTAGGAGGTGATGCCAGCCAGTGGGCTGGTGCCGTAAGGGCCCATCACCAGGCGCAAGCCGCCAGCGGTCAGGCCCGTGATCGTGCCCTTCAGCGGGTAAGTATTGGTCGTGCAGCTGACAACGGCCGTGTTCACGGAATAGCTCGTTGCCTTGCCGCTGCCGTTGGCAATACTGCAAACGGCGCCCTTGGGCTGTTGCGCAATGGTGATATCGTAGCGGTCATCGGTCTTGATCAGCTTGGTGAAAACAAACTGGGTCTGGCCCGCAGGAACCGGCAAGCTTTCGCCATTATTCAGCAGAATCAGGCCATCTTTTGCCAGAGCGTAGACTTGGCCACTCAGATACAGGTTGCCGCCGCTGCCGCCGCAGGCTGCCAGTGTGACGGCGCAAGCCGCCGCCAGCATCGAGCGCAGGTACAAATTTTTCATACATTCTCCAAAACGAATTAGGTTGGGTAGCGCAACGCGGACGCTGGCGCCGCATTGGAATGGCGCCTATTTTAGTCTATCTGGCAAGCTGAATGATCTTGCCTTGTATCACCCTGTAACAATTTTTTGCCGGGAAGCGCTGGCCCGGCCCCATTTCACGGGGGCGCAGCCATGCTGGCGGCGGCGATCGGTGCGACAATAGATGCAGCCTGCGCATCGTGGCGCGGCATCCACCGTGAGTCCCATGTCCCTTGCTCCTGTCAAACCCGCCGTGCCGCCCAAGGCCATCCTGTTCGATCTCGATGATACCTTGTGGCCCATCGCGCCCGTGATTGCCGCCGCCGAAACCCTGCTGCACGACTGGCTGGCCACGCATGCGCCCAAGGTGGCGCAGCAGTTTTCCATCGAGGCGCTGCGCCAGTACCGTCTGGCCATGCTCGAGGCACAACCGCATTTCCATGGCAACCTGATCGAGTTGCGCCGCGCGGGCCTGCTGGCCGCCTTCGAGGCTGCCGGCGAGGATGCCGCCCTGGTCGATGGGGCCATCCTGCAATTCCTGGCCGCGCGCAACCGTGTCCAGCCGTATGACGACGTCTTGCCTGGCCTGGCCTGGATGGGGCAGCGCATGCTGGTCGGCTCCATCTCGAATGGCAATGCGGACCTTGACATTATCGGCCTGGCGCAGCATTTCAAGGTGTCCATCGCCGCCAGTGAGTTTGGCGTGGCCAAGCCCGATGCCAGCATCTTCCTGGCCGCTTGCGCCGCGCTGGAGGTGGCCCCGCATGAAGCCGTGTATGTGGGGGACGACCTGCATTTCGACGTGACGGGAGCGCAAGGGGCGGGCATGCGTGCCGTCTGGATGAACCGCAAGGGCAGCGACGCCCACCTGGCCGCCGGCGTGCAGCCCGACGCCATCTGCGCCAACTTTGACGAGTTGCTGCTGTGGCTGCAGCGGCAACTGGAAGATTGATCACCGCCGGACGGGCGAACGTGCATAATAGGTACTGTTGATGCACGTCCGGCCGCTTTCGTTGCCGCTTGCTTAATAATATGCTTGTTTAAAGAATATTTGCTTACCTAAGACACCATGCAACTCGATACACGTGCCCAAACACTGCTGAAAGCCCTAGTCGAGCGATATATCGCCGACGGCCTGCCGGTCGGTTCGCGCGCCTTGTCGAAAATTTCCGGCCTGGACCTGTCGCCGGCCACGATCCGCAACATCATGGCCGATCTGGAAGAACTCGGCTATGTGTCCAGCCCGCACACCTCGGCCGGTCGCATTCCCACGCCGCGCGGCTACCGCATTTTTGTCGACACCTTGCTGACCGTCCGGCATCTGGATGAGCACCTGGTGGAGTCGCGCATGCGCCTGCAGACGCCGCAGCCGCAGAAAACCATCGCCAACGCGGCGCAGATGCTGTCGTCGCTGTCGCAGTTTGCCGGCGTCGTGCTCAGTCCGCGCCGCGAATCCGTGTTCCAGCAAATTGAATTCTTGCGCCTGTCCGAAAAGCGCATCCTGCTCGTCATCGTTGCCCCCGGCGGCGACGTGCAGAACCGCCTGCTGCTGACGGAGGCCGACTACACGCCGGCGCAACTGGTGCAATCGGCCAATTACATCAACCAGAATTATGGCGGCCTGTCGTTCGATGCCGTGCGCGTGCGCCTGCAGGGCGAATTGCGCCAGCTGCGCGACGATATGGGCAGCCTGATGCAGGCGGCTGTGGAAGCGGGCAGCGAAGCGATGGCCGACCATAGCGATGACATGGTGATTTCCGGCGAGCGCAACTTGCTCAGCGTGAGCGATCTGTCATCGAATATGCATTCGCTGCGCCAGATGTTCGACATGTTCGAGCAAAAAACGGGCTTGATGCAGTTGCTCGACGTGTCGAGCAAGGCGACGGGCGTGCAGATTTTCATCGGCGGCGAGTCGAACCTGGTGCCGATGGACGAGATGAGCGTGGTGACGGCGCCGTATGAGGTCAACGGCAAGATCGTGGGAACGTTGGGGGTGATCGGACCGACGCGCATGGCGTACGAGCGCGTCATCCCGATCGTCGATATCACGGCTAAATTATTGTCCAGCGCACTCAGCCATCATTGAGCGTGATGCCTGCAGCGCCAGCCGTCCCATGGGAACGGCCGGCGGAATGTGTCAGACGTCAGGCGGTTTTGTGCGGGCAAGCTGTCTTGATGCAGTTGCCGTAGATGGCCAAGGCGTGTTCGGCAATCTTGAAGCCACGCTCTTCAGCCACTTTTTGCTGGCGGATTTCGATTTCTTCGTCGAAGAATTCTTCGACCCGGCCACAGTCGAGGCACACCAGGTGATCATGGTGGGAACCTTCGTTGAGCTCGAAAATCGCCTTACCGGTTTCAAAATGGTTGCGGTTGAGCAAGCCTGCCTGTTCAAATTGCGTCAGGACACGATAGACAGTTGCCAAACCGACATCCATATTGTCGGCCAGCAGAATTTTATAGACGTCTTCTGCTGTCAGGTGGCGTACCGGGCTACTCTGGAAGATATCGAGTATCTTCAGGCGTGGCAGGGTCGCTTTCAGGCCGCTTGCCTTGAGATCACTAGGATTGTTACTCATGTTTGTTGCTCGTATGTGGGTCAGGTGCTTTATCATATAGCGTTTTGTCGGGGAGTGCCAAAATATGCATTTTTTGGCAGGCCGGTCACTCCTGGCGTTTTGTTCATCCAATTGAGGTCATTTATGCGCGTAACACCGGCTGTATTGCCATCTCTCTGGCACCGTATTTCATTTCGAGCACCAGTCGTGGCAGGCATGGTTTGTGTCGCGCTGGCCATGTCCGGCTGCGCCAGCCGCGGCATCCTTGGCGAAAAGCCAGCCATTACCCAGAAAGAAGGCAAGGAAGTGGTCCCTGAACAGGGCGCACAAACGACCACCGTTACGCCGCTGCAAAAATTCATGTGGTTTTTCTCGCCGTATCGTCCTGACATTCAACAAGGCAACTTTGTCTCCGAAGAGATGCTGGCTCAGTTGAAGGTCGGCATGACGCGCGACCAGGTGCGTTTCGTCCTCGGCACTTCCCTGCTGACCGATATCTTCCATGCCGACCGCTGGGATTATCCATTCCGCCTGGCACGGGGCAGTGGCGAAACCACCAGCAGCCGCGTGGTCGTGTTCTTTGATAAAGAAGGCAAGGTCGCGCGTTTCGAAGGCGGCAACTTGCCGACGGAGAAAGAATACATCAACCGTATCGCCGGTCCGTCGCCGTTCGCCAAGGTCGCCAAGGCCGATGTGCCTGCCGCTGCCGTCCCATCGCCTGTGGCACCGAGCGCCGTGCCCGTGCCGGCCGATGCCGCCCCCGCTATTCCTGTGAGCAAGCCTGACGTTGCACCGGCACCCGCAACGGCGCCTGCCGCCGAGCCTGCACCCGCTGCCGAACCCACCAAATAAGTTGTTGTAAGAGAATAAAATGACTGAACTGAAAATTGCCATCGCTGGCGCCAGCGGCCGCATGGGCCATATCCTGATCGAAGCGGTCAGCAATGCGCCCGACGCCGTGCTCGCTGGTGCGCTCGACCGTGTTGGTTCGCCTTCCGTCGGCCAGGATGCCGCCGCCTTTCTCGGTAAACCTGCCGGCGTGCTGATCGAGTCAAGCCTGGCCACCGGCCTGGCCGGCGCCGATTACCTGATCGACTTCACGCGTCCCGAAGGCACTTTGCAGCACCTGGCGTATTGCGCCGAGCACGGCATCAAGATGATCATCGGTACCACCGGTTTCGATGATGCCGGCAAGGCTGCCATTGCCGCCGCCGCCGAAACGACGGCCATCATGTTCGCGCCGAACATGAGCGTGGGCGTGAATGTCACCATGAAGTTGCTGGAACTGGCCGCGAAAAGCCTGTCCGAAGGCTACGACATTGAAATCATCGAAGCGCATCACCGCCACAAGGTCGACGCGCCATCGGGCACGGCCCTGCAAATGGGTGAAGTGGTGGCCGGCGCCCTGGGCCGCGACCTGAAGGAATGCGCCGTGTACGGCCGCGAAGGCGTGACGGGCGAACGCGATCCGTCGACCATCGGCTTTGCCACCATCCGCGGCGGCGACATCGTGGGCGACCATACGGTGCTGTTTGCCGGCATCGGCGAGCGCATCGAGATCAGCCACAAGTCGAGCAGCCGCGTCACTTATGCCCACGGCGCCCTGCGCGCCGCGCGTTTCCTGGCCGACAAGCCGACCGGCCTGTTCGACATGCAGGACGTGCTGTCGCTGAAGAACTGAGGAAGACCATGGCCACTGCCATCCTGAATGGAAAAGACATCACCGACGAAGCGAGCTTTCACGCGCAATGCGTGCCAGCCTTCGGTTTCCCTGAATTCTACGGCAACAGCATGGATGCCTGGGTCGATTGCCTCAGCTATCTGCGCGATGACGAAAACATGACGCAGTTCCGTTTGAAACCGAACGAAGTGCTGGAGGTCGTCGTGCTAGACGCAGAGGCAATGAAGGCGCAGGCGCCGGACTTGCTGGAAGAAATCACGTTTTGCATCGCCGGCATCAATGAACGCTACGAAGACTATGGCGAAAAGCCGGCGCTGAAGCTGGTGCTGAAATAAGGCAGAATCAATAAAAAACGCCGGACAGTGTTGCAACTGCCCGGCGTTTTTCTTTAGACGACCTTGCGTTCGCGCAAACCGTCGATCTGGCCGCTATCGAGCCCCAGCCACTGTTGCAGCACTTCCTGCGTATGCTGGCCCAGCAGCGGTGGCGGCAAGCGGTACTGCACCGGCGAGCCGGACAGGCGCACGGGATTGGCCACCAGCGCCACCGTGCCCGCCGTCGGATGCGGCATCTCCACTTTCAAGCCACGCGCGACCACTTGCGGGTCGGCAAAGACCTGGTCGATGCGGTTGACGGGACCGCAGGGCACGGCTTGCGCCTCGAAGGCGCTGATCCACTCGGCCGTCGTGCGCATGACGGTGGCCTGGCGCAGCAGGGGAATCAGGATGGCCCGGTGCGCCACGCGCTGCGGATTGGTGGCGAAGCGTTCGTCCTGTGCCCATTCCGGGTGGCCGACGATGGCGCAAAAGCGGGAAAATTGCCCGTCGTTGCCGATCGCCAAAATCATGTCGCCATCGGCCGTGGGAAAGTCTTGATATGGAACAATGTTCGGATGCGCATTGCCCATGCGCTGCGGCACCTTGCCGCCGCACAGGTAATTGGCTGCCTGGTTGCCCAGGGCCGCCACTTGCACGTCCAGCAAGGCCAGGTCGATATGCTGACCCAGGCCCGAGCGCTCGCGTTCGGCCAGCGCCGCCTGCACGGCGATGGTGGCGTACAGGCCCGTCATGATGTCCGTCTGCGCCACGCCTACTTTTTGCGGCCCGGCGCCCGGCTGGCCATCGGGCACGCCTGTGATGCTCATCAAGCCGCCCATGCCCTGGATCAAAAAGTCATAGCCGGCGCGCGCAGCATAGGGCCCATCCTGGCCGAAGCCCGTGATGGAGCAGTAGACGAGGCGCGGGTTGAGTGCCAGCAAGCTGGCCGCGTCTAAACCATATTGCTTCAAGCCACCTAATTTGAAGTTTTCCAGCAGCACGTCCGCCTCTTGCGCCAGCCGGCGCACGAGGGCTTGCCCTTCAGGCGCGGCCAGGTCGATGCACAGCGAGCGCTTGTTGCGGTTGGCGCACTGGAAGTAGGCGGCCTCGGCCGTATCGCGGCCGTCTTCGTCCTTCAGATACGGTGGGCCCCAGGAGCGCGTATCGTCGCCGCGGCCCGGCTGTTCAACCTTGACCACGTCGGCGCCCAGGTCGGCCAGCAATTGCCCGGCCCACGGGCCGGCCAGCACGCGCGACAGGTCCAGCACGCGCAAGCCGACCAATGGCGCGGGCCGCAGGGTGGAGGCGAAAGTGGAAGCCAAGGCGTCCATTAATTGAAGGCGGCGATGCCGGTGATGGCGCGGCCGATGATCAGCGCGTGCACATCGTGCGTGCCTTCATAGGTGTTGACCACTTCCAGGTTGACCAAGTGGCGGATGACGCCGAATTCGTCGGAAATACCGTTGCCACCCATCATGTCGCGCGCCATGCGGGCAATATCGAGGGCCTTGCCGCAGCTGTTGCGTTTCATGATAGACGTGATTTCCACGGCAGGCGAACCATCATCTTTCATGCGACCCAGGCGCAAACAGCCCTGCAAGCCCATGGTGATTTCCGTCAACATGTCGGCCAGTTTCTTTTGCACCAATTGATTCGCAGCAAGAGGGCGGCCGAATTGCTGGCGGTCCATCGTGTACTGGCGCGCTTTCAGGTAGCAGTCTTCGGCCGCGCCCAGCGCGCCCCAGGCGATGCCGTAGCGGGCGCTGTTCAGGCAAGTGAACGGGCCTTTCAAGCCGCGCACGTCGGGGAAGGCGTTTTCTTCCGGGCAAAACACTTCATCCATGACGATTTCGCCGGTGATGCTGGTGCGCAAGCCGACCTTGCCGTGGATTTCCGGCGCCGACAGGCCTTTCCAGCCTTTTTCCAGCACGAAGCCGCGGATCGCGCCTTCATCGTCCTTGGCCCACACGACGAACACGTCGGCGATGGGGCTGTTGGTGATCCACATCTTGGCGCCGGACAGGCTGTAGCCGCCCGGTACCTTGCGCGCACGGGTGACCATGCTGCCCGGATCGGAGCCGTGGTTCGGTTCCGTCAGGCCGAAGCAGCCGATGAATTCGCCCGTTGCCAGTTTCGGCAGGTACTTTTGTTTGGTTTCTTCGTTGCCGAAGGCGTTGATCGGCACCATTACCAGCGACGATTGCACGCTCATCATCGAGCGGTAGCCCGAATCGACGCGCTCGACTTCGCGCGCGGCCAGGCCATAGCAAACGTAGTTCAGGCCGGCGCCGCCGTATTCTTCGGGAATGGTGGTGCCCAGCAAGCCCAGTTCGCCCATTTCGCGGAAAATGGCGGCATCCGTGCGGCCATGGCGGAACGATTCGAGCACACGCGGCACCAAGCTGCCCTGGCAATAGTCGCGGGCCGCTTCCAGCACGGCGCGTTCGTCGCCCGTCAGTTGTTCTTCCAGCAGCAGGGGGGAATTCCAGTCGAATACGGTTTTGCTCATCACAGGCCTCGCAGGTGAGCGCCGGTGATCGGCGCAAGTTTGAATATGGCTCATGGTAGGTTCTTGCCTAGCCTTACGCAAACGATTTTTTCGCACCCAGACATGCATGTTACGCATATCTTGCGGCATACTAGGGGTCTTTCACCGGCCGGATACCCCCATGTCACGCAAAATTCCCATGCTGCAGGCGCTCAATTGTTTCGAGGCGGCCGCGCGGCACCAGAGCTACACACATGCGGCGCGTGAACTGTCGCTGACGCAAAGCGCCGTGTCGCGCCAGATTTCGTCCTTGGAAACTTTTCTTGGCGTGCAATTGTTTCAGCGCACGCGCCACGGCGTGCTGCTGACCAGCGCCGGCGCCGCGTATGCGCGCCAGATCGCGGCCCGCCTCGATGGCCTGGAGCGCGACACGCTCGATACCATGGCGCGCCAGGGAGGTGGCGGCGCCCTGCAGCTCGCGTCCGTGCCCACCTTTGCCACGCGCTGGCTGATGCCACGGCTGGCCAGTTTTGCCAGCGAACAGCCGGACATCGTCGTGCATATCGATGCGTATACAAAGCCGTTCATGTTTGCCGATACGGAATATGACGGCGCCCTGTACGCGGGCACGCCCGAGCAATTGGCACGCTGGCCCGGCACGCGCGCTACCTTGCTGATGCATGAAGAAATCGTGCCCGTCGCCAGCCCCCGCCTGCTGGCGGCGCGCAGCCAGTGGCAGCCGCAGGACTTATTGGAACTGACCTTGTTGCAACAAAGTACGCGCCCAGGTGCCTGGCGCCAATGGTTTGATGCCATGCAGGTCGAGGGAGAGGGGCGCGATGGAGCGCACTACGGCGCCCGCTACGAATTGTTTTCCATGCTGGCCATGGCGGCCGTGCAAGGGCAAGGCGCGGTCTTGCTGCCGCGCATGCTGGTCGAAGCGGAATTGGCGCGTGGCGAACTGCGCATCGTATGTGAACGCCCACTGCGCGGCCAGCGGGCGTATTACATGATTACGCCCGAAACGGCACATGAAAAGACGGCCTTGCAGCAATTCCGGCTGTGGCTGCAAGGCGAGGCCGCCGCTTAAGGCAACTTAACGTACCTTGGCCGTATCGAAATGGGGATTGTCGATGAAGCCGATCTGGTTGCCAAACGGGTCGAGCAATTCCACCGTGCGGATGCCGTCGCCCACGTCCGTGATCGGGTGGTGCAGGCTGCCGCCCAGTGCAACGATGCGTTCGACTTCCTGTTCGATGCCGTCCGCGCCCCAGTACGTCACGCTGCCCTGCGTGCCCGGTTCACCGCCCGGCATCAGCCCAAGCTCGAAGCCGCCGATGGCAAACCCCACATAAAACGGCTGGTCGAAATACGGCGCCGTGTTGAATACCTGGCTGTACCAGGCCTTGGCCTTGTCCAGGTCGGGGACGGGATAGGTGACGGTGCGCAAGCCCTTGATCATGTTCTGCTCCTGATGAATGAAGAATGACGCCATCATGCCACCGGCGCGCGGCGCGTGATTGTAAAAATGGAAGCTTACGTTAGCTTTGGCGTGCCGCCAGCCAGGCATCGGGCGAACTGCGGGCGAAATCCTGGAAGTCGTGGATCAGGTGAGACTGGTCGAAATAACCGTATTGCAAGGCCACTTGCGCCCAGTCCGGCTGTCCCGCCTGGCTTTGCATGCCGGCGCTGGCGGCGCGAAAACGGCAGATACGGGCAAACAATTTCGGGCTGATGCCGACTTGCTGGCGAAATTGCAGCGTCAGGTGCTGGCGCGAGACGCCCAGCTGCTGCGCCAGGCCATCCACGCGCACCTGGCCGCATGCTGCCTCGATGGCCGCGATGGCGTATTCGGCCGCACCGGCCTGGCGCCGTGGCGCTGCGGTGCGCAGGCGCAACAGCAGATAATCTTGCAAAATAGAAATTCTTTGCGCATTGGACAGGGGCGCGCTCCACAGGGCGTCACCCAGGCGCGTCGCCAGCTCGCGGCCCCACAGTTGCTGCAGCCCCGTGCGGCTATCGCTGAGTTCGCATAAGGGCAGCTGGAAGAAGCGCGCCGCCGCGCCCGGCTTGAAGCGGGCCGCCACCGTTTGCACGAGGCCCTGGCTGACGACGGCAATCGGCGCCGTCATCATGCCGACGGCAAAGCTGGCATCCTGCTGGTCCTGGCACAGGATGTCGATGCAATTGTCGGGCAAGACCTGGTGCGTGAGGGGCGTGGCGCCCGTCTGCACGCGGCACGTCCAGACGCAATCCAGCCAGGGGCGCAGGGCGGGGATGGGCAGATATTCCTGGTAGACGATCATGGCCGGCTTTGATGCAAAGAACAAGATTGCATATATATTACACAGCATAATTGCGCGCCGGCCAAAAAATGCCAGCCCGGGCCGCCAGCGCGCCGCGCTATCGGGCGGCGACAACCAGTATAATGCTCGGTTCATATCCACTATTGGCCGCACATCATGCAAGATAAATATAGTCCCGCCGACGTCGAACAAGCCGCCCAATCGCACTGGAAGGCGATCGACGCCTATAAAGCCGTCGAACACGACCCGCGTTTCCCAAAAGGCAAGTATTTTGCCTGCTCAATGCTGCCTTACCCTTCGGGCAAGCTGCACATGGGTCACGTGCGCAACTATACGATCAATGACGTGATGTACCGCTACCTGCGCATGAACGGCTACAACGTGCTCATGCCGATGGGCTGGGATGCGTTCGGCATGCCGGCGGAAAACGCGGCCATGGCCAACAATGTGCCACCCGCGCAATGGACGTATTCGAACATCGCCCACATGAAGCAGCAGATGGAATCGATGGGCCTGGCCATCGACTGGTCGCGCGAAATGACCGCCTGCAAGCCCGAATACTACAAATGGAACCAGTGGATGTTCCTGAAGATGCTGGAAAAAGGCATCATCTACAAGAAGACCGGTACCGTGAACTGGGACCCGATCGACCAGACCGTGCTGGCCAACGAGCAAGTCGTCGACGGCCGCGGCTGGCGTTCGGGCGCGCTGATCGAAAAGCGCGAAATCCCCATGTACTACGCGCGCATCACCGATTACGCGGAAGAATTGCTGGCGTATGTGGACGACAAGTTGCCGGGCTGGCCCGAGCGCGTGCGCACCATGCAGACCAACTGGATCGGCAAGTCGACGGGCGTGCGCTTCGCCTTCCCGCACCAGATCAAGGACGCGAATGGCGCCCTGATCGGTGACGGCAAGCTGTATGTGTTTACCACGCGTCCGGACACCGTCATGGGCGTGACCTTCTGCGCCGTGGCCGCCGAGCACCCGCTGGCCATCCACGCCGCGCAAACCAATGCCGACTTGGCCGCCTTCAACGCCGAATGCAAGCTCGGTTCCGTGATCGAAGCGGACATGGCGACGATGGAGAAGAAGGGCATGCCGACCGGCCTGTTCGTCACGCATCCGTTGACGGGCGCGCAAGTGGAAGTGTGGGTCGGCAACTACGTGCTGATCACCTACGGCGATGGCGCCGTGATGGGCGTGCCGGCGCACGACGAGCGCGATTTCGGCTTTGCCAAGAAATACAATCTGCCGATCAAGCAAGTCATCGATGTCAAGGGCCAGGAATTCTCGACGGACGCGTGGCAGGAATCGTATGGCAGCAAGGATGGCGTCTGTGTCTCCTCGGGCAAATACGACGGTCTGCATTTCGCGTCCGCCGTCGATGCGGTGGCCGCCGACCTGGCCGAACTGGGCCTGGGCGAAAAGAAAACCACGTTCCGTCTGCGCGACTGGGGCATTTCGCGCCAGCGCTACTGGGGCACGCCGATCCCGATGATCCATTGCGCCGACTGCGGCGTGGTGCCGGTGCCGGAAAAAGACTTGCCGGTGGTGCTGCCGGAAGACTGCGTGCCGGACGGCACGGGCAACCCGCTGAACAAGTACGAAGCCTTTTTGCAGTGCGACTGCCCGCAGTGCGGCAAGCCGGCGCGCCGCGAGACGGACACCATGGATACCTTCGTCGATTCGTCGTGGTACTACATGCGCTATACCTCGCCAGGCTCGAACGACGCCATGGTCGACGCACGCAACGATTACTGGATGCCGATGGACCAGTACATCGGCGGCATCGAACACGCGGTCATGCACTTGTTGTACGCGCGCTTCTGGACCAAGATCATGCGCGACTTCGGCCTGGTCAAGTTCGACGAGCCATTCGTCAATCTGCTGACGCAAGGCATGGTGCTCAACGAAACCTACTTCCGCAAGGATGCCGTGGGCAAGACCACCTGGTTCAACCCGGACGACGTGCGCCTGTCGCTCGATGACAAGGGCCGTCCGCAAAGCGCCGTCCTGGTGGCCGATGGCCAGCCGGTGGAAATCGGCGGCACGGAAAAAATGTCGAAGTCGAAGAACAACGGCATCGACCCGCAAGCGCAGATCGAGCAGTACGGTGCCGACACGGCCCGTCTGTTCACCATGTTCGCCTCGCCGCCGGAACAGACGCTGGAATGGTCGGGCAGCGGCGTCGAAGGCGCAAATCGCTTCCTGCGCCGCGTGTGGAACTTCGGTTACGCCCAGTCGGCCACGATTCAAGCCGCACTGGCTGGTGGCGCCGCACCGGCCACGGGCGATGCGCAGAAAAACCTGCGCCGCGAATTGCACAAGCTGCTGCAGCAAGCCGATTACGACTTGAAGCGCATCCAGTACAACACCGTGGTGTCGGCCTGCATGAAGATGCTCAACACGCTGGAATCGGCCAAGCTCGATGACAGCGCGCAGTCGAAGGCCCTGATCGCCGAAGGCTTCTCCATCTTCCTGCGCCTGCTCAATCCTGTCGCGCCGCATATCACCCACGTGCTGTGGCAGGAATTGGGCTACGCCGGCGCACACGGCGACCTGCTCAACGCGCCGTGGCCGCAAGTCGACCCGCAAGCACTGGAACAGTCCGAGATCGAGATGATGATCCAGGTGAACGGCAAGCTGCGCGGCTCGATCACGGTGTCCAAGGATGCGGACAAGGCCAGCATCGAAGCGGCCGCGCTGGCATGCGAAAGTGTGCAAAAGTACGTCGAGACCACGCCGAAGAAGATCATCGTCGTGCCAGGCAAGTTAATCAGCATCGTGGTGTAATCATGACGACTTCCTCTTCCGTATCGCTGCTGGGCCGCCGTGCTGTGCTGGCTTTGGGTCTGACTGTCCTGCTGTCAGCCTGCGGCTTTCACTTGCGCGGTTCGAACGGCAGTTTCATGCTGCCGTTCGCGACGATGTACATCGGCTTGCCCGAGACATCGCCGCTGGCGATCGGCCTGAAGCGCTATATCCGCGCCATAGGCAGCACGGAGGTGGTCAACACCAAGGATGGCGCCGACGCTGTCCTTGAGGTGCTCACCGACCCGGAAAGGAATCGTACCAAGACCATTTTGTCGCTGAACAAAAATGGCCGCGTACAAGAGTACCAGCTCGGCTATTCGATCAATTTCCGTGTCGTGGACAAGGCCGGCAACCAGCTGCTGGCACCGACGACCATCAGCCTGGTGCGTCCGATTACCTTCGACGAATCGCAGGTGCTGGCCAAGGAAACCGAGGAAGCGGCACTGTACCGCGACATGCGCAACGATCTGGTGCAACAGATCATGCGCCGCCTGGCCGCCATCAAGCCGGTCCTGCCGGCCATGTCGGTGGCGCCAGTGGAGCCCGTGACACCGGTCGTGCCGGCAACCCCGCAGCAGTAACGGGGACGCCATGCAATTGCGGATAGACGCGCTCGATGGGCATGTGGCCAAGCCGCTGGCGCAGCTGTATGTGATCACCAGCGACGAACATTTGCTGGCGCTGGAAGCGGCCGACAAGATCCGCCGCGCGGCGCGTGCGCAGGGTTATTCCGAGCGGGATGTGCTGACGGTGGAGCGCAGCTTCAAGTGGGGCGAACTGTTGGCGGCGAACCAGGAGCTGTCGCTGTTCGGCGATAAAAAACTGATCGAGCTGCGCATCCCCACCGGCAAGCCGGGCAAGGATGGCGGCGCGGCGCTGCAAAGCTATGCCAAGAACCTCAGCCCCGACAACCTGACGCTGATCACCTTGCCCAAGCTGGACTGGGCCACGCAAAAGGCGGCCTGGGTCGCCAGCCTGCAGCAGGCGGCCGTGTATATCGAGATTCCGAATGTGGAACGGGCGCAGTTGCCGGCCTGGATATCCCAGCGCCTGGCCGCGCAGGGGCAGAGTGCCGAACGGGCCAGCATCGACTTCATCGCCGAGCGGGTGGAGGGCAATTTGCTGGCGGCACACCAGGAAATCCAGAAACTGGGCTTGCTGCATGCGGCGGGCAAGCTGACGTATGAGCAAGTGCAGGACGCGGTGCTGAACGTGGCCCGCTACGATGTCTTCAAGCTGTCCGAGGCCATGCTGGCCGGCGATCCGGCGCGCCTGGTGCGCATGCTCGAAGGCTTGAAAGGCGAGGGCGAGGCGCTGCCGCTGGTCTTGTGGGCCGTCTCCGAGGAAATCCGCACGCTGTTAAAATTGAAGGCCGGTATGGCGCAAGGGCGTCCATTGGGCGCGCTGCTGAAGGAATACCGCATCTGGGGGCCGCGCGAGCGGATGATGGAACCGGCCTTGCGGCGCATTTCGCTGCCCGTGCTGGAAGCGGCGCTGCAGCAGGCGGCACAGGTGGACAAGATGATCAAGGGTTTGCGCGCCAAGGGCTACGCGGGCGATGCCTGGGATGCCATGCTGCAGTTGGGCCTGAAGATTGCCCGAGGCTAGTTTTTTACTATATGGATACGAGCATGGACATCACAGAATATATGCAGGACGTGGGGACGCGCGCGCGCGCCGCATCGCGCGCCATGGCGCGTGCCGACAGCGCAACGCGCAACCGCGCCTTGACCCTGATCGCCGCCGCCATCGTGCGCGATGCCGATCTGCTGCGCGCGGCCAACCAGCGCGACCTCGATGCGGCCGCTGCCGCCGGCCTGGCGCCGGCCATGCTGGACCGTCTGACCCTGTCCGACGCCGCCATCGCCACCATGGTCGAAGGCTTGACGCAGATCGTCGCGCTGGCCGACCCGATCGGCGAGATCTCGAACATGAAATTCCGCCCGACGGGCATTCAGGTGGGCCAGATGCGCGTGCCGCTGGGTGTCATCGGCATCATCTATGAAGCGCGCCCGAACGTGACGGTGGACGCGGCCGGCCTGTGCATCAAGAGCGGCAACGCAACGATTTTGCGCGGCGGCTCGGAAGCCATCCATTGCAACCGCGCGCTGGCCAGGCTGGTGCAGGAAGGACTGGCCGGCGCAGGCCTGCCGCAGGACGCCGTGCAAGTCATCGATACCACCGACCGCGCCGCCGTCGGTGCCCTGATCACCATGCCGCAGTACGTGGACGTCATCGTGCCGCGCGGCGGCAAGGGCTTGATCGCGCGCCTGATGGAAGAAGCTACTGTGCCGATGATCAAGCACCTCGATGGCATCTGCCACGTCTACATCGACGCCAAGGCCGATATCAAGAAGGCGATCGATATTGGCTTCAACGCGAAGTGCCACCGCTATGGCACCTGCAACACCATGGAAACCCTGCTGGTATCGCGCGCCATCGCCGCTGCCGTGCTGCCCCAGCTGGCCGAACTGTACCTGACCAAGCAGGTGGAACTGCGCGCCGATCCTGAAAGCCATGCGATCCTGGCCGCCGCTGCTTATCCGTACCTGGTGCCCGCCACCGAGGAAGACTGGTCCACCGAATACCTGGCGGCGATCCTGTCGGTGAAGGTGGTCGATGGCATCGACGAAGCGATGGACCACATCAACCAGTATTCATCGAAGCACACGGAAGCTATCATCACGGAAGATTACAGCGATGCGCTGCGCTTCCTGCGCGAAGTCGATTCCGCCTCGGTGATGGTGAACGCATCGACGCGTTTTGCCGATGGTTTTGAATATGGCCTGGGCGCCGAGATCGGCATCTCGAACGACAAGCTGCACGCGCGTGGCCCGGTGGGACTGGAAGGCCTGACATCGCTCAAGTACGTGGTCTTTGGCCACGGTGAAGTACGCAAGTAGTCTTTCTTCGCGGGTGGCTCACGAGGCTGCCCGCGCGCTCATTTCTGTATCTTTCTGACACTGGGAACCCCATGCTCTTTCTCTGGACCAAAGCCTTCCACATCATCTTCGTCATGTCCTGGTTTGCCGGCCTGTTTTATTTGCCGCGCATCTTCGTGAACCTAGCGATGGAGACGGAAACGGTAGCCACCGAGCGCCTGCTGCTGATGGCGCGCAAGCTGTACCGCTTCATGTCCCTGCTGGCGTTGCCGGCGATGGTGCTGGGGCTGGCGTTGATGTGGATGCTGTACGGTGGGGGCGAAGGCCGCGTGAAGATGCCGGGCTGGATGCACGCCAAGCTGACGTTCGTGGTGCTGCTGCTCGGCTACCACCACGCCTGCGGTTCCATCCTGCGCAAGTTTGAAAAAGGCGTCAACAAGCGTAGCCATACCTGGTTCCGCTGGTTTAATGAAGTGCCGGTGGTGATGCTGCTGGCCGTCGTCGTGCTGGTCGTGGTCAAGCCTTTCTAAGGGAATCGAGATGAGTGCAAGCCAGAGCAAAGTCGTGCAGTATTTCTTCGCGCCCCACTCGCCATGGACCTACCTGGGCCACGCGCGCCTGATGGCCATCGCCGCGAAGACGGGCGCACAGATCGACATTCGCCCCTTTGACCTGGGCAAGGTCTTCAGTGTCTCGGGTGGCCTGCCGCTGGCCAAGCGCGCACCGCAGCGCCAGGCGTATCGCCTGGCCGAACTGGCGCGTTGGTCGGCTTATTTGCAAGTGCCGCTGACCTTGCAGCCGAAGTTCTTCCCCGTGTCGCCGGAAGCCTCGGCCAAGCTGATCATCGCCACACGCCTGGCGCACGGCGTGGAGGCGTCGCTGAACCTGGCGCACGCCATCATGCGCGGCCTGTGGGCTGAAGAGCGCAACATTGGCGACGAGGAAACCCTGGTGCAGATCGCGCTTGATGCCGGTTTCGATGGCCGCCAGTTGCTGAAGACGTCGGAAACGGTCAGCGTGCAGGCCGAATATGATGCCAACACGGAGGCGGCGACTGCCGCCAGCGTCTTCGGCTCGCCGTGGTACATCGTCGATGGCGAAGGATACTGGGGCCAGGACCGCCTCGATTTTGTCGAGCGGGCGCTGTCAGTATAGTAGTTAGTACCGGGGTCAAACCCGTCGGGTCTGACCCCAGATTTCATTTGCTTTTAAGTAAAATTGTTTTTAACGGATAAAAGGTATCCTAATTATGGCTTCATATTTTTGCCCATGCCCGCGCGGCATGGAAGCGGCGCTGGCCGAGGAACTGGGCGAGATCGCCCAGGATAGTTCGACCATGAAGGTCCACAACCAGGTACCGGGCGGCGTACACTGCTCGGGCGACCTGCTCGATGCCTACCGTATCAACCTGCATTCGCGTATCGCTTCGCGCGTGCTGATGCGTATGGCCCATTCCGGCTACAAGACGGAAAACGACATTTATGACCTGACCCTGGCGCAAGCCTGGGAAGACTGGTTCGGCGTGCACCACACGATCCGTGTCGACGTTACGGCCGTGAAGTCGCCGCTGCGCAGCCTGGAATTTACCACCCTGAAGATCAAGGATGCGATCTGCGACCGCTTCCGCGACCAGTTCAACGAGCGTCCATCGGTCAACACCAAGACGCCGGACATGCGCATCGTCGGCTTCCTCGACGCGAACACGTTTACCGTGTATCTCGACACCTCGGGCGAAGCGCTGTTCAAACGTGGCTGGCGCGAAGAGACGGGCGACGCGCCGCTGCGCGAAAACCTGGCCGCCGGCCTGCTGCGCGTGTCGGGCTGGAAGCCGGGCATGGTGCTGTTCGATCCGATGTGCGGTTCCGGCACCATCCTGGCCGAAGCGGCGCAGATGTTGCAAGGCATTCCGCCCGGTGCTACGCGCCAGTTCGCCTTTGAAAACTTCCACGATTTCGATCCGGCGCCGTGGAATGCCATGAAAAACGCCATCAAGGTCAATCCGCTGCCTGCCGAACCGACTATTTTCGGCAGCGACATCTCGGGCGACATGGTGGCCATGACGCGTCATAACCTGCGTTGCGCCGGCGTGCGCTTCGACGTACCCTTGAAACAGATCGAGGCACAGGAAGTCAAGCCGCCAAGCGACGTGCCGGGCATCATGCTGACCAATCCGCCGTACGGCGAGCGTATCGGCGTGCGCGGCGACAGCACCATCCCGGAAGATGAATTGTCGACGTCCTTCTATTCGGCCATGGGCACGACCCTGAAGCAGCGCTTCGCCGGCTGGACCGTGTTTCTCTTCACGGCCGACCTGGGCCTGCCCAAGCTGTTGCGCCTGAAAGAAGCGCGCAAGACGCCATTCTTCAACGGCGCGCTGGAATGCCGTTTGTTCCGCTTTGATATGGTCGCAGGCTACAACCGCCGCGAAGAAGCCAAACCAAAGCCACAGCAGTAAGCGTTCACCGCAAGACACCCGCAGTAACCCCGCGCGCGGACCAATGCTGGTCCGCGCGCCACTTTGGATCCGCCATGTTTCCCACCCCTCCGGCCAACGTGCCGCCCGACCCGGTTACGCCCGTTCCGCCTCCCACCCCGAGCCACATGGCGCCGCTGAGCCGCGGTGCGCTGGCCATGATGCTGGCCGGGCTGTCGATGCTGGGTCCCCTGTCGATCGATACGTATCTGCCTGCCTTTGGCGCGATCCAGGGTTCGCTGCAGGCCTCGCCGCTGGAAGTGCAGCAGTCGCTGACGTTTTACATGCTGGCCTTTGCCGGCATGGTGTTGTGGCATGGCGCGATTTCGGACACGTTTGGCCGGCGCAACGTCATCCTCGTGTCGCTGCTGATGTTTGCCATCGGCTCGCTGGGCTGCGCTTCGGCGCACACGGTGCACTATCTGTGGTTCTTCCGCATCATGCAGGGCGTCTCGGCCGGCGCCGGCGTGGTGATCAGCCGCGCCATCATTCGCGACCTGTATGCCGATGCGGCGGCGGCCCGTTTGCTGTCGCTGGTGACGATGATCTTTTCCATCGCCCCGGCCGTGGCACCGATTCTTGGTGGCTGGATCGTCATCTGGTTCGACTGGCGCTCGATTTTCCTGTTCCTCGCCTTTTACACGGTGATCCTGCTGGCCTTCTGCTACTGGCGCCTGCCTGAAACCTTGCCGATGGAAAAACGCCAGCCCTTCAATCCCCGTTTCCTGGCGTCGAGCTATGGCCAGATCCTGCGCTCGCCCCTGTTCCACATCAAGGCCGGCATCGTCGCCCTCAATTTCGCGGGCCTGTTCCTGTTCATCACGGCTGCGCCGGAAATGCTGCCCAAGCAACTGCACCTGGGACCATCGCAGTTCGCCTGGCTGTTCATCCCGTGCGTGAGCGGGATCTTCATGGGGGCCCTGGCGGCCAACCGCATCGCCGGCAAGGTGACGTTCGCGCGCCAGATCGGCATCGGCTTTGCCTTCCTGCTGTGCGCTGCCAGCGTCAATGTCGTGTATCACCTGTTCCTGCCACCGTCGCTGCCCTGGTCGGTGCTGCCCCTGTTTTTCTACACCTTCGGCATGTCGCTGGTGGGACCGGGCGCGACTCTGCTGGCGCTCGATCTGTTCCCGCATATCCGCGGCACTGTCGCCTCGTGCCAGTCGTTCGCCAGCACCTTGCTCGGTGCCGTGGTGGCCGGCGTAATCTCGCCGCTGCTGTCCGGTTCCGTGCTGTGGCTGGCGTCGGGCCAGCTGGCGTTTACGGGCCTGGCGCTGGTTCTGTGGCTGATATCGCGGCGCTTTCGCCACCGTTTGCTGGGTTCCTTCAGGGCATAAGTTTCCATGACAGAACGCTGGGTTTATTTCAACTTAATTTTCTATATTGCAAGTAATATCCGGCGCTTATGATAAGATGACTTTTTTCCCGGCATCCTCTCAGGCGACATTTTTTGGGTTACAGGAGTAGAGGATTCCTCTGACGTGGCCGCGCTTCGCTGCTGAGCGCTCATCCTTTTCGAACCGGCAATGCCTGATACGATGCATCAATCTGATCACGATATTCGCAATCGCCTGCTGATTGCCCGCCTGCCGGCCATGCCGCAGATTCTCATCAAACTGATCGCCCACCTGCAGGCTGACGATGCCGGCATGCCGGAGCTGGCCGCCCTGATCGCCAAGGATGCGGGCATGACCAGCAAGATCCTCGGCGTGGCCAACAGCTCTGCCTACCATCGCCAGGGCAAGGTCGTCAGCCTGGAACAGTCGCTCGTGTCGCTGGGCACGGACATGATCAAAACCCTGGTCATCAGCGAATCCGTGTTCCAGACCTTCAACAGCTTTCCCCATTCCGGCAGCACCGACCTGCGCGCCTTCTGGAAAAGTTCGCTCTCGGCCGCCGTCATGGCGCGCGCGCTGGCCAAGGCCATGGCCTATCCGCACGTCGAGGAAGCGTACCTGGCGGGATTGCTGCACAACGTGGGCCGCCTGGCCTTGCTGGCCACGGCGCCGAAGGAATACGCGTTCAATTTCACGGCGCGCGACGATGCCGCCCTGTGCGCGGTGGAGCAGCGCACCTTGCAGATCACGCATGCCGAAGCGGGCGCCTGGCTGATCGAGCGCTGGCATCTCGATTCCTTCCTGGCCGACAGCGTGCTGTATCACCACGAACCGCTGGCGCGCCTGGAGGCCAGTCATCCTTTGATCCGCATCGTGCGCCTGGCGCACTTGCTGTGCTGCCATGCCGACGATGCGGAATCGATCGCGCAGGCGGCGCAGCTATGCGCGCTGGAGGTGGAGGTACTGGAAAACCTGGCCGGCAGCGTCGCGCGCCAGGTGGAGCAGGCCGCGCAGCACCTGGGCATCGACCTGGCCGGCGCGGATGATATCGTCACCCCGCCCGCATATGCGCCGCCATCCATCGATCCGGTGCAGCAGCGCCTGTCCGACGAAGTGCGCAACATGGTGCTGGTATCCGAAGTGGGCCAGACCTTTGCCCGGCAGCAGGGCGAGAGCAGCCTGCTCGAAGCCATCACGCGCTCGGCGCGCATCCTGTTCGACTTTGAAACCGCCGTCATCCTGCTGCAAAACCCCACCGGTCATGCGTTGACCGGCGTGGCGGCGGGAGAACATCAGCAGCGCCTGGCCGGCTTCTCGATCCCGCTGGCCAAGGGCGGACCCTTGGCCGCCTCGGCGCTGGAGTGCCAGCTGGCGTTCCTGAAACGCGACATGCCGGCGCTGGGCATCGTCGAGGAGCAGCTGTTCCGCATCCTCGGCACGGACAGCCTGGTCTGCGTGCCTTTGGCGTCGGGCCAGCGCAGCCTTGGGGTGCTGATCGGCGGCGTGGCGGCGTGGCAGATTGCCGCTTGCCAGAAGCGCGAGGGTTTCCTGCGCGCGTATGCCAACCAGGCCGCCACGGCGCTGGAAACGGCCATCAGTGCGCGCGGCCTGGCTCGGCGCCAGCTCGATCACGTGGCCGAGGAATACCGTGCCGCGTCGCGCCGCGTCGTGCATGAAGTGAATAATCCGCTGTCCATCATCAAGAACTACCTGAGCGTACTTGATCACAAGCTGGAGAAACAGGAGCCGGTCAGCGGCGAGATGGCTATCCTGAACGAAGAAATCGATCGGGTCGGGCAGTTGATCGGCGGCCTGGCCGATTTGCAGCCCGTGGACGCGGGCGGCGTCACCGATTGCGCGCGCGTGGTCGATGATGTGCTGCGATTGTTCCGCGCCACCGACTTCCTGCCGCCGAAGATCGAGGTCGTCACGCGCATGCAGGACGCGCCATGCGAGGTGGAGGCCGATGCCGACATGCTCAAGCAAATCCTGCTCAACCTGCTGAAAAACGCCGTCGAAGCGCTGCCCGATGGCGGGCGCATCGAAGTGGCGAACCGGGGCCACGTCAACCGCGACCGCCGCTTGTATCTGGAATTGTGCGTCAGCGATAATGGCGCCGGCCTGGCGCCGGAGGTGCTGGCCAATTTGTTTTCTCCCGTGCGCAGCAACAAGGACGGGGCGCATCACGGCCTGGGCTTGTCCATCGTGCATGACCTGGTTACCCGCCTGCATGGGGTGATTGGCTGCCGCAGCAGCAAGTCCGGTACGTCGTTTGAAATTTTACTGCCCATTCCCGTGCCGACGAGCGCTGCAGCCGTGCTGCCCGCACCCGGCAATATCGCCTTGTCTTCGTAACGTCCATGAACTCCTCCGCCATTCCATTTGACCTGGAAAACAGCCCGCGCATCCTGCTCGTCGATGACGAGCCCCGCCTGCTCGCCTCCCTCCACGAATTGCTGAAGGACCGCGGCTACCAGCTGTACACGGCCACCTGTGGCAGCGAGGCGCTGGCGCAGTTGTCAAAACTGCGCTTCGACCTGATCCTGCTCGATTTGCGCTTGCCCGACATGAGCGGCCATGAAATCATGGACCACATCAACCGGCGCGGCATCGAGGGCGACGTGATCGTCATGAGCGGCGACGTCGGCATCGAGGCGGCCATCGGCGCCCTGAAACGTGGCGCCTACGATTATTTGCGCAAGCCCTACAGCCGCGAGGAGCTGCTCAAGACGGTGGAGAACGCGCTGCAAAAGCGCAAGCTGGCGCTGGAGAACGAGCGCATCGCGCTGCAGCTGGAAAACTCGGAAAAGATGTACCGCTACCTGGTCGACAGCTCGCCCGACATCATCTACACCTTGAACCACGAAGGCCGCATCACCTTCATCAACGACCGGGTGCACCAGTTGCTGGGCTTCAGCCGCGAAGAGCTGATCGGCAGTCATTACTCGATCCTCGTGCACGATGAAGACCAGGAGCGTGCGCGCTATGCCTTCAATGAGCGCCGCCTCGACGAGCGCGCTTCGCGCAATGTGGAACTGCGCCTGAAGTGCCATAGCGGCAGCGGCAGCGACCGTACCTTCAACAACACGCTGATGACGATTCCGCTCAATTCGATCAGCATGCACGGCCTCGATCACGACACCAGGAAGCAGGAATACTTCGGCACCTATGGCGTGGCGCGCGACATCACCGACCGCAAGCGCGCCGAGGAAGTCATCTCCTACCAGGCCTATCACGACATCCTGACGGACCTGCCGAACCGCATGCTGTTCAAGGATCGCCTGGGGCTGGCCGTGATCCAGGCGCGACGCAAGCTGACGGAACTGGCCGTGATGTTCATCGATCTCGATCGCTTCAAACTGGTCAACGACACGCTGGGCCACGTCAAGGGTGATGAGTTGCTGCAGCAGGTGGCGCTGCGTCTGAAGGATTGCTTGCGCCGCGGCGATACGCTGGCGCGCCAGGGCGGCGATGAATTCACCATCGTGCTGCCGGAACTGCGCGACCGCCAGGATGCACGCCTGATCGCCGACAAATTCCTCGAATGCCTGCACCAGCCCTTCGACCTCGATGGCAACCAGGTGCATATTTCGGCCTCCATCGGCATCGCCATCTATCCGGGCGACGGCGAGACCATCGACGAGTTGCTGCGCCATGCCGACATCGCCATGTACCAGGTCAAGGCGCTGGGCAAGAACGGCCACAGTTTTTATCACGAGTCCATGCTCGATGTATCGCACCAGAAGATCGCGCTCGAGCAGAGCCTGCGCAAGGCGCTGGAGCTGAACCAGCTGGAGATGTATTACCAGCCGCAGGTGGATGTGATGACGGGGCGCATCGTTGGCGCCGAAGGTCTGATGCGCTGGAACCACCCGCATCGGGGCTTGCTGACGGCCGGCGAATTCCTGCCGTTTGCCGAGGAAAACGGCTTGATGCTGCCGATCTCGGACTGGATGCTGGGCGCCCTGTGCCGCGACCTGGTGCAGTGGGACGCGGCCGGCGGCGAAGCCGTGCGCCTGTCGCTGAATCTGTCACCGCAATACCTGGACCGGGGCGACTTTTTCGAGAAGATGCGCGGCGCGCTGACGCGCTACGGCATCGCGCCGGAAAAGATCGAAGTGGAAATCACGGAAAACATCTGCATCCGCAATCCGCAATATGCGATCGAACAGTTGAACAAGCTGTGCCAGCTGGGCGTGTCGGTCGCCATCGACGATTTCGGCACCGGCTATTCCTCGCTGTCGTATCTGCACCGCTTCCCCATCCACACCATCAAGATCGACCAGTCCTTCGTCAAGGAAATCCACGACGAGCACGGACACTATCCCGTCATCCTGGCCATCATCTCGATCGCGCGCGGACTGGGCCTGCACCTGATTGCCGAAGGCGTGGAGACGGAAGGCCAGGCGCGCTATCTGCAGGACAAGGGCTGCACCACGATGCAGGGCTATCTGTACCACCGGCCCATTTCGCTGGGCAGCTTCATCGGCGTGCTGCAGGAGCAGAATCGCCTGATCGCCGATGCCGCACCGGGCGCACCGCAGCCGCTGGCCATCGAGGCCTGATCCATGCCGCTTGCCGATCCCCGCTACACGGCTGCTCATTACACGGCTGATTACCTGCGCCTGAAAGGACTGGCCGAGAAGGGCAATGCGAATGCCCAGCACAGCCTGGGCTTCATGTATTTCAATGGCCAGGGTATCGAGCAAAGCTATGCGCTGGCATTGCACTGGTATGGCCTGGCTGCCGCGCAGGGACTCGAACACGCGCAATACAACCTGGGAGTCATGTGCCAGAAGGGGCAGGGCGTGGCACAGGATTTTGTGCAAGCCGCGCACTGGTACCAGCAGGCGGCCGAGCAAGGTTACGCGGCGGCGCAGTACAACCTGGGCTGGCTGTATGCCAAGGGCCAGGGACTCGCGCAGGATAGCGGGCTAGCCATGTTGTGGTTCAGCCGGGCGGCGGAGCAGGGCGACGCGGGGGCGCAAAACAATCTGGGCATGATGTATGACAATGGCAAGGGCGTGCCGCAGGATTTCGTGCAAGCTATCGCCTGGTACCGCAAGGCGGCCGAACAGGGCTATGCGCGTGCCCAGTTCAACCTGGGCCTGCGCTACGACAATGGCCAGGGCGTGCGGCAGGACCGCCAACAGGCGACTGCCTGGCTGCGCAAGGCGGCCGAGCAGGGCTATGCGCCGGCCCAGTTCAACCTGGCGCTGCGCTATGAAAACGGCGACGTGCTGCCGCAGGACAGCGGGCAGGCGATCACCTGGTACCGGCGCGCCGCCGAGCAGGGCCACGCCAGTTCGCAGTTCAATCTGGGTCTGATCTATGACAATGGCCAGGGCGTGCCCTGCGATAAGCAGGCGGCACTCGACTGGTATGTCAGGGCGGCAGGGCAGGGGCACGCGGCGGCCCAGCACAACCTGGGTCTGCACCATGAACATGGCGCGCAGGACTATACCCGGGCGCAGTTGTTCTATCGCCAGGCGGCCGGGCAGGGCTTTCCCGCAGCGCAGTATCAGCTGGGACTCCTGCATGAGCATGGACAGGGCACGCCAGTCGATGCACAGGAAGCCATCTTCTGGTTCCGCAAGGCAGCCGACCAGGGGCATGTGCGGGCGCAGTTCGACCTGGGCCTGCGCTACGAACATGGCCAGGGCGTGCCGCACGATCTGTCGCTGGCGCTGGAGTGGTACCGCCGCGCCGCCGAGCAGGATTACGCGCCGGCGCAGTACATGCAGGGCGTCTTGCACGACCGTGATGACGGCCCGGCGCCCGACAGCCAGCTGGCATGCGCCTGTTATTGCCGTGCCGCCGCGCAGGGCCACAGCCTGGCCCAGTTTGCGTTGGGCCTGCGGCATGACAATGGCCAGGATGTGCCGCAGGATTATGCTGCCGCCTGGGACTGGTATGCGCTGGCCGCGCGCCAGGGCCATGCGCGGGCGCAAATGAATCTGGGCTTGATGGCGGCCAGCGGCCAGGGTGGCCCGCTCGATTTGCAGCAGGCGTATATCTGGCTGTCGATGGCCGTCGCGGCCGGCGTGGCCGGCGCGGAAAAATCCTTGCGCCAGACAGCGGCGCGCATGCGCGAGACAGATCTGGCGCGGGTGCGCGAACATCTGGCGGCGATAGCAGGCTAAGCCATGCCGTCGGCGTTAGCGTGTGCGAATACAACAGCAACTGCTGTATAGTCCCTTCCCTTCGCCATCTGTGGCGCCCCTTGTTTCCCCCTGACGCAAAAAATTGCAGCAGTATTTGCGGTTTTGATGTGCTAAGGTTCCAGAAGAAGGTGGTCTGTATATTCTTTAGAAAAGGAAAACCATGCGCCTGAACCCTTTCCCTGGCCGTCCGGCCGCCATCCTGTGTGCGCTGGCATTGCTGTCGTCTGGCGTCAGCGCCGCCAGTCCCCTCGATGCCCTCAGCAACCAGGATGCCAGCAATGGCTTGAAAGCTGCACTGGAGGCCGGTTCCGCTGCCGCCGTAGCGAAATTGGGAGTCGAGAATGGCTTCCTGAACAACGACAAGGTCAAAATCAAGCTGCCAGGCATCCTGGAGCAAGCCAAGCCTTTGTTGAAAATGACGGGGCGCGGCCAGCAATTGGACGATCTGGTGGTGGCGATGAACCGTGCCGCCGAGTCTGCCGTGCCCATGGCCAAGCCTTTGCTGCTCGATGCGGTGAAGTCGATGAGCGTGACCGATGCGAAAAATATCCTGTCCGGTGGCGACACGTCGGTGACAGATTTTTTCCGCCAGAAAACATCCGCGCCGCTGGCCGTCAAATTCCTGCCCATCGTGAAATCCGTGACCGACCGTTCCGGCCTGGCCAGCAAATACAACAGCACCATGAGCCAAATCGGCAAGACGGGACTGGTGCCGCAGCAGCAATCGACGGTGGAAGCTTACGTTACCGACCGGGCGATTGATGGCCTGTACCTGATGATAGGCGAGGAAGAGAAAGCCATCCGCAGTAATCCGCTCGCTTACGGCAGCAAGATTATCGGTAAAGTGTTTGGCAGTTTGAAGTGACGGTTGCAGCGTGCTGCGGCGCCGCAGAAGGCGTTTGCGCCGAACTGACAGGTGTGGCGCAAGGGAAACAAGTTAAGCATTTGCTACAAGAAAACAATGTTAAAATTCAGTGACATACATTCCTGAGGCATGATTAAGCAACGATCAATTGCCCGGAAGTACCGAGTTTTAGTGGCGAACTGATGCGCGGCATTGCGAGATGCCCGTGGGTTGGCCTTTTTTCGTTTTATTCACGTTCCCCCAAGCTCATTGATTTTCTGAAGACATAGTCAGGAATTCCAGGTGCAGGATATTTTAGGTAGCCGGATTTGTTAAGCGTACTCAGAAAATCAATTAAATATACTTGGTGTGGCTGCTTGGTGCTTGGCGCGCCTTCGGCGATTGCCGCGACTCCGAATCATGGCGGTCAATCCGGGTATATCAATATGCCCAGTGCCGTGGTGGAAACAGACGGTACCTTCAGCGTCGGCTATAGCTACGACAGTCCCTATGGCCAGTTGTGGGCCACGGCGAATATTCTGCCTTTCCTGCAAATGACGGGACGTTATGTGTCGATCACGGGCATTCCTGGTTTTACCAGTGTGCCCGGTGAGTATGGCAGTGGCTATGGCCGCTACAAGGATAAAGTCGTCGACGGCAAATTGCGCCTGTGGACGGAAACGGAGTGGATTCCATCTGTCGCCGTCGGCATGACGGATTTGTTCGGTACCGAGCTGTTCAAGGGGCAATATGTGGTTGCCACCAAGACTTTTGGCGCCAGCAAGAATATCGAAGCGAGCCTGGGCTATGCCCATAAACGCCCGGATGGCGCATTTGCTGGCGCGCGCTGGACCCCGACGGCACTGCCGCGCTGGTCGGTGGTGGCTGAGTACGATACCACCAATTATCTGCGTGACTTCCGTGCCAGCGAAACGAATGCCGGCAAGCGCCGCAAGGGCGCCTCTGTGGGCCTGGAATACCGTTGGGGCTGGCTTGCCCTGCAAGCGGCACGCAATCGCGACCAGTTCAGCGTGAACGCCTATGTCAGCATTCCGTTTGGCGAGCGCGAGTTCGTTCCCAAGGTGTATGAACCAGCGTACTTCGTGGACGACAAGAACCCGCCGCCGTTGCCGAGCAAGGAAGAATGGCACCGTGACGCCGTGTATGGCGCCGACCTGGTCAATGCGCTGGTGAAGCAGGACTACAAGAATATCCGTGTCGAGCAAGAGGGCAATGTCCTCAGCCTGAGCCTGACCAACAGCCGTATTTCGAACATGGGCCGTGCCGTTGGCCGTGCCGCGCGCACTGCCGTCGCCTTCACGCCAAAGGGCGTGACGACCCTGCGCATCACGTACACCAAGCTGGACCAGCCAATCGCCACCTACGAATTCTTTGATTTGCCAAAACTGAACGACTATTTGGTAGGCAAGATCGATCGCAAGGCTTTCCTCGACGTCGTGCTGCTGCGCTATCCGGAGAAAAGCGATGTCATCCGGGATGATCAGCAAAGCTGGCTGAAAGAATTCCTCGACAAACCGGCGCCCGTCGTGGCCGCTGCACCTGCACCTGCACCTGCACCTGCAGCCGCACCGGTACCTGCCACCGCATCGGCTCCCGCCATTGCGCCAACTGCGCCTGTCGTGTCCGCGCCTGCTCCCGCCAAGGCTGCCGATGTCCTCAAGGACGATGGCAAGCTGGCCGTCGGTGTCGGCGTCGATGGCGATGTGGTGCAAATCAAATCGCTGGACCGGGAAGCGAACCGCTTCAAGGTCGCGCCCAAGGTGGGCTTCTTCTTCAATGATCCGAGCGGCGCCTTCCGCTATTCGATCTCGGCGGTAGCCAACTATGATCGCCGCCTGGGTGACGGCCTGTACCTGAATACTGCCGCCAGCCTGCAATTGCTGGAAACGGTATCGGGCGTCAAGCAGCCATCGAACAGCAACTTACCGCACGTGCGTACCGATATTGCGGAGTATTTGCGCGGCGGACGTTTCTCGCTGAGCCGCGTCTTGCTGAATAAATATGACAATCCTGCCGAACGCGTGTACACCCGCCTGTCGGCTGGCCTGTATGAAGACATGTTTCGCGGCGTTGGCGGCCAGGTGCTGTATCTGCCGAAGGACAGCCGCTGGGCGGCCGACGTGGCCGTCGATGCCTTGCAGCAGCGTGGCTACAAGGGCTTGCTCGATACACTCGACTACAAGACGGTGACGGCGATCGGCTCGCTGCACTACCGCTTGCCGCACGACATTACCGTCACGGCCCGCGCCGGCCGTTTCCTGGCGAAAGATACGGGCGTACGCGTGGAGTTCAAGCGCCGCTTCCAGTCCGGCATCGAAGTCGGTGCGTGGTATACACATACGAACGGCAACGATATCACCAGCCCTGGCACGCCATCGAAGCCGTACCAGGACCGTGGCGTCTTCCTGTCCGTACCGTTGAACAGTATGTTGCCGATGGACACGCAATCGACGGCCGGTTTCGCCATCGCTCCATGGACGCGCGACGTGGGGCAGATGGTGGCCTCGCCGGGCGACCTGTACGACATGTTCGAGCGTCCGCGCGCCGACATGCAAAGCTACGATGGCTTGGGTAACTTTGCCGAGCGCCAGGACGAACAGCACCTGCCTGCCGTCAATCCGCCAGACCGGCCGTTTGTCAGCCCATGGCCCGCCATGCGCGCGCGCCTGGAGCAATCCGCATCTGCTACGCCTAGCGCCCCTGAATGGCTCAAGGCGACGGCGGTGGTTGGGGGCGTGGTGCTGGCCTCCGCGTTGGCCGACAAACCCGTCGACCGTTTCGTCAAGAAGCACGAGGATTCCAAGGTCTACCGTAATTGGGGCAAGCTGGGCAAGGCCATGCCATACGCGGCAGTGGGAGCGGCGGCGGCTGCCTTCGCCCTGGGCGATGAGCGCATGCAAAATACGGGACTCATCTCCCTCCAATCGATTGCCGCGGCAACGGGCGTGGCGGTGGCTGGTAAATATGCGTTTGGTCGCGCCCGCCCAGAGGAAGACCTCGGAGCGTGGAGCCGTGTCGGCAGCGGCAGTTCCCGTTCGAATTCATCCTTCCCTTCCGCGCATGCCGCCATCGGCTTTGCTGCCGTGACGCCATTTGCCAAGGAATACGATGCGCCCTGGCTGTACAGCGTGGCTGCCGTGGGTTCCGCCGGCCGCGTATTTGGCCGCAAGCACTGGGTATCCGACACGGTCGCGGGCGGCATCGTCGGCTACGCCATGGGCAGCTGGCTGTGGCACGCGCAGCGCGACCAGAGCAAATCGGGCTTGTCGATCAATCCCGGACCGAAAGAAATCAGCGTGACCTGGCAGGGCAAGTATTAAGCGCGCATGGCGCTCCCTTTACTCATACAACATTATTCATCCAGACAAAGACCAGCATGAAAAAGCAACTTCGTACTTCCTCGCCGTTCGTGAAACACATGATTTTCTCGGCCTGCCTGATGGGAATGGGTTCCGCCGTTGCACAAGACCTTGGGGCAAGTGACTCTCCCAAAATGCAATCGATGGAGACGGGTAGCGGCCTGCCGGCCATACGCAGTGGTCGCAGTGAACAGCGGCAGGCACAGAACCCGCCCGCCAGCCGTCCGGCCAAACGCGCCGTTGCTGAAGCCGGTGCATTTGAGGTCTATGCGGAAGGCGTGACCGGACAAAAATTGAACATGTTCGGCAAGGACCTGTTCAGCGACGTACCATCCACCTTCGCGCCCTTCGATGGCGCGCAAGTGAACCAGGATTATGTCATCGGCACGGGTGACGAGTTGCAGGTGCGCGGCTGGGGCATGGTCGATATCGACGTCAGCGCCACGGTCGACCGCAGTGGTGCGATCTTCATTCCCCGCGTCGGCTCTGTCAAGGTCAGCGGCGTGCAGTACAAGGATTTGCAGGGCTACCTGAAGAAAGCCGTCGGCAAGATTTACACCAATTTCGAACTGACGGCAAGCATCGCCCAGACACGCGCCGTTCAAGTGTATGTGGTCGGCCACGCCGTGCGTCCCGGCACCTATACCCTGAGCGCCATGAGCACGCTGTTGAACGCCCTGTTCACCTCGGGCGGCCCGGACGCCACGGGTAGCATGCGCAACATCCAATTGAAGCGTGGCGCACAAACCGTCAGCACCTTCGACTTGTACGACATGCTGGCCAAAGGCGACAAGAGCCGCGATGTGACGCTGCGGGACGGCGACGTCATCTACATTCCGGAAGTCGGTCCCCTGGTGGCCTTGACGGGCAATGTGAAGCAGCCCGCCATTTTCGAATTGAAAGGCAATGCCAGCCTGGCCGATGTATTGAGCTGGGCCGGCGGCTTCGATTCTGCGGCGGAAACCAAGCAAGTGATCGTTGAAAAGAACGTCGACAATCAATACAAGACGGTGGTGGAACTGATCGCCGACAAAACCATCACCAGCACCCAGCTGGCGAGTATCCCGGTGAAACCGACCGATGTGCTGCGCGTGTTTGCGCCAGGCGCCGTGCCGGTGCAGGCACAAATCCAGAACGAATACGTGCGCGTGGCCGGCGAAGCCAGACAAAGCGGCATCTTTCTGCTGAAGAAAGGCGAGACCTTGCGCGAGTTGGTCGCCCGCGTGGGGGGGGCGAATGACAACGGTTATCTGTACGCCACCCAGTTGAATCGCGAATCGGTACGGCGTGCCCAGCAAGCCAAGTTGAATGAAGTGGCTGACCGTTTTGAACGCGACTTGGAGTCGAATGCTACCCAGCGTATGGCTGCCTCTGGCGACAAGGAAAATGCGGCAAAAACCGCCGCCGAGGTGGAGCAGCAGCGCCGCATCGTACAGAAACTGCGCACCATCAAGGCCGAGGGCCGCATCGTGCTCGATTTGCCGGGCGTCGACACGCAAATCAAGAACTTACCCGACTTGCCCTTGCAGGATGGCGATACCATTCTGATCCCGCGCCGCCCAGGCACGGTAGATGTGCTTGGCTCGGTATTCCAACAAAACGCCTTTGTCTACCGCCCGCAGCGCACGGTGAGCGATTATGTCCAGCAAGCCGGTGGTCTGACCATCACTGCGGATAAATCCGAGATGTACGTGATACGCGCGGACGGTACGGCGCAGAGTGGACAAAGTACAGGTTGGTTTAGCGGCATCGGCGGCACGGCTTTGAATCCGGGTGATACCGTGGTGGTGCCGGAGAAAATCGATCGCAGCACGTTCATGCAAAGCTTGAAGGAGTGGACGTCGATATTTTATCAATTTGGACTTGGTGCAGCTGGGTTGAAAGTGTTGAAAAATTAAAGGTATTTTTATTTTATTGACTAGATTAAGTATTCGATAGTATATAGAAATATTAATTTCATGCCAAAAATAGAGTAAATAAAAATGCAAGAAAAAATGAGTGTTACTTCGCAAGTGCCTATTAATAATGGAAATTCATTGGATAATAATGATGATCCAATTAATTTGCTTTATCCATTAATTGTTTTGGCGAAAAACAAGAAGCGCATAATTTTCATTCCGATTTTAGCCGCGTTACTAGCGGCTGGAATTACCTTGTTGATGCCGAATAAATATACAGCCACGGTCCAGATTTTGCCTCCGCAATCCCAGTCTGGCGCTAGTGCTATGCTTGGGCAACTAGGGGTGTTGAGTGGGATGGCTGGCGGTGCTTTGGGGGTGAAGAATCCGGCTGATGTTTATCTAGGTATGTTATCTAGTCGCACACTGCAAGACCGCCTGATTGAACGCTTCAAGTTGCGGGAAATATATGAAACCAAGACCGCAACGGATACTAGAAAGGCATTGACTGCGGCCAGCAAAATTGCCACGTCGAAGACAGGCTTGATTGTTCTTGAGTATGAGGATAAAAATCCGAAGTTCGCAGCTGACTTGACAAATGCATATGTCGAGGAATTGCAAAAAATGACGCAGATTTTTGCGGTGACTGAAGCTTCTCAACGGCGTTTGTTTTTTGAAAAACAGCTACAGCAGGCAAAGCAGTCGTTGGCGGATGCGGAGATCGCATTAAAGCAGGTTCAGGAAAAGACAGGATTGATTCAGTTAGATGGTCAGGCGGAGGCTATCATTCGTTCCGCTGCCGATTTCAAGGCTCAAATTGCTGCTAAGGAAGTTCAATTGGGTGCGATGAGAACATTCGCGACGCCAAACAATCCAAATTATCAAAAATTGGAAAAAGAGCTAACTGGTTTGCATGTTCAACTGGCAAAAATTGAAACAGGCATGAATCGTGGTAAAGGTGATATTTCGGTCTCCACCAGCAATGTTCCAGAAGTCGGTCTCGAATATGTCAGGCGGGTGCGCGATGTGAAATACTCTGAGGCGATATTTGAGATGTTGGCGAAGCAGTTTGAATTGGCGAAAATTGATGAAGCCAAGGAAGGATCTATTCTTCAGGTGATGGATTATGCCGTCGTGCCGGATAAAAAATCTTCTCCAGGACGTATGGTTATTGTTTTGAGTGTGTTTTTCCTTTCCGCTTTTTTTATGGTTGTCTTGGCATTTGTACGTGAAATTTTTATTTCAAACGACGTGGATCCGGAAAAAAATATCCAAATTAAGGCGTTGCGTGATGCATTAAAATGGAAATCTTGAAAATAATCTATTATTGATTAATATATTTGGAATGGAATAAAATGAAGGCAGTAATTTTAGCTGGTGGTCTGGGTACAAGGATAAGTGAGGAAACTTCCACCAAACCCAAACCCATGGTAGAAGTCGGTGGAAAGCCCATCCTATGGCATATAATGAAGACATATTCGGCCCATGGTGTGAATGAATTCATCATTTGCTGCGGCTATAAAGGTTACGTAATCAAGGAATACTTTGCAAATTATTTCCTGCATACCTCGGACGTGACGTTCGACATGCAGGATAATAAAATGGAGGTACATGCCCGCAATGCCGAGCCTTGGAAAGTCACCTTGGTCGATACAGGTGACGAGACACTGACCGGCGGTCGCTTGAAGCGCGTCAAGCAATACTTGGAAGGTGAAGAAGCGTTCTGTTTCACCTACGGCGACGGCGTCAGCGATGTCAATATCACCGAATCGATCGCCTTCCACAAAGCGCATGGCAAGCTGGCGACGCTGACCGCGACCCAGCCGCCGGGCCGTTTCGGTGCGCTGATCTTGGACGGTCAGAAGATCAATAGTTTCCAGGAAAAGCCACAAGGCGATGGCGCCTGGATCAATGGCGGCTATTTTGTATTGTCGCCAAAGGTCATCGATTACATCGCGGATGACAGCACCACCTGGGAAAAGCAGCCGCTGGAACGCCTGGCCGCCGAAGGTCAGCTGGACGCGTTTTTCCATCGCGGTTTCTGGCAGCCGATGGATACCTTGCGCGACAAGGTGCAGCTGGAAGAAATGTGGCAGTCGGGTAACGCGCCTTGGAAGGCATATTGATGAAAGCGGCGTTCTGGCAAGGAAAACGTGTTTTCCTGACCGGCCATACCGGTTTCAAAGGCGGCTGGCTGAGCCTGTGGCTGCAGCAACTGGGCGCCGACGTGACCGGCTATGCGCTGGAAGCGCCCACCACCCCCAGCCTGTTTGAAGTGGCGGGCGTGGCGCGCGGCATGGTTTCGATCATCGGCAACGTGCGCGATGGTGAAGCGCTCAAGCGCGCCATGGCACAAGCGCGACCTGAGATCGTGATCCACATGGCGGCCCAGCCGCTGGTGCGTTATTCCTACGTGAATCCGGTGGAAACCTATGCCACCAACGTGATGGGTGTGGTCAACCTGTTGGAAGCCGTGCGCGCCACGCCTGGCGTGCGCTCGGTGGTGAACGTGACCAGCGACAAATGCTATGAAAACCGTGAATGGCCATGGGGCTATCGTGAAACTGAGGCAATGGGTGGTTACGACCCCTATAGCAACAGCAAGGGCTGCGCCGAACTGGTGACGGCCGGCTACCGCAGTTCCTTCTTTAATGCCGAAAAATATGCGGAACATGGCATTGCATTAGGTAGTGGCCGTGCCGGCAATGTAATCGGCGGAGGCGACTGGGCCATGGATAGACTGATTCCCGACATGCTGCGCGCCATTGGCACCGGCCAGCCGGTGATGATACGCAATCCCCATTCGATCCGGCCGTGGCAGCATGTGCTCGAACCGCTGAGCGGCTATCTGACGCTGGCTGAGAAGTTGTATACCGAAGGCCCGGCGCACGCCGAAGGCTGGAATTTCGGTCCACACGACACCGATGCCAAACCCGTGGAATGGATCATCGAGCGCATGACGCAAGAATGGGGCGCGGGCGCGTCCTGGTCGCTGGATGGTCAGGATCATCCACACGAAGCGACCTATCTGAAGCTCGATTGCTCCAAGGCACGCGGCCAGCTGGGCTGGCATCCGCGTTGGGACATCGGCCAGACCATCGCCAAAATTGTTGAGTGGCATAAAGCCTGCGACCAGGGTGCCGACATGCGTGCATTCACGTTGGCGCAAATCGCCACCTATCAAAATACCTAATAAATTACCTAACAAATTGAAGGCTGTATCATGAGCGAACAACTGACCCAACAACAAATCCGCGAGCAGATCGCCGCCCTGGTGGCCCAATATGGCGCCCTGGCCAGCGTGCCAAAACCATTCGAGCCTGGCGTGACCGTGATTCCACCGGCCGGTAAAGTGGTCGGCGCCCCTGAAATGGGCCTGATGGTCGAAGCGTCGCTGGACGCCTGGTTGACGACGGGTCGTTTTAATGACGAATTTGAAAAACGCCTGGCCAAGTTCATCGGCGTCGAATTCCTGATCACGGTAAACTCCGGTTCGTCCGCCAACCTGGTGGCTTTTTCGGCCCTGACGTCGCCAAAACTGGGTGCGCGAGCAATTCAACCTGGCGACGAAGTCATCGGCGTGGCAGCGGGCTTCCCGACCACCGTCAACCCTATCCTGCAGTTTGGCGCTGTGCCCGTCTTCGTCGACGTGGAGCTGGGCACCTACAATATCGACGCCAGCAAGATCGAAGCGGCCATTACCGACAAGACCAAGGCCATCATGCTGGCCCACACCCTGGGTAATCCGTTTAACCTGGAAGTCATCGTCGCACTGTGCAAAAAATACAATTTGTGGCTGGTGGAAGATTGCTGTGACGCCCTGGGCGCCACGTACAACGGCCAGATGTGCGGCACCTTCGGCGACATCGGCACCATGAGTTTCTACCCTGCGCATCACATCACCATGGGCGAGGGCGGCGCAGTGTTTACCAACAATCCGGAACTGAAAGCCATCGCCGAATCGTTCCGCGACTGGGGCCGTGACTGCTATTGCGCACCAGGCAAGGACAATACCTGCGGCCAGCGTTTCTGCTGCAAGCTGGGCACGCTGCCGGAAGGCTACGACCACAAGTACACCTACAGCCACCTAGGCTACAACCTGAAGATCACCGACATGCAAGCGGCATGCGGCTTGGCGCAGATGGACCGCGCGGCTGGCTTTGTACAGGCGCGCAAGGACAACTTCGCCTACATGAAAGATGGCCTGAAAAGCTGCGAGGAATTCCTGATCCTGCCGGAAGCGACGCCGAACTCGGATCCATCCTGGTTCGGTTTCCCGATCACCCTGCGACCGGAAGCGAATGTCGATCGTGTCAGCCTGCTGACGTTCCTGGATCAAAACAAGATCGGTACGCGTCTGCTGTTCGCCGGAAACCTGACACGCCAACCGTACATGATCGGGCGCAACTATCGCGTATCGGGCGAGCTGACCAATACCGACCGCATCATGCACGATACCTTGTGGATTGGCGTTTTCCCTGGTCTGACCCGCGAAATGATGGACTTCTCGATCAGCAAGATCGAAGAGTTCTTCGGTGTCAATTTCTAACTGACACTAGGAATGTCTCAAGCATACTCTGCAAGTGGCACGCACGTGCCCGGTGTCGCCGCAGACGATCTGGAGCTGATTGCCTGCCATACCGCTCCGGCGGTGTGGAAGGCCTTGGCCGGGCAGCGTATTTTCATCACCGGTGGCACCGGCTTTATTGGCTGCTGGTTGCTGGAAACGCTGCTTTGGGCAGACCAGCAATTCGAACTCGATCTGCACTTACATGTGTTGACGCGCCGTCCTGAGGCTTTTATTACCAAGGCGCCACATCTGGCGCAGCACCGGGCAGTACGACTGGTGCAAGGTGACGTGACCGATCTGGCGCATATCCATGACGCCATCGATATTGTGCTGCATGCGGCGACCGATGTGGCCAACGCAGGCAGCGACCCGCGCCAAGTGTTTGAGGATATTGTTGACGGTACCAAGGAAACCCTGGAGCTGGCGAGCCGCTGCGGCGCGCGACGCTATCTGCTGACCAGTTCAGGCGCCGTCTACGGCCGCCAGCCGGACGAGATGACGCATATTCCGGAACACTATGCCGGTGCGCCCGATACCTTGCAGCCTGGCACTGCCTATGGCCAGGGCAAGCGGGTCGCCGAGTGGCTGGTGCAATGCGCCGGAGCCCAGCACGGCATGGAAACTCGTATCGCTCGCGTCTTTGCACTGCTGGGCCCCTATCTGCCACTGGACGCGCACTTTGCTGCTGGAAACTTCATTCGCGATGCCATGGCGGGGCAGGAAATCAAGGTTGGCGGTGATGGTACGGCGCACCGCTCCTATCTGTACGCTGCCGATATGGTGATCTGGTTATTAACGATACTGGTCAATGGCACTTCCGGCCAGGCCTACAATCTCGGTTCGGATAAGGCACTGTCGATACGACAACTGGCCGCAGCCGTGTCGCGTGTCTTGCTGAATGAAGAGCGTTATTCGGTTAGTGCCGCGCCCGTACCAGGCGCGCCGGTTCAGCGCTACATTCCGGATGTCGACAAGGCACGCAATGAGCTGCACCTGATTGTTCATACCGATTTACCGTCGGCCATTCGTAAAACTGCAGACTGGACAATGACGCGCTCCTTGTCCAGTCGTGCTTAATCCGGAAATTCATGATGTCTGAATTTAACTCCTCCAAACTTCGCGCCACGGTGCTGCAGATGGCGTATGCCGGCTCGACCGTGCATATCGGCTGTGCCTTCTCGCTGATCGAGATCATGGCAGTACTGTATCGCAATCATTTACGTTACCCGGGTAACGACCCGCAGGCCACGCAGCGCGATTACATGGTGCTCAGCAAGGGCCATGGCGTAATGGCGCAATATGCCTGTCTGTATGAAAAAGGCTGGTTGCCGAAAAGCGACCTCGACAATTATTTTAGCGACGGTTCACGCCTGAAAGGCTTGTCGGACGCCCATGTCCCCGGTTGCGAAGTCACATCGGGGTCGCTGGGCCATGGCCTGTCGGTTGGTACCGGCATGGCACTCGCCGCCAAGCTTGCCAAAACCGATCAATACTGCTATGCGGTGGTCGGCGATGGTGAGATGAATGAAGGGCCGATGTGGGAAGCGATGCTGTTTGCCAAGCACTGGGCGCTCGACAATCTGATCGTGATTGTCGATGAAAATGGCTTCCAGGCCATGGGTAAAACGGCGGAGGTAATGCAGCTCGGTAGCCTGCAAGCCAAATTCGAAGCGTTTGGTTTTGATGCGATCACGCTTGACGGCCATGATGAAGCAGCGCTCGATCGCGCTTTTACCCAGTTGAGAGCCAGCAAGAATGGCGCGCCGAAAGCGATTATCGCCAAGACCGTCAAAGGCAAAGGCATTTCTTTCATGGAAAATCAAAATATCTGGCATTACACCCGCCTCACTGAAGACACATTTGGCGCAGCAATGGCCGAGTTGGAGCAAGTTAAATGAGATCTGCATTTTCAAAAGCCATTGTCGATGCCGCCACGGCCGATCCGAAGGTCCTGCTGCTGACAGGCGATCATGGCTATGCGCTGTTCGATGAGTTCCGTCAGCGTTGCCCGGCACAATTCATCAATGCCGGCATCGCCGAGCAAAACATGGTTGGCGTGGCTGCTGGCTTGGCGAAGGCGGGCTTCAAACCCATCGTCTATGGACTGAGCGCCTTTGTACCGGTTCGCGTGCTCGAGCAGATCAAGATGGATGTCTGCTATGAAAACCTGCCAGTGGTATTCATTGGCGATGGCGCCGGTGTGGTCTACAGCAGTTTGGGCAGCAGCCATCAGTCGACTGAAGATATCGCCGTGTTGCGGCCCCTGCCGAATATTACTATCCTCTCGCCGTCGGACGCGCATGAAATGACCTACGCGCTGAACCATGCGTTGCAGTTCAAGGAACCGGTCTATATACGCATCGGCAAATCAGATGTCGGCGGAGTGCATCAGGCTGTGCCTGCAGCTCCGATCGGCGATCTGCTGTCTGTCAGCACAGGCAGCAATACCGCTACCGCCTTTGTCGCCACCGGCTCAATGGTCAATACGGCGGTCAGCCTGGCGCAACAACTGGGCGATTGCACGGTCTGGAGCATGCCGACCATCAAACCCTTCAACACCGCGCAGTTACTGGACATTGCCGCCGGCGTGGACAATCTGGTGGTACTGGAAGAGCACAGTGTTTACGGCGGCATCGGCGGGTTGGTCGCCGAGGTGGTTGCGTCCGTTCCTGGCAACAAAGCCCGTGTCGTGCGTTGCGGCGTGCAGGACCGCTTTTCCGAGAAATGCGGCAGTTATGCCTATTTGATGCGTGAACATGAACTGGACGAGACATCGCTGCTGGCAGAACTGAAAAAGACCTTGCAGTCCTAAATTAATTAAGTAACTGGCGAGGCCGTTGGTATTCGTGTGAATATGTAACGGTCTCGCGGCGCTTGATGCAACAGCGCGTGAGTTGGAAGACGCAGGTCTGGCCGCTCCAATCAATGAGTGAGGAATACCGGATACTGTTGCTGGCATAACCATGTTAAAAAAAATAATTTCTATTGCTAAAAAGAAAAATTTTTTAGAAACGTTGATGGTGATCGGGTTAAGACTGGTTTCGATCGGCGTTGGCTTCGCATTCATAAAAATTTACACGAATAATCTCACGACCGACCAGCTGGGAAAATATTTTTATCTTATTACGCTGTCATATGTGATGAATGCCCTGGTGTTCGTGCCTGTCGATTATTATCTTCAGGCGCGTCTGGCGCTGTCAGGAAAAGATATTCCACTCAAGGCGCTGTTGAAGCTGAACCGGACCGTCTGTTCCAGCGCATTGCTTCTGTGCCTTGCTTTTAGCGTGCCATTATTGTATCTCGGGAAAATACAGATATGGGATCTGGCCGGGATTTATGCTACCGCTGTATTTCTTTATCTGTGTAATTTTTCGCGCGGATTGTTGAATAATCGCGGGCATAAAATTTTTGTGGTTAATATGCTAGTGTTCGAAAGTGCGCTAAAAATAGGATTATTTGTGTTGGCAGTGGCGTATACCTCGGCAAGCGCTGATTTGTTGCTGTATTCCTCGGTGGCTGCCTTTGCTCTGGAAATGTTGCTGATCGCCTTTTATTTTTCCAGGAAACTGTCTTACAACTGGAGCGATGAAGGCATAGAGCCTTACCGTACTGTATTCCGGAAATCATATGCTTTGTCGATTGGTGCTGTTTGTAACCTGGCGCAATTGCAGTTCTACCGCCTGATGTATGTATGGGCAGGTGCTCCCGCGACGGCCGCAATCTATACCGTCGTCACGAATCTGGGTGGAGCGGGAATGACTGCGATTTCATCAGTGTACTCGCAGATTTTCTTGCCGAAGATTTATGCGAGTAAAGGTAAATACACGCTGACGTATATCAGGAATGCATTATTGCTGGCAGCGTTTGTAGCTGTGGGTGCTGCGATTTTTGGCCAGTATGCGTTGATGTTATTGACAAAAAACGATTATGCGCAATACGCACAGGCAATCAGTTATGGTGTATTGGTTGAAGCGGGCAACATGGTGATCGGTGCGGCGACGGTGTTCTTGATGCTGAGGAATGCTTCAAAAATAATGATATTTTATAATATTGCGGCGGCTGTCGTTTCGGTGGCAGGCGGTTTTGTGGTCATGACCTATTGGCCCGAAAATGTATTTCTGATCGGCGTACCGATAGCTTTGTCGCAGATATTTATCGCTGCTTTCCTGGTGCTGCATGTCGCAAAATTTGATAATAAAGAATAGAGAGTAAGATGAGTTTTTCGGAAAAGCTGACCTTTGTCGTATTTACTTTCAATGAAGCTGCGAGGATAGAGCGCGTAATACGGAATTTCTCTGCATGGGGACGTGTCTTGATCGTTGATAACCACAGCACGGATGCCACTCAGGAAATTGCTACGCGACTCGGTGCCGAAGTCTTCCTGAATAAAAACAATGGTTGGGTCGAGGATGAGGAAACCGTTGCGCGCCTGAAGGGCAGAGTTGAAACGCCATGGATATACTGGGCATTTGCAGACGAGCTTGTGGATTATGATACTTTGGCTGCCATAGTCAATGCAGTCGAAGTGGGAAAATACGATATTGTAAATGTAATTCGTAAAAATTATTACTATGGCCATTTTTGCTATGAGGCATATGCGGATCGCATGAATCGGGTGTTTAAAAAAGACGCACTTGATTTTTCTGGAAATACTATTCATAACTTTGGGAAAGTGCTGGTCGAAGAAGGGCGTATATTAAGTCTGGAATCAAAAAAATATTACGTCAGGCACTTCATTTCAAATACTGCTAAACAGTATTTGGGAACGATTGATCGTTATACAGATATTCAAGCGGTTACCAATAGGCCATGTGGTTTGATGAATCTGACTGCAAGGATAGCAAAAGGTTTTTTGGTTCAGTATATTTTTAACGGAGCGTATAAGGCAGGGAAGGCAGGATTTTTTCTTGTTATGCAGATGTTGTATTATCAGTGCATACTGGCTATGAAAACATATGAATTTAGAAATTCTTTGAATGGTGATAGAATTGAGGAATTGAATAATGTGGAACGTGATGCAGTGCTGCTGAGCTTGGAAAAAAATATTTACGAAGGAGGCAGGCATTGAATGTACTGAAGCGGAAATATCTCACATTCAAAAAGATGGATTTTTTTGATTTTTATAATTTGGCGCATGTCACATGCTCGAAAATAAAAACACGATGGATTTACGGGATGACCTTTGGCAGGATCGGCAAGGGAGCCTGGATAAAAAAGCCGGAACAGATATTCGGTGCTTCGAGGTTGAACATCGGAGCCGGTGTCAGGATAGAACGGGGTGCGATTTTATATGCAGTGAAATATTATGCCGGCAAGGATTACACTGGCACAATTGAGATCGGAAAAAAAACCTTTGCTAACAAGCATTTCAATGCCACCTCAGCTTTCGGTATTCATATTGGTGACGAAGTCGTTTTTGGGCCGAATGTATTTCTAACGGATTTCGATCATGGATATGAAGACATTCGCATGGCCAGGCTGGAGACGGACTTGGTCTCAAAGGGGCCTATTTCGATCGGTGATCGTTGTTGGCTGGGAGCCAATGTTTTCGTCGGAAGCGGAGTCAGTTTGGGAGAGTATTGTGTCGTAGCGGCCAATAGTGTGGTGACGAAGTCTTTCCCTGCGTTTTCGGTAATCGCAGGCTCGCCTGCGAAAGTTGTCAAGCGGTATGACCCGGAACAGCGTTCCTGGGTCAAGGTAAATAATAAAATTTAAATGGATTGAACATGAATATTCTTATCACTGGTGGTGCAGGTTTTATTGGGTCCAATCTGGCGTTGCATTTGATCGGCCTAGGGCATGAGCTGACGATTCTGGATAACCTGTCGCCGCAGATTCATGGTAGCGATCCGGCAACGACATCGCCGCTGTTTCAGAGCATTCAAGGCAAGGTTCGCTTCGTGCAGGGCTCGGTGACCGATGTTGAAGCATGGGAAGCGGTACTGCCAGGCCAGCATGCCATCGTGCATCTGGCTGCGGAAACCGGTACCGGTCAGTCCATGTATGAAATCAAGCGCTATGTCGATGTCAATATCGGCGGCACCGGCCTGATGCTCGACTTGTTGGCGAATGGCAAATACTCGGTCAATAAATTGGTGGTGGCCTCGTCGCGTTCGATCTACGGCGAGGGGAAATATCATTCCTCGGCGCTGGGCGTGATTTACCCTGGCGCACGCAAGGACGAAGACATGCAGGCAGGCCGCTTTGAGCCGCTGTGCCCGCAAACCGGCGAGCCGCTGACGCTGATGGCCACCGACGAAGAGTCGAAGATTCATCCATCGTCGGTGTATGGCATCACCAAACAAAACCAGGAACAGATGGTCATGACCGTCTGTAAGTCGCTGGGGATCGGCGCCACGGCATTGCGTTATCAAAATGTGTACGGCCCGGGCCAGTCGTTGAGCAATCCTTATACCGGCATCCTGTCCATCTTTTCTACCCGTATCAAGAATGGCAATGGCATCAATATCTTTGAAGATGGCCTGGAAAGCCGCGATTTCGTGTTTATCGACGACATCGTTGCCGCAACCACCGCTGCCTTGCTCAAGGATGAGGCCAACGACCAAGTATTCGGCATCGGCTCCGGCGTCGCGACCGATGTGCTGACCGTGGCTAACGCCTTGGTCGCTTATTACGGTATCGATGTGCCGATCAAGGTGACTGGTGCCTTCCGCATCGGCGACATTCGTCACAACTACGCCGACCTGACCAAGGCCGGCCAACTGCTGGGCTTCAAGCCGGCGGTCGATTTCAATGAAGGCATTGGCCGCTTTGCCGCCTGGGTGAATCAGCAGGAAGTGCAAGTGGACTCCTACGAGACCAGTATCGCCGAAATGAAAAAACGGGGTCTGTACAAATGACAATGCAAAAAATCGGACTGGTCACGGTGCTGTTCAACAGCGCCGATGTGCTGCCGGGATTTTTTGAAAGTTTGTCGATACAAAAATTCCGCAATTACACCTTGTACATCATTGATAACAGTCTGGACGATGTTTCAATGAATGTAGCACGTGATCTTACTGAACAATATCAGATGACGAATGTCGTGCTGATCAAGAACAAAGAGAACGTCGGGGTGGCCGCCGCCAATAATCAGGGAATTCAGCTCTCGCTGGAGTCGGACTGCGACTACGTGTTGTTATTGAATAACGACATTGAGTTCAAGGATGAGAATTTATTGGGCAGCATGCTGGAACTGGCGGAACGTCGCCAGGAAAAACTGATGGTGCCCAAGATCTATTTCCATGATTCAGGCAAAATCTGGTGTGCGGGAGGCAAGATCAATATATTGAAGGGCACCACCACGCATCGCGGCGAGGGTGAGGTTGATCACGGGCAGTTCGATCAGGACATCCATATAAATTACGCGCCGACCTGTTTCATGCTGATTCACAAATTAGTATTCGCCAAAATTGGCGTCATGGACGAAAAATATTTTGTCTACTATGATGATACCGATTTTGTCTGGCGTGCGAATTTTGCCGGTTTCAAGATTTATTACTGGGCCAAAGGTCAAGTCTGGCATAAAGTAAGTAGCAGTACAGGTGGGGCATTATCCGCTTTCTCTGTCTATTATTGCGAAAGAAATCGTCTTTATTTCATCAGAAAGAATTTTTCGCTGTTCTTTAAAATTTATGCCTTGAGTTTTTATTTCCTGACGCGGCCTTTGAAATTCAAACTTTTCTCGAAGAAACTACGCCCGCACCTGTTCTCCGGAATCACAGACGGCATGAAAATGTAAGGCTGTATGCAGCCATCATCCGTTTGTCACGGAACTGAAGATGGTTGCGTCAAAATGAGCATGTTCTTTAGATAAACGCTGGAGTCCCGTTGGTCAGTCTGGCGGATTCCAGGCGTAGCCATTCCAGACACTGATACGTAGTTGTCCGATAGCGTATTTTTGTAGCCGGATTTTATGTGCGTTCTACAATAATAATTAATTTACAAGATTGAATTTGTATGAACATAATCAGCGTTCTGATTTTTATTAGTTCTTCACTGCTGTTGGTCGGAACGTATGTTATCTGGTTTAGCCGATATAATATTCCGACTCATTTTATCCTTGGAACAGTTTTTGTCGGTTATTTGGTGCCGCTGTTTTTTACCGATATGTTGTCAGAATTCTCGCCGGAAATAGTGAGCTTGTATGCTTATATATTGACGGTCGGTGCATTTTTTTATGTCGCAGGATTGTTGTATGGTTTTAATTATATAGTACTGGACAAGTTAATCAAGAAGCCGGTTTTTATGTTGGCGCCACTGGATCAATTTTTACGGTACCGCTACAGAGCCTTGATCTTCATTACGGTGATTGCGCTGGTTGCCATGGCGTTGAGCTGGATGTATATCGGCACCGTGCCGATGTTCGCCGCCGACCCTTTTACTGCCAAGTTCTTTCGCGGTCCGTATCGCGATGCCTATATGCGAGTCGCTGTTCCTTATCGCCTTTCTCAGAGCATCCTGATCACGGTGTTCCCGATCATGGTGGCAGTCTGGTTCCTGACTCGTCGTAAAATTCTGATGTTGTTGATTCTTTTAATCATGATATTTTTTTCCCTGGCACTGACTCGCGGCCTGGTATTCATGGGTATATTTACATTGATCGCATTATTTTCGACCAAAAAACGGATTTACCTTTTCTGGTTCATTCTCTCTTACATCATGGTCTTCAGTATCGGCAGTGCCATTTATTTTCTGGCAGGACTGCTGTTTGGCTCCGATGCTTATAGTGCGACAAATACAGCAAGTGCGGGCGTCTGGGTAATTATTGCCGCCGGCTCGCCGGATATTCCCGATCAACTTAACTTGCTGACTGCTTTTGAGAAGCACGGAGTCTATACCCTGGGGCGGACATTCGTTGGTGGATTGGTTCCGGGGCAATACTACTGGAACCCATCAGCCTGGGTGTTATATATATTAAACGACAGTGGTGATATTTCCGATCTCGCTTCAGGTGGCTTTCGTATTCCAGTTGCCATGTGGGGATATTTTTCATTTGGCTGGCCAGGCGTCGTGATTGTATCGGCTATCTCTGGAGTGATCATGGGGGCATCGACCCGATATATCAAACAATTTATTTCTTATAAAAAGGTATTAACGTCGATCCTGGCATTGAGTTTTTATACGATCATCCTGGGATTTTTCGCCGGATTTTATGTCATGAGCATGTACGCGTTGCCGGCCGCACTTCTTCTGATCGGACTGTTGTACAAGTTTCAGTTTGGTTCGAGATCCAGGTGATGTGTATTATTTTTCAGGCAAGGTGCGCGGTTCACCCTGATTGATGGGTAGGGTCATAGGATTTTTCTGAAAATTTTTGATATTAATATTTCGCATTTTTGAAATGAAAATTATAAGTCATGTTATTCAATAGTGTTGAGTTCATTTTTTTGTTTTTTCCGATTGTTTTTCTGGCCTATGTGTATCTGAGCAAGCGGCAACCTGGGTGGGCTATCGCCTGGCTGTCGCTGGCCTCCTTGTTTTTCTATTCGTGGTGGGACATTAGCAACCTTCCAATTTTGTTGATATCGATCGCCTTCAATTTCTACATAGGTAAATCGATCAATGAGCGCCGCGGCGCGAGCAAGCGACAGGCGCTGAATATTCTTCGCCTCGGTATCGTGTTGAATCTGCTGGCGTTGGGATACTATAAATATGCGCATTTCCTGGCCAACGAAGGCTTCCGCCTGTTCGACGTCGCGTTGTCCGTGCCGCATATTGAGCTGCCAATCGGCATCTCTTTTTTCACCTTTACCCAAATAGCATTCCTGGTGGATACCTATCGCGGAGAAGTCGATGAATGCAATTCGGTTCATTACTCGCTGTTTGTCGGCTACTTTCCGCACCTGATCGCCGGACCGATCTTGCATCATAAAGAAATGATGCCGCAGTTCAAAAACGTCGTCATCCCTTCGGTTTTTTCTGATGATTTCAGAAACGGGATGAGCATATTTTTGATCGGACTGGCAAAAAAGCTGCTGATTGCCGACTCGTTGGGCAATTATGCCAATTACTTTTTCAATGGTGTCGCCAGCGGCGGTACGCCAACCTTTTTCGACTCGGCCACCGGCGTTCTGGCATATACCTTCCAGCTGTATTTTGATTTTTCCGGTTATTCCGACATGGCGGTTGGTATCAGCTTGATGCTCGGCATCCGGTTGCCGATCAACTTCAATTCGCCCTACAAGGCGAAAAATGTCATCGATTTCTGGCGCCGCTGGCACATTACCCTGTCTCGCTTTTTGCGAGACTATCTGTATATTGCGCTCGGTGGCAATCGCAACGGCGCCACGCGGCGCTACCTGAATCTGTTTATCACTATGCTGCTCGGCGGTTTGTGGCACGGTGCCGGCTGGACCTTCTTGTTGTGGGGCGCCTTGCATGGAATTTTTCTGGCAATTAATCATTTCTGGCGCCATCTGACCGGGCGCTTCGCCATGCTCGGGAAAGCTTCCTCGGCCATCTCATGGATCTATGTTCCGCTGACGTTCATCAGTGTGGTGCTGGCCTGGATCGCTTTTCGAGCCGCCTCGCTTGCTGATTTTTATTCCGTGTTGCGCGGTGTCTGCGGACTGAACGGCTTTACCTTGCCGTCGCAGATCGTGGCCATTATCCCAAAGGCATCGAGCTGGATCGAGGGGCGTGGCGTGGTGCCATTGCTGGCCGATGGGACGGTGATGGGCTTCGTTGAACTGATCATCCTGCTGTTGATTGTCAGCTGCGTAACCTGGTGCTTCAAGAACTCAAACGACATGTCGACCAACAGGCGCTTGCTGGTTGCCGTCATGCTGGCCCCTTTGCTGATCCAGAAAATATTTTTTGGTGGTGACGTCGAATTCCTTTATTTTCAATTTTGATGAAAAAATTCACAGCTTCTTCTTATTTATTTCTGCTGGTGCTGGCGTTTGCGCTGTATTTCGCCTTGTACGCCCTTATCGACAAACCGCTCACTACCGGTGAAATCGAGCGGCTGTATGACCAGAAAGTATCGCTGACCAAGAAAGGCGACGGCCGGCGCATTTTCATTTTTGCCGGAAGTAACGGGCGATTCAGCCACAGTTGCGCCGTCATTTCCGGTGATACGAACGCTTACTGCGGCAATCTGTCGGTTGCCGCGGGCATCGGTCTGGATTTCCTGCTGGCGTCGTATGAACCGAATTTCCGCGCGGGCGACATAATTTATATGCCAATGGAATTTCAGCAATATGAAGTCTCCAAAGACATGATGTACGCCGGACCTGAAAATTCCTTGTTATTCAAGAAGCATTTTCCATTGCTATGGAAGATTGGTGCAGAAAGGACTTTGCGCGCGGCATTTTTCGCTAATGAAAATTATTTCATTCAAGGTACGGTAGAAATGCTGCTGCAAAAGAAAGGTATTCAGCGGCGCTTCACCGAGGCTTCCGTGAATGCATCTGGCGATCAACAGGGCCATACGCCGCAACTTGCCGAAGGATATGCAGGTTTCATCCGTTCCTTTCATGAGGTGATTCCGGATCTGTCGCAGACGGCCAAAAATGCTTATGCAGTAGAGGTATTGAAAGGATTTCTGCAGCGCGCCAAGGCAAAAGGCGTGCTGGTTATCGGCGGACTGCCGACGACGTTTTCAGGAACGCCGATCCCTCCAGGCACGCTTGCCTTCCTGAAGAACGTCTATGAGGGCGCGGGACAGGAATTTTTGGTGCTGGATAATGACAGCCAATATGAAAAATCTTGTTTTTACGATAAACCTTATCATCTCAATACGGTATGTCAGTCGCTGCACTCGCACAAGGTCGCGGCGTTATTAGGAAATGTTGATGGAAAATGATGTAAAGAAAAATGCTCGGGCACTGTTGATTGCGCCGAATTTTTTTGGCTATGCACAGGAGATCAAGGCGCGTCTTGAACAGCGCGGTGTCCCGACACTGTGGTTCAATGATCTTCCCGCCGGCGATACAATGACCAAAATATTGGTCAGAATTTCTCCTCAGTTACAGCAAGGCAAGGCAGAACGTTATTTCGACGACATGATCGAGCAGGCCCGTGACCAGGGCATCACGCAAGTACTGGTGATCAAGGGGCAGTCGATGTCATGCGAGATTATCCGCCGCCTGCGCGCAGCACTGCCGCAAGCACGTTTCACGCTGTATTTCTGGGATAGCTACCAGAACATGTCCTCCGAAAGCCGGGACAAGGTGGCATTATTCGATCGTACGTTCACGTTCGATCCGGTGGATGCGGAACAGGATCCGCGCCTAGAATATCGGGCCCTGTTTTATCTTGACGAATATACGCATTTGCCTGATGTGGAAAAAGACATCGATTTGTTCTTTTTCGGAACGGTTCACTCCGATCGCTACCAGGTCTTGTGCCAGTTCGAGAAGTCACTGCCGCCGCATATCAAGATCAAGAAAATTTTATACTTCTCCTCGCGCCTGGTGTACTGGGCGCGGCGCTTGCTGCAGCCGGCATTCTGGATGTCAAAAAAATCCGACTTCATTTTCAAGCCCGTGCCAAAGGCAGAATTGAAATTGCTGCTGGCGCGTAGCCGGGTGGTGCTCGATATCGAGCGGCCGGTGCAGGCAGGCTTGACAATGCGCACACTGGAGGCGGTCGGTGCCAGGAAAAAGATCATCACGACCAATCCATTCGCGCGCAAGACGGATATCTATACGCCGGAAAATGTGCTGGTGATCGACCGTAAAAATATCGTGATCCCTGAAGATTTCTTTTTGAGTGACTTTTCCGAGCTGACGAACGACGTCAATCAAAAATATAGCCTGGATGGCTGGTTGAACGATGTATTTTTTTCCAATATGGCCGTGCAGGGTTCGCCATCGCCGCTAGCCGGCTGACTTGATGTCCGCCGCTGCCGGGCAGCGACAACAGGCCGTGATCGATTTTTACCTATTTTGAAAATACAGCCCACATGATTTTTGTAAATGCACGCTTTCTGACGCAGTCTGTTACCGGTGTTCAGCGTTACGCCATAGAAATAAGCCGGGTGCTGAAAAAACTGAATCCGGATATCCAGTTTGTGGCACCACACAATGTGATTCATCAGGACCTGGCCGATGAGCTGCAGGTGAAAATCATCGGGAAAAATACCGGGCATTTATGGGAGCAGTTTGATCTGCCAATGTTCCTCAGGAAGCGGGGCAAGCCGCTGCTGATCTCGCTCGGGACGACCGCGCCGATTTTCTACCATCGCAAGGTCGTGACGGTGCACGATCTGGCGTTTTTGCATTTTCCAGAGGTTGTTTCGTGGAAATTTCGCACCTTTTACAAATTTGTCATTCCGAGAATTCTCAATAGCTCCTTGCATCTGACCACCGTCAGCGAATTCAGCAAAAATGATTTTTGTTCGTCGTATGGCATTCCGCGCGACCGGATTTCCGTGGTCAGCAATGCCTCATCTTTCTCCTTGGGTAAAAGAATCGCGGTGGAGGCCAAGGAAAAGGTCATTATTGCGGTTGGCTCGATACAGCCCAACAAGAATATCGAGGCGCTGGTATCGGCCTTTTCCCTGTTCAAGGAGCGCAAGCCTTCCGACTATGTGTTGAAGCTGGTTGGTGGCCTGGACAAGCGCGTATTCCAGGATACCAAACTGTTGGCCATGATCCGCAGCCGCTCGGACATCGAACTGACGGGATACCTGAGCGATGCCGATCTGCTCGCGCTGTACAGTTCGTCGACCTGCTTCGTTTTCCCGTCGCTGTTCGAGGGCTTTGGCATTCCACCGCTCGAAGCCATGGCGTGCGGCTGCCCGGTGATTGCCTCTACCGCTGCCAGCATACCGGAAGTGTGCGGGGAAGCGGCGCTGTACATTGATCCACGCAATATCGAGGATATGGCGCAGAAGATCGACCGCCTGGTGGGCGAGCAGGCACTTCAGGAATCGCTGATCGAGAAGGGATATGAGAATATCAAGCGATTTGACTGGGATGAATGTGGTGCCGCATTCTGGAGTATTGCAAAAAAATATGCATGATCGCTGGATGAAATTAGGATGTCTGCCATGATTAAAAAAACGATAATATTTCTGGCCGTACCCCGGGGTGAAAAAGTCAATAAAATAAGCGGTTTCTGGTCGTATCTGCTGACCAGGTTATATTATGTGAAAATACTCGGGGTAGTAGGCTGCGGAAGTATTATCTATTCGCCATTGTTGCTGGTGAATTTAAGGCATGTCAAAATGGAAAATTCTGCTGTCATAAAAACGGCGCCCGGCTTGAAATGGTCGTGACTGAAGGTGCGCCGGCCCCTTGCCTGTATATTGGAAATAATGTGAATATCGAACAGAATGTGCACATTGTTTGCGGTGGCAGCATCTGGATTGGCGATAATGTCTCGCTCACTACCAATGTGGCGATCGTGGATGTGAATCATCCTTATGAAGACATCGCGGATACCTCCAAGATCGCCGACAGAATCGAGTGTGTCGGCAATTATGTCGAGATAGGCGAAGGAACGTGCATAGGCCTCGGTTCCATCATCATGCCGAATGTCAGAATCGGCCGCCGGGTAATGATCGGCAGCCATTCGCTGGTCAATTGCGATATTCCTGATTACTCGGTTGCGGTCGGCAATCCTGCCAGAGTCATCAAACGATATGATTTTGATCTGAAGGAGTGGGTCAAAGTTGCGTAAGCGCTCCATAAACCACAGCCTCGTGGAGTGGCTATATGTCAAGACCCGTCTGGTTGTAAACACGCTTTACAAATAAATCCGGCTTCTTAGCCTGCCATTCTTTGAGCGCCTGGATGGGAGTTTGATGGTTTAAGGCGCGCTGCGGAATGTTGTGGTCGTAGAGTTTCAAATAGCTTTGCAGCGTTGATGCGAGTTCTGCCGCAGACCCGAATCGCGTCTGGCCGACGATCTCGCTGATGCGCCCGTTGAGGCGCTCGACCATGCCGTTCGTTTGTGGATGGCGTGGCGGAATCAGCCGATGCTCAATGCCTGTTTAGTCTTGACGAGTTGATCGGCGGTTTGCCACCGAGATCGTCCCACCGGTTGCAGCACATCGCATAAACTTTAGTCCATGAGCTCACGCATTCATCCCCAAGCCCGCACCACCCCGAAAATCCGCCAGGAAATCTAGGACTCCTGCCTGTCCGACCGCGAGGCCGCCAAGGTCTTCAATATCACCCGTGCCACGGCTGCCAAGTGGCTCAAGCGAGACGATGTGCAAGACCGTTCGCACCGGGCCCATACGCTGCATACCACGCTGAGCGCGACGCAGGAGGCCATCGTGCTGTCACTGCGCCAGTCGCTCTATCTGCCGCTCGACGACCTGCTGTACATTGCCCGGCAATACATCAATCCCGACGTCTCGCGCTCGGGCATTACCCGTTTGCTCAAACGCGAAGGTATGGCCCGCCTGGAAGACGTCTTTCCCAAGGCCGAGGGAGAAACGATCTCGGCCAAGAATACCTTCAAGGACTACGAATCCGGCTTTGTTCACGTCGATATCAAATACTTGCCGCAGATGCCAGACGAAACCTCGCGTCGCTATCTGTTCGTGGCCATTGACCGCGCCACACGCTGGGTGTTCCTGCACATCTACGGTGACATGAGCGATAAAAGCAGCGTCGACTTCCTGCGCCGGCTCAAGCTGGCCTCGCCAATCAGGATCATCAAACTGCTGACCGACAACGGCTCGCAATTCACCGACCGCTTCACAACAAAGGACAGGAAGCCCAGTGGCCCTCACGCCTTCGATAAAGTCTGCGCCGCTATGGGCATCGAACACCGTCTGGCACCGCCCCGGCATCCGCAAACGAATGGTATGGTCGAACGATTCAACGGCCGTATCAGCGAACTATTGCAGCAGACCAGATTCGACAGTCGGGCTGATCTGGAGACGACCTTGCTCAACTATTTAAAGCTTTACAACCACCACATTCCACAACGGGCTATCGGTGCCAAAACACCCATCCAGGCGCTCAAAGAATGGCAGAAAAAGAAACCGGAACTATTCGTTAAGCGCGTTTATGATCAAACGGGACTGGACACTTAATCGAGCAATGAGTTATCGAGCGGTCAATGGGGCATCATGCACCGGCAGCCTGATGCGGCAATAGTTTTGCTCAATGGTTGGTCCCGCTCCATTGAAATACTTTATGCGTTCTGCCATGCTTGGGCTGCCCGGGGTATCCGTTATATTTTTTGCTGTAGTTGCAAAGAGATTTACTATAGGTCCGCATATCATGATAAACACTGTTGCAGCAAGAAAATATCGTCCTTTTTTTAAGTTGCGGTCGACAAAACCAATGGCATACAGAGAAAAACCCAGCATCCCGATCAATATTCCGGGGATCATGAAGCGGCTCAGTTCCCATTTATATCCATTGACCAATAAGGTAAAATCGATCAGGAATCCTATCAGGAACGTGTATATGCCGAATATACTCAGAGTCGCATGGGATGGCGTGATAGGGTAATGTTGCGTATTTGATGGGATACCTGCTTTACGCCATATCAAGAAGATTGCGATCAAACCGGCGATGGGAAAAAATAGTATCCTTAACGATGTAAAAAATAATTGTTCTATGATCCACAACAGCGGCATCAAGTTTAATTTTGGATGTTCAAGATAAATTTTGGCTTCCTTGAGATAGCCATTTTGTCCGGATTTCCAGTCGCCACCCCAGCCAAAATGGAAGGGCACGCCCGGTACCAGATGTATGCCTGGTAATTTTGTTTCTCCACTATTGCTTGTGCTCATCAGCCCTGGTACGTCGCCGAGTGTCTGCATTGATTTTGGTGTCAGCATGCCGCCTTGGGGAACTGCGACCAGAGCGGCTACTATCAGGCAGGCAGACCAGAATACACAATTTTTCAGCAGCGGGCGAATTTTGAGCGAAAAGAGCAACAGCAATGGAAGTAATGCAAGGAGATAAAGCATGTTTTGCGGCGCTGTAAAAAAATTGGCGCAACAGATTAAAATGGCCAATGGCAGCAATGAAAGCAATTTTCCGTTTCTGAACCGCGATTCAGTATGCAACAGCAGTAGCATGACGACCGAAAAGATGCCGAACAGTGTATCTGTGTATCCAGTGATGGCAAATGGGCTACCCGAATCGATCGTCAGTACATGCGTCAACGACAAGGCAGAATTGCCGAACATTACCATTACTGTCGCGCACAGGGCCAGGCGCCAGCGGCTTTCATAAAGGCTGATGAAACCATATAAGAATACCGATAAAAACATCAGCGACGAACAAAGCCAGAAATACAGGAAAACATAGGGTTTGCTGCCCGACAGGCTGCCGGCCATATAGGTGAGCATCGATTGTCCGGTATTCTGGCCTATCACCGGAACAACGCCGCATGCGCTGATAAAATTCGCAATCCATGCATATCTGATCGAATGCAGACTTCCCATGAATGAAAAAGGGTTGTCAACCGATTGGCCGCCTGGCATCCAGTACACTAAAAAAATTGGTGAAAAAATCAATAATCCGAAGATTACCCCTAGTGCGCCTTTTTTTGAAAAAAATTCTGTGATGAGTATCAGCAGCAGCCGATGAAAATAAAGGCATAAGCCACAAGCTGTCGCGATGGTACACCATACTGCCCAGTCCGCATGGCCGAGAAGACTGGAAAAGGTTCTGATTAAAACGATGTAAAATGCAAGTCCGGTGAAATAAGCCGCACCAATTCTCAAAGAAAAAGGAGCACCATGCAATGATTGCATGGACTTCGTCAGTAAAATATAACCGGTTCCTGTCGCCAAAAAAAGGAGCATCAGGAATGAAAAAAAAGTCGACATAAGTGCGGCCAGTCAGATTATAAGAATTTAGAAAGGGTCATGCGATATTGTTCCGCATCCCAGTTGAGCAGTTCCGCAATTTTTGCATTATCCAGTCTCGATGCCGAAGTCCCGCTTGGCTGGCGTACAAGCACGTCATAGTAGCAACGTAACTGTGCCTGTTTGGCAATGCTGAAATCGTTTTTCGTAAAACCGCCCACACCTTCAATGAAGACCAGTTCGGGCATGTCGCTAATGCCCGATAATTTGGCTTTTAGCGTAGCCACGTCCGGATAAGTGCGAGCCACTGCCCCCAGAAAAACCACATGATCAGGATAAAGTGCCCATTCTGTGGAGACTCTCGCAAACAGTTCCACATCGGTTGCTAGCGCGTGAAGTTCCGGATCGGTGAGCGGCTGGTAGATGGTACCGTCATCGAGAATGATCGGAAGCACTGACTCGTGGGTAACATTTTGTTTTGGTCGGGTCTGTAATGCTGTGGTTAAGGCCACGATAGTCGCATCTACTTCGGCAATATTGTCGCCACCAATCACCACGCCATGGCTTTCCAGAAAAACGACATTCGCGCCGGGTGTCGCTGAAAGTGCGAAGCTGACAGCTTCAGCCAGTTCGGCCCCTGGTTTTTTATAAGGAACCGCAGCCCATTGCACGGTTGTACCGAGCAGCATCGCAAAATCGTCCTGCCAGTTGCGGCGCACCAGTCGTGCCAAGACTTCGATAGCGTGCACATGTACTACCACGCGTTGCGGCATCAATGCGTGCAGCAGCGTTTCGATAGATGGCCGCAGTGGCGAGGCCGTGGTGACAACCGGCGTTACGCTGAAATTTCCTTGCTCCACAGCATGACGCAGCATCGGCAGGTCGACTGGCACAAATATATCTTTTTCCGCAGCGTGTGCGAGCCAGGTGCCGGATGCCTTGATCCACAGCGTATCGTCTTCTTTCCATGAAACATTACCTCCGGCCCCCTGTACCAGCATCCCGTTGTCGCCGATCAAGGCGCAATATGAAATCATTGAGGTGCGAAGGGTATCGTTTGCCAACGTCATGACTTTGCTCCCAAACCGGCTATCAGGTTGCGTAATTGACTGAACTCATTGAAACTGGCATCGGGGGCATTCTCTGCCACACCGAGTGGCGTTCCGTCATGCACCTTTTGCAAAGTGACCGCATTGATTTGCTCGCGGGCACCGCGAATATCATTGACCGGATTGTCGCCGATCATCCAGATGCAATCGCCTTTGGGACGCATTTTTTCAAGCGCAATCTGGAATGGCGCCGCATGTGGCTTGTCAAATCCGGCTTCTTCGCTGGTGACGATGTAGTCGAAATAATGATCGAGACCAAAATACACCACTTTGCGAAATTGAATTTGCGCCGTCAGGTCGGTCACGATCGCTGTCGGTATACCGAGCAGACGCAGGTCGTCCAGCAACTCCTTGACTTCATCGAATAGGAGGGCATTGCTGAGGAATGTGCGCCAGTAGGTTTGCTCGAAGTCGAGCGCCAGCAATACTTGTGAGCCCAGCCCCATGATTTCCAGCATGCGCTGTAAATATAGCAGGCGACTGTGCGACGAGGCGGTATGGCCGAGACGCGTCTTGACCTGGTCGCGCGCCGTCTTGAACGCCTTGTCGAATTCTTCACCCTTGATCGAGAAGGTATTGATCGCCTTGTCGCGTACCGCATTTTGGGCTGCGGCATGCGCCGGGTCGTACGGGTACAGCGTATTGTCGGTATCGAACAAGATTGCATCGGGCAATCGGTCGAAGCGCTGCGGGGAGTAGATTTTTACCATATAAACCGTTTCGTTAGTGCTTGATTAATGTGTGAAAGCGTAATCAGTTGCATCAAGCCCATGACTCCATCTTTCCAATCTGCCTGCATGTCGAGGAACTCGAAAATACGTGGACAAATCATGCGCGCCGCCATTTCCACATCCTGGGCCGAGGTCTCGCCTTCGATTGACAGTTCAACTTCATAGCCGTCCGCGCTGACTATCATGTCGACATGCAAGCCACAGATGCCAACCAGCACTCTTGTCAATGACAATTCATTGAGACCGTGTCGTGAGCGTGCCACCAGCTTGAAACGCAGGGGATGCTTGCCGTTGCGATCTTCCAGCATGCGCGGGTGAATCGGTTTCAGGGACAGCACCAGATCGGCATGGCCGGCTTGGGGCCGGATGAAACGGGCCGAATCAGGCTCGCGTCGTTCGAACGATGCCAATACCCTTTCTGGAGTGTGGCCGCGCTGATGTACGTCGCGTTGGAATTTGAAATGTCGCCGCAAGTCTTCATCGATATCGAGATAGACGCTCAGGTTGTAGCATTCGCGCAAAATCGGCATGTACAGCGCGTGCAAACCGCTGGCAATGATGAAATCGTTACTTTCCGTATTGAACGGGCGACTCATCCGCCCGGTTTGATGATTATAGTGGCGCGACTGAATCGATTTTCCATCGGTCAATGCGACCAGATCGTTGGCGAAGCCTTCGAGGTCGTTGGCCATCGGATTCAGATGTGTCATTACTTGCCACATCGGTTTTTGCCGGTCCCACAAGTGGTAATCGTCGCCTGACAGCGTGGTCACCGAATGGCCGCCGAACAAGCCCTTGATTGCGTCGGAGAAGGTATCCTTGCCCGCGCCCGAGTCGCCGGCCACGCCGATCACAAAGGGTTTGCGGCTGAGGCGGAAATAATCGTTGCTGCTGACCGTTTCACGCCAGATACGTACCAGCAACACGATGCCCGTCGCCACCATGGTGGTATGCAGCAACGACACCGCCCGCCCGGCCAATGGTGGAGCGATATTGATTCCTGTCGCAGCGAGATAGGCAAGCATAGGCGTGTCATGCGTCAGCAACAGGCTGCTCATTACATATAGCAAGGAAAAAATAGCTGTCAGTGCAATGCCGACCTTGTCGCTGGTGGCCTGATAAGCCACCAGCAGGGGAATGGCCCAGACGAACCAGCCGGGAGCCGCCGGTGTCATCAGGACGACCAGCAGGAAGGCCATGCCGAGCATGGCATTGAACAGTTGGAAGTTGAGACGCCGCACACGCCAGGCCGCATACAGCATCAGCAAGTAAGCACATGGGACCAGATAAATCAGGGTATGTCCGTCCAGATTCAGCGCCAGGCGGTAGATTTTGCCGATTTCCGGATTATTGAACAGCATGTCTACGCCGGCACTGGAAAACATGAATGGCAACAGTAAAAGTAGCGCACCGATTGCCAAGCCCTTCAGAAATTGTGGCAGGTATTGGCGCAAGGCGCGGTTATGCAGCATCAGTATCAAGAAAAACGGCAAGGCGAGAGCCATGCTGAGCTTTGCCGATATCGCAGCGATACAGGCGACGCCAGACCATCCCATGCGCGACTGGCGAGCCAGGTACAAGGACAGGGTCAGCAGCAGTACAGGGATCAGATCATTGAAGCCGAACATATAACTGGCAATGATGACGATCGGCGATAGCCAATAGGTTGCCAGTAATAATTTATCGCTGGCCTTGACGATACGTTGCAGTAGGAAAAACAGCGCCAGATCGGTACTGGCCAGTGTCAGGCCGTAAGCGATCAACAGCGGTAAGCCTAATACCTTGAACAAGAGCGACAATGGGAGAAAGATCAACCACATCACGTAGCCATAAGGGAAGGCGGCCGGCACGCCGCCTTGGCTGAGCCATAATCCCCAAGGGTCGATGGTAAACTGGCTGGTACTGACGTCAAGGAACGGAACATACCAGTTGACAACCGGAGCGGGCAGGACCACTCCGATCAGCAAAACGCGAATGAGCAAGCCGAGCAGGAAAAGTGGATTCAGAAAGAGTTTTTTCATGAATGACTTGTCAATTCCCATAAGTCAGGCCGTTTGGTGCAAACGGCATCAGCGACGATGCCGCGCTCTTCGAGCAGGTGGATCAGTTGTGGAATTTCAGTCTCGGCATTGCGGCCTTGCAATTCCGGCGACACTAGGCATAACTTGAAGCCTGCGGCTTTCAAGCGCAAGCTATCGTCGCCGCTGAGTGGAAATCGGGTGAAGCAATCGACCCAGACCCAATCGACTTTACCGGCCAATGTCAGCGCCGACTCGATCGATTCGAATTCGGAAACCCGCACTGCGCAACGGTGCTCACCGGCCTTGGCCCACTTGATGAGGAAAGGAAACGATTGATCGAGAAAGAAGAAGTCGTCTATGCCGTGCTGATCCATCAGGGCGATCAGGCGCGCTTCCAGACCCTCTTCCTTGACATTCAAAATTAATGTGCCATGACGGTAAGAGCGGATCCATTCATCAAATATTTCGCCATCGGCGAAGGCGTCATGATGGATGATCATTTGCTCGCCGCAGCTGCGGATATCGACCTCGATCCCGTATTGCACGGGCGTTTCAAGGAGTTGTTGGACTGTATTTCTACGGTGCGAAATAAGTTTCATTATTTTAAATTCTTTCTTAATTGCAGGCTGAAGTCCACAGTGCGGCGGATGAATTTACGTTTTGCTGCCCAGTTGACGTTCCAGTGCGAAACACCATGTGCCCGCTCGCCGAAGCGTACGGCAAAGCGGTGGATCGGCAGACCTTGGTGACGCGCTTGGTAGTAGGCATACAGATCAAGCGAAAAATCAGCGGGCGGTTCAGACCATGTTTCGAAAAAAATGCGTGAAAACATGGTCGGCTGCGCATTGATATCCCATAAAGGTTTCCGCAACAACACTGTTTCAAACACGCTCATGCCGAGCGTGAAAGCGACATCGGCCAGTGGGCGGCCATAGCGCCGGCCTTTGACAAACACATTTTTTCCATGACGATCAAACAGGGCAAGGCCGCGTAACGCGTCTTGCGGATCGGTTTGCATATCGGCATGGGTCCAGCCGAGAATGTCGCCTTGCGCGGCCTTCAGGCCGGCCAGGATACCGAAGCCATACCCCTGGTTGCGCTCCACCCGCACGCTGCGGCAACCGGGATAGCGCGGCAAAAGCTGGAGCAGCACTTGCTGCGTGGTATCGGTCGAACCATTATCGACCAGGATCACCTCGACCTCGCTGCTGGCAATGTCCTTGCAGCGCTCTAGCAGCAAGGGCAGGTTAGCGGCTTCGTTGTAGCAAGGGATCACAAGGGAAAATTTCAAGATAATTCCGATCAGGTCGCAGATTTGAATACAAACAGTTTCATGCCCACAAAATTCAAAAAGGCAGAGACCCCGGTGGCCAGCAAGAACGCGATATGCATGGCGGATGTGACCATTGCCGCATCTGTCAGCAAGTGGAGTACTGTGGCGTTGATGACGACATTGGCCCCCAAGGTCAGTGCATACAACAACATGAAACGCCATGCACTGCCCGACGCGTGAGACTGCCGGTTGAAAGTCCAGGCCCGGTTGGCGAAATAAGCGAACGCCGTACCGATTAAAAAGCTGGTGGCTTTGGCCATGGACAAAGGCAACACACCGCTCCACAGCAATCCACGGTATGCCAGAAAATCGATCACGACAGTCAGAGAGCCGACTATCAGAAAGACCGCGAGTTCACGCCGTATCATGCGCTCGCGCCAGGCAATACGGGGACGACCTCCTGGTAACGCTGTTCCAGTGCGGCCAATTTGTCAACGGCAACGCGGCCATCGAGTTCCAGACTATACGGATGGCCGTTCCATTTATGGAAGCACGATTGCCAGTATTCAAATGTGCGCAAATCGTTCGGTGTTCCCCATGACAACAGATTGTCGACTTCGAATATATGGCAGCGCAGGCCCATTTCGATTGCGTCGTTGATGCAAGAGTCGATATAAAATTCACCGTTGATGCGTCCGTCGCGGTCCCTCAGATGCGCCAGTACGTTCCGAAAATCGGCCGCCCGGCGGAAAGTGAAAGTGCCGAGCACAATAGGATCCGTGGCGGGAGACTGCAGAGGGGTTTTGACGGAAATGGTCTTGATACGGCCGTTTTTCTCATCGATCCAGCCGAACATCTGCGGATGCCGTACCGCGTTCGCCCAGCCTCGGGCCGCCCATACGATGACGTCCACGTCCGGATTGTTCGCCAGTTCGTGAAATGCGCCAGGGTCGTACAATTCGCCATTGTCACAAGCGGCGAAGGTGATCGGTCCCAGTGCTTGCGGCAGCGCGCGCTCAAGTGCATCGAGGCCGATCAGGGCCGTACAGGCTTGTCCTTCGGTAACGCCGGGGATCGTCTCGATCAAGGTGTCGGTATAGGTGCGTTTGAGTTCCTCGGCAATGTCTTCATAACCCGGCATGTCGCTGCGCAGCACGAACACATGATGTAGCGCCGCAGGCAAGTCATTGGTTGCCTGGGTCACCATCGGTTTGCCCGATACCGGTATCAGCGGCTTGGTGACGGCATAACCTTCATTGACAAAACGCTGGCCCAGGCCGGCCATTGGAATGACCAATGAACCTTCCGCAGCAAGCGCCGGGGCTGGCGGAAGTGCCAGGCGCCGGAACGCCGTGGACCAGCCGCTGTATTCCGTCACATCATCTGGCGTACCCCACTGCATGAAGTGCTGCAGCGGATACACCGCGACCCCGGCACCAGCTGCCAACAGCGGTTTGTAAGCGAGACTGACATAATATTCTCCGCCGATATTCAGGTTCTGTTCCATCGTTGCGGCGAAAGCATCGAGCAAGATTTTTCCGGAAGCGAAATAATACGTGCCGCTTGAGGCGAACTCTTCCATGCGGTTATCTGTGTATGGCTGTTTTTCCTGAATATCCTGTACCCAGCCGCCAGTTTCGCGCATGTAGGCGTAATTAGTGCTGCCTAATGTATGGGGATGAAAGCCTTTATAGGCGGGCAAGGCGCCGGCGCATGCGCTTTGCTTGACGAAGTCCTTGAAGTGTGGCCAGTTCCAATAACAGGTGAAGTCGCAATAATTAACGATCACCGGACGCTCGGGATCGATCAGGTGTTCAACCTGGCGTACTGCGTGGATAGGACCGAGTTTATGTGGCGCAATGCCGACGATGCGCCCGCCAGGACAGTACTCGCGCAGAATTTCTTCCATGCGATAGTCAGGATTGGACAGATGGTCCTGGTTGCATATGAAAATGAAATCCTGCTCGCCGGGAAACATGTCAATAACATGCGCAATAATGGGTTTGTCGTCGATTTCAATCAATGGTTTTGGCACACTGTATCCAGCTCTGCGAAAGCGTTCGCCAAACCCTGACATTGGAATAATGATTTGCAAGAAGGTACCCGTTTTAATGTGGTTTTTGAGGTTTCTTCACCATTCATGGGCAAAAAAACTTAGACAAAGTAAAAAATTTTGGCTATTGCAGTTGATAGTGAAAAAATAATGACTTTTTTGAAGGCATTGTCGGCGCCTAACTCTTGCGCCTGAGCATTGAGTATCATGCTGTTTCAATTCTAATTATGTTGCGTGATAATCAGGTTTTCCAATAATCGTTTGTAACTGTTTAGTTCCTATGAGAGCGACACAAAAAGCATATATTTTTGCTTAAAAATTGAGCAGACTCTCATTAAGTTGCCTCTTTTTCAAGCGGAATTTCGCTATTTACAGCGCCTGTTCATAGGGGCTGAACAGTTATCCAATAATCGTTTTTCATGCACCAATTGGGAGTGCGCCTACCGCTATCTTATTGTCGGCATCAATCCTGGCATAATTTTAGAGCATTTTCCCACTCGGGCAAGGCGCAGAACATATCGATCAGGCGCTGCGACGACAGCACCGAATTGGCAGGCCGTTTCGCCGGCACTGGATAGTCTTGCGCCAGGATCGGTTTCAGACGCGGCTTTTTCGCGATTGATGGATGCGCCATGATTTCTTCGGTGAATCCGAACCACGTGGTTTTTCCCTGCGCCGTCAGATGGTACAGCCCTGAACGCGCATTCCACCATGCAGCCCGATCCGCTGCCGCCAGGCTTTGCGCCACGATATGCGCCGTGGTGTCGGCGATGGTGCGGCTCCAGGTCGGCGCGCCATATTGATCCGAGACGATACCGAGTTCTTCGCGTTCCTGGGCCAGGCGGCGCATGGTCAGCAGGAAGTTCTTGCCATGCGTGCTGTAGACCCAGCTGGTACGCAGGATCAGGTGTGCGACGCCGCTGGCGGCGATGGCCTGCTCGCCTGCCAGCTTGCTGCTGCCATACACATTTACCGGGCAGGTCGGATCGGTCTCGACATAGGCGCCGTCCTTGGTGCCATCGAAAACATAGTCGGTGCTGTAATGGATCAGCACCGCACCCAGCTTTTTGGCTTCTTCGGCCATCACGCCCGGTGCTTCGCCATTGATGCGCATGGCAAGCTCCGGCTCGCTCTCGGCCTTGTCGACGGCGGTATAGGCGGCCGGATTGACGATCAGCGTCGGTTTCACGCGGCGGATCACGTCGCGTACCTGGTCCAGGTCGGCAAGATCCATCTGGTTGCGGTTGACGGCGATGATGTCGCCCAAGCCTTGCAAGCTGCGTTCCAGCTCGTAACCGACCTGGCCGGTCTTTCCTGTGATTAAAATACGGCTCATGGAGTAGTCTTGTTCAAATTTGGCAGGTTGGTCGGTAACGCTCAGGCGAACACGTCGGCGTTCGCCAGCAAGGCGGCTGCCTTGTCTTTGCCGGACAGCAGTGGCTCGCCGTCGATTGGCCAGTCGATGCCGATCGTCGGATCGTTCCACAGAATGCTGCGTTCGAATTCCGGCGCCCAGTAGTCGGTGGTTTTGTACAGGAATTCAGCGCTGTCACTGGTCACCATGAAGCCATGGGCGTAACCTTCCGGTATCCACAACTGGCGTTTGTTGGCTGCGGAAAGCACCACGCCAACCCACTGGCCAAACGTTGGCGAGCTTTTACGGATATCGACGGCGACGTCGAATACGTCGCCGGCAGTCACGCGTACGAGTTTGCCTTGCGCTTGCTGGATCTGGTAGTGCAGGCCACGCAGGACGCCCTTGGCCGACTTGGAGTGATTGTCTTGCACGAAGTCACGCGTGATGCCGGTCAGTTCAGCAAAACGCTTCTGGTTGAAGCTTTCGTAAAAAAAGCCGCGATCATCGCCGAAGACAGTCGGTTCGATTATCAGGACGCCAGGTAATGCTGTAGTTTGAATTTGCATGGTATGGATAAGTACCGTCGAGGTCTTAATATATTTTTTCTTTGAGGAGGCGCAGCAGATATTGGCCGTACGCGTTTTTTTTCAGAGGTTGGGCCAGTTGTTCCAATTTCTGCGCGTCGATGTAGCCCTTGCGATACGCAATTTCTTCCGGGCAAGCAACTTTCAGCCCCTGGCGGTTTTCAATGGTGGCAATGAACTGGCCAGCCTCCAGCAAGGATTCGTGCGTGCCGGTATCGAGCCAAGCCATGCCGCGGCCCATCAGTTCGACGTTCAGTTCGCCGCGCTCGAGATAAATGCGGTTGACATCCGTGATTTCCAGTTCTCCGCGGGAAGATGGCGCGATGCCGGCAGCGATATCGCAGACTTGGCTATCGTAGAAATATAGGCCGGTCACAGCATAGTTTGATTTGGGATTGAGCGGTTTTTCTTCGATGCTGATGGCGCGTCGTTCCGTATCAAAATTCACCACGCCATAACGCTCGGGATCGTGGACGTGATAAGCGAACACGGTGGAGCCGCTGGTACGCGCTGACGCTTCGTTGAGCTGTGCTTCGAAGTCATGGCCGTAGTAGATATTGTCGCCCAAGATCAATGCCGATGGTGCATCGCCGACAAACTCCTTGCCAATGATGAACGCCTGCGCCAGGCCGTCCGGAGACGGCTGCACGGCATAGGTCAGGCTGATACCCCATTGGCTGCCGTCGCCCAGCAACTCCTGGAAGCGTGGCGTATCTTGTGGCGTGGAAATGATCAGGATGTCTCGTATGCCAGCCAGCATCAGGGTAGTCAGCGGATAGTAAATCATCGGCTTGTCATACACAGGCAGCAGCTGCTTCGATACGGCCATTGTCACTGGGTACAGACGCGTACCGGAACCACCGGCCAGAATGATGCCTTTGCGTTCGAGTTGCTCGACCATTACACACCTTCCTTGCTGTCGCGGGACGCATAATTTTTTTCCAGCCAGTTCTGGTAATCGCCGGACTGCACATTGCGAACCCATTCCTGGTTGTTCAGATACCAGTGGACGGTCTTGGCAATACCGGACTCGAATGTCTCGACTGGCTTCCAGCCCAGTTCGCGCTCGATTTTGCGGGCATCGATGGCATAGCGACGGTCATGGCCAGGACGATCCTGTACATAGACGATCTGGTCGCGGTAGCTGCCTGCAGTTTTCGGTGTTAATTTGTCCAGAATGTCGCACAGCGTATGGACCACTTCGAGATTGGCTTTTTCGTTCCAGCCGCCAACGTTATACACTTCGCCGACGCGGCCAGCTTCCAGTACGCGGCGAATTGCCGTGCAGTGGTCGCCCACATACAGCCAGTCGCGGATCTGCTGGCCGTCGCCATAGATCGGTAGCGCTTTGCCATCGCGCGCATTGCTGATGATCAGCGGAATAAGCTTTTCAGGGAAATGGAAGCCGCCGTAATTGTTGGAACAATTCGTGGTCAGGGTTGGGAAACCATACGTGTGGTGATACGAACGGACGAGATGGTCGGACGCTGCTTTCGAGGCCGAGTAAGGACTGTTTGGCGCATATGGCGTGGTTTCGGAGAATGGCGCATCGTCTGCGCCCAGGGTGCCATAGACTTCGTCGGTCGACACGTGCAGGAAGCGGAAGCTCTCGCGCCCGGCGCCCGACAGGGTATTCCAATAGGCGCGGGCAGCTTCCAGCAGGCTGAAGGTACCGTTGACATTAGTCGTCACAAATGCGCCTGGATTGTGAATCGAACGATCTACATGGCTTTCCGCCGCAAAATGAACAACCGCGCGAGGCTTGTGTTGCTCAAATAATTGCGACAGTAGTGCCGTGTCGTTAATATCGCCTTGGACGAAAATGTGGCGTGGATCGTCGCTGATGGACGCCAAATTGTTCAGATTTCCGGCATACGTCAGTTTGTCAAAATTGACGACAGTTTCACTGCTCTGCGCCAACCAATCCAGTACGAAATTTGAGCCGATAAAGCCAGCACCACCTGTAACGAAAATCATTTTCTGCATCCTTATTAATAAAATTATTCCAATGGCCGGAGTCCGACGATCTAGGTTTTTTCCATCAGCAGCCTCTTGACCAGCGGTGACAGCGCGTCTCTTACCGCGTCCATGCTCTGGTTACTATTGATGATCGCGTAGCGCTCCGCATGCTGTGCCGCGCGCGTAAGATAGCCATCGCGTACGCGGGTAAAGAAATCCACAGATTGACGCTCAAATTTGTCCGCCACGCGGCTGTCAGCCAGGCGTTGTGCGGCAACTACAGGGTCGCAGTCGAAGATGATGGTCAGCGTCGGCTGCAAGTCCGCATGGACCCAGCTTTCCAGCTCGACCAGCTTTTCCAGAGGGAAGCCACGGCCATATCCTTGATACGCAAAAGTTGAATCGGTGAAGCGGTCGCATAGCACCCAGTGGCCGTTTCTCAGCGCTGGCTGAATGACGGTCAGGACATTTTCCTGGCGTGCAGCAAAAGCCAGCAAGGCTTCCGTGGCTGGCTGCATTTCATCGTTCAGGATAATGTCGCGCAGTTTTTCGCCGAGTGGCGTGCCGCCCGGCTCGCGGCTCGACACGACAGAAATACCATTCTGCGTAAGCTGTTCCAGCAGCCAGGAAATATGGCTGGACTTGCCGGCGCCGTCAATTCCTTCGAAAGAAATGAATTTTCCTGACTTGCCGTTATCGTATGAACTTTTCATTTAATAGACATTTTTCTTCAAAATAACTTGCGTAAAAGTGGTCAGTAGAATGTGAATGTCTTTTTTTAAGTTTCGTGTACGGATGTAGTTCAGATCCAGTTCGATGGTTTCCAACTTGGTCAGCGTGTCACGGCCCGAAATTTTTGACGAGCAAGTAATGCCTGGTTTGACCGAAATGTACTCTTCCTTGAATTGCTCATATTTCTGCAAAATGTCTGGAATCTCGGGGCGTGGACCGACCAGTGACATGTCACCCATGACGACATTGAAGAAATTCGGCAGCTCATCGATGCTGTATTTTCTGATGATATGCCCGGTTTTGGTGACGCGTGGATCATATTCATAGTGAAAATGAAAATCAAGCGTGGTATTGGCGGAATAGTCATACAGCTCTGGAAAGCGTTCGCGCGCGTCGACGAACATGCCACGCAATTTGAAGATCTTGAATGGCTTGCCGTGCAGGCCGATGCGTGTCTGGAAAAAGAAAGGAGAGCCTTTTGATTCAAATCGGATAATGATTGCCGTGATCAAGATGATGGGCAGGGAAATAATGAAAAGTACTGTACCGCCAATAATGTCTAACAGACGCTTAAAAAATTTATACATGGGTCCTATTGCTTTATATTAGTGTGATCTTATTCTGCTTGAATCTTGTTGTCGATAATCAAATTGACATTGTCGAGTATTCATTCAGCCAATTGATAGTGTTGTTCAATCCTGTTTTCAACGATACCGTGGGTTTCCAGTTTAGTGTTATTTCAGCATTCGTGCAGTCCAGAATGATCCTGGGAACATCGACTCCGCGCTCGGGCAACCATACCAGTTCCGGTTTGCGATTGGTCTGTACCGCCAGGATGTCGACCAAATCCTTGAGGGAAATACCGATACCTGAACCAATGTTGCAGATACCATTTTTGGTACTGTGGGCAGCCTTGAAACATGCCGTGGCGACGTCGGAAACATAAATGTAGTCTCTTACAATATTTCCGTCGCCCCAGATCTCTATTTGCTGTTCGTTCAATATCTTATGCAGGAAGACTGAAATGACGCCCTGTTTGGAAATGGGATTTTGTCGCGGTCCATATGGATTGGAAATCCTTAACACCGTATAGTTCAATCCATATAGTTTTTCATACATGTATAAATACTTCTCGGCTGCAAGTTTGGTAATTGCATAGGAACAAATCGGAAATACCGAATCACTTTCATTATGAGTTTCGGTGTCCGAGTCGCCATAGATGGAGCCGCCACTGGACAAGTAAATAATTTTTCCGGTCTTGTGTCGTGTGCAGATATCCAGCAGATTGACGGTCGGGATCAGATTTGACGCAATATCGAATTCCGGATCGTCATTCGACGTCTTCGGAGTCGTTGTTGATAAAGAGTAAACTACCACATCAAAATTTCTTGCTACGATGCTTTCAAGAAGCGCCTTATTTTTTATATCACCGGCTACGAACGTGAAACCCGCAAGTTCCGGGCGAAATATTTCACGCTGCCTGTCAAAAATAGTAACTTCCCAATTTTCTTTAAGGAATTTATCAACAATATGTGATCCAATAAATCCTGATCCGCCGATAATAAGTACTTTCATGTAAATTCCTAAATTTTATGCAAGAAAATATTTTATTATTCATTTTCGGGGGTGCCGCAAATGAGTTTATTTATCTGATCTATTTTGTAAATGAAAATTAGTTAAATTTTAGAAAATATTTTCATGAATGGGTACTAATGATAATCTCTGATTTTATATGATCTGAATGATGTATCTAGAAAATTGGTAAAATATTGTTATTTTTCTCATTCTAAAAAAATAAAAACAATAATAATATGACGTCTTGCCTGCCTTGCTGGGTAACTCCGAAGCGCATGCTCCAATGTTAAATTGGTAGCAGCCTTGCGCTCCTTCATTCGTTAGACTCGTCCGTAACAATCTTCGAACCGCACGATATCGTCTTCTCCAAGATAACTGCCTGACTGGATTTCAATCAGTTCCAGCGGAACCTTACCTGGGTTGGCCAGCGAATGCACGACGCCCAGGGGAATATAGGTGGACTGGTTCTCTGTCAGCAGATATTCCTTGTCGCCATTGGTGATCTTGGCCGTACCCGAGACGACGATCCAGTGCTCGGCGCGGTGGTGGTGCATTTGCAGTGACAGTTTGGCGCCCGGCTTGACTGTGATGCGCTTGACCTGGAAGCGCTCGCCATTGCCGATGGAATCGTACGATCCCCACGGTCGGAACACTTCCCGGTGCATGGTGGCTTCAGCACGGTCCTTGGCAATCAATTGCGCCACCAGGGTCTTGGTATGTTGCGCCTGATCCGCATCCATGACCAATACGGCGTCGGCCGTTTCCACGATTACGGTATTGCGCATGCCGATGGCGGTCACCAGGCGGTTATTGCCGTGCACTAGGCAATCATTGCAATCCTGCATCAACACATCGCCTTGGGCGCTATTGTTGTTGGCGTCTTTTTTTGCCACTTCGAAGACGGCGGCCCATGAGCCGATATCGTTCCAGCCGGCGTCGAGCGCGATGGTGGCCGCATGGCTGGTGCGCTCCATGACAGCGTAATCGACGGCGATATCGGGACTGACGGCATAGGCATCGTGGTCCAGGCGGATGAAATCGAGGTCGATTTTTGCCTTGGCCAGCGCTTCCCGGCACGCCGCGACGACAGCAGGCTGAAAGCGTTCAAGTTCTTCCAAGTAACGGCTGGCGCGGAACACAAACATTCCACTGTTCCAGAAATAATCGCCGCTGGCAATGTATTGTTCAGCCAGCGCCAAGGCCGGCTTCTCGACGAATTCGACAATACGCTGGACCTGGCCAGCTGCGCCGCCCTCGGCGCGGATATAGCCGTAGCCTGTCTCCGGTCCGGTCGGGGTAATGCCGAAGGTGAGCAAGTTGCCTTGTTCTGCAGCATCGCGTGCCAGGTTAATGGCGCGGTGGAACTTTGGGGTATCCAGGATGACATGGTCGGAAGGCAATACGAGCAGGACGGGATCGTCGCCGTTTTCCATGGCTTGCAGCGCCGCTGTGGCAATGGCCGGCGCCGTATTGCGGCGCATCGGTTCGAGCACCATGCGGGCGTTGTTCAGGCCTATCTCACGCAACTGTTCCGCGACAATGAAACGGGACGATTCATTACACACCAGCAAAGCCGGCGCCAAGGCATCAATACCAGCCAGCCGTTGCAGCGTCTGTTGCAACATGCTGGTCTTGCCGGACAAACGCAAGAATTGTTTCGGGTAGCCTTCGCGCGAAAGGGGCCACAAGCGTGTACCGGAACCACCACAAAGAATCACTGGTACAAGGGGAGTATTCATTTACGCATCAATTCAAAATTAAAACAGCTTCGCCAAATGGGAACTGAGTCGTTAATCGCTCGCAAAAAGCGATTATTGTTTTACGCAATTGTCATGCATGCGCAAAGCGTGCAAAAAAGCAGTATTGGTAAAGATAAAATATTTCAAAAAGGTGTTATTTTAATGAATTATAGGAATCTATGTGTTTCTTCTCACCGTCTTGAATGTTGCTGTGGACAGCGAGTGCCTTGGCGACCCATGCATTGTAATTTGCTTGGCAGCTTTAGCTACTCAACTGGAAAGCGTTTCCAGCAAAAAAGCAACAAAAATGCAGACGGCACTCATGCTGAGAATGAGTACAGCCCCTGCCGCACAGTCCTTGGTGATCTTGATGCTGGGGTGCAGGCCAGGATGCAGGTGGTCAATCAAGTGTTCAAGCGCCGTATTGAACAGTTCAGCTGCCAGCACCAAGCCACAGTTGAGTAGCAGCAGTGCCCACCAGATCATTGCCGGCTTGCTCCAGGCGAGCACGATCACGACCATGAGGGCGGCAAGACATTGCAAGCGAAAGCTCGATTCCAGACGAAGGGCGACGGCAATGCCGCTCAAGGCAAATCCCATACGCTTGAAAAAGGGCTGGTTCTTCATGGTGAACGAGGCGATTGAATAGGGTATCTCACGAACATGGCAGCTGGGTTTCTTAATGGATAAATGAATACCACAGGTATGCCCGCGCAATATTGCATCGTCCGTTAAAACAAAAAAGCTGACGTCAGCCTCTTCGTTATTTTCTAAAAAGTAAAAAAGCCCATTTTCAAATGAAAAGGGCTTTTATTGCAATAGTTGACATATTTGACTATGTCAACTATTGCAGCACCAGGCCTTCACCTTTTGGCTCGACATCAAGCTGCGGGATGGACCTACCTGTCGCTGCCTGGGCAGCCAGGTATTAATGGTGGGTTGGGGTCGTGTGCGCGGTGGTCGAATCCGAGCTTGCTGCACCGGCCACAACGGCAACTGCTGCGCCGATTGCGATCAAGGTGCTGACGCTCAGGCCGGCAACGGTGGTGCCGGCAGCGGCGCCAGCAGCAGCGGTGCCAGTTGCTGGTGCTGCTGCTGGTGCAGGCGCCGATTGAGCCATGGCTTGTGCGGAAGCGAAGCACAGGATTGCCGAAGCGATCAGAATTTTCTTCATGGGATATCCTTTTAGGTTGAACAGCGGGAATGCTAAACTGTCACACGATTGTAGCAACATTTCTCTGGCCAGTCTGCGCTGCACAGTCCATGCCGACAATAATTTTTTTTATTTTAGCTGCATACCAGGCCATTCACCGTGTCTCGCTGCCCGAAATGTTGTTCTGTATCAACAGAAACGGCACCGTACTTATGCGGCAGTCTATGTTTTTCGTCAAATATCGCGAGAATTTCTGATGAATTCGAAAGCGATCTACAAGTTTGCCAAGTCCTTGCCATCCCGCGTAAAATGCAGGCTTCGCGGGTGTAGCTCAATGGTAGAGCAGAAGCTTCCCAAGCTTACGACGAGGGTTCGATTCCCTTCACCCGCTCCATTTTTCGCTGGCGCCTGGTTTTATGTGGCGCGGCCACTTATTTCTCCATTTCCATGTCTTCTGATACCCCAGCAAACGGCCCGGCGCGGCCGATGATGTACGATCCGACCGAACACCGCATCCGCAGCTTCGTGACCCGCGCGGGACGGCTGTCTGTCGCGCAGGCGCGCGCGCTTGAGACACTGGGGCCGCAGTTTCTCTTGCCTTTCGCCAAGGAACCGATGAACTTCGAGCAGGTGTTCGGCCGCAAGGCGCCGGTCATCCTGGAAATCGGTTTTGGCATGGGGGCGACGACTGCGCATATCGCCAAGGCCATGCCGGAGAAGGATTTTATCGGCGTCGAAGTGCATACGCCGGGTGTCGGCAGTCTGTTGAAACTGATCGGCGAAGAGTCGCTGACGAATCTGCGCTTGTTGCAGCACGATGCCGTGGAAGTGCTGACGCACATGATTCCTGCCAATTCGCTGGCCGGTATCCACGTGTTTTTCCCCGATCCATGGCACAAGGCGCGCCACAACAAGCGCCGTTTGCTCCAGTCGCCGTTCGTCAAGCAATTGACCGATCGCCTGGCGCCGGGGGGCTATCTGCATTGCGCCACCGATTGGGAGGATTACGCGGTGCAAATGCTGGACGTGCTGGGCGCCGAGCCGCAGTTGCATAATAGCGCCGATGCTTATGCGCCGCAGCCAGCGTACCGTCCGTTGACCAAGTTTGAAAACCGTGGCTTGAAGCTGGGCCATGGGGTGTGGGATCTGGTGTTCATCAAGAAATAAGCTGGTGCTTTGCTCACCTGTGCCGTTTGCACGAGAACAAGCCTGCCGCGGCGACGCCGCAGGCTTTTTTATGCGCCCGCTAGCTAGGCAAGGCCGGGGAATTACGGTAGTCTTATCTTTTTTGCATTGATTGAGCTTATGTCCAAAAAAATACTCGTGACGGGCGCATCCGGTTTCATCGGCTCGCATACATGCGTCGAATTGCTGGCGGCAGGCTTTGATGTGGTCGCGGTGGATAATCTGTGCAATAGCGCGCGCGAAGCGATGGCGCGCGTGGAGCGCATTTCCGGAAAAAGCGTGCCTTTCTACGAGGCTGACGTGCGCGACCGTGTGGCCATGGCCGCCGTCTTGCGCGATCACGCCATCGATGCGGTGATCCATTTCGCGGGCTTGAAAGCCGTGGGCGAATCCGTGGCCCAGCCTCTGATGTACATGGACAATAATGTGACGGGCACCGTGGCGCTGCTGGAAGTGCTGGCGGCGGCAAATGTGAAGCGTTTTGTGTTCAGCTCGTCGGCTACCGTGTATGGCGACCCGGAAGCCTTGCCGATCCTGGAAACGTCGCGCCTGTCCGTGACCAACCCCTACGGCCGCTCCAAGCTGATGGTCGAGCAGATCCTGGCCGATCTTGTGCATGCTGATGCTCAATGGCAAGTCGGTGTGTTGCGCTATTTCAACCCAGTCGGTGCGCATGCCAGCGGCCTGATCGGTGAAGATCCGGCTGGCATCCCGAACAACCTGATGCCCTTCATTGCCCAGGTGGCTGTCGGCCGCCGCGAGCGCCTGGCCGTCTTTGGCAGTGATTACGCTACGCCGGATGGCACGGGCGTGCGCGATTACATCCACGTGGTCGATCTGGCGCTGGGTCATGTGGCGGCGTTGAACCGTCTGTTTTCCACCGAAGGGGGCTTTACCGTCAACCTGGGCACGGGCCACGGCTACAGTGTGCTCGATACCGTGCGTGCCTTCGAAGCGGCCAGCGGCCGCACCGTGCCATACGACATTGTGCCACGCCGCCCCGGCGACATCGCCAGCTGCTACGCCTCGGCCGACAAGGCGAAGGAATTATTGGGTTGGCAAGCGCAGAAAAACATCGACGACATGTGCCGTGACCACTGGCGCTGGCAGCACCAGAACCCGCAAGGCTACGCGGCGTAAAAAAGTCCGCCAGATATAAAAATTCCCGCTCACACGTTAGTGTGGCGGGATTTTTTTAGAGCGCCATTAAACCAATGGCGTGAAAGGTAGCAATGGCGCCTGAAAAATGTCGGGGGCTAGGCGCAAAGCCGAAGACAGTACGCTAGTACGGCGAGGCGAAGCAACAACACCCCAGGCATTTTCTCAGGCAGCCATTATGGGTACAGGCCGCGCACTTCGCGAGCTTGCAGCACGCGCGTGCACGCCAGGATGAAGGTGGCGGTACGCATCGACACTTTCTTCTCTTGCGACACTTGCCATACCGCGTCGAACGCTTCGCGCATGATGCGGGTCAGGCGGCTGTTGATTTCTTCTTCGGTCCAGAAGAAGCTCGAGAAGTTCTGTGCCCACTCGAAGTAGCTGACGGTCACGCCACCGGCGTTGGCCAGCACGTCCGGCACGATCAGCACGCCGCGGTCGGTCAGGATGTCGTCCGCTGCCGGCAGGGTCGGGCCGTTGGCGCCTTCCAGGATGATCTTGGCGCGGATGACTTGTGCGCGTTCGGCCGTGATCTGCTGTTCCAGAGCGGCCGGGATCAGGATGTCGCAATCGATGCCCCAGAAATCTTCGCGTGGCACGAATGCCTCGGCGCCCGGGAAGCCTTCGACGCTGCCCACTTCGGCCACGTGTGCCAGCAATTGCGGGATGTCTAAGCCACCGGCATGCACCACGGTGGTCTTGTGGTCTTGTACTGCGACGATTTTCGAGCCGGCTTCAGCGAACATGCGTGCAGCGACGCCGCCCACGTTGCCGAAACCTTGCACGATGACTTTCGCGCCTTCGAGCGACATGCCGACCTTGGCGGCCGCATCGCAACCGACGACGAACACGCCGCGGCCCGTCGCATCGCGGCGACCCAGGCTGCCGCCCAGCGAGATCGGTTTGCCCGTCACCACGCCGGTCGACATATTGCCGCCGATCATGGCGTAGCTGTCCATCATCCACGCCATGACTTGTTCATTCGTGTTGACGTCCGGTGCCGGGATATCCTTGTTCGGTCCGATGATCATGCTGATCTCGCTCGTGTAGCGGCGTGTCAGGCGCTGCAGTTCGTTGCGCGACAGAGTCTTCGGATCGACACGGATACCGCCCTTGGCACCGCCGTATGGCACGTTGACGGCTGCATTCTTGACCGTCATCCAGGCCGACAGGGCCATCACTTCCGACAAGGTCACGTCCTGGTGGAAGCGCACGCCGCCCTTGCCCGGGCCGCGCGACAGATTGTGCTGCACGCGGTAGCCTTCGTAGTGGGCAATGGTGCCGTCATCGCGTTCGATAGGCACGTCGACCGTCAGGATGCGCTTTGGACGCTTCAGCGTTTCCACCCAGCGCGACAGGTTGCCCAGGTACGGCGTAACGCGGTCGATCTGCTCGAGGTAGACGCCCCATGGGCCCAGGTCTTCAGGATTGAGGTAGGAAGGAAGTGCGTGCTTGCTGGTCATGCTTGATAAGCTCCTGGACAAAACGGTGGTGTAATGCCGAAAAATCTACTGCGCGTCGTGCTTTGCGGCCGGCGATGCTCGCTGTACCTTCGTACAGCTGCGCTTCTCGGTCACAAATCACTGCCGCTCGCTACGATTTTTCCTGGCATTCAAAAATGCTGTGGTAGGCGCACCCAATTGAGTTGCGCGCAGCGGAACCGCATCGTAGGCGATAGCCTCATGCCCCGGCCAATGCTTTGTGCGCATCCGGTTATGCATTTATTGCATAGTTATGTTGCCAGGATTGACAGTCAGGATGGGACGGTCTCGATGGCGCGTTTGCGGCGCTTGCCGGCGCGCGCCTTGCCATCCTGCGCCTGCAGCAGGTATTGCCACAGGCTTTCGACGATCGGCTTGCCGGGACGCAGCCCCGATGGGCGTTCCCGATACAGGCGGATTTCCAGCTCGATTTCCCAGCCTGGCGCCCCGCCGTCGGCGCGCGCCAGGTGCTTGTACTTGACGTCGCGCATGACGGCCGATTCCGGCAGGAAGGCGATGCCGCGCCCCTCCAGTGCCATCATCTTCAAGCCTTCGGCCATGTCCGTTTCGTAGCAGGTTTCCAGGAACAGGGGCGCCTTGGCGTCCGCCACGAGCAATTCCACCATGCGCCCCAGGTAGGCATTGCTGGTGTAGGAGAGGAAGGGCAGCGGTTCCTTGGCGCTGCCGGGCAGAACGAAATCCGGCACCTTGTCCTGGCCGCAGCGCGCATACGCGCGCAGCGTTTCGCGGCCCATCACCAGCATGTCGTAGCGGCCCGGGTCCAGCTGCACCGGCTGGCGCGGATGGTGGTAGCACAGCAGCAGGTCGCAGCCGCCATCGACCAGCTGCAGCACGGCGTCGTGCACGTTCAGGGCCATCAAACGGCTGTTGATCGGCGCAAACCCCTCTTCCAGCGCCGTCAGCCATTTTGGCATGAAGGTCAGCGACAGGGTGTGCGGCACGGCGAAGTCGACGCTCGTTTGCGTGGCCGTCCGTTTGCCGCGCAACAGGGCGCGCACGCCGTTGATCTGCCCCAGCATTTCCAGCGCCTGCTCGTAGAACACGGCGCCAGCCGGCGTCAAGCGCGTGGGGTAGGAGGTGCGGTCGACCAGGTCGATGCCGAGCCAGTTTTCCAGCGACTGGATGCGCCGCGAAAAGGCCGGCTGGGTGACGTGGCGCAGGGCCGCGGAACGACTGAAATTATGAGTTTCAGCGAGCGAGATGAAGTCTTCCAGCCATTTGGTTTCCATCGCGGCAGCGTTCCGTTATCAAGGGCAGAGGCAAGGTGAAGTGGTCAGGGCGTATCGGATGATGCCGCCGGCTGGTACAGGGCGGCGGGCAGGCCGAAGAACGACGGCGGTCCCAAGTTCGTGCCATCGAGCGAGCCGCCCGCGTTCAGGGCCTTGCTGATGGCCGACAGCAGGGAGCTGCGGTCGGCCAGGTTTTTCATCAGCGCGCGCGGGCCATTGTGGAAGGTATGCTGGGCGATGTCCACGGCCATGACAAAGATCGGTTCGCAGCGCATGGGGAACTCCACCCACTCGCCATCGTCGTCCTGGGCGCAGAAGGTGTCGGGCAGGGTCATGTTTTCGGCGCCGGGAAGGTGCGAAGCCAGCACCAGGCCGAAAGCTTCCGGCACCACGTCGGCCAGGCGGCGCACGGTGAAATCATCGCGCACCAGGGCACGCAATTGCTCTTCCGTTTCATCGCTGGCGTCGGGCTGGGCGCCAAGCAGTTTCACGGCCTGGTAAATCAGGTCGGACGAAAGGGCTTCCATCACATCATCTCCAGGATCATGGCGACGATTTCATCACCATACGAGGCCAGTTTTTTCTCGCCCACGCCACTCACGCCGCGCATCTGCTCCAGCGAGGTAGGCTTGGCCTTGGCGATTTCGCGCAGGGTGGCGTCGACAAAAATGACGTACGCCGGCACGTTGTGCGTACGCGCCGTTTCCACGCGCCACCAGCGCAGCTTGTCGAAAATCGCCTGCTCGCTGGTGGACAGGTCCGTCTCGACATAACCCTTCGCCACGCTGGTGCCGCGCTTGCTGGTTTTCACCGGTTTCTGGTACTGGCGCAGCTGCACTTTCTGGCCTCCCTTGAGCACGGGGCGCGAGGCGTCCGTCAGTTTTAGCGAGCTGTATTGTTCATGGTCGACCGAGACGAGGCCCAGCGCAATGGCCTGGCGCAGGATAGCTTTCCATTCCGCTTCGCCCAGGTCCGAGCCGATGCCGAAGACGGACAGTGAATCGTGATGCCAGGTCTTGATGCGTTCCGATTCCACGCCGCGCAGCACGTCGATCACGTGGCCGCCGGCGAAGCGTTGGTCGACGCGGTAGATGGCCGACAGCAGTTTTTGCACGGGCACCGTGCCGTCGAAGGAGACGGGCGGCACCAAACAGGTGTCGCAATTGCCGCACGGCGAAGCCGGTTCGCCGAAGTATTCGAGCAAGCGCATGCGGCGGCAGCTGAGCGTTTCGCACAGGCCCAGCATGGCGTCGAGTTTCACGCCCAGCACGCGCTTGAAAGTGTCCTCTGCTTCCGATTCATCGATCATGCGCCGTTGCAGCACCACATCCTGCAAGCCGTACGCCATCCAGGCGTTGGCGGCCATGCCGTCGCGGCCCGCGCGGCCCGTTTCCTGGTAATAGCCCTCGATGCTTTTTGGCAGATCCAGATGCGCGACGAAGCGCACGTCGGGCTTGTCGATGCCCATGCCGAAGGCGATGGTGGCGACCATGACGATGTTTTCCTCGCGCAGGAAGCGCGCCTGGTTGGCGCTGCGCTTGGCGTACTCCATGCCGGCGTGGTAGGGCAGGGCGCGGATGCCGCTCTGGTTCAAAAATTCCGCCGTCTCTTCGACTTTCTTGCGCGACAGGCAGTAGACGATGCCGCAGTCGCCAGTGTGCTCGGTGTTGATGAAGTCGAGCAGCTGCTTGCGGCCATTCGCCTTTTCCACGATCTGGTAGCGGATGTTCGGGCGGTCGAAGGACGAGACGAACTGGCGCGCGTCTTCCAGCTGCAGACGCAGGGCGATTTCGGCGCGCGTCTGCGGGTCGGCCGTGGCCGTGAGCGCAATGCGCGGCACGTCCGGGAATTGCTCGTGCAGCACAGACAGCTTGATGTATTCCGGGCGGAAGTCGTGGCCCCACTGGGCCACGCAATGCGCCTCGTCGATGGCGAACAGGGAAATTTTTGACGCCTGGAACAGGTCCAGGCAGCGTTGCGTCATCAGGCGCTCGGGCGCCACGTAGACGACGTCGATGCCGCCCGTGCGCACCAGGCGCTCGATGCGGCTCGCTTCTTCGTAGGTTTGCGTGGAATTGAGGAAGGCGGCGCGCACGCCGACTTCCTCCAGCGCGTCCACCTGGTCCTGCATCAGCGCGATCAGCGGCGAGACGACGACGCCCACGCCATCGCGCAGCAGCGCGGGAATCTGATAGCACAGCGACTTGCCGCCGCCCGTGGGCATCAGCACCAGCGCATCGCCGCCATGGCTGACGTGGTCGACGATGTCGGCTTGCTGGCCGCGGAATGCCGGGTAGCCGAAAACGGTTTGCAGCAGGTGCAGCGCGCGCTGGTTAAGATCTTGATTCATAGTGCCTTATGCTGCCCAAACAACCCAGCCGTAGTGGGCGCTGGCCAGGACCAGCAAGCCAAACACGATGCGGTACCAGGCAAAAAACGTGAAGTCGTGCGAGCTGATGTAACGCAGCAGCCAGCGCACGCACAGGAAGGCGGAGATGAAGGCGGCCACGGTGCCCACGCCGAACAGGGGCACGTCGGTGGCCGACAGGATGTCGCGCGCTTTGTACAGCGAGTAGAAGGTGGCCGCCAGCAGGGTGGGGATGGCCAGGAAGAACGAGAATTCGGTGGCCGTCTTGCGCGACAGGCCCAGTAGCATGCCGCCGATGATGGTCGAGCCGGAACGGCTGGTGCCGGGAATCAGTGCAAACGCCTGCGCGCAGCCCACTTTCAAGGCGTCGAGCGGCGTCATTTCATCGACCGAGTTGACGCGCACGGTGACCGGATTGGTGCGCGCGCGGCGCTCCACCAGCAAGATGATGATGCCGCCGATGATGAAGGCCAAGGCCACGGGCACGGGCTTGAACAGCGCATGCTTGATCATCTTGCCGATGGCCAGTCCGATAACGGCCAGCGGGATGAAGGCGATGGCCACGTTCAGCACGAACTTGCGCGACTTGACCTCGGTGCTGAAGGTGGACAGCACGTTGCCGATGCGCTGGCGGTATTCCCAGCACACGGCCAGGATGGCGCCGGCCTGGATGGCGATCTCGAAGACATCCATGACTTCTTTCGAGACATCTTTGGTAAAGTCGAGCAGGCTGCCGGCCAGGATCAAATGTCCCGTGGACGAAATCGGCAAAAATTCGGTAAAACCTTCGACCAGCCCCATGATGATGGCTTTTAACGCAAGAATGAGATCCATAGATGTATAAACGGGTATAAGTGACAGGATGGGGAGAGCGCGTGGCGCCAGCAATGTGCGCGGGGTCGAAGCTTACCACGCCGGAGGTCCGTGGAGCCGATTTGGGCGCTGGCGGGCGGTGCTTTTTTAGCGCCGTCCGCCAGGCAGGAGGGGGATCAGGAGACCTGTTTTGCCGGCGCCACCAGGCGCGCGCTGGCCGCTACCAGCAGCAGGGCGGCGCCCAGCATGGCGAAGGCGATATTCAGGCTGGTGGCGTGCGCCACGAAACCGATGACGGCCGGACCGGCCAGGATGCCCGCATAGCCGATGGTGGTGATGGCCGCCACCGCCAGGCTGGCCGGCATGGCGCGCTGGTTGCCGGCGGCCGTGAACAGGATGGGCACGATGTTCGCTGCGCCCAGGCCGATCAGCACGAAGCCTGCCATGGCCAGGCTGGCGTGCGGCGCCAGCACGGCCAGGAAGAAGCCTGCTGCTGCAAACAAGCCGCCGAAAGTGAGCACCCGCTTGCCGCCAAAGCGTCTGACTACCTTGTCACCTGTGAAGCGGCCCAGCGTCATGGCGATGGCGAAGGCGGCGTAGCCGAGGCCGCCCTTGGCTTCTTCCACGCCGCGCGTGGTGGTGAGGAACAGGGCGCTCCAGTCGAGAATCGCGCCTTCGGCCAGGAAGACGATAAAGCACAGCAAGCCGATAAAAATGACGGCACCATGCGGCATGACGAACAGCGGCGTTTTTTCGCCCGAGGCTGATGCCGTCGGCAGCAGATGGCCTTGCGCCGCGCCCAGCACGCCGCACAGCAGCAGCATCACCACCACGCAGGACCAGGCCGGTGTCAGGCCCAGCCACAGCAGCAGGGCCATGCAGGCCGCGCCGGCAAAGCCGCCCACGCTGAACAGCGCATGAAAACCTGACATCATGGCGCCACCATTGGCCTTTTCGATGATCACGGCCTGGATGTTGATGGCCACGTCGAAGGTGCCCATGGCCGCGCCGAACACCAGCAGCACCAGACCCAGTTGCAGCGGTGTGGCGGCCAGCGCCAGGCCGGGCAGGATGGCGGTCAGGAGCAGGCCGGCGCCGACGATGACCTTGCGGCAGCCGAAGCGGGCCGCGAGCATGCCCGTAAACGGCATCGCGCACAGCGAGCCGGCGCCCAGGCACAGCAGCAAAATGCCGAGGGTGGCTTCATCGAGGCCCAGGCGCGACTTGGCGTAGGGAACCAGCGGCGCCCAGGCCGCCATGCCGAGGCCAGCGGCGAAAAAGACCAGGCGCGTGGCGCGTTGCTGCAGGGTACCGGTGAGATGCATGGGAGAGCTTTTTAAAAATCGGGGTGGATAAAATCAGGCGCGGGCGCGCAACACTTGCACGCCCAGCCGTTCAAAGGCGGCAATGTGGGCCGCATTGGCATCGGCTTCGAGCACCAGGTGTTGCAGCAAGCCCGTGGCCAGTACGCCGAAGGGGGCGGCCGTGCCCAGCTTGTCGCTGGTGACGGCCACCACGACGGCCTTGCTGGCGCCGGCGATGCTGCGCTTGAATTCCGCCTCGTCGTAGTTGAACGCCGTTACGCCTGCGTCCGCATCGGCGCCGCAGGCACCCAGGAAACACAGGTCAGGATGCATGCGCTCGACGGTGCGCAGCGCCTGCGGGCCCAGGCTGGCGCCGGCACGGCGGTCGACTCTGCCGCCCGCCATGATCAGCTCGATTTCCGGGCGTTCCATGAGCGCCATGGCAATCGAGGGGGCATTGGTGATGACAGTGAGCGCCAACTCCGGCAAGGCGCAGGCGATGGCCAGGTTGGTCGACCCCGCATCGAGAAACAGCACCTGGCCCGCGCGCACGAGGGAGACGGCAGCCTGCGCCAGGCGCGCCTTGCGTTCCGGCGCTTCCTGCTTGCGCTGGGTCAGGGTGCCGCCATCAGGCGCCAGCGGCAGGGCGCCGCCATACACGCGCTGGCACAGGCCGGCCGCGGCCATCTCGCGCAAGTCGCGCCGTATCGTATCTTCAGACACGTCGAGTTGGCGCGCCAGGTCCAGCGCTAGTACGCGGCCGTCGGCGTGCAGTTGTTGCTGGATCAGCGCGTGACGTTGTTTGAGGAGCAGGGTGGCAGACATGTGAGCTTATGAATGTGCAGGAATGTGCATGAATATACGCAAACGTGCAACCGGAGTCAAGCCGGATGTTTTATCTGAGCAGGCATTGCCGGAAAGACATAATTTCTGTTAATGTTGCAAAAAATAGAATGAACAAGGGAACATCATGCTGTCAGGTACATCATTGCTGGCCATCCTGCTGGGCCGTGCCAGGCGCCGCCATGGATGGGGAATGCTGGGGGCGGTAGTGTTTTTAAATGTCATGCACTGGGTGCGCCACAGTACGCTGGACTGGCGCGACGCGCGCGACACTCTGTTCCTGCTGCTGATCTATCTGGGCCTTGCCATGCTGTTGGAATACAAGCGCCTGCGCGACGCGGAGGAAGCCTCGGCAACAGCCGAGGATGGCCGCTAAGCGGTAAAGATGGCAGGGGCCACTGCTCAGGGCGCCGTCAGCCGTTCCAGCTCTGCCAGCCAACCGACGGCATGTTCGCGGCTGCCGCCGCACATCTCCTCGGACGGCTGCAAGCCGCCGCAAAAGGCGGGCCGTTCCGGCAGGCCAAAGATCTTGCAGCGGTTGTCGTCGGCCAACTGCACGCAGCGTACACCCGCAGGTTTTCCATTGGGCATGCCGGGAATCGGGCTGGTGATGGACGGTGCGGTGCAGCAGGCGCCGCAGGATGGGCGGCATGCCAAGGGGGCAGAAGGGGACATGGGATTTCAGGCGAGCGGGTGAGGAGCCGACAGTATAGCAAGCCGGCCCCTGTGCCGCGCCAGGGCGCGTTTAGCGCACGATGCTGACGCGCTTGCCCGACAGGGTGCGGCGGGCCGGATCGCCATGCACCGTGATGCGGCCGGAACCGCTGGCGCGGGCGTTGACTTCATTCTGGACGGTGACATCGATGTCGCCGGAACCATTGCTCGCCAGATAGGCAACGTCGCTGTGCAGGGCGGCCAGGTTGATATCGCCCGAGCCATTCACGTTGGCATCGAGGCGCTGCACGGTGCCGCTGGCGCTGATGCTGCCCGAGCCGTTGACGGCCACGTTGATGCGTTCGCTGCGCACGCTGCCCAGTTGGATGTTGCCCGAACCGTTCTGCACCGCGTCCGTGTTGCCGCTGGCGAGGGCCGCCGCGTTGATGCTGCCCGAGCCATTGTTGGCCACGTCGAGGCGTCCCACCGTACCCGCCAGTTCGCTCTTCATCGAACCACGCTGCTCCAGGCTGAAATCTTCGCCATTGAAACCACTGGCTACCAGGCGGCCAGAGCCGGAGATGTTGATCTTCCTCAATTGCGGCGTCGTATAAATGACGTGGATGCCATTGCTGCTGCGAATGTTCGTATCGCTCCAGATGCGCAGGGTATTACCGCTCACTTCGCTATGGATGCGCGGCTGCAGATTGCTGTCCGCTTCGATCACCAGCGAGGTTGCCGGGCCGACGCGCACATCGATTTTCATATCGATGCGCTTCATGCTGTCGATGTCGAGCGTGTTGATGGTGCTGACCTGGCGCACGTCACGGCTCACTTGCTCGTTGCCCTGGATGGCATTGCCACCCGCGTCGGCATAGCGCACTTCGCCATCGTTGGGGTTGATGACGATGGCGCAGCCGCCAAGGGTAACGGCACAGCACAGGGCCAGCAAGGTACGCATGGTGTTTCCTTTATGATTGTTGTCGTTCGGAACAAGAAAAAAAGCCGGCTGCCGCGCCGCGGCTGCCGTGCTGTCGATGTCAAGATAACAAAGCGGCGTGCTGTCTTCGAGGAAAATGCGATGAACTGCGTAAAACGCGGCGTGAACTGCAGGCGCGTGCACTTGACGCGGTGCCGTGCGGCTTAAAAGCTGAGCAGGAAACATGCGCCGGCGCCGACGGGACGCGCATGGCGCAAGGTGCCGCCGTTGGCATGGGCCAGGTGGCGCACCAGTGCCAGGCCGATGCCGCGCCCCTGTTTCCTGGTCGAGAAAAACGGCATGAAAATGTGCGCGGCCAGCGTATCGGGCACGCCATGGCCATTATCGCGCACCTCGATGCGCAGGCGCGCCCCCCGACTCAGGCGGGCGCTGACCGTGACGCGCGGCGCGGCACTATCCTGCGTAGCCTCGACGGCATTTTTGAGCAGATTGATCAGCGCCTGTTCCAGCTGGCCTGCATCGATCCGTACTTCCAGCGACCCCGGTTCGACGGAAAATTCCGCCGTGCCACCGCGCGCCTGCCAGGCCGGTGCCAGCAGGGCTTCCAGGCGCTGGAACAGGTGTTCGAGGCGCACCGTTTCGGGCTGCGGTGCGGGCACGCTGGACAGGCTGCGGTAGCTGGCCACGAAATCGGCCAGGCTGGCGGCACGGCGCGCGATGGCGTCGCGCGCCGTGGCCAGGTCGGCATGGATGTCTGGCGGCAGCAGGGGGCGCACGTCCGCCAGCAGGTCGCAGGCCGTGCGCGACAGCGAGGCGACCGGTGTCAGCGAATTCATGATTTCATGCGTCAGCACTTGTACCAGTTCGCGCCAGGCATTGAGCGCCTCGGCTTCCAGTTCGCTTTCCACCGGCATCAGCGCGGCCAGGTGCTGCGGCGCGCCTTGCAGCGTCAGCGCCGCCACTGCCACGAGCGCCCGCTCCACGCCGCGTTCCGTGTCAAAACTGAGCAGGCGGCGCTGGCCCGGCGGCTGCGCCGCCAGCAGTTGTTGCCATCGCTGCGGTACGCTTGCGTGCCCGGGCGCCAACTGGCGCCGGGCGCATGCATTGAGTGGCGTCACGCTGCGTTCCGCAGTGCCGCTCTGGATACGGAACAGGGCAATGGGCGCATGTTCGAGACAGGCTTCGAGTGCCCTCAGCGATTCTTCATGGGGCGTTGGCGACGGTGCCGCCGTCATGGTCGGTTCCTGGCGCGTCAAACGCGGCGCGAGGCCCGTCAGGCAGCGGTACAGGAGCCACGTCGGCGGTAGGGCCAGCAGCAGGCACAGCACGCTCAGGCGCGGCGACGCCAGTGCGAAAAAATACCCGGCGGCGGCGACCAGCGCCAGCATGGCGGCGATGCTGGCGCCGGCCGTCGTCTTGAGGCTGCGCTCAGATGCCATGTTTGTTCAGCTTGCGGTACAGGGCGGCGCGGCTGATGCCCAGGGCGTTGGCCGCATGGCTGATATTGCCGTCGACCTGTTCCAGCGTGCGATGGATAGCGTCGCGTTCCAGCGCGCCGAGCGTCTGGCGTGCATCGGCGGGTGTCGCGGGCGCCGCTGTCGCCCGGGCGTGGCTGTCGAACAGGCCGAAGTCGCTGCACGTGTAGTGCGCTTCGCGCCCGAGGATGACGGCACGTTCGCAGGCATGGCGCAGCGCGCGCACATTGCCCGGCCAGTCATGTCGCTGCAGGTAGTCGAGTGCCTCCGGTCCAGGTGTGCGCGCGGTGCGCTGGTACTGGCTTTCGTAGTGCGCCAGGTAGTGCCGCAATAGCATGGCGATATCGTCGCGGCGCGCGCGCAGCGGCGGCACGCGCAGCACGATGGTATTGAGACGGAACAGCAGGTCGGGTCGGAACACGGCCGGATCGAACAGCCGTGCTTCATCGACATTGGTGGCGCTGATGATGCGTACGTCGATCGCTTCCGGACGGTCCGCGCCCAGCGGCGTCACTTCGCGCCGTTCCAGTGCCGTCAACAGCTTGGCTTGCGCCGCCAGCGGCAGGTTGCCGATTTCATCGAGAAAGAGCGAGCCGCCGCGCGCCGCCTGGAAGCGCCCCGCGCGTTCATTTTTGGCATCGGTGAACGCGCCTTTGCGGTGGCCGAACAATTCGCTCTCGAAGGTCGCCTCCGGTACGGCGCCCATGTCCACCGGCAGCATGGGACCGCCGGCGCGGCGCGAGGCCTGGTGCAGGGCGCGCGCCACCAGTTCCTTGCCGACGCCGTTTTCACCCAGCACCATCACGTTTGCCTCGGTGGGGCCGACGCTGGCGACCATCGCGCGCAGCTCGCGCATGGCGTGGGAGTCACCCATCAGGTCCGGTGTGGCAGTGGCTGTGGCGGCCGTGCCGGCGCGGCGCGCCAGCGCCTGTTCGACGGCGGCAGCCAGGCGCGCATTGTCCCAGGGCTTGGTGATGAAATCGCCGGCGCCGCGCTGCAGCGCCGCCACGGCCAGCGGGACGTCGGCATACGCCGTCATGGCGATCACGCAAGGCGGTTGCGGCAGTGCGCGCAGCAGGTCGAGCAAGGCCAGGCCTTGTGCGCCATCGGTCTGGCCGGGCTGGAAATTGAGGTCGAGCAGCACCACGTCCGGCACCGCCTGGACCAGCAGTGCGGGCAGGCCTGCAGGGTCGCACAGCGTATCGACTTTGCCGTCGCGATAGCGCCGCCGCAGCAGCAGCTGTGCGGCGCAGGCGACATCGATATCGTCGTCGAGGATCAGGACGTGGGCTGCGGTGAGGGCCATGGAGAGCATAGTGAGCGTCGGTCGGTGGCGCATTCTAGCAGCCGCGCTGGCGTCGTGGCGGCCGCTGCGGGCATGCCTGTTTGCCGGCGCTGTGCGCTTGCGAACAGCCGCTGTCCGGAAACGGACACCGCAGGACACCGCATCGCGCCGCCAAGGTCGGCGCACGGCCGCGGGGCGCATGTCCGCGTTGCGCTTGCTGCTGGCACGCTGCTTGCTGATAGATGGCGAATACTTGTGCGAAAGACGTGAAAATAAAGATGCCTGTTCCTCAATCTGCCATGTCCCATTTGCCGTCCAGCGGCGCGGCCATGGATACGCGCGTGCCGCGCAGCCGGCGCAAGCTGGTCGTCGCCGGCCTGGCGGGCATGCTGTTGCTGGCCGTGCTTGCCGCAGCAGGGTGGTGGGCCATGCCACGCGGCTTGCAGGTGCCTGCCGCCGAATTGCGCATCGGTGTCGTGGCGCGTGGTGTTTTCCTCGATGAAGTGGTGGTGCGCGCCAGCGCCGAGCCGCTGCATTCCGTGCTCCTCGATTCGGTCGAGTCGGGCCGCATCGAAGAGGTGGTTGCCAGTGATGGCGCACTGGTCAGGAAGGGCCAGCTGCTGTTCCGCATCTCCAATCCGCAGCGCAATCTGGAACTGCTGGCCCGCAAGGCCGAACATGCGCAGCAGATTTTCAATTTGTCCAATTTGCGCGTAGCGCAGCAGGCCAGCGCCAGCGAGCATCAGCGCCGCCTCGATGACCTGGCGTTCGCGCTGCAGCAGGGCGGCAAGCAGCATGCGCGCAATCTCAGGCTGGCGGCGCAGGGCTTCATTTCCAGCGTGGCGCTGGAGGAATCGGCCGACAGGCTGCTGCAGCAGCAGCGCGCGCTGGCGCAGGAACAGCAGGCGGCGCAGGCGGAGTCGTTGGTACGCCGCGATGCGGCCGGCCAGCTTGGCGCGTCCATCGCGGGCCTCAGCTCGGGCCTGCTGCTGGTCGGCGCCACGGTCGACGCCTTGGCCGTGCGCGCGCCGTCCGCCGGCCGGCTGACGGACTTCCGCCTGCAGGTGGGCGAGTCGATCGCGACGGGCAAGAATGTGGGCCGCATCGACGACCCTGTGCGCTACAAGCTGTCGGCCAGGGTGGACGAGTTTTACCTGAACCGCATGGCGGCGGGACGGCACGCCAGCATCGTCCAGGCTGGCCGCGATTACGCGCTGACTGTGCAGACGATTTATCCGCAGATCAAGGAGGGTCGCTTCACGGTGGAACTGGTGTTCCTGCACGGCCAGCCGCCCGTGCTCAACCCGGGACAAAGCCTCGATGCGCAGATCACCCTGGGCGAGCCGGCCGCCGCGTTGCTGCTGCCGAACGGCGCCTTCATCAACGATAGCGGCGGCGCCTGGGTCTACGTGCTCGATGCGTCAGGCGGGCAGGCGCAGCGGCGCGCAGTGCGTATCGGCCGGCGCAACAACAGCCAGCTCGAAGTACTGCACGGGCTGCAGGCAGGCGAGCGCGTGATCCTGTCGGCCTACGCGGAATATGGAAATTCCCCCAGATTGCACATTAGCCGGTAAATTCCCACCATCCTCCATAAAGGTTCCACCCATGCTCAAACTAGTCGGCGTCAGCAAGATGCATCAGTCAGGCGATATCCAGACCAAGGCGCTGGATCGCATCGACCTCGAGATCGAGGCGGGCGAATATGTCGCCATCACCGGCCCCTCGGGCTGCGGCAAATCGACCCTGCTGGGTCTGCTGGGTTTGCTCGATATTCCCAGCCATGGCGAATACTGGTTCGAGGGCCAGAATGTGGCGGGATGGAGCGAAGCCAAGCTCAATGCGCTGCGCCGCGGGCGCATCGGCTTCATCTTCCAGAGCTTTAACCTGATCGAGGAACTGAGCGTGTTCGAGAACGTGGAGCTGGCGCTGGAGTACAACGGCACGCCGGCGCGCGAACGGCGCCAGCGCGTGGCCGCCATGCTCGACAAGCTGGGCGTGGCCCACCGCGCTGGCCACCGGCCATCGCAACTGTCGGGTGGCCAGCAGCAGCGCGTGGCGATCGCGCGCGCGCTGGTGGCCGGGCCGGCCGTCCTGCTGGCCGATGAACCGACGGGCAACCTCGATACGGCGCACGGCAATGAAGTCATGCGCCTGCTGCGCAGCATCAATGCGGAGGGCACGACGGTGGTGATGGTGACCCACTCGCCCGACCATGCGGCGCAGGCGTCGCGCACCCTGCATTTGCTGGACGGCCGCGTCATGGTCGACGCCTTGCAGGCCGCATGAAGGCGGCCGATTTTCGCATCGGCTGGCGCCTGCTGGCGCAGCAGCGGGGCGCCTCGGCGGCCGTCATCCTGGGCCTGGCGGTGGGTTTCGCAGCCTGCTTCCTGCTATTGGGCTTTGTCGGCTACAGCCTGGGCTACGATAGCCAGGTGCCGCAGCGCGAGCGCGTGCTGCTGGTCAAGCAACGCATCAACCTGTTCATTCGCCCCGAATGGCAGAACTTTGCCTATCTGTCGTTGCGCGACGCAGCGCAGCGCAGCGGCGCGGTCGCCATGGCGAGCATCGTCAAGGAACTTGACTTGCCCGTGCAGCGCGACGAGCGCCCGTATGCGCTGAGCGTGCAAGCGGTCGATGCGGATTTCGCCAGCCTGTTCGGCGTCACGGCGCTGCAGGGCGATCTGCGTTCGGCGCTGGCGCAGCCCGATGCCGTGGCGTTGACGCAGACGGCGGCGCGCAAGCTGTTTGCCGACGCGCCCGCGCTGGGCCAGCTGCTGCAGATTGGCGGCGTCACGCTGAAGGTGCGCGCCATTCTGCCTGACCATCAGCGCAACACCAGCGTGCCGTATGAAGTGCTGGTGGGCACGCTCAGCAGTGCCTGGCCGGCGGCGCAGCGCGAGGCCGCTTTTTCCGGCAGGGGGCGCGGCGCCATTTACCTGCAGATGCGCCCCGGCGCAGCCCTCGACGCGCTGGCGGCGCTGCTGCAGCAGGCCGTCAACGACTCGCCACAAGACCGGCAGGTGCGCGGGGCATCCATGGGACGCGCGCTGGAGGGGCGCAACGTCACCGACATCGCGCTGCTGCCGCTGGCACAGGCTTACTTCGATGCGGACCTGTACAACAGCCGCGCGGCGGCGCGCCATGGGCAGCGCTCCAGCGTGGCGGGACTGGCCGTGCTGGCGCTGTTGATACTCGCCCTGGCCGTCATCAATTACGTCAATCTGGCCACCGTGCGCACCTTGCGCCGCCAGCGCGAAATTGGCGTGCGCAAGTTGCTCGGCGCCGGTGCGGCGCGCCTGATGCAGCAGTTCCTCGCCGAGTCGGTGCTGACGGCGCTGCTGGCGGCCGCCGCCGGCTTGCTGCTGGCCTGGCTGGCGCTGCCGCTCTTTGCCGAGTTGGTACAGCGGCCGCTGGACGATATGTTCACCGCCTGGCGCTGCGCCGTGGCCTTGCTGTTTGGCGTGCTGACGGGCTTGTGTGCGGGCGCCTATCCTGCCTGGTGTGCGCTGCGCGTGCGGCCCGGTCCCGCGCTGGCGGGCCGCGGCAACAGCGAAACAGCGGGTGGTCTGTGGTTGCGCCGCGTGCTGACGGTATTGCAGTTCGGCGCCGCCATGGCGCTGTGCGCCGCGACCCTGGCAGTCGGCTGGCAATCCTGGTATGGCAGCCATGCCTCGCCCGGCTTCGCGCCGGACGGCTTGCTGGTGCTGGACTTGCCACCTGATAGCGAGGCTAGCCCGCAGGCGCGCGCCTTCGAAGAGGCGCTGGCACGCCTGCCCGGCATCGGCGGCGTGGCTGGCATCGCGGAAGCGGTCGGGCGCGATAGCAGTAAGGTCGTCGGCAGCGTCAGGACGCGCGACGGGCGCGACGTGCGCCTGGAATACAAACCCATGACGCCGGGCTGGTTTGCGCTGCACCGCATCGTGCCCTTGCACGGGCGATTGTTCGATGCGGCGCAGGACCGGGTCGGCAGCCAGGTGGTGGTGCTCAATGCGGCGGCGGCGCTGGCGCTGGGCTATCCCACGCCGCAGGCCGCCGTGGGACAGGCGATGCCGGACGGGCAGGTGATCATCGGCATTGCGCCGCCGATCCGTTTCCAGGACATGCGCCAGGCTGCCCAGCCGATGCTGTTCGATCTGCGCCACGGCGGCGCGCTGTCCTTGCGCAGCAATGACGATGTGGCAGCCGCCCATGCGCGCATCGAGCCGCTGTGGCGGCGCTATTTTCCGGAGCGGATGCTGGAACTGCGCACGGCGCAAAGCCTGCTGACGGCGATGTATGCCGAGGACCTGCGCCTGGCGCGCATGCTCGGCCTGGCCAGCCTGATCGCCATGCTGCTCGCCGCCTTCGGCATCTACGTGCTGTCGGCCTACAGCGTGCAGCGCCGCAGCCGTGAAATTGTGCTGCGCAAGTTACATGGCGCAGGCCGCGCCGCCATCGCCCGCCTGGTGGGGCGCGAGTTCATGCTGCTGCTCGCCGCTGGCGCCGTACTGGGCCTGCCGCTGGCGGCCCTTGGCATTGCGCGCTACCTGGCCGGCTTTGTCGAACGCGCGCCGGTGGGCGCCTGGCCCCTGGCGGCGGCATTGTTGCTGGCCCTGTTGGTGGCCTTGCTGGCCACCGTGCGGCACACCTGGTCGGCCATGCGCATGGCCCCGGCGCAAGCCTTGCGCGATTGAGACGGGCTTGCGGCAGGCGTCAGCCCCAGGCACTCCCGGCCGATGGGCGCCCTGCAACTGCGACGCGTTACAATGGCGAGCGTGCACGTCAGCTTGCACGCGAGGTGCTGATACTTATATGTATACGTGCCAGTGTACTTCTGCGCTCCACGCCCGGGAGCAGGATGGGCCTGGCGGCCTGCGCTTGACCTTGGCGGTAGACAGGTCTACTATTAATGACTCAAAAGTAAGTTACTTGGAAAGACACATGCAAGCCCCGATTGATACCAAGCCCCGCTGGGAGCGGCGCAAGGATGCCCGCCCGCAGGAGTTGCTCGCCGCCGCCCTCGACCTGTTTGTCGAACGGGGGTTCGCATCGACGCGCCTGGAGGATGTGGCCAAGCGGGCCGGCGTGTCGAAAGGCACCCTGTACCTGTACTTTGAGAATAAACAAGAGCTGTTCAAGGCCGTGGTGCGCGACAATATCGTGCAGTCGATCGGCGAGGCGGAAGACAGCATGGCCGCCTCGGACAGCAGCAGCGCCGAGTTGTTGCGCAAGGTGATGATGCAGTGGTGGGAAGAATTCGGCGCCACCAAACTGGCCGGCTTGACCAAGCTGATGCTGGCCGAAGCGAACAATTTCCCGGAACTGGCGCAGTTTTACAACGAAGAAGTCGTCGCGCGCGGCAATGGGCTGATCGTCAGCCTGTTGGAACGGGGCATGCAGCGCGGCGAATTTCGCCAGGTCGATCCCGTGCTGGTCAGCACCATCCTCAGCGCGCCCGTCACCATGCTCATGATGTGGACGCACTCCTTCCTGCCATGCGAGGTCAAGAACATCGATCCGCTCGCCTACATGGATGCGTTTATCGACATGAGCTTGCGCAGCCTGCAGGTGGAGGCGCCCGGAAAAAGCTGATGCGCCGGGCCTGGTGACAACCGTTCAGTTGCCCCTTTTCCAAGGTTCGCCCCCCCAAATCTGCAGATCGTCGCAAATTTCCTCCATTCCCCGCCTTTATGGTTAACATGTGCTTTCAGCCAGTTCAACGATAAAATGGCGGATTATTACTTCACTTACCGAGTCCAAAGATGAATATCGAACAAGCCCGCTTCAATATGATCGAACAGCAGATCCGTCCATGGGACGTACTGGATCTCGACGTGCTGGAGCTGTTGAACGTGGTCAAGCGTGAAGATTTCGTGCCGGCCGCCTATAAAAACCTGGCCTTCGTCGATACTGAAATTCCACTGGGCGGCGGCGAATGCATGCTCACGCCGAAGCTGGAAGCGCGCATTTTGCAAGACGTCGCCGTTAAAAAACATGAGAATGTGCTGGAAATCGGCACCGGTAGCGGCTACATGGCTGCCTTGCTGGCGCACAAGGCGCGTCATGTGACGAGCGTGGAAATCGTTCCCCAATTGAAAACCCTGGCCGAGCAGAACCTGGCCGCCAATGGCGTGACGAACGTGACCGTGGAACTGGGCGACGGCGCCCAGGGCTGGAGCAAGGGTGCACCGTACGACGTGATCGTCGTTTCCGGCGCCCTGGCCGTGTTGCCGGAATCATTGTTGCAACAAGTGAAAGTCGGCGGCCGCATCCTGGCCATCATCGGCGAAGCGCCGATCATGTCGGCGCATCTGATCACGCGCAGCTCGGACAAGGCTTACGACACGCGCAAGCTGTTTGAAACCAATGTTACGCCGCTGCAAGCCGCGGCACCGTCGCATTTCCAGTTCTGAGGCGACCGATTCGATGGAGCATTTGAGTGCACCGCAGCTGGCCGCCTGGCTGGCTGACCCTTCGCGCCCGCGCCCGTTTTTGCTGGACGTGCGGGAACAGTGGGAGTTCGACCTGTGCCACCTCGATGGTGCCACCCTGATGCAGATGAACTCGATTCCCGCCCGCATCGATGACCTCGATGAAGACGCCGAGATCGTCTGCATTTGCCATCACGGCGCGCGCAGCATGCAAGTGGCGGCCTTCCTGGAGCGCAATGGTTTTGGCAAGATCAGTAATTTGACGGGCGGCGTGCATGCCTGGGCGCTGCAAGTCGACAGCGCAATGCCTAAATACTAAGTTATTTTGCAATAGATGCACCCAGGCATGTTTTCCTGCATGCCTGCGGAGGCCTGTACCCCGCTCACCCGGCGGGCGCAAGGCAAGCGGTAGCAGATTTTTGATTCCATCAACTTTTGACGACTCCAACGGAGAAATGCAATGCGGAAACCCCTTATCGCCGTGCTGATGACCAGCGCCTTTGTCTCGATGACATGCTCGCTGCAAGTGCAGGCGGCCGATCTCATCCAGGTGTACCAGCAGGCGCTGGCCAATGACGCGCAGTACGCCAGTGCGCGCGCGGCCCTGTCGGCCGGGATGGAGCGGGTTCCGCAGGGGCTGGCAGGCTTGCTGCCGCAAGTGTCCGCCTCGGGCAGCAATACGCGCAACAGCATCGAGCCGATCACCAGCACGATCTCCATGCCGACGGTCAAGGTGCACACGAATACCTACAACCTGACCCTGGCACAGCCGTTGTTCCGCTGGGACCGTTGGGAAACCTACCAGCAAAGCAAACTGGCACAAGCGATTGCCGAAGCGCAATTTGCACAGGTGCAGCAAGACTTGATCACGCGCGTGGCGCAGGCGTATTTCGACGTGCTGAGCGCGCAGGACAACCTGGGCGCCACGCAGGCGCAAAAGGTTGCCACCACGGAGCAGCTGGCTTCGGCCAAGCGCAATTTCGAGGTGGGCACGCAAACGATTACCGACACGCACGAAGCGCAAGCGGCCTATGACCTGGTGGTGGCGCAGGAATTTGCCGCCATCAATGACCTGGCCAACAAGCGCAGCGCGCTGCAAACCATCATCGGCGAGGCGCCAACGAACCTGGCACCCATGCGCACGGGCGTGGTCATCAGCGCGCCGGAACCGGCCGCCATCGAGCCGTGGGTGAGTTCGGCGGAAGAGCAGAACTATGGCGTCGTCACGGCCCAGTTCAATGTGGAATCGGCCAAGCGCGACATCGGCCGCAACCGCGCCGGCCACTATCCGACGCTGGACCTGATCGCCAACACGGGCCATACCTACACGACGGGCGGCGGCACGGGCAGCGCGAACAACAATGCCATCGGCGTGCAGTGGAGCATCCCGATCTTCAGCGGCTTTGCCGTCACCAGCAAGGTACGCGAATCGATCGCGCTGGAAAACAAGGCCCGCAACGACCTGGAAACGGCACGCCGCACCGCATCGCAGGGCGCACGCCAGGCTTTCCTGGGCGTCAACAGCGGCCTGGCACAAGTCAAGGCACTGGAAGCGGCGGAAGTGTCGAGCAAATCGGCGCTGGAGTCGAACCAGCTCGGCTACCAGGTGGGCGTGCGTATCAATATCGACGTCTTGAATGCGCAGAAACAATTGTACTCGACGCAAAAAGACCTGTCGAAAGCGCGCTACGACACCATCATGAACGGCTTGCGCCTGAAGTCGGCCGCTGGTACCTTGAAGGAAACGGATTTGATGCCCGTCAACGCCTTGTTGGACAAGTAATCCAGCGTTTGTGCGAGATCAAAACCAGCACCGGCAACGGCGCTGGTTTTTTTTCGCCCCGAGGTGTTTTCACACGGTGCGGCTGTTGGCCACTTGCGTGAGGATGACGCCGGCCACCACCAGGCCCGCGCCTGCCCAGTGCAGCGGAGAAATATGCTTGACGGCAAAGCCCAGCAAGCCGTAGCGGTCGATGGCCAGTGCGGCCAGCATTTGCCCGCCGATGACGGCCGCCATGAAGGGACCGGAACCCATGCGCGGCGCCAGCATCAGCGCCGCCGTAATATAAAACACGCCGGCCGCGCCGCCCAGCCAGGACCAGCCCGGGCCGCGCACGGCGAGGTGGAAATCGGGCGCCGGCACGCGCCAGACCAGCATCACCAGCGACGCGAGCACGGCGCTGACGGCCAGCGAGGCTATGGTGGCCCACAGCGGGTGGCCCAGATTGCGGCCCAGCGCGGCATTCGCGCCCGCCTGGAAGGGGACGACGGCGCCGGCCAGCATGGCCAGCGGAGCAAATACGGTAATCCATCCTTGCATGAGTGACTCCTGCAGTTGAGTTGATGGTGTCATCGTATTATGCTGTCAGGATTAAATCTAATTCGTAATTTGTCATTCAACTATGCACAAAATGAATAATCTGCGCGCCGTCGATTTGAATCTGCTGGTGATCCTGGAAGCGCTGCTCAGCGAACGCCATCTGTCGCGCGCGGCGGAACGCTTGCACATGAGCCAGCCTGCCGTCAGCCATGCGCTGGCACGCTTGCGCCACTTGCTCGACGATCCTCTGCTGTTGCGCGGCAAGGGCGGCTTCCAGCCCACGGCGCGCGCTCTGGAGTTGGCGCGGCCGCTGGCCGAAGCCCTGCAAAGCGTGCGCTCCGTGCTGGGCGGCGCCGTCTTCGAGGCGGCCACGGCGCAACGTGTATTTCGCCTGGCCATGTCCGACTATGGCGCAGCGTTGATCTTGCCCGCCTTGCTGCGCCGCTTGCGCGTGGAAGCTCCCGGCATCGACCTGGTCATTAGCTATGCCAGCCGTCCGGCCGTGGTGGCAGGCGTGCAGGATGGCGAGATCGACCTGGCGCTGGGCGTGTTCCCGCAACTGCCTGAGCAGCTCCATAGGGAAACCTTGTTTGAGGAAACGTTCATGTGCGCGCTCGACCCGGCCAGCCTGGCGCCGGGTGAAACGTTGAGTCTGGAGACTTATCTGGCGCGCCCCCATGTGCTGGTGGCGTCCAGCGAGGGCGGCATGGCCGCCGAAGTCGACGCGGCCCTGGCCCAACTGGGCCAGACGCGCCGCATCACCGTGCGCGTGCCGTACTGGACGGTCGCACCGGATGTCGTGCTGGGGACGGACATGATCCTGACGGTGGCGCAGCGCGCCTTGCGCGGCAGCGCGGCGCAGGGTCTGGCACAGCATTCTGCGCCATTTTTCATCGCGCCGTTTGCGTTTGAAGTGATACGGCACCGCCGCACGGAGGGCGATGCGGGGATCGCCTGGCTGCGCGCCGCCATTGCTCAGGCCGCCGAGCCAGGCTGAGGTATTACAAGCCGCCGCCCTGGCCGTCGAACTTGCGTTCGATCAATTCGATCTTGTAGCCATCGGGATCGGTGATGAAGGCGATGACCGTGTTACCGCCCTTGACGGGACCCGGTTCGCGCGTGACGTTGCCGCCATTCGCCCGTGCCGCGTCGCAGGCGGCGACGATATCGTCGGCCGAGATGGCGATGTGGCCATACGCCGTGCCCAGCTCGTAACTGGTGGTGCCATAGTTATACGTCAGTTCCAGTTCCGCATGGTCGGGATTCGATCCATAGCCGACGAAGGCCAGCGTGTACTGGTATTCCGGATTGTCGCTGGTGCGCAGCAACTTCATGCCCAGGACCTTGGTGTAAAAATCGATGGAGCGCTGCAGGTCGCCGACCCGTAACATGGTGTGCAAAATACGCATCGTAAATCCTTGATAATGATAGGGGAATGGCAGGATTTTATGCGTTTTACGGCTTTCTTGCCGAGACCGCCCCGGCCGCCCGCTGGCATAGGGGCGGCGGAAGCTGGCGTGCTTACTCCAGATGGGCGTCCAGCGTGATTTCCGTGGCCAGCAACTTCGACACTGGGCAGCCCAACTTGGCGCGCAGGGCCGCATCCTGGAACGCTTCGTTAGTGGCGCCAGGAATGGTCGCCACCAGGGTCAGGTGTACGGCCGTGATGGCATAGCTGCCATCGATTTTTTCCAGGCTGACATCGGCCGTGGTTTTCAGGGCCGTGGCGCGCAGGCCCGCCTCGCCCAGCTGGCCGGACAGGGCCATGGTGAAGCAGGCGGCATGGGCAGCGCCGATCAGTTCTTCCGGATTGCTGCCGGGACTGTCTTCGAAGCGCGTGTTGAAGCCATATGCCACATTGTCGAGCGCGCCGCTTTGGGTCGAAATAAACCCTTTGCCATCTTTAAGGCCGCCACTCCAGACGGCTGATCCTGTTTTTTTCATGATGTACTCCTTGCGTGGTTCGAGCGTTCATCATGCGCGTCCCACCCTTGCGCTTCCGTTCGTTGCGTCACACTGGAGGCGCATGCAGGGGCGCATGCGCGGCGCGGCGCCTATACGCTCACGGCGCCGGCGTCACGCGCCAGACAACATTGCCCACGTCGTCCGCCACCAGCAGCGCGCCCGCCTTGTCGACGGCCACGCCGACGGGGCGCCCTTGGGCCTTGCCGTTCTCGTCCAGGAAGCCGCTGACGACATCCTCTGGCGGACCGCTGGGCACGCCATTGGCGAAGGGCACATGGATGACTTTATAGCCGCTGAAGGGCTTGCGGTTCCACGAGCCGTGCTGGCCGATGAAGGCGCCGCCCCGGTAGCGGGCGGGCAGCAAGGTGCCGTCATAAAACGCCAGTCCCAGCGAGGCCGTGTGCGCGCCCAGCGCGTAGTCGGGCGCGATGGCGGTGGCTACCAGTTCGGGGCGCGGCGGCTTGACCCGGGCATCGACGTGCTGGCCGAAATAACTGTAAGGCCAGCCATAAAAGGCGCCTTCCTTGACCGAAGTCATGTAGTCCGGCACCAGGTCGTTGCCCAGTTCGTCGCGTTCATTGACGGCCGTCCACAGGGCGCCCGTTGTGGGTTGCCAAGCCATGCCGTTCGGATTGCGCAAGCCCGTGGCGTACACGCGTGCCTTGCCTGTGGCCCGCGTGACTTGCCAGATGGCGGCCCGGCCGTCTTCGGCCGCCATGCCGTTTTCGCCTACATTGCTGTTCGAGCCGACGGAAACATAGAGAAACTTGCCGTCGGCGCTGGCGACGACGTTTTTGGTCCAGTGGTGATTGATGGGTCCGCCCGGCAACTCCATCACCTTCACACCGGGCGCCGTGATGGCCGTTTGTCCGGTGACGTAAGGAAAGCGCATCAGGGCGTCGGCATTGGCAATGTACAACTCGTTGCCGATCAGGGCCATGCCGAATGGCGAATGCAAGCCTTGCAGGAACACGCTGCGCGTTTGCGCCACGCCATTCGCATCGATGCCGCGCAGCAGGGTAATCCGGTTGGCGCTGGGTGTGGCGGCACCCGCCTTTTTCATTTGCATCTGCATGATGGCGCCCTTGATGCCCTTGCTGTCGTCCGGTTTCGGCGGGGCATTCGTTTCCGCCACCAGCACGTCGCCATTCGGCAGCACGTACAGCCAGCGCGGATGGTCGAGGTCGCGCGCATACGCCTGGATGGCCAGGCCGGGCGCGACCACGGGGCGCTGCGCGGCCGTCCAGCGCTGCACGGGGGCAACATTAACGGTGGGAATGAATTGCTTGTTCGGTGCGGGCAGGGCGGGTTGCGGGCCAAAGCCCACGGGCATGGCGGGCGCCTGAGCGTGGGCGATGTGTACGCTGCAGGCAGCGGCCAGCAGGAATGAACAGACGTAGCGGTGCATGGCGTACTCCATAACATTGGCAGTGCGAGCAGCGGTGTGTGACAGTTGGAGTCAGCGCGCCTTCTTTGGTTCCAGCTGCGCGTCGGGGCGGGCTTGCTGCGGCGCGGCGGGCTTGACCTTTTCCACGCCGGGCTGGGCGTGGCGGTCCGTATCGACCAGGCCGCGTTCCAGGTCGCTGGCCGCCTGTTGCATGATTTTGCGCGGGCGCACGTCTTGCGCATCGGGCGATTCATCGCGCTCGTGCGGCAGTCGGTCGACACCGTCATTCCTGACCTTTTCATCGGTATTGATCTTGCGTTCGCTTGGCGGGGTATGCATAGGGCCTCCTGACAGTAAAGATGAATGAGCTCAGTGTCCTGCCGCGCCAGGCCGCCTGCAAGCGGATTTGTCCATGCTGGGAGCGCTGGCGCACGCATGGGCGATTCTTTTTCTGCGCTACACTGCGTGCAACACCAAGAACGCCCCTTGCAGGCACACGGCAGCCGCACTATACTGTGCATATATACAGTATCATGCGATGGCGGTGTGCGACGCGACAGCCTGGGGCGGCTTGCCACTGAATTCACTTCCGAGACTCTTATGCCCGTCGATACACACGCCGAACAGCGCGCCGAACAGCCAGCCGCGACCTTGCCAGCCCCGGGCGAGCGCTTCAACCTGGGCGCCAAGACCATCGCCCTGGTCGTGCGCCAGAATACGGATGGCATTGCCGAGCCCGTTAAAAGCATCGTCGATTTCCTGCAGGTGCTGGGCCACACGGTGGTCTTTGAGGCGGAGACGGCCGCGCACCTGAACCTGGCGTTTCCCGGCGTGCGCGCCATGTCGCCGGCCGAGATCGGCGCTGCCGCCGATTGCGCCATCGTCATGGGCGGCGACGGCACCATGCTGGGCATTGCGCGCCAGCTGGCGCCATTTGACGTCCCCTTGATCGGTATCAATCAGGGGCGCTTGGGTTTCATGACGGATATTCCGCTCGAGCGCATGCTGCCCGTGCTGGCGCAAATTCTCGGTGGCCGCTTCAAGGCAGAACGCCGCACCTTGCTCGAAGGCAGTGTGCTGCGCGACGGTGAGTCGATTCACGTGGGCATGGCCGTCAACGATGTCGTCGTCTCGCGCGGCGGCGGCGCCGGCATGGCCGAATTGCGCGTCGAAGTTGATGGCCACTTCATGTACAACCAGCGTTCGGATGGCTTGATCATCGCCACGCCCACGGGCTCGACCGCGTATGCGCTGTCGGCCGGCGGCCCCTTGCTGCACCCGACCCTGGGCGGCATCGTGCTCGTGCCGATCGCCCCGCATGCGCTGTCGAACCGTCCCATCGTCCTGCCCGACTCTAGCCAGATCGTGGTGGAAATCGTGCGCGGGCGTGATATCAGCGTCAATTTCGACATGCAGACCTTTGCCAGCCTGGTCCAGCAAGACCGCATCCTCATCCGCCGTTCGCCGCACACGATTACCTTCCTGCATCCGGAAGGGTGGAGTTACTACAACACCCTGCGTGAAAAATTGCACTGGAATGAGTACCCGTCGGGCGAGGGCAAGCTCAGCTAATCAGTTTCTCCACGTCAACCCGCGGTGCGCCGCCTAACCACAGAAGCCATGCTCCATACACTGTCCATTCGCGATTTTGTCATTGTCGATACCATTGAACTGGAATTTTCCGCCGGCTTCAGCGTGCTGACGGGTGAGACGGGCGCCGGCAAGTCCATCCTCATCGATGCGCTGACCCTGGCGCTGGGCGGACGCGGCGACGCCAGCGTGGTGCGCGAAGGCGCGGCCAAGGCCGACATCACGGCCGACTTCTCCGTCAGCGAGGTGGCGCAGGCCTGGCTGGTGGCACATGAATTCGCCAACGACGATGGCGGCGCCCTGCTGCGCCGCGTGATCGACAATGCGGGCCGCTCGAAGGCGTATATCAACGGCATCCCCGCCACGGCCGCGCAGTTGCGCGAACTGGGCGACATGCTGGTCGATATCCACGGCCAGCACGCGCACCAGTCGCTGCTGAAAAGCGAGGCGCAGCGTGCCCTGCTCGACGGCCAGGCGACGGCGCGCGAAGCGGGCGTGGAGCAGGATGCGCGGCAGGTGGCGGCGCTGCACAAGCGCTGGCGCGCCCTCGTGCGCCAGCGCGAAGAATTCGAAACGAATGCCGCCAACGTGCTGTACGAGCGCGAACGCCTGGAATGGCAAGTGGGCGAACTGGAAAAACTGGCGGCCAAGCCCGGCGAGTGGACGGAGATCACGAACGAGCACAGCCGCCTGTCGCACGCGGCCAGCCTGCTGGAAGGGGCGCAGGAAGCGCTGTCCCTCATTTCCGAGTCGGAAGACCATCCCATCGTGTCGCAACTGTCGGCCCTGAACCAGAAGCTGGGCAAGCTGGTGTCCGTCGATGCGGAATTGCAGCCGATCGTCGACCTGATCGAATCGTCGCGCATCCAGCTGCAAGAATCCGTGTACGCGCTGAACAACTACCTGGACCGCGTGGAACTGGACCCGGAACGCCTGCACCAGCTCGACGCGCGCATGGAAGCCATGCACAGCACGGCCCGCAAATTCCGCGTCACGCCCGAAGAATTGCCCGAGGAACACGCCAAGCTGTCGGAAAAGCTGCAGCACCTGGCGGACGCTTCCGACATCGAAGGCTTGTTGCGCCAGGAAGCGAAGATCGAGGCCGAATACCGCAGCGTTGCCGAGCGCTTGTCCGATACGCGCCGTGCCGCCGCCCTGGAGCTGGGGCACGCCGTCACGCGCGCCATGCAGGAACTGAGCATGACGGGCGGCAGCTTCGAAATCGCCTTGCACCCGTGCGCTCCGGCCGCCCACGGCTTGGAGCAAGTGGAATTCCTCGTCGCCGGCCATGCGGGCACGGCGCCCCGCTCGCTGGCCAAGGTGGCGTCCGGCGGCGAACTGGCGCGCATCGCGCTGGCCATCTCCGTCATCACTTCGCACGCCACCACCACGCCGACCCTGATCTTCGACGAGGTCGACAGCGGCATCGGCGGCGCCGTGGCCGAAGTGGTGGGGCGCCTGCTGAAACGCCTGGGGCAAGGCCGGCAAGTACTGTGCGTGACCCATTTGCCGCAAGTGGCCAGCCAGGCGAACCAGCATTTTCAGGTGGCAAAAAGCACCCTGGACAATGGCAAGACGGCTTCGCGCATCGACATGCTCGATGCCAAGGCCCGTGTGGAAGAAGTGGCGCGCATGCTGGGTGGCCTGGAAATCACGGCCACCACACGCAAGCACGCGCGCGAATTGCTGGCGATTTGACCGCAGGCTTAAATCCGGGGTCAGACCCCCGGACGCGTTAGCGCTGAGCTTGACGTTAAGCGCATTGAGGGTCTGACCCCCAGCAATTAATGCAACTATAATAACTGGCTAATCCATTCAACGCCTTCGAAGAGCTTTCATGTCATTTCAAACAGAACCGCCATACACGCATGGCAGCATCGACCGCAGCGCCGTGGTGCTGGTCAACCTGGGTACGCCCGATGCGCCCACCTCGTCGGCCGTGCGGCGTTATTTGAAGCAATTTTTGTCGGACCCGCGCGTGGTGGAGATTCCCCGCGTCGTCTGGTGGTGCATCCTGAACCTGATCATTTTGCCATTTCGCTCTGGCCAGTCGGCCAAAAAATACGCGTCGATCTGGACGCGCGAGGGCTCGCCCCTGAAAGTGCATACGCAAAAGCAGGCGAAATTGCTGGCCGGCGCCCTGGCCGAGCGTGGCCACGACCGCGTCACGGTGGCCATGGCCATGCGCTACGGTTCGCCCTCCCTGCCCGAGGTGCTGGCCAAGCTGAAAAGCGAAGGCTGTGAGCGCATCGCCATCCTGCCTGCCTATCCGCAATACTCGGGCACGACGACGGGCTCCATCTACGACGCCGTGTTCGCCCATTACGCCACGGTGCGCAATGTGCCGGAATTGCGTTTTATCAAGCAGTATCACGAACACGACACGTATATCGACGCCTTGCGCGATTCCGTGTTGAATCATTGGGAAGCGAACGGACGTCCGGAAAAACTGGTGATGAGTTTTCATGGTGTGCCCAAGCGTACCTTGCTGCTGGGCGATCCCTACCACTGCCAATGCCTGAAAACGGCACGATTGCTGGCGGAAAAGTTGAAGTTAAGTAAAGAGCAATACGTGGTGACCTTCCAGTCGCGCTTTGGCAAGGCCGAATGGCTGCAGCCGTACACGGCACCCACGCTGGTGGCGCTGGCGCAACAGGGCGTCAAGCGCGTCGACCTGCTGTGCCCGGGCTTTACCAGCGATTGCCTGGAAACGCTGGAAGAGATCGCCATGGAAGCCAAGCATGATTTCGAAACGGCCGGTGGCCAGCAGTTTCATTACATCGCTTGCTTGAATGAAACGCCAGCCTGGATCGCGGGCATGGCGGAAATTGCCGAACAGCACATGATTGGCTGGCCGACGATGAAGACGGCGCCGCAGCGCGAGGCCGACAAGAAAGCGGGCGCGCGGGCGCGCGCGGCGGCGCTGGCGCTGGGTGCTGCGAATTAAGGGGCATTAATTTTTACGCAATAAAAAGCCGCGCTTGCGCGGCTTTGTCATGTCTGGCGTGGCCAAAGCACTATCCAGATAGCAACGCTGCCAGTGGCAATGGCTGCGGCGGGGCTGGTAGAATGCCCGCTTTGCCGTGGGAAGCCTGCAAAATCAAGGGGGCGCGCACGGATCGCTGCCCGAAATGGGAAGTGCTTTGTAATAAGCTGTAACATGGATCGATGTAATCCTGGTTTTGCCGCACATACCCCTTGAAACAATAGGATATAGCCCCATCTGCCCGTTAGTGTTGTAAAGATAATTAGACTAACTCATTTAAGTCATTGATTGTAGGAGCTTTCTAGATGCAAGATCAGGAAAACCAAGCTGTACCTAATCCGCAAGCGGACGCCGCAGCTCCCGCAGAACCTACTTTGGAAGAGCAGCTGGCGAGTACCGAAGCGCGTCTTGCAGAGATGCACGATGCCTTCATGCGCGCCAAGGCCGATGGCGAAAATATTCGCCGCCGTGCGCAGGAAGATGTTGCTAAAGCGCATAAATTCGCAGTGGAAAGCTTTGCCGAAGCCATGGTGCCGGTGAAAGACAGCCTGGAAACGGCGCTGACGGTGGAAGCACCGACCATCGAATCGCTGAAAGAAGGCGTCGAGTTGACCCTGAAGCAATTGAACGCCGCGTTCGAGCGCAACCGCCTGGTGGAAGTGTTGCCGGTGCAGGGTGAGAAGCTCGATCCGATGAAACACCAGGCCGTTGCCGTGGTGCCAGCGGAGCAGGAAGCCAATACCATCGTGTCAGTCTTGCAAAAGGGTTATATGATTGCGGACCGTCTGCTGCGTCCAGCCATTGTAACGACCGCGCAAGCAAAATAATCAGAGGGCGGCATCAAGCAAGCCTTGAAACCATGCCGCTTTGCCACATATAAGAACCATCTGAAATCTAGCAAATAAAAGGGAAAAAATCATGGGTAGAATTATCGGTATCGATCTGGGAACCACGAATTCCTGCGTTTCCATCATGGAAAACGGTCAACCAAAGGTAATCGAAAACGCTGAAGGCGCACGCACGACGCCGTCGATTATTGCTTATCAAGAAGATGGCGAAATTCTCGTCGGCGCGCCAGCGAAACGCCAGGCCGTGACCAATCCGAAAAACACGCTGTACGCAGTCAAGCGTTTGATCGGTCGCAAGTTCGACGAAAAAGAAGTACAAAAAGACATCGCGCTGATGCCGTACCAAATCATGAAAGCCGACAACGGCGATGCATGGATCGGCGTACGCGACAAAAAACTGGCGCCGCCACAAATTTCCGCTGAAGTGCTGCGCAAGATGAAGAAAACGGCAGAAGACTACCTCGGTGAAGAAGTCACCGAAGCCGTCATCACCGTGCCTGCGTACTTCAACGACTCGCAGCGTCAAGCCACCAAGGATGCCGGCCGTATCGCTGGTCTGGACGTCAAGCGCATCATCAACGAGCCAACCGCGGCAGCGCTGGCGTTCGGCCTGGACAAGACCGAAAAAGGCGACCGTAAAATCGCCGTGTATGACTTGGGTGGCGGTACGTTCGACGTGTCCATCATCGAAATCGCAGATGTTGATGGCGAGAAACAATTTGAAGTGCTGTCGACCAACGGCGACACCTTCCTGGGCGGCGAAGACTTCGACCAACGCATCATCGATTACATCATCGACGAGTTCAAGAAGATCAACGGCATCGATCTGAAAAAAGATCCGATCGCTCTGCAGCGCATCAAGGCTTCGGCCGAGCGCGCGAAGATCGAACTGTCGTCGTCGCAGCAGACCGAGATCAATGAGCCGTACATCGCCATGGCCAATGGCGCGCCGGTCCACCTGAATCTGAAGATGACCCGCGCCAAGCTGGAATCGCTGGTGGAAGAATTGATCATCGCGACGATGGAACCTTGCCGCATCGCTATCAAGGATGCTGGTGTAAAAGTGTCCGACATCGACGACATCATCCTGGTCGGCGGCATGACCCGTATGCCGAAGGTACAGGAAAAAGTGAAGGAATTCTTTGGCAAAGATCCACGCAAAGACGTGAATCCGGACGAAGCCGTGGCAGTGGGCGCAGCGATTCAAGGTTCGGTCCTGTCGGGCGAACGCAAAGACTTGCTGTTGCTGGACGTCACCCCTCTGTCCCTGGGTATCGAAACCCTAGGCGGCGTGATGACCAAGATGATCCACAAAAACACGACGATTCCGACCAAGTTCAGCCAGGTGTTCTCGACGGCCGACGACAATCAGCCTGCGGTGACCATCAAGGTCTTCCAGGGTGAGCGCGAAATCGCCGCCGGCAACAAAGGCCTGGGTGAATTTAATCTGGAAGGCATTCCGCCATCGTCGCGCGGCACGCCGCAGATCGAAGTGACCTTCGACATCGACGCCAACGGTATCTTGCACGTCGGCGCGAAAGACAAGGCCACCGGCAAGGAAAACAAGATCACGATCAAGGCCAACTCCGGCTTGACCGAGGCTGAAATCCAGAAGATGGTGAAAGACGCCGAGTTGAACGCGGAAGAAGACAAGAAGGTCAAAGAATTGGCCGAGTCGCGCAACCAGGCCGATGCTCTGGTACACTCGACCCGGAAATCCTTGACCGAATACGGCGACAAGCTGGATGCGGGCGAGAAAGAGAAGATCGAAGCGGCGATCACCGACCTGGAAGCAAGCATCAAGGCGGGTGACAAGGCTGAGATCGACGCCAAGGTGGCTGCACTGTCGAGCGCATCGCAGAAACTGGGCGAAAAAATGTATGCCGACATGCAAGCGCAGCAAGCTGCCGGCGGCGCGGAAGGTGCACAGCAAGCTGCTGGCGCATCGGACGCAGGCGCCAAGCAAGACGACGTTGTTGACGCTGACTTCAAAGAAGTCAAAGACAGCAAGTAATGTCTTGCGCTCCCATGAGCTGGGGGCAGCCGGGCTGAACGCTACATCGCGGGATTAGCCGCGAAGACCGGCCGAGCCGAGTCGTTGCCCAGTGCAGCACTCGACTCGGCTTTTTCGTGTAATTTTTACATCAGTAGATAGACTGCAAGGTGCCGACAACATGGCAAAGCGTGATTTTTACGAGACACTCGGTGTCGCAAAAAATGCTTCGGAAGAAGAGATCAAAAAGTCTTACCGTAAACTGGCGATGAAATACCATCCGGACCGCAATCCGGATAGCAAGGAATCGGAAGAAAAGTTTAAGGAAGTCAAAGAAGCCTACGAGATGCTGACCAATCCGGAAAAGCGCGACGCGTATGACCGCTATGGTCACGCCGGCGTGGACCCGAACATGGGCGGCGGTGGCGGCTTCGGTGGCGGTGCTGGCGGCTTTGCCGACAGCTTCGGCGATATCTTCGGCGACATCTTTGGCGGTGGCGGTGGACGCAGCCGCAATGCGGGTCCACAGGTCTACCGTGGCGCCGACTTGCGCTATAACCTGGAAATTACACTGGAGCAAGCTGCGCACGGCTTCGACACGACTATCCGCGTGCCAAGCTGGGACAAGTGCGACACTTGCCACGGCAGCGGCGCCAAGCCGGGCACCTCGCCGACCACCTGCGGTACCTGCGGTGGTCATGGCCAGGTGCGCATGCAGCAAGGTTTTTTCAGCATCCAGCAAACCTGCCCGAAATGCCATGGCAGCGGCAAGGTCATCACCGACCCCTGCACGCCATGCGGCGGCGCCGGTCGCATCAAGCGCAACAAGACCCTGGAAGTCAAAATTCCAGTCGGTATCGACAATGGCATGCGTATCCGTTCGTCCGGCAACGGCGAACCGGGCACGAATGGCGGTCCGGCGGGCGACCTGTATGTGGAAATCCACATCAAGCCGCACGCTGTGTTCCAGCGCGAAGGCGACGACCTGCATTGCGAAATGCCGATCTCGTTCACCAAGGCGGCTCTGGGCGGCGAAATCGAAGTGCCGACCCTGAACGGCAAAGTGTCGTTCACGATCCCGGAAGGCACCCAGTCGGGCAAGACCTTCCGCCTGAAAGGCAAGGGCATCAAGGGCGTGCGTTCCGGTTACGCGGGCGACCTGTTCTGCCACGTGGCCATCGAAACACCGGTGAAGCTGACGGAAAAACAGAAAGACCTGCTGCGCGACTTTGAAAAGTCGACCACCGAGGGCGGTGCCAAGCACAGTCCGCAAAGCAAGACCTGGAAAGACAAGGTCAAGGATTTTTTTGAGTAAGCACACGTAATACCATGCGCCGGGATGCTTAAACATCCCGGCGTTTTTTTCACCACGACTGAGAAATCTGCGCACATCGCCGGCCTATGGGCGCGATCTGCCGCCCTCAGTCGTATTTACACAATGGGAGCGATATGACCGAAGCGAAAAATGGCCTGGCCCTGGCGGAACTGCTGCAGCGTAACCGCCGCTGGGCCGACTCGATGGTGGCGAAAGACCCGAACTTCTTCAAGAACCTGGAAGCGCAAACGTCGCCCGAATACCTGTGGATCGGCTGTTCCGACAGCCGCGTGCCCGCCAACGAACTGCTGGGCATGGCGCCTGGCGACGTGTTTGTCCACCGTAACATCGCCAATGTGGTCGTGCATTCCGACCTCAATTGCCTGTCCGTCCTGCAATTTGCCGTGGACGTGCTGAAAGTCAAACATGTCATCATCGTCGGCCATTACGGCTGCAAGGGCGTGCATGCGGCCATGACGGGCACGCGCATCGGCCTGGTCGACAACTGGCTGCGCCACGTGCAGGACGTGGGCCAGAAGCACGAACGCTACCTGGGCGACGTGCTGACCAGCCGCCAGCGCGGCGACCGCCTGTGCGAACTGAACGTGGTCGAACAGGTCCTGAACGTGTGCCAGACCACCATCGTGCAAGATGCGTGGGAACGGGGCCAGGAACTCAGCGTCCATGGCTGGGTCTATGGCTTGAAGGACGGTTTGCTGAACGACCTGGAAGTGACGGTCACGGCGGGCCACGAGTTGGCGCCGCGCATGGCGGCCCGCCTGGCCCGCTACGAAGCAACGGCGTAATCGGCGCAGCCAGGTTTTTGCCTGGGAGATATCTTAGCAAGGGCCAGCGCGCTGTTGCTGTGCCATTGCGTGACAGCGCCTGTTGCCGCGTGGCGCAACGCGCCGCGCATATCCATATAGTAAATGCTTCGTTTGCAAGCAGGGCCGGCCGGCATACAGTGGACTTCCCCTGATTCTTGGCAAATTTCCATGTCGGCTGTCCTGAAACCCGTGCAATCCACCAGCCATTTCCGTATCGAGACGTTCGATGCGCCGCTCGGCGCGCAAGTGCTGGGGCTGGACCTGGCGCAGCCGCTGTCGCTGGGCGATTTCCAGCGCCTGCACCACGCCCATCTCGACCATCACGTGCTGGTGTTTCGCGAGCAGCGCATCACGCCGCAGCAGCAGGTGGATTTCAGCCGCCGTTTCGGTCCCCTGCAAATCCACGTGCTGCGCCAGTTCCAGCTGCCGACGCAGCCGGAAGTGCTGATCATCTCGAACATCGTCGAGGATGGCCAGCCCATCGGCCTGGGCGACGCGGGCCATTTCTGGCATTCGGACCTGTCGTACAAGGAAGTGCCCAGCCTCGGCTCCATGCTGCATGCACAAGAGTTGCCGGACGAGGGCGGCGATACCGTATTTGCCAACATGCACCTGGCCTGGGAAAGCTTGCCGGCCGCGCTGCGCCACGCCGTGCGCGGCGCCCATGCCGAGCACAGCTACCTGAGTCAGTATGACGAGTTGCGCCGCCGCAACCCCTGGCGCCCCGCACTGACGCAGGCGCAGATCGATGAAGTCAAACCGGTCGCCCATCCCGTCGTGCGCGTGCACCCGGAAACGGGACGGCGCGCCCTGTTTGTCAGCGAACATTTCACCACGCGCATCGTCGGCTTGCCCGAGGATGAAAGCCGCGCCCTGCTCGACGAACTGTTTGCCCACAGCGTGCGCCCCGAGCACCTGTATGTGCACCGCTGGCAGCCGCACGACCTGGTGTTCTGGGATAACCGTTCCCTGATGCACCTGGCGACGGGTTGCCCGCCCGAGCAGCGCCGCAAGCTGTATCGCACCACCATCGAAGGCGATGCGCCGTACTGACTTTGTCTGTTGATCTGACCCAAGGAGTGTCCATGTTGCCGATCTTTACCTTTGCCCGCCGCCGCCTTTTCGCCACCATCGCCATGCTGTGTTTGACATGCATGGCGGCAAGCATGGCCCGGGCCGAAGGCCAGATCCGCATCGCGGGCCAGCACGGCATCACCTTCTTGCTGCTCAACATTGCTCAAGAACAAAAGCTGATCGAAAAGCATGGCAAGCAGCAGGGCGTCGACGTGAAGGTCGACTGGATCACCCTGTCTGGCGGACCCGCCATCAATGACGCTTTGTTGTCGGGCAATATCGATATCGCGGGGGCTGGGCTGGGGCCGCTGCTGACGATATGGGACCGTACGAAAGGCCGGCAGAATGTGCGCGGCGTGGCGTCCTTGGGCAATTTCCCCTACTACTTGATCAGCAACAACCCGAAGGTGAAAACCCTGGCGGACTTGACGGACAAGGACCGCATCGCCTTGCCTGCCGTGTCCGTCTCCGTGCAGGCGCGCATCTTGCAGATGGCCGTGGCAAAGCAGTGGGGCGACAAGGAATTTGCCCGCCTCGATAAAATCACGCAAACCCTGCCGCACCCGGATGCGGCGGCCGCCATCATCGCCGGCGGCACGGAACTGAGCGGCCACTTCGGCAATTCGCCGTTCCAGGAGCAGGAACTGGCGCAGAACCCGAACGCCCATATCATCTTGAACTCCTACGACGTGCAAGGCGGGCCCAGCTCGTCAACCCTGTTGTATGCGACGGAAAAATACCGCAAGGATAATCCCAAGACTTACCGCGCCTTCATCGCCGCGCTGGCGGAAGCGGCTCAGTATGCGAGCAGCAATCCACAGGGTGCGGCCGACATCTATATCAAGGTGAATAAAAGCAAGGTGGATCGCAATCTGCTGCTGAAAATCTTTGCCAATCCGCAAGTGCAATTCAAGATCGCGCCGCAAAATACCTATGGACTGGCGCAATTCCTGCATCGCGTGAATGCCATCCGCAACCTGCCCGATAGCTGGCGCGACTATTTCTTTGACGACCCTGCCATCACGCAAGGAGGCTGACATGAACGCACCCGCTTTTCACCTGGTACGCCCGCCCGCGACGGTGGTGCCCTTGCTCAGCGTCAAGAATGTCAGCCTGGAGTACCGCACGGAGCAGCGCACGGTGCGCGCCACGCATGACGTCAGTTTCGACGTGTTTCGCGGCGACCGTTTTGTGTTGCTAGGGCCATCGGGCTGCGGCAAATCTTCGCTCTTGAAAGCCGTGGCCGGTTTCATCGCGCCGCGCGCGGGCAGCATCGCCATGCAGGATAAGATCATCACGAAGCCGGGGCCGGACCGTGTCGTCGTGTTCCAGGAATTCGACCAGTTGCCGCCGTGGAAGACGGTGCTGGAAAACGTCATGTTCCCCTTGCTGGCCAGCAAGCGGCTGGACAAGGTGGCGGCCCGCGAGCGCGCCCATCACTGGATCGCCAAGGTGGGCCTGGCCGGCTTTGAAGATGCCCATCCGCATACCTTGTCGGGCGGCATGAAGCAGCGGGTAGCCATCGCCCGTGCGCTGGCCATGCAGCCGGAAGTACTGCTGATGGACGAGCCGTTTGCCGCCCTCGACGCCTTGACCCGGCGCAAGATGCAGGAAGAGCTGAACCGCTTGTGGGAAGAGCTGCGTTTTACCCTCGTGTTCGTCACGCATTCGATCGAGGAAGCGCTGGTGGTGGGTAACCGCATCCTGCTGCTGTCGCCCCATCCTGGCCGCGTGCGTGCCGAGCTCAACAGTCATCAATTCGGCTTGCACAGCGCCGGCAGTGCGGAATTCCAGGCCGCCAGTAGCCGCATCCACGGCTTGCTGTTCGATGAAGACGCAACGGCTGCCCCGCAAGCAGCCAGTGCGCAGCGGGAGGCCGTATGAACGTGCTGCTGGAGCCGCCCATCCGCCAGGAATTTGTGTATGCGGCGCCACCGCCGGCCGGCGTCACCGTCGAGCAGCCGCTGTCGCGCTGGCAGCGCTTGAGCCAGCACGCGCTGTGGCGCAAGGTCTTGATTTTGCTCAGCCTGGCTTTGCTGTGGGAAGGCGCGGCGCGCTGGACGCAGAACGATTTATTACTGCCCAGTTTTCTGCAGACGGCGCAGGCGTTCATCGGCGGCATCGCCAGCGGAGAATTGCTCACGCGCACGGCCGCTTCCCTGGTCGTCTTGCTGCAAGGCTATGCGGTGGGTGTGCTGGCCGCCTTCGTGCTGACCTTGCTGGCAGTGTCCAGCCGCCTTGGGCGCGACGTGCTGGAAACCCTGACAGCCATGCTCAATCCCTTGCCTGCCATTGCCCTGCTGCCGCTGGCCCTGCTGTGGTTCGGCCTGGGGCGCGCCAGCCTGATCTTTGTTATCGTCCACTCCGTGATGTGGCCGCTGGCCCTGAACACGTATGCTGGCTTCCAGGGCGTGCCCGAAACCCTGCGCATGGCGGGCCGTAATTACGGGCTGAACGGATTGCGCCTGGTGCTGCACATCCTCGTGCCGGGCGCCTTGCCCTCCATCGTCTCGGGCCTGAAAATAGCTTGGGCGTTTGCCTGGCGCACCCTGATCGCAGCCGAACTGGTATTCGGCACCACCTCGGGGCAGGGTGGTCTGGGCTGGTACATTTTCCAGAACCGCAACGAGCTGTACACGGACAAGGTGTTCGCGGGCCTGGCGGCCGTCATCGTGATTGGCTTGCTGGTGGAAAACATCGGCTTTCGCAGCCTGGAACGCGTCACCTTGAAACGCTGGGGGATGCAGCGATAGTTATTTCAGCATGGTGCGCGCCGCCGCGATGATGTGCCGCGACAACTGCTCCATGCGCGGCGACTGCACTTTCCACGTGTGCCAGTACAAGGCCACGTCGGCCGGTGTCTTCGGCGTGAGCATTTCCACCAGCTCGCCATCCGTATTCGCTTTCAGCAGCAGCTCCGGCACCATGCCATAGCCGAGGCCGTAGCGGATGGCGTTGAAGTGCGAGGTGGCGCCCGGCACATAATGGCAAGGATAGGCCCCTTCGGGCAGCCCCAGCGCCTCTTGCAGGAACGACGATTGCAAGGTGTCCTTGCGCGTGTAGGCGACGACGGGCGCCGTGCGCGCCGCCTTGCGCGTCAGGCCGTGCGCGAACCACTGCTGGCGGAACGCGGGCGTGGCCACCAGCCAGTAGCGCATCACGCCCAGCGGCTCGGCCGTGCAGCCGCGCATGGGCTTGGGCTCGGTGCTGATGCAGCCAATCGCCATGCCCGTTTCCAGCAAGGTGTAAGTGTGGTCCTGGTCTTCGACGGTCAGGTCCAGCAGCACGCGTTCGCGTATCAGCACCTCGGACAGGGCGGGGAAGAACCAGGTGCCCATCGAGTCCGCGTTCAGCGCCAGCACCAGGGTCAGCGGGGCATCCTGCTGCACCGCCAGCTCCGCCTTCAAATCTGCTTCCAGCAGCTTGGCCCGCTTCAGATACTGCATCAACCGCTGGCCCATGCGCGTGGCGCGCGCAGGACGGCTGCGCACGATCAAGGCATTGCCCAGCTGGCTTTCCAGCGCCCGCACGCGCTGCGAAATGGCGGGCGAGGTCAGGTGCAGCTGTAGCGCCGCCTGCTCGAAGCTGCCCGTTTCAACGACGGCGCGGAACGCTTCCGTGTGCTTGGGATTCAGGTTCATGGTGCGCGCCTAATATAAGAAAAATTTATCAATACTAAATAATACTTACTTTTCATAAGGATAGGTGTGTTGCGGTGCACAATGTTTCTTTGATGGAGTGCCGCGTACCCGTATGCGGCCTCCTGGCAGCAAGGAAATACCACCATGGAAGCACAAACGAACGACACGACCGCCCGCAAGCAGCCTTCGAAGCTGGCGCGCAATCTGAAATTCGGCCTGGGATTGACCCTGGGCCTGGGCATGGCCGCCGCGCTGGCGGGCGGCTGGTGGCTGCGCCAGGCCTGGCAGAACTTGCCGGCCGTCGAGCATCTGGCCCAGTACAAGCCTGCGCTGCCGCTGCGCATTTTTTCCAGCGAAGGCGAACTGCTGGCCGAATACGGCGAAGAGCGCCGCGAATTTTTGCCCTTGAAAGACATCCCGCTGCGCATGCGCCAAGCCTTGCTGGCCATCGAGGATGCGCGTTTCTACGAACACGGCGCCGTCGATTTCTATGGCTTGACGCGCGCCACGCTCGCCAACGTCGTCACGGGTCACCACGCGCAGGGCGCCAGTACCATCACCATGCAGGTGGCGCGCGATTTTTTCCTGTCGCGCGAAAAAACCGTGCAGCGCAAGCTGACGGAGATGCTGCTCGCCTACAAGCTGGAACAGCACTACGGCAAGGACAAGCTGCTGGAACTGTATATGAACCAGATTTACCTGGGCGAGCGTTCCTACGGCTTTTCCGCCGCCTCGAGCATTTATTTCGACAAGCCCTTGGCCGAGGTCAGCATCGCCGAAGCGGCCATGCTGGCAGGCTTGCCGAAGGCGCCGTCGGCCTATAACCCCGTCGCCAATCCTCAGCGCGCCAGCGTGCGCCAGCACTACATCCTGCAGCGCATGCGCGAACTTGGCTACATCACGCCAGCCGAATATGACGCCGCCGTGGCGGAAAAGCTGGCCCTGAACAAGGACCGCAACAGCTCCGTGCATGCGGCCGCGTATGCGGTCGAGGAAGCGCGCCAGCTGATCCTGCAAAGCTATCCGGAAGGCGCCTACAGCATGGGCCTGGACGTGACGACCACCATCCGCATGGCGCCGCAGCGGGCGGCCGACAAGTCGCTGCGCGATGGCTTGCTGAACGCGCAGGCGCGCCGTGGCTATCGTGGCCCGGAAGCGCGCCTGGCCGCCTCCGCAGACAGCGTGGCGCGCCAGCTGGCCGCCTATCCGGACAGCGGAGAATTGCGCGCCGCGCTGGTGCGCACGGTCGGGACGTCGGGCAAGCGCCAGCTGACGGCGCAGCTGCGCAATGGCGACGAGATCGTGCTGACCGCCTCGGATGCGCGCCTGGGTGGCAAGCTGCAATGGGATGGCAAGCGCGCCATCGTTGAAAACAGCGTGATTCGCGTGGTGCACGACGGGGCAAAGAACCGCTGGCTGGTAAGCCAGTTGCCCGAGATGGAAGGCGCGCTCATTTCCGTCGATGCACACAGCGGCGAAATCGTCGCCATGGCGGGCGGCTTCGATTTCTACCGCAATCACTACAACCACGCCACGCAGGCGTACCGCCAGCCCGGTTCCAGCTTCAAGCCCTTCGTGTATTCGGCGGCGCTGGAAAAGGGATATTTCCCCGGCACGGCCGTGGACGACACGCAGCGTCTGCTGCTGCCGCAGGAAACGGGCGCGCAGCCCTGGCGCCCGCGCAATTACGGCAACAACTATGAAGGTTTCATCAGCGTGCGGCGCGGCCTGGTGCGCTCGAAAAACCTGGTGGCCGTCAGCCTGATGCAGGCGGCCGGCCCCGGCTACGTGCAGCACTACGCCACGCGCTTCGGCTTCGAGGGCGCGCGCAATCCGGTTTCCCTGCCGCTTGCCTTGGGCGCGGGCGCCGTCACGCCGCTGCAGCTGGCGCAATCGTATGCGGTGTTCGCCAATGGCGGCATGCAGATGCCGCCCAAATTGATCAAGGAAGTGCGCAGCCGCAGCGGCGAAGTGCTGTTCAGCGATGCGGCGCCGCGTCCGAAAGGCGCACCGGTGCCGGGCACGCAAGTCATCTCCACGCGCAATGCCTACGTCATGGACAGCATGCTGCGCGACGTCGTCAAGAGCGGCACGGGACGCGGCGCGCTGGCGCTGGGAAGGGGCGACGCGGCCGGCAAGACGGGCACGTCGAACAATGCGTATGACGCCTGGTTCGCCGGCTATTCCTCGGGCCTGGTGTCCGTCGTCTGGCTCGGCTACGACCAGCCGAAAAGCCTGGGCAACGCCACGGGTGGCACCTTGGCGCTGCCCGTCTGGCGCGAATACATGCAGGTGGCCGTGCAGGGCCACCGCGAGCAGGTGCTGGCCGAACCGCCAGGCCTGGCACTGCTCGACGGCGACTATGTGTATGCCGAGTACCTGGCCGGCGACTGCCTGAAGGATAACTTTGCCTTTATCCACAGCAGTGTCAGCTGCGGCAGCGGCGATGCAGATACGCGCATGGCGCACGGAGACGCTGGCAATGGCGGCTCCAGCACGGGCACGAGCGAGGCACGCACCCTGAGCGAAGCGCGCGAACGCGAACAAATTCTCAAATCATTTTCGGAAGAGTAAGAGCATGCTGCTATATACGATTTACCTGGTGGCGATTGTCGCCGAAGCGATGTCCGGCGCCATCATGGGCATGCGGCGTGGCATGGATTTGTTCGGCATCTGCATGATCGGCACCGTCACGGCGCTGGGCGGCGGCACCGTGCGCGATGTGCTGCTGGGGCACTATCCGCTGGGCTGGATCGCGCATCCCGAATACCTGTTGTTTACCATCGGCGCGGCTGTCGTCACGGCTGTCGTGGCGCGTTACCTGCACCATTTGCGCACGGTCTTCCTGCTGGTCGATGGACTGGGCCTCGTGGCGTTTTGCGTGATTGGCTGCGACATCGCCATGTCGGCCAAGATGCACCCGGCCATCGTTGTGCTGGCGGGGATGATCACGGGCGTCTTCGGCGGCCTGCTGCGCGATATCCTGTGCAACCAGATTCCCCTCGTGCTGCAGCGCGAAGTGTATGCCACCGTGGCTCTGTTTACGGGCAGCCTGTACGTGGGCCTGCTGTACTTCAAGGTCGACAGCTCCGTGGCGCAGCTGGCGTCCATCGGCGCCGGTTTCCTGTTCCGCTTCCTGGCGTTGCACTTCGAGTGGCGCTTGCCGAATTTTAATGGCGACCGCATACGCGGTTTTGAATAAGGCAGCAACGTCGTCATTATTTTCACGCGTATTTAACCCCTTTTTCTGCGCCGCTGCGTTTCATGTTGGACACCCCAGCCAACCGGAGAAGAAGCGATGTCCAGCGCCCTCAAGATCACCCTGATACTGTCCCTGCTGCTGTCGGCAGGCTGTCACGCCGCCGACACGGCGCCGCGCAAGACCCTGGCGCCGTTCGCCAGCGAGCAGGCCTTGAGCAGCTATTTGCAGCAATTGCAGGCGCGCCAGGCGGCGCTGCAAAAGGAGCAGCAGAAACTGCAGCGCGCCACGGCGCAGTATTCGGCGCAGTACACGGCGGCGGCGCCCGCCCCTGCCGCGCCGATGGTGGCGAAAGCCGCGCCGGCAGCATCGGCAGAGGAGGCGGAATCCGTCACCAATGTGCAGACGGCGGGTGTGGACGAAGGCGGCATCGTCAAGCTGCATGGCAAGCACCTGGTGATGCTGCGGCGCGGCAAGCTGTTTACGGTGGCGGTGGGGGGCAATGCCTTGCAGCCCGTCGCCGCGCTCGACGTGTTCGCGCCAGGCAGCGATCCGTCGGGCAGCTGGTATGACGAGATGCTGATCGATGGCGATACGCTGGTGGTGATCGGCTACAGCTACAGCCGTGGCGGCACGGAAATCGGCCTGTTCGACATCGATGCGGATGGCAAGCTGGCCTACCGCGCCACGTATCACTTGCGCTCCAACGATTACTATTCCTCGCGCAATTACGCCAGCCGCCTGATCGGCAGCAAGCTGGTGTTCTATTCGCCCCTGTCGCTGAACTTGCACCGGGGCGACCCCTTTGTCAGCTTCCCGGCGCTGCGCCGCTGGCGCCCTGACGCCGTTCCATCTGACTTCAAGCGCATCGCCCCTGCCACGCGCATTTACCGCACCGATGAAGAGCCCGAACCGGGCGCCGGCCTGACCCTGCACACGGTCACCGTGTGCGACCTGGCGCAGCGCGACATGCGCTGCGAAGCGACCGCCGTGATGGGGCCGCAGGGCCGCGTATTTTATGTGTCGGGCGAGTCCGTATTCGTGTGGACCACGCGCCGCGGCCGCGACTCGGGCGTGTTCCGCATTCCCCTCGATGGTTCGGCGCCCAGCGCCCTGAAGGTGGCGGGGGCGCCCGTCGACCAGTTCTCGTTCCTGGAAAGCCTTGATGGCCACCTGAACGTTTTGCTGCGCGCCGAAGGCCAGGGAGACGCCATGTGGGATGGTGTGCGGGGCCGCGGCGACATGGCTCTGCTGCGCGTGCCATTGACGTCGTTTTCCGATGGCCGCGACAGTGCGCCCGCCAGCAGCTACAAGCCGCTGCCCGGTGGTGGCGGCTACGGTCTGCAGAACCGCTATGTGGGATCCTATCTGTTGTACGGCAATCCGGGCAATGGCGGCCGGCGGCAGGCGGACCAGGCCTGGCCACGCCAGCCCCTGTATGCCGTGCGCTGGGCCGATGCGGGCAGCGTGCAAGCCTTGGCCCTGCCACACGGCGTGGAGCGCATCGAGGCGCTGGGCAATGATGCCGTGGTGATCGGCGCGCAGGGCAAGGATCTGCATTTCAGCAGCATCCGCCTGGGAGCGCAGGCGGCGATTGCCACGCGCTACATCCGCGCCGATGCGGCGCAGGGCGAGTCGCGCAGCCACGGCTTTTTCTACAAGCCGCAAACGGCCAGCGAGGGCATGATCGGGTTGCCCATCCTGGGCGCGGACGAGCGGCCTGGCCTCAACAAGTCAGCCGCATCCGTGCTCTATCTGCGTAACAGCGGCTTGCAATTGACGGAACTGGGCGCGCTGGCCGCGCGGCCTGGCCAAGTATCAGCAGCGGACGACGGCTGCCGCGCTTCCTGCGTGGACTGGTATGGCAACGCGCGGCCCCTGTTCCTGCAGGGCCGGGTCTTCGCCCTGCTCGGCTATGAAGTGGTGGAAGGGGCGCTGAAGGACGGGCAGATCCGTGAAGTGCGCCGCGTCAGTTATGCGCCCATTGCGTCCACTGCACGCTGAAGGCGTAGGGGAATTGTCGCTGCCGCGTAGTTCGGCTACACTGGTCCGCATGCCCGATACTTTACTGACCGCGACGGATGAAGACCTGATGCTGCGCTACAGCGCCGGCGACCTGCCGTCGTTTCGCGAATTGTACCGGCGCCATAGCCAGGGCCTGTACCGCTTCGTGGCTTGGCGTGCACCGCGCCGCGCGTGGGTCGACGAAATCGTGCAGGACGCGTGGGCCAGCCTGCATGCGGCGCGCACGGGCTACCAACCGCAGGCGGCTTTCCGCACCTATCTGTACCAGATCGCGCGCAACCGCCTGATCGACCTCCTGCGCCAGAGGGAAGGGCAGGAACGAGGGGAAGCCGGCGAGCTGGCCGACGAGGGCGCATCGCCGCCGCAGTCGCTGGAGCAGAAACAGCAGCATGCGCTGCTGCATGCTGCCATCGCGGCGCTGCCGGCCGAGCAAAAGGAGGCGCTGGTGCTGCAGCAGTTCAGCGGCATGAGCATCCTCGAGATCGCCGTGGTGACGGGGGCGGAAGCGGAAACCGTCAAGAGCCGGCTGCGCTACGCCATGCAGAAATTGCGCGCGGGCTTGGACAGCGCCGCTGGCGCGGGAGGGCAGGCATGAATACGCACGATACAGATCATCAAGATGATCACGACGAAGAATTGAACGCGCTGCTGGCCAGTTTGCCGCAGCCCGCGCCTTCCAGCGCGCTCGATGCGGCCATTTTGGCGGACGCGGAAACGGCCCTGCACAAACCGGCGGCCGCGAACGACAGCGCCGATGGCGTACTGCGCACCTTGCCCGCCAAGAAATCCCCGGATTATCTGCAGCGCTGGCGCATTCCGCTGGGCCTGGCCGCGGCCGTGCTGCTGACGGTAAACCTGATCGGCGTGGACTGGTTCGGCTCGAAGCCGGCGCAATTCCCCGTGGTCGGGGAGCCGGTCACGCAGGAGGTGATGCCGGCTGCGGCGCCAGTGCCGCAGGCTGCCGTCTCCACGGCGCCCGTGCAGGCGCCAGCACCGGCGCGAGTGTCAGCGCCAGCGCCGCGCGCCATGGCCGCAGCCAAGCCGGCGCCGCCGCCTGAACTGGCGCCGCCGCCAGCCACGGACATGCAGCGGGCAATGGAGCAGCAAGCCGCCATGCAGGCCGAGTCCAGCCCGCAGCGCCAGGCACCGGTGCAGCGCGCGCTGGCCATGCCCGCTCCCGTCGTAGCAAAGTCGGCTCCGTTGCCGCCGCCGGTCAGGCTCGATGCTGGCGTATGGCTGGTGAAGATCGACGCCTTGTTAAAAGCGGACGAAGCGGCGCTGGCGCAGGAGGAATGGGCTGCGTTCCGGCAGGCGTATCCCGACTATCCTGTGGCCGAGGAGCTGCGGCAGCGCCTGGAAAAAATACCGAAGTAGCGCGCGTTACACGATCCCCTTCCTGCGCTCCCACACGGCGCTGCCGACGAAAATGGCGCAGCACACCCACATCACGGCCGGCAGGGCGTTCACGCCCACCGATTGCATCAAGACGCCCGTCAGCAGGGGGCCGCCGCCACTGGTCACGCCCCAGGTGGCGTTGACGATGGCGCTGGCGCTGGTCAGCGACAGACCCGTGAAGCGCTCGCCGCAGGCCACCAGCGCCAGCATGTAGATGCCGCCTGCCGCTGCGCCCAGCAACAGTAGCAAGGTCCACCACAGCCACGGCGTGCCGACTGCGAACGGCAGCAGCGGCAGCAGCAGGCAGACGGCCACGCCGCAGCCTGCGTGGACCCTGGCGCGGCCGAAGCGGTCTGCCATCCATCCCAGTGCGAACTGCAGACCGGTGTCGCCTACCAGCACCACGGTGGCCGACAGCAGGGCCAGGTCCGTGCTGATGCCGTGCTCCATCGCGTACAGCGGCAACAGGCTCAATGCCAGCGTATCGAACAGGGCGAAGAAGGCGGCGCCCAGCACGATCATCGGCATGCGCGGCAGGATCAAGCTCCATTTCACGCCATGTTCTTCCGGCTCGCGTTCCGGGCCGCCGTTCGAGATCAGCATCAATCCTGGCACGGCCAGCAAAAACAGCAGGCCGCAGGCGGCGAAGCTCCAGCTGATCTTGTCGTTGAACAGGGCCACCAGGGCGGGGCCGATCAGCTGGAAAAAGGTAAAGCTGGTGGTATACATGGCTACCACGCGTCCCCGCGAATTGTCGGGCGCCAGACGGTTGACCCACGCTTCGCCGATGGTAAACAGCACGCCCATGGCGCCGCCGAACAGGAAGCGCAGCACGCTCCACGCCAGCAGGTGGTCGTTGAACTGCATGGCGATCGTCGCCAGCGACGCCACCCACACGGCGCCCAGCATGGTGGCGCGCGCGCCGAAACGTCCCACCCAGCACGAGACGAAGGGCGAGGCGGCCAGGATGCCGAGTGCGCTGACGGCCGTGATCATGCCGATGATGTCCGTGCCCACGCCGCGCTGGTGCAAGGTCAGGGCCGTGAGCGGCATGGTGGCGCCCAGGCCAAGGCCAACCACGCCGATGCTCACCACGAGGGCGAAGAAATCACGCCATGGCATGCTCTTCATGGCTGCCCCCGCAGGGTGAAAAAGGAGTTTTGGAAGGCTGGAAAACGGTGTGGATGCATGGGAAAGTAGGGGACTTTGCCTGCGGCGCTGGTGTTTGGCGCCGGACGGGCATATGATGATTTTAATAAAGGCAAGATTGCAAAGCCGTAGTGTAGGCGATGTGTGCCGCCGCTGGCCATGCCCATCAGTGTGGCCGCCCCTGCCGGCTCTGCTGTACAGTGAAGCGAGCGGCAGCGCTGTCATGGCGCTGTCATTGGATCGTCACGCCAGCGAGGTAGCACTCTATGCGCCGTCCCATCGTTCTCGTCCCCGCCTGCCAGCGCCAGCTGGGAAACCATGCCTGGCACATGGCGCAGGACAAATACCTGCACGCCGTGCTGCACGGCGCCGGCTGCATGCCGCTGCTGCTGCCTGCCCTGGGAGCTGACGCGGACCTGGACCTGGACGCGGCGCTGCAGATCGCCGATGGCATCATGCTGACCGGTTCGGCCTCGAACGTCGACGCTCGCCTGTATGGCGAAGACATCCTGCATCCCGACCTGCCGCAAGACCCCGCGCGCGACGCCACCACCTTGCCGCTGATCCGCGCCGCGCTGGCGCGCCAGCTGCCCTTGCTCGCCATCTGCCGCGGCTTCCAGGAAGTCAACGTGGCCCTGGGCGGCAGCCTGCACCAGGCCGTGCATGCGGTGCCGGGCATGATGGACCACCGGGAGAATGGGCTCGATCCCCTGGCGCGCCAGTACGCGCCCGCGCACCGGATCAAGTTGATGCCGGACGGCCTGTTGTCACGCCTGCTGGGTGGCGAGAGCGAAATGATGGTCAATTCCCTGCATGGCCAGGGCATCGCCCGGCTGGCCGATGGCTTGCTGGTGGAAGCCCTGGCAGACGACGGCCTGGTGGAGGCCTATACGGTGGCCAGCGCCGCCGGTTTTACGCTGGCCGTGCAATGGCACCCCGAATGGCGGGTGGAAGACAATCCGCAGTCCATGCGCCTGTTCGGCGCTTTTGGCCAGGCGTGCCGCGATTTCCAGGAACAGCAGCACAGAAAGAATGACCGGACAGGATGACAGGCGCGCCGCACCAGCACCGCGCGGCGCTTGATTAATACCAGCGAGAGGGAAACATGGCAATACGCGAAAATTTCACCTATACGGATATGGATTTGTGGCTCAATGAAAAGCGCGTCACGGAAATCGAATGCCTGGTACCCGACTTGACGGGCGTGGCGCGCGGGAAGATCCTGCCGCGCGGGAAATTCACCCAGGAGCGCGGCATGCGCATCCCGGAAGCCGTGCTGGGCATGACGGTGACGGGCAATTACCCGGTCGACGACGGCGGCTACGACCGCGCCATTTCCAGCACCGACCGCGACATGATTTTAAAGGCCGATCCCACCACCATTACCATGGTGCCGTGGGCCACGGACCCCACCGCGCAAGTCATCCACGACTGCTATTTCGCCGACGGCATGCTGGTCGATTTTGCTCCAAGATCTGTGCTGCGGCGCGTGCTGAAACTGTATGCGGACAAGGGCTGGAAGCCCGTGGTGGCGCCCGAGCTGGAGTTCTACCTGACGGCGAAAAACACGGACCCGGACTTGCCATTGAAGCCGCCCATCGGCCGCAGCGGCCGGGCCGAGACCAGCCGTCAGGTGTACAGCATCGATGCCGTCAATGAGTTCGACCCCCTGTTCGAGGATATCTACGATTACTGCGAATTGATGAACCTAGACGTCGACACCTTGATCCACGAGATCGGTGCGGGACAGATGGAAATCAACTTCCTGCACGGCGACCCTTTGGGCCTGGCAGACAAGGTCTTTTTCTTCAAGCGCACCCTGCGTGAAGCGGCCTTGAAACACGATATGTACGCCACCTTCATGGCCAAGCCCATGGCGGGCGAGCCGGGGTCCGCCATGCATGTGCACCAGAGTGTCGTCGATGCGAAGACGGGACTGAACATCTTCAGCAACGACGATGGTTCGGCGGCGCCCATCTTCAAGCATTATATTGCGGGCTTGCAGCGCTACATGCCGTCGGCCATGGCCATCGTCGCGCCCTACGTGAATTCCTACCGCCGCATCGTGCGCCACACGGCCGCACCCATCAACATCCAGTGGGGCCTGGACAACCGCACGGTGGGTTTTCGGGTGCCCGAGTCGGGCGTGCAGGACCGCCGCGTGGAAAACCGCATCATCGGCGCCGACGCCAATCCCTACCTGGCGCTGGCCGTGACGCTGGCCTGTGGATATCTGGGCATGACGGAGCAGCTGGAAGCGACGCCGATGATGGTGGGCAGCGCCTACGACATGAAATTCGAGCTGCCGCAAGGCTTGCCCGAAGCCCTGCAACTGCTGCGCGCGGAAGACAAGCTGCGCACGGTGCTGGGCGATCGCTTCATCGACGTGTATGCGGCCATCAAGGACCTGGAGCACCAGGAGTTCATGACGGTCATCAGCCCCTGGGAGCGCGAGCACCTCTTGCTGCACGTATAAAGGATCACCTATGAGCACAACCAACAATCCACTGGCGCCCAGCGCCGCCCTGATCGCCTCCGTGGCGCAGAAAAACGCCGTGCCGCAGGTGTATGACACGGCCGCCATCCAGCAAATGGACTCGGCCCACTACCTGCACCCATTCACCGATTTCCAGGACCTGGCATCGAAAGGCGCCAGGGTGATCGTGCGCGGCGACGGCGTTTACCTGTGGGATAGCCAGGGCAAGAAAATCGTCGACGGCATGTCGGGCCTGTGGTGCGTGAACGTGGGCTATGGCCGCACCTCGATTTCGCAAGCCGTATATCGGCAAATGGAGACGCTGCCCTTCTATAACAGCTTCTTTGGCACGACGAACGTGCCGGCCGCGCAGCTGGCGGCCAAGCTGGCGCAGATCTCGCCGCCGCAGTTCCAGCACGTGTTCTTCACCAGTTCCGGCTCGGAGGGCAACGACACGAATGTGCGCATGGTGCGCCGCTACTGGGATATCCTCGGCTACCAGGAGCGCCACACCATCATCAGCCGCCACAATGCCTATCACGGCAGCACGGTGGCGGGGGCGTCCCTGGGCGGCATGGATGGCATGCACGCGCAGGGCGGCTTGCCGATACCGGGCATCGCGCATATCGGCCAGCCGAATTACCTGGAAGCGGGCCACGGCATGACGCCCGATGAGTTCGGCCTGAAGGCGGCCGGTTGGCTGGAAGACAAAATCCTGGAAATCGGCGCCGACAAGGTGGCCGCCTTCATCGGCGAACCGGTGCAGGGCGCCGGCGGCGTCATCATCCCGCCATCGACGTATTGGCCCGAGGTCCAGCGCATCTGCGACAAGTACGGCATCTTGCTCATCGCCGATGAAGTCATCTGCGGCTTTGGCCGCCTGGGGCGCTGGTTCGGCTCCGAACTGTTCGGTATCAAGCCCGACCTGATCACCTTTGCCAAGGGCGTCACCTCGGGCTACGTGCCGCTGGGCGGCGTGCTGGTGGGGGACAGGGTGGCCAAGGTACTGATCGAGCAGGGCGGCGAATTCACGCATGGTTTTACCTATTCGGGCCATCCTGTCGCTTGTGCGGCGGCCCTGGAAAACATCCGCATCATCGAGGAAGAACAGCTGGTGGCGAAAGTGGCCGAGGATACGGGACCGTACCTGAAACAGTGCTTCGCCAGTCTGGGCGAGCATCCGCTGGTGGGCTACGCGGACAGCTGCGGCCTGGTCGCGGGACTGAACCTGGTGCGCAAGAAGGGCGCCACCGTGCACGACAACGAACTGTTCGACGAAAGCCAGGGCGTGGGCATGCTCTGCCGTGGTCACATGTTCGACAACGGCGTCATCATGCGCGCCGTGGGCGAGCGCATGATCGTCGCCCCGCCCCTGGTCATGACGCGCGCGCAGATCGATGAAATGGTGGCGTTGATACGGCTGTGTTTGGACAAGACGCATGCGGATGTGAAGGCGAAGGGCTGGGTGTAGGTTTTTGCCCCATTTTGCCGCCATCTGCGCGATTTTTGGACCGCAATGGCGGCATTTCCGCTAAACTTCCATCTTGGCCGCTCCTGTAGCGGCCAGTTTTTCATTTTGACACCCTCTACCAAAGCATCCACACATGACGATAGCAACACCCGCCGCGTCGGCCAGCGACGCCCAAGCGCCTTTCTTGCTGATTGATCAGCTGGTCAAGGAATTCGATGGCGTGCGCGCCGTCGATGCGATTTCCGTGACGATCAACCAGGGCGAGATTTTCGCCCTGCTCGGTAGTTCAGGTTGCGGCAAGTCGACCTTGCTGCGCATGCTGGCTGGCTTCGAGACGCCGACCTCGGGCCGTATCGCCCTGGCGGGCAACAGCATCGTCGATGTGCCGCCGCACCAGCGTCCTATCAACATGATGTTCCAGTCGTATGCGCTGTTCCCGCATCTGTCCGTGTGGGATAACATCGCCTTCGGCCTGCGCCGCGACGGCTTGCCGAAAGCGGAAGTGGTGGCGCGCGTCGAGCAGATGCTGGCGCTGGTGCAACTGGGCCAATACGCCAAACGCAAGCCGCACCAATTGTCGGGCGGCCAGCAGCAGCGCGTGGCGCTGGCGCGCAGCCTGGCCAAGCGTCCGCAGTTGCTGCTGCTCGACGAGCCGCTGGGCGCGCTCGACAAGAAACTGCGCGAGCGCACGCAGATGGAGCTGGTCAACATCATCGAACAGGTGGGCGTGACCTGCGTGATGGTCACGCACGACCAGGATGAAGCCATGAGCATGGCCACGCGCATCGCCGTCATGAGCGAGGGACGCATCCTGCAGGTGGGCGCGCCCGGTGAAATCTATGAAACGCCGAACTGCCGCTTTGTCGCCGACTTCATCGGCAGCGTCAACCTGTTCGAGGGGCGCATCACGGAAGATGAACCCGATCACGTGGTCATCGACACGCCCGACGGCCGCCAGTATGTCGCGCATGGCATCACGGGCAACCTGGGCATGGATGTCTCGGTGGCCGTGCGCCCCGAAAAAATCGGTATCCAGATCGACCCACCTACATTGGAAGAGCGCGCGTCGGCGGCCGAACACGGCTACAACTGCGCCCAGGGCGTGATCGTCGCCATGGCGTATTTTGGCAATGAAACCAGTTACCATGTGCGCCTCGACAGCGGCACGGTGGTGAAAGTCTCGCGCACCAACGCGGCCCGCCACGACGCCGCGCGCCTCGAGCGCGAGCAGCGCGTGTGGGTATGGTGGGATGGCGCCGACATCGTCGTGCTGACCAGCTGAGGCCATCATGACGTCCCTCCTGCAATCGCTGCGCCACTTCGTCACCTTGCGCTGGCTGACGGGCCGCAACGCCGTCATCGCCGTGCCGTCGCTGTTCCTGACTGCCGCTTTCCTGGTGCCTTTCCTGATCGTGCTGCGCATCAGCCTGTCCGACATGGACACGGCGGGCAGCCCGTTCGGCGGTTTGCTATCGTACGTCGACGGCATCGTCGTGCTGAAGGTAAAAATTGCCAACTATCTGTTCATCGCCGCCGATGAGCTGTATTTGCTCACCTACCTCAGTTCCATCAAGTACGCGGCCATTACCACCGCCATCTGTCTGTTCATTGGCTACCCATTCGCCTACTTCATGGCGCGCGCCAGGCCGTCCATCCGGCCCGTGCTGATGATGCTGGTAATGCTGCCGTTCTGGACCTCGTTCCTGCTGCGCGTGTATGCGTGGAAGGGCATCCTCGCCAACCATGGCCTGCTTAACGACCTGCTGATCGCGCTGGGCTTCGTGCAGGAACCGCTGCACATGATGAATACCTCGTTTTCACTGGTGGTCGGCATGGTGTACGCCTATCTGCCGTTCATGATTTTGCCCCTGTATGCCAATCTGGTGAAAATGGACATGCGTTATCTCGAAGCGGCGGCCGACTTGGGCGCCACGCCCCTGCAGGCGTTCTGGCGCATCACGGTGCCGCTGTCGAAGTCGGGCATCATCGCCGGCGCCATGCTGGTGTTCATTCCTTCCGTGGGCGAATATGTGATTCCCGAGCTGTTGGGCGGCCCGGAAACCCTGATGATCGGCCGCGTGCTGTGGGATGAATACTTCACGAATAACGACTGGGCCATGGCGTCGTCGGTGACGGTGCTGGTGGTCTTGCTGATCCTCGTGCCGATGGCCATTTTTAACAAATACAAGACGGACCAGGACGCGGAGGAGCGCACATGAACGGACGTACCTTTTTACAGCGCTGGTTCGGCCGCGGCTGGCTCTCGCTCGGCTATCTGTTCCTGTACCTGCCCATCATCGTGCTGATCGTCTTTTCGTTCAACAGCTCGCGCCAGGACATGGTGTGGAGCGGCTTTTCGCTGCGCTGGTACAGCGAGTTGATGAGCGATACGGAAATCATTTCCGGCTTCGGCCTTTCCCTGAAGATCGCCTTCATGTCGGCCACGTCGTCCGTCATCCTTGGCACCTTCGCCGCCTTCGCGCTGACCAATTACCAGCGCTTCCGTGGCCGCACCCTATTTTCATCCATGGTCAGCGCACCGCTGGTGATGCCGGAAGTGATCATCGGCCTGTCGCTGCTGCTGATGCTGGTGTCCATGCAAAAGGTCTTCGGTTTCCCCGAACGGGGCGTGCTGACCATCTGGCTCGGGCACACCCTGCTGGGCATGGCATATGCGGCCGTGGTGGTGCAGTCGCGCCTGCAGGAAATGAGCAAGTCGCTGGCCGAAGCGGCCATGGACCTGGGCTGCCGCGCGCACCAGGTATTCTTCCTCGTGACCCTGCCGAACATTACGCAAGCCCTGGCCTCGGCCTGGCTGCTGACGTTTACCCTGTCGCTCGACGACGTGGTGCTGTCGGCCTTTTTGTCCGGCCCCGGTTCGACGACGATGCCGCTGGTGATCTTCTCGCGCGCGCGCCTGGGGCTCGATCCGCGCGTCAACGCGATTGCCGCGCTGACCATCCTGGTGGTGACGCTTGCCGTGATCGCGTATGCCGTGATGCTGGCGCGCGCCGACCGGAAACGCCGCAAGCAGATGTCTGCGGCCTATTCGCCAGACCAGGAGTAAGCTGCTCTTAAACTGACACAGGAGACGACCATGACGGAAAACACCAGCTGGCATGCGCGGGCCGCAGCGCTCACGATCGATGGACGCGCCTTCATCAATGGCGAACGGATGGGGGCGAGGTCTGGCCAGACTTTCGACAATCTCTCGCCCATCGATGGCCGTCTCTTGGGCCAGGTGGCCCGCTGCGACACGGCCGATGTGGATGCGGCCGTGCTGGCCGCCCGCGCCGCCTTTGATGACCGTCGCTGGGCAGGCAAGTCGCCCGCACAGCGCAAGCGGATATTGATCAAGTTCGCCGACCTGGTACAGCAATACGGTCCCGAGCTGGCCTTGCTGGAAACCCTGGATATGGGTAAGCCGATCAAGTACAGCCAGAGCGTGGACGTGGGCGCCGCCGCCAACTGCCTGCGCTGGTATGGCGAGGCAATCGACAAGGTCTACGATGAAATCGCGCCGACGCCCGCCAACAGCCTGGCCCTGATCACGCGCGAACCGGTCGGCGTCGTCGCCGCCATCGTGCCGTGGAATTACCCGATGATCATGGCCGCCTGGAAGATAGCGCCGGCCCTCGCGGCCGGCAACAGCGTGATATTGAAGCCGTCCGAAAAATCGCCGCTGACGGCACTGCGCCTGGCCGACATCGCGCTGGAAGCGGGCGTGCCGGCGGGCGTGTTCAACGTGCTGCCAGGTTACGGCCATGAGGCCGGCGCCGCGCTGGCGCTGCACATGGATGTCGATTGCATCGGCTTTACGGGTTCCACGCGGACGGGAAAATTGATCGTGCAGATGGCGGGCCAGTCGAATTTGAAACGGGCATGGACGGAGCTGGGCGGCAAGTCCGCCAACATCGTCTGCGCCGATTGCCCTGACCTGGACAAGGCCGTGGCGGCCGCCGTCGGTTCCATCTTCTTCAACCAGGGCGAAAGCTGCAACGCGCCCTCGCGCCTGTTCGTGGAGGAGTCGATCAAGCAGGAATTCCTGGCCAAGGCACTAGCCATGCTGCCCCGCTTCCAGCCCGGCGACCCGCTCGACGAAGCCACCGTCATGGGCGCCATCGTCGACGCCACCCAGATGAACACGGTGATGGGCTATATCGCGGCCGGCAAGAACGAAGGCGCGCAGCTGCTCGGCGGCGGCGACGCCGTGCGCGCGGAGACGGGCGGCTACTACGTGCAGCCGACCATCTTTGGCGTGGACGCCGGCATGACGATAGCGCGCGAAGAGATTTTTGGGCCTGTGCTGTCCGTGCTGGGCTTTACGGATATCACCGAGGCCATCAAACAGGCGAACGCCACGCCGTACGGCTTGCAGGCGGCCGTGTGGACGTCCGACATTAGCAAGGCGATCCAGACGGCGCGCGCTCTGCGCGCCGGCACCGTGCACGTCAACCAGTACGACGGCGATGACATCACCGTGCCGTTCGGCGGCTACAAGCAGTCGGGCAACGGGCGCGACAAGTCGCTGCACGCACTGGACAAGTACACGGAGTTGAAGACGACGTGGATACAGGTGGGATAAAACGAAGCGCTGTCGGCCTGGCGCGCAGCGCGCAAGCCGACAGGCGGAATCACATCAGAAGCAGTGTTCCAGCGCCGGGAAGCTGCCATCCTTGACGGCTTGCACATAGCCGGTGACGGCGTCGTCGATGCTGGCCGCGCCTTCCATGAAGTTGCGCACGAAGCGCGCCTTGCGCCCTGGGAACACGCCCAACATGTCGTGCATGACCAGCACCTGGCCCGAGCAGTCGGGACCGGCGCCGATGCCGATGGTGGGTATCGTCAGCATGTCCGTCACTTCCTTGCCCAGCTGCGACGGCATGGCTTCCATCAGTACGATGGCGGCGCCCGCGTTTTGCAGCACCAGCGCATCGTTCTTCAGTTCCGCCGCGCTTTCCGTGCTCTTGCCCTGCACTTTATAGCCGCCCAGTTGGTGCACCGATTGCGGCGTCAGGCCGATGTGGGCGCAGACGGGGATGCCGCGTTCGGTGAGGAAACGGACGATCTCGGCCAGCCAGGCGCCGCCTTCGATCTTGATCATGTGCGCGCCTGCCTGCATTAGGATGACGGCATTCGCGTAGGCTGTTTCGGGCGTGCCATATGCGCCGAACGGCAGGTCGGACATGATCATGGCCGACTTGGCGCCGCGCGCCACGGAAGCCGTGTGATAGGCCAGTTCGGCCACGGTGACGGGCAGGGTGGAGTTGTGGCCGTTGCAGACCATGCCGAGCGAATCGCCGATCAGCAGGATCTCCACGCCGCAGCGGTCCATCAGGGACGCGAAGCTGGCGTCATAGCAGGTCAGCATGGTGATCTTTTCACGGGCGGCGCGCAGCGTGGCCAGCGTGTGGATGGTCACGGCCTTGTTGGCGACAGGCTTGGATGGCGTCGGCGCCGGTGTGGCGGCCTTGTCTTTTGCGGCCAGATCTGTTCCTTGCAAATAAGCGGACATAGGTATTCTCTAGAGTGAAAGGGGTACGACGCCGCTAGTGTAGTACTTTATGCGGCGCGCTGCAGGAGCGGCATTGTAGAGGATGGGAGCGAGATGGGGCAGAGCTGGGGTCAGAGCTGGCTGATGGCCTGGTCAGTGACGCTTGCCAGGTAGTCCTGCGCGGGCCCGAGTCCGGGCACGACGATGGCGGGCGCCAAGGCCAGCAGCGGTACCAGCACGAAGGCCCGTTCGGTCAGGCGTGGATGCGGCACCGTCAGGGTGGCGCTGGCGATCTGCGCGTCGCCGTACAGCAGCAGGTCCAGGTCGAGGGTGCGCGGGGCGTTGCGGTAGGGCCGTTCGCGCCCGTGCGCCGCCTCGATGGCGTGCAGGGCCAGCAGCAGCTCTTCGGCCGGCAGGGTGGTCGTGATGCGCGCCACCGCGTTGATGTAGTCGTCACCGCTGGAAGCTATGGGCGCCGTGCGGTAGCTGGCCGAGGCGTCCAGCAAGCTGGCCCCGGGCAGGCGCGCCAGGCGCGTAATGGCATCCTGTACATTCGCGCGCGCATCGCCCAGGTTGGCACCGATGCCGATGTAGGCGGTGACCGGTGGAAGTGCGTCCATTATTCGTCGCCGGTGCTGCCCGTGGTGTTGCTGCCGCCCGTGCCGGTCTTGCTGCGCGTGCTGCGGCGTGGCGGACGCTTCTTCTTGACGGCGCCCGGTGCTGCATTCGCCCTGACGAGCAGCGCTTCGCGCGTTTCCTCGTCGCCCTCATAAAAGGCCGTCCACCATTCGCCGATCTCCATGTCGATCTCGCCCGAGGCGCAGCGCAGCAGCAGGAAGTCGTAGCCGGCGCGGAAGCGCAGGTGTTCCAGCAGTTTATGCGGCGCCTTGCCCACGCGGCGCTCGAAGCGGGGCTGCATCGACCAGATGTCGCGCATGTCGGAGCCGATCTTGCGCTGCAGCGCCAGTTTTTCCGTTTGCGAATCAAGCACGTCGTCGGCCGCCAGGTGCAGCGCGGGGATGGTCGACTCGCCGGCGGCGCGGTAGGCCGTCCATTTTTCCAGTACCTGGTGCCACAGCAGCGAGGCAAACAGAAAGCCCGGCGATACGGTCTTGCCGGCGGCGATGCGTTGATCCGTGGCGTCCAGCGCCAGGGTGACGAATTTCGCGCCCAGCGGCTGTTCCAGCACCACGTCGAGCAGCGGCAGCAAGCCGTGATGCAAGCCTTCCTTGCGCAGCTGCTGCAGGCAGGCCAGCGCGTGGCCGCTCATCAGCAGTTTCAGCATTTCGTCGAACACGCGCGGCGCCGGCACGTTGTTGATCAGCGGCGCCATGATGGGAATCGGCGCGGCCGTGTGCGGCTCGATGGTGAATTTCAGCTTGGCGGCGAAGCGCACCACGCGCAGCATGCGCACGGGGTCTTCGCGGTAGCGCTCTTCCGGCTTGCCGATCATGCGCAAGGTCTTGGCGCGGATGTCTTCCACACCGCCGTGGTAATCGAGCACTTCCTGCGTGGCCGGGTTGTAGTACATGGCGTTGATGGTGAAGTCGCGGCGCAGCGCATCTTCGTGCTGCAGACCGAAGGTGTTGTCGCGCAGGACGCGGCCATGTTCATCCTTGGGCGCGGAGTCGGCACCGGCGCCGCGGAAGGTCGTCACTTCCAGCAAATCCTGGCCGAACATCACATGCACGATCTGGAATCGCTTGCCGATGATGAAGGCGCGGCGGAACAGGCGCTTGACCTGTTCCGGTGTGGCGTTGGTGGCGATGTCGAAGTCTTTCGGCTTCACGCCCAGCAGCAGGTCGCGCACGGCGCCGCCGACGACAAAAGCTTCGAAGCCCGCTTCCTGCAGGCTGCTGGTGACGCGGATGGCATTCGACGACACCAGTTTCGGGTCGATTCCGTGTTGCGCGGGACCGAGCACGATGGGTGCCGTGGTGTCGCGCGCTGCCTCTTTTTTAACGCCGAGGATCTTGCGGATGAATTTTTTAATCATTGAATAAGTGGAGTGATGGCCAGCCGTGGAGGGATGCGTGTGCGCTCAAAGCGGTGTTGGGATTGGTCGCGACAGGGTGGGTAACGACGGACAGCAAGGGAATGTCGTTGTGTGAATCGCTGTAAAAGTAGCTGCGCTCGAACTGCCCCAGCTCCTTGCCCATCTTTTCCAGCCAGGCGTGGGTGTGGGTCAGCTTGCCCGCGCCCAGTGTCGGCGTGCCCAGTAGCTTGCCAGTGACATTGCCTTCGGCGTCGTATTCGGGCATGGCGGCCAGCAGGTGCTCGACACCCAGCGCATCTGCGATGGGCTTGGTGATGAAATGGTTGGTGGCCGTGACGATGGCCAGCAAATCGCCCGCATCCTGGTGCTGCTTGAGCAAGGCCACGACTTCGGGGCGGATCGCCGGCAAGACCACTTCGGCCATGAATTGCCGGTGCAGCGCTTCCAGGCGTTCGCGTGGAAACTGCGCCAGCGTGCCGAGGGAAAATTCCAGGTATTCCACCGGGTCCAGGGTGCCGGCCTGGTATTGCGCGAAAAATTCGTCGTTGCGGCGGGTGAATTCGGCGGCGTCCACGGCACCGATGCGTACCAGGAATTCGCCCCACTCGTGATCCGAGTCGATGGGCAGCAGGGTGTGGTCGAGGTCAAACAGGGCCAGATTCATCATTCTTTCGCTTCCGCCTGCAGCAACTCGCGCAACAATGGCAAGGTGATCGGGCGTTGGGTTTCCAGGGAGTAGAGGTCGAGAGAGTCCAGCATCGTCGACAGCGAACGCATGTCGCGCCGGAAATGGGACAGCAGATAGGGTAACACGCCCGGAGATAAGGTCAAGCCGCGGGTGGTGGCCGCTTGGGTCAGGGCGGCGATTTTTTCATCGTCGGTCAAGCCGTGGATTTGATAGATCAGACCCCAGCCCATGCGCGTGCGCAAGTCTTCGCGCACGGGCAGCACGGCCGGCGGCACGGCGCCGCTGCACACCATGTAGGCTTTGTTGGCGCGGATTTCATTGAACAGGGCAAAGGCATCGATCTGCGCCAGCGGCGAGAGTTTTTCACAGTCGTCGAGCAGGTACAGGTCCACGTCAGGCGAATACACGAATTCGGACTCGATCGAGAACGGCGAAATATAGCGCGCGCGCTCGGTGCTGGCCAGGGCCTTGAGCAGATGGCTCTTGCCGGCGGCCAGTTCGCCCCACAGATAGGCAAAATGTTCGCGCGAGGTGCGCGCGGCGAACTGGCGCATCAGCTGCGCCACTTCGGCATTCTGTCCCACCTCGAAGGTATCGAGGCTGTGCGCCTGGTCTGTGCCTAAATCGAGCACCAGTTGTTTCATGGCGTACGCCTTGTCCTGTTTTTCATTACTGCGTATGCGTCGTCGTCGCTGTTGTTGGTTTCACATTGTAGCTGTATCGGGTGCCTGACAGAAGCGTAGCGAGCGGCAGCGATTTGTGGCCGAGAAGCGCAACTGTGCTGGTGCACAGTGAGCATCGCCGGCCGCAAAGCGCGACGCGCAGTAGCTTATGTCAGTCACCTTGTCATACATTATAGAAGCTGCTGGAGAGGTAGTGGCGTCTTAGATGCTTAAAAGCGACCATCAGGACGGCAGAAGCGGGTAAAGCGAGCAAAACGCCGACGAAACCAAACAATTGTCCGAATGCCAATAAGGCGAAGATAACGGCCAGCGGGTTCAGGCCGATGCGCTCGCCCACCAGGCGCGGCGTGAGGAAAAAGCCCTCGATGACCTGGCCGCAGCCGTAAATGACGGCCACGGCGATGACGCCGCTCCAGTCGGCAAATTGCAGCAGGGCGGCGATCAGGGCCAGCATCAGTCCCAGTCCGAAGCCCAGGTAGGGGATGAACACCAGCAGCCCCGTAATAATGCCGACAGGCAATGCGACTTCAAAACCGGCGATGGCCAGCGCCACCGAGTAATACGTGGCCAGCACCAGCATGACGAGCAACTGGCCGCGCAGGTATTGCGCCAGCAGGGTATCGACTTCCTGCGCCATGCCCACCGTGCGGCCCACCCAGCGGCGCGGTACGGCGCCGGCGATGCGCGCCAGCATCGGATGCCAATCCAGCAACAGGTAGAACAGCACCACGGGAATCAGCACGACGGTGGCCAGCCAGCCCAGCACGGCCGTGCCGCCGATGCGCGCCGAGGCCAGCACGGTGCTCCAGATTTCATCGCCGCTGGTGGCCATTTGCTGGCTCAGCATGCGTTTGATGCCCGTGCCGTCCAGGCGCACCCGGATGCCCAGGTCGCGCAGTTTTGGCGCCAGGAAATCATTCGCCTTATTCAGGAATTGCGGGATCTGCGCCTGCAGCAGGGGGATTTCCTTTTGCAATACCGGCACGACGATCAGCACCAACGCTGTAATGGCGAGGAAAAACAACACCACGACGACCAGCACGGCCAGCGGCCGCGGCAAGTAAAAGCGCTTGTAGTGCAGGCGTTGCAATCGGTCCACGCCAGGATTGAGCACGTAGGCGAGGATGGCGGCGGCCAGGAAGGGCGTCAGGATGGGGCCCAGGCTGACGAGCAGCAGCAGGAATGCCAGCCAGACCGCGATCCAAAATGCTGTTTGCTTCTGTTCTGCGGTGATGGCGAATGGCATGTAGTTTGTGCTGTTGCGTTAAAAAAAGGCAGTTAATTACGAAATGGCGGGGCAGTTTGATAAAATAGCGTATTGATCGACCGAATTCACCCGCTGGCGCCCTGGCGCACGATGTTGAAAAACATGCTTGCGCGCGCGTGCCGGCGGGTATCCGCCTTCTATTTTACCGCCTCCGCTGCCACCACACCATGAACCAGACTTCTAATGTTTCCCTTTCCTACCGTGACGCTGGCGTCGATATCGACGCAGGTGACGCTTTAGTCGAAGCAATCAAGCCGTTTGCCAAGCGCACCCTGCGCGAAGGCGTGATGGGCGGCCTGGGCGGTTTTGGCGCCATGTTTGAAATCAGCAAGAAGTACAAGGAACCGGTGCTGGTCTCGGGCACCGACGGTGTGGGCACCAAATTGCGCCTGGCGTTTGAACTGAACCGCCATGACACGGTCGGCATCGACCTGGTCGCCATGAGCGTCAACGACATCCTGGTGCAAGGCGCCGAGCCGCTGTTCTTCCTCGACTACTTCGCTTGCGGCAAGCTGGACGTGGCGATCGCCACCGACGTCATCAAGGGCATTGCCCAGGGTTGCGAACAAGCCGGTTGCGCGCTGATCGGCGGCGAAACGGCGGAAATGCCCAGCATGTACCCGGCCGGCGAATACGACCTGGCAGGTTTTGCCGTCGGCGCCGTGGAAAAATCGAAAATCATCGACGGCACCAAGATCGCCCCGGGCGACGTGGTGCTGGGCCTGGCCTCGTCGGGCGTGCACTCGAACGGTTACTCGCTGGTGCGCAAGATCATCGAAGTGGCAAAACCGGACCTGGAAGGCGACTTCCACGGCCGCAAGCTGGCCGACGTGCTGATGCAGCCGACGCGCATCTACGTCAAGCCGCTGCTGGCGCTGATGGACGCCATGGAAGTCAAGGGCATGGTGCACATCACCGGTGGCGGCCTGGTGGAAAACATCCCGCGCGTGTTGCAGCCTGGCCTGGTGGCCGAGCTGGACTCGAAGGCATGGACCATGCCACCGCTGTTCACGTGGCTGCAACAGCACGGCGGCGTGGCTGACGCCGAGATGCACCGCGTCTTCAACTGCGGCATCGGCATGACCGTCATCGTCTCGCAGGAAAACGCGGACGCCGCCATCGCGCAATTGCAAGCGGCCGGCGAAAGCGTTTCGCGCATCGGCAGCATCCGCGCCCGCGTGGGTGATGAGCACCAGACCATCGTGATCTAAGTTTTAGTACGCATAGAAAAGGCAGGCACTCGCAAGAGGCCTGCCTTTTTTACGTCCAGAGGTCTTACCTTGCGTGCGCCGGCTTCATGCAGCCGTCCGATTGCGAGCCGCCCTTGCCGATCATGGCCACGCTGACGGCCGAGACGAGGGAGGCGAACAGGATGTAGCCGACGATGTGCCACGGCTCGCCATTGCCCGTTTTGAGCAGGTAGGTGGCGATGATGGGCGTCAGGCCGCTGGCGAAGATGCCGGAGAACTGGTACACGAAGGAGATGCCCGTGTAGCGCACCTTGGCGTCGAACAGGTCGCAGAACAGGGCCGCTTCCGGGCCGTACACGGCCGAATACAGCACGCCCAGCGGGATGATCACGGAACACCACAGCAGCAGCGGATTGTCGGCGTGATGGAGCATGATCCAGAAGGCGGGAATGGACGACACGCCCGTGATCAATGCCCCCCAGAAGAACACCTTGCTGCGGCCGATGCGGTCCGACAGCTGGCCGAAGAAGGGGATGCAAAAGCACATCACGACGGCCGACGCCATCACGCCCATCAGCGCTTCCGTGCGGGCGATCTTGATGGTGTTGGTCAGATAGGTGATGGAAAACACGCCGAAGATATTGAAGAAGACGCCGTCGATATAGCGCGCGCCCATGCCCTTCAAGACATTGCCCGGATAGCGCTTCAGCAGGTCGAAAAACGGAATCTGCGTCTCCGCGTTCTTCTCTTTCACAGCCTGGAATTCCGGCGTCTCCATGACGTTCAGGCGTATCCACATGCCGATGAAGACGAGGGCGGCCGACAGGATGAAGGCCACGCGCCAGCCCCAGGACAGGAACTGCGCATCCGTCAGGGTGTACGACAGGATCGCCACCACGCCGGAAGCGAGGCACAGGCCGATGGCCAGACCGATTTGCGGCAGGCTGGCATAGAAGCCGCGCTCTTTCGGCGGCGCATACTCATACGCCATCAGCACGGCGCCGCCCCATTCGCCACCGAGGCCGATGCCCTGCAGCACGCGCAGGAACAGCAGCAGGCCGGGCGCCCAGTAGCCGATGTGCTCATAGGTCGGCAGCACGCCGATCAGGAAGGTGGAGATCCCCATGATCATCAGGGTCATCACCAGCATGCTCTTGCGGCCGATCTTGTCGCCGAAGTGGCCGAAGATCACGCCGCCGATGGGGCGCGACAAAAAGCCCACGGCGAAGGTGCCGTAGGCCAGCATGGTCGAGACGAGCGGATCGCCGCCCGGGAAATACAGCTTGCTGAATACGATGCCGGCGACCACGCCGTACAGGAAGAAGTCATACCATTCGATGGTGGCGCCGATCACGCTGGCCATCACGACTTTCCGTAGCTCTTTGGCTTTTTTCGGATTGCTCGGATTGTTATCCATAATATCTAGTCTCCAATCGATATCGATTATGTGTTTTTTTGTGATGCTAGGCTTGTCGCCCAGTCATTGGGAGCGGGGCCGTTTGCCCGCCGCTGGCATCCTCCTTGCAGGAATTGGAATGAAAAAGGCGGGTCAGGCCGCTTGCGGCAGGCGCACGGCGTCCGCCAGGATCATGTCGGCGGCTTTTTCGGCGATCATGATGGTGGGCGCGTTGGTATTGCCCGAGACGATTTCCGGCATGATCGACGCGTCGACCACGCGCAGGTTTTGCAAGCCGTGCACGCGCAGGCGCTCGTCGACGACGGCCATGGCGTCATGCCCCATCTTGCAGGTGCCGCTGGGGTGGTAGATGGACTGGCTGAAGCGGCGCGCCGCGTCCAGCAGCTGCGCATCCGTCTGGAACTGCGGACCGGGCACGAACTCGGAAATAATGTGCGGCGCCAGCGACGGGGCGGCGGCGATCCGGCGCGCCACGCGCAGGGCGGCAATCGCCGTCTGCTGGTCGCGCGGGTCGGACAGGTAGTTCGGGTAGATGCCCGGGTAGACAAGGGGATCGGCGGACTTGATCGACACGTGGCCGCGGCTGTGCGGGCGCAACTGGCACACGGACGAGGTAAAGGCGGAAAACGGATGCGCGCCTTCGCCCGGTTTGTCGGCGCTCAGTGGCTGCATATGGAACTGGATGTCGGGCCGCTCCACCTCGGGCGAGGATTTGGTAAACACCGTCACCTGGCTGGCCGCCAACGTCAACGGTCCGGAGCGGGAAAACACATACTGCATGCCCACCCACAGCTTGCCCCACAGACTGTTGACTTCATCGTTCAGGGTTTTCAGCCGGGTCTTGAAGACGAGGCGGATTTGCAAATGGTCTTGCAGGTTCTGCCCCACGCCGGGCAAGTCGTGCACCAGCGGCACGCCCACGTCATCGAGCAGCGCGCGCGGCCCCACGCCCGAGCATTGCAGGATTTGCGGCGAGCCGATGGCGCCCGCACATAAAATCACTTCGCCGCTGGCGCGCGCCTGGCGCAGCTGGCCATCCTGCCGGAACTCGATGCCGACGGCGCGCTTGCCTTCGAACAGCACGCGTGTGATTTGCGCGCGCACTTCCACGCGCAGGTTGGCGCGCTTGCGGGCCGGGCGCAAAAAGGCTTTCGCCGTGCTGCAGCGCAAGCCCTTGCTGGCCGTTTGCTGGAAGTAGCCTACGCCTTCTTGCGTGGCGCCGTTGTAGTCGGCATTGAAAGGGATGCCGCTTTCCGTGGCGCCGGCAATAAAGTGTTCTGCGATGGGGCGGCGCAGGCGCAGGTCCGACACCTTTAATGGTCCGCCCACGCCGTGGTAGTCGCTGGCGCCGCGTTCCTGGTCTTCCGATTTTTTAAAGTAGGGCAGCACCTCGGCATAGCTCCAGCCTGCGTTGCCCAGTTCGGCCCAGCGGTCGTAGTCCTCTTTCTGGCCCCGTACATACAGCAAGCCGTTGAGCGAGCTGGAACCGCCCAGCACCTTGCCGCGCGGCCATTGCAGCTGGCGCCCGGCGATGCCGGCATCGGCCTCCGTGCGGTAGCACCAGTCCAGCCTGGGATCGTGCAGGGTCTTGAAATAGCCGACCGGCACGTGTATCCATGGATTGTTGTCCTTGCCGCCCGCTTCCAGCAGCAACACGCTGTTGGCGCTGTCGTGCGACAGGCGGTTGGCCAGCACGCAGCCGGCCGAACCGGCGCCGACGACGATGTAATCGTAGTGTGTTTGTGACATTGCCCTTGTCTCCTGCGTTTGCGGTATCGCTTGCCTTTGCGGGCGATTTTTGCGATACACTGATCTTTTATTTGATTTTTTGGAACGTCTGGTTCCATTTATAAAAGACGTGCAGCGCCGGGACAAGCGGAAACACCCGCATACGCGAGAGGTGAAACAGAACATGCATGATGCGTTTCAAAAACGGCAGGCCGATGCCGGAGAAGCTGGGGCGGCCGGTGGCGCAGTGGCTGCCGGCGCGGCGGCAAGCCATGGCGACGAGGCACGGGGCTTGCGCGTATTGCGCCTGATCGAGCACCTGGCCAGCGCCAGCCAGCCCCTGACCCTGTCGCAGCTGGCGGCGCGCATGCAGGTGCCCAAGGCCAGCATGATGCGCCTGCTCGATACGCTGGAGCAACATGGCTACGTGCTGCGCACGCCCGTGGGACGCGGCTACGTGCCCGGTGCGGCGTCCACCAACCTGGCCCTGGCCACCTTGCGCAACAATGCCCTGATCCGCGTGAGCCGCAGCATCCTGGGCAGCCTGGTGGCGGCCACGGGCGAGACCTGCAACCTGGCCATTCCCGAGGGCAATGCGATCGTGTATGTGGACCGGGTGGAAACGCAGGAACCGCTGCGCCTGCATCTGGTGCTGGGGTCGCGCGCGCCCATGCATTGCACGGCCAGCGGCAAGCTGTTTTTGGCGCACATGAATTTGCTGGAGCGGCGCGCATTGCTGGCCATGCTGAGTCTGGAGGCGCGCACGCCGAAAAGCATCGCGGACCCCGTGCTGCTGGAGCGCGAGATCGTGCGTATCGCCCGGCTGGGCATCGGTATTGACGACGAGGAATTCGTGCACGGCATGGTGGCCGTGGCCGTGCCCATCTGCGCCGCCGACGGACGCATCGTGGCGGCCGTCGCCTGCCACGCGCCCGTGGCGCGCAAATCCGTGGAGCAGCTGCTGCAGCACGTGCCGCAGTTGAAGGAAGCGGCCGTCAAGTTGCGGCCGCTATTGCTGGCGGAGTCCCGCTAGGGTTTCAACACCTTCGCCACTTTGGCGGCCCGCAGGCGGAACGCATCGGGCATGCCCGAGCCCAGCAGCGGGCGCAGATACAGCCTGAAGGCATCGGTCACGTCCGTGCCGCTGGCGCTGATGAATTCGTCTTCCATGGTGCGCGTCTTGCCCGCCACGTCCGTCAGGGGCAGCAGCTCGTAGTCGACGGAATAAAACCCCGTGCGCTTGATGGCGACGGACCCATCGCGGTCGCCCCACATGGCGAACTGCACGGCCTTCTCACCCACTTCCCGGGCTTCGCGTTGATCGATGTCAGAGACGCAGCCGATGAAGGAGCGCTGCAGATAGCCGAAGGTATCGCCGCGCACGCGCTTGATGCCGAGTTTTGCCTTGATTTCGTCGCACAGCAGGTCGGCCAGCGCACCCGTGCCCGACAATTGCACATTGCCGTGCGCATCGCGTTCCACCTCATTGCCCACCTGCTTGGCCAGCAGGCTGGCGATGGGCTCGCCCGATGCATCGTGGATGCCTTCCGAGACGGCGATCACGCAGCGGCCGTATTTTTCATACGTGGCTTTCACGTCGGCCAGGAATTGCTCCAGCACGAAGACGCGTTCGGGCAGGTAGATCAGGTGCGGGCCATCGTCGGGGAACTTCTTGCCCAGCGCCGAGGCGGCTGTCAAAAAGCCTGCGTGGCGGCCCATCACCACGCCCACGTACACGCCGGGCAAGGCCGCGTTGTCGAGGTTGGCGCCGGCGAATGCTTGCGCGACGAAGCGCGCGGCAGAGGGAAAGCCGGGTGTGTGGTCGCTGCCGACCAGGTCGTTGTCGATGGTTTTCGGGATGTGGATGCAGCGTAGCGGATAACCGGCCTTGTGCGCTTCCTCGCTGACGATGCGCACCGTGTCGGACGAGTCATTGCCGCCGATATAAAAGAAGTGTTCGATCTCGTGCGCGCGCAGCACTTCGAAGATTTGCTGGCAGTAGGCAATATCGGGCTTGTCGCGCGTGGAGCCGAGCGCCGAGGACGGCGTGGCGGCCACCAGTTCCAGGTTGTGGCTGGTTTCCTGCGTCAGATCAACGAATTCCTCATTGACGATGCCGCGCACGCCGTGCAGCGCGCCATACACGCGCGTGACGTGCTGGAAGCGGCGCGATTCGAGCACCACGCCCACCAGCGACTGGTTAATGACGGCGGTGGGGCCGCCTCCCTGGGCAACAAGAATTTTTCCAGACGGCATGAGGTCTCCTCGTAGTGGAACGGCCCCCCAGCCTACTCCTTTTTTGCCGGGGCGCTGTCTTTTCCGATATTTTTGTCGATGAGTTTCTCCACGTCACCCCACGGCCTTGATGCGCTTTTATTCCGGTGCGCGGATATGCTTGACCAACCCAATGCTGCGCCGCCCCGGCGCCGGTGTCAGCCAGCTGACCAGGATGGCGGCGGCCAGGCCTGCCGGCACGCCGAAGATGCCGGCGGAAATGGGCGCGATATGCATCCATTGACCGCTAGCATTGCCGCCCAACATGGTGCTGGTGTGCAGCATGTAATACAGGCACACGCCAAAGCCGGCCAGCATGCCGGCCAGCGCCCCCTGGTAATTGGCGCGCTGCCAGAATACGCCCAGCACCAGCGGCGGGAACAGGGTCGAGGCGGCGAGGGAAAAAGCCACGCCCACCAGCGACAGGATATCGGCCGGCTTTTGCGAGGCCGCATAGGCGGCGATGAAGGCCACGGCCAGCAGCAGCAATTTTGAAATCGTCACGCGCTTTTGCGTCGAGGCGCTGGGATCGACCACCTTGTAATAGATGTCGTGCGACAGTGCATTTGAAATGGCCAGCAGCAAACCGTCCGCCGTCGACAGCGCGGCGGCCAGGCCTCCGGCCGCCACCAGTCCCGAAATCACATAAGGCAGACCGGCGATCTCGGGCGTGGCCAGCACCAGCACGTCGGCGTCGATGGAAATTTCCGCCAGTTGCACGATGCCGTCGCGGTTGACGTCAACGATGCTGATCAGGGGACTGAGCTTGTCCACATTGGCCCAGTACGACACCCAGGTGGGCAGGTTCGTGTATTGCGTGCCGACCAGTGCCGAGTAAATATCGTACTTGACCAGCACCGCCAGCGCGGGAATCGTGAGGTAGATCAACAAGATGAAAAACAGGGTCCAGAAGACGGACACGCGCGTTTCGTGCACGGACGGCGTGGTGTAGGATCGCATCAGGATATGCGGCAGGGCGGCCGTGCCCAGCATCATGCAAAACACGAGGGCCAGGAAATTGTTGCGCTTGATGTCGGACTGTTCGCGGTCGGCGGCGGGAAACGGCTGGGCGTGCGGAATGATCGGTTCGGCGCGTTTCTGATTCTGCGCCTGCGCCGCCTGCCACAGCACGCGTGCCTCGTCCGGGTTTTTCGGATAGGCAATCAGGTAGCGCTCCGCGTTGCGGATATCGAATAGCGAGGTATTGCGCTGGCGCAAGCTATCGAGCTGGCGCTGGGCCGCCAGGCGGCCTTGCTCCCAGGAGCCGGGCAAGCCGGCGATGCGCGCCTGGTAGCTTTGCGCGCGCTGGCGGAAGATGGCGCGCACTTCGTTTTCTTTCGGATCCGTTTCCAGCACGTGTTCGCGCGCGCTCAGTTGCGGCAACACCTTGCCGTAAGCGATCTGCGGTACGGGATTGTCCGCATGCTTGACCGACAGCCATATGGCGGGAATCAGGAAGGCGACCAGGATGATGATGTACTGCGCCACCTGCGTCCAGGTGATGGCGCGCATGCCGCCAAGAAAGGAGCAGACCAGGATGCTGGCCAGGCCCAGGAAGATGCCGACGGAAAAATCCACGCCCGTGAAACGCGAGGCGATCAGGCCGACGGCATAGATCTGCGCCACCACATACGTAAACGACACGATGATGGTGGCGGCCACGGCCACCACGCGCACGCTGGCGCCCCGCTTGTCGGTGCCGCTGCCGTAGCGGGCGGCGAGGAAATCGGGAATCGTGTACTGGCTGAACTTGCGCAAATAGGGGGCGATCAATAACGCCACCAGGCAATAGCCGCCCGTCCAGCCCATGATGAAGGCCAGGCCGTCGAAGCCGTTCAGGTACAGGCCCCCGGCCAGGCTGATGAAGCTGGCGGCCGAAATCCAGTCGGCAGCCGTGGCCATGCCGTTGAACATGGCCGGCACCCGGCGCCCTGCCACATAGTATTCGGTGACATTCGAGGTGCGGCTGATGACGCCGATGGTGGCGTACAGCGTGATGGTGACCAGCATGAACAGGTAGCCGATCCACGCGCGCGGCATGCCTTCCTGTTCCAGCACCGCCAGCGCCAGCAGGAAGGCGGCGAAACCGGCGGTAAACAGCAGGTAGTAGCGGCTCAGCCGGGCAAAGAAGCTGCGCTGGCCGCTCATACTTTCTCCTTGGCATGAAAAGCCCGGTCCAGACGCCGCATGCGCCAGGCATAGAAAGCGATGATGGCCAGGTAGACCAGCGAGGCGCCCTGGGCCGCCATGTAGAAGGGCAGCGGCCAGCCGAACAGATTCAGATGCAACAGTTCGCGCGCATAAAACACGGTCAGAAAGCCCGTCAGCAGCCAGATCAGCAGCAGGATGGCCGTCAGGCGCCGCGTCTTGTGCCAGTGGACATCGAGGCGCGCCTGCAATTCGGGGCTGGGGGTGCGCGCCGGCCGTGCCGGGGGAGCGGTTGGGCTCGGCTTATCCATACGTGATGTGATCCTCTTCTGGCGCGTCCGGCAACAGCAGGGCAATGCTCAGGCGCAGCAGGGTGCCCGGCAGCTTCGGCGAGTGCGCGCGCGGATTGTTAAAAATGTCGACTTCGGCGCCATGTTGCTGAGCAATTTCACGCACGATGGCCAGGCCCAGTCCGCTGCCGTCGACATTGCTGCCGAGAATACGGTAAAAGCGTTCGAACACGTGCGACCGCTCGGCCGGCGGTATGCCGGGGCCCGTATCTTCCACTTCCAGGATGGCCAGTTCCAGGGTGCTGCGCACGCGTACCGTGACGCTGCCCCCAAGCGGCGTGTAGCGCAGGGCATTGTCGATCAGATTACTCAGCAGTTCACGCAGCATCATGGCATTGCCGGAAATCATGATCGAGTATGCAGGCTGTTCGAAGCCCAGGTCGATATGCTGGGCAAACGAGGCTTGCACCCAGTCCTGCACCACGCCGCGCGCCAGTTCGCTGAGCTCGATCGGTTCGAACGCCGTGCCTGCCTGCGGCTGGTTTTCCGCGCGCGCCAGGGCCAGCAACTGGTTGACCAGGCGCGTGGCCGCTTCCGAACTTTTCGCCAGTTGCAGCAGCGAGCGGTGAATCTCGTCGTGGTCGGTCTGGCGCAGGGCCAGTTCGGATTGCATGCGCATGCCGGCCAGCGGCGTCTTCATCTGGTGCGCGGCATCGGCGATGAAGCGTTTCTGCATGTCGATCGACAGCGATAGCCGCGCGAGCATCTCGTTGAGCGAACCGACCAGTGGCGTGATTTCCTCGGGCACCTGGCCCGATTCGATGGGGGAGAGGTCGTCGGGCGGCCGCGCGCGTATGCGCTCCTGCAATTGCGCCAGCGGCGACAGGCCGCGCGCCAGGGCAAACCAGACCAGGGCCAGGATCACGGGCAGGATGATGAACTGCGGCAAGATCACGCCCTTGATGATTTCATTGGCCAGCTGGGCGCGCTTTTCCAGCGTCTCGGCCACTTGCACCAGCGTGCGGCGCGGTTCGTCGTCGGTGCTGGACGGCATGTCGAGATAGCTGAACGCCACGCGCACGGGCGTGCCGTGGATGGTGTCGTTGCGAAACAGCACCATGCCGCTGCGGTATTTGTCGGGGTCTTGCGGCGGCGGCAAGTCGCGGTCGCCGTCGAGGTATTCGCCGTGCCCGCCCACCACCAGGTAATACAGGGTGTCGACATCGTCGCCGCGCAGGAAGTCACGGCCCTTGTTACTGCTGTTCTTGTCCGGCACTCGGCGCAGCATCGCGCCGTCGGCCTGCTTGACCTGTTGCGTCAGCACCGTCACGCTGTCTTCCAGCGCATGGTCGAACGGTTGATTGGCGATGCCCTTGGCCACCAGATAGGTGATGGCGATGCTCATCGGCCACAGTAGCAGCAAGGGCGCCAGCATCCAGTCGAGGATTTCGCCGAACAGCGAATGCTCGATGGTGTCATCCTGCTCCGTGGTGGGCGGCTCGAACCAGTCGTCTTCGTCCGCCTCGTCCGCTGGCGCCTCGCGCGCCTTCACTTTGTGGCGGGTCCGCTGGCCGGGCCTGCCGCCTCGCCCGCTTCGGCGTTCAGGCGCGCCGCTTCCGAGTATTTTTCCAGGCAATAGCCGAGGCCGCGCACGGTGGCGATGCGCACGCCGCCCACCTCGATCTTCTTGCGCAAACGGTGCACATACACTTCGATGGCGTTGTTCGACACTTCTTCGCCCCATTCGCACAGGTGGTCGACCAGTTGCTCTTTCGAGACGAGGCGGCCGGTGCGGCCCAGCAGGATTTCCAGCAAGCCCAGTTCGCGCGCCGACAGGTCGAGCATCTGGTCGTTGATGTAGGCGCTGCGCCCCACCTGATCGTAGCTGAGGGGGCCGTGCTTGATGACGGTGGCGCCGCCGCCTGCGCCGCGGCGCGTCAGGGCGCGCACTCTTGCCTCCAGTTCCGACAGGGCGAACGGCTTGGCCATATAATCATCGGCACCCAGGTCGAGGCCATTCACGCGTTGTTCGATGGAATCGGCGGCCGTCAGTATCAGTACCGGCAGCAGCGAGGCGCGCGCGCGCAGGCGGCGCAGCACTTCCAGGCCGGACATCTTCGGCAGGCCCAGGTCGAGGATCAGCAGGTCGAATTCCTGGGTGGACAGGGCCGTATCGGCCTCTTGGCCCGTCTTGACGTAGTCGATCGCATAACCGGACTGGCGCAGCGAGCGGGTCAGGCCATCGGCCAGCACGCTGTCATCTTCGGCAAGTAAAATACGCATGGTGCACTTCCTATGCTTGCAACATCAGGACATCTGAAGTCTGTATTGTGTTTCATTTTCCGCAAGGTGGATAGTTTTTGTGAAAAACCAGGGTTGTATTGATCTGTTTCAAAACAAATCCACGTTCCGCTTGCATTGATCACTGTTTTTTTATACAGTACTGTCTGTGTAAAGAATTTAACCCACTGGCGCTATCGCAGGCTGCAGGATCCAACTGGATTTGCAACTGTAGAACGGCTGAAAGAACATATGGACGATAAAAAAGCTGTAGTACCCGCATCGGAAAAAGCCAAGGCGCTCGCCGCCGCACTGGCGCAGATCGAGAAGCAGTTTGGCAAAGGTTCGGTCATGCGCATGGATGCCAGCGCGGTGATTGAAGAAGTGCAAGTCGTGTCGACCGGTTCGCTCGGCCTCGATATTGCGCTGGGCGTGGGCGGCTTGCCGCGCGGCCGCGTGGTGGAAATCTACGGTCCGGAATCGTCGGGTAAAACCACCCTGACCCTGCAAACCATTGCTGAAATGCAAAAACTGGGCGGCACTTGCGCCTTTATCGATGCCGAGCACGCGCTGGACGTCGGTTACGCGCAAAAGCTGGGCGTGAACCTGCACGAATTGCTGATCTCGCAACCGGATACGGGCGAGCAGGCGCTGGAAATCTGCGACGCCCTCGTGCGTTCGGGCAGCGTCGACCTGGTGGTCATCGACTCCGTGGCCGCACTGACGCCACGCGCCGAGATCGAAGGCGACATGGGCGATTCCCTACCAGGCTTGCAAGCGCGTCTGATGTCGCAAGCCCTGCGTAAATTGACCGGTTCCATCAACCGCACGAATACCCTGGTCATCTTCATCAACCAGATCCGCATGAAGATCGGCGTGATGTTCGGCAGTCCGGAAACCACCACGGGCGGCAATGCGCTGAAATTCTACGCCTCCGTGCGTCTGGATATCCGCCGCACTGGCTCGATCAAGTCCGGCGATGAAGTGATCGGCAACGAAACCAAGGTCAAGGTCGTCAAGAACAAGATCGCGCCACCGTTCAAGGAAGCGCACTTCGACATCCTGTACGGCGCCGGCACCTCTCGCGAAGGCGAAATCCTGGATCTGGGCTCGGATGCCAAGATCGTGGAAAAATCCGGTTCGTGGTACAGCTACAACGGTGAACGCATTGGCCAGGGCAAGGACAACGCCCGTGCCTTCCTGCAAGAGCGTCCGGCGCTGGCCCGCGAGATCGAAAACAAGGTCCGCGCTTCGTTGGGCGTGCGCGAACTGCCACCGCTGGCTGCTGAAAAGCCGGAAAAAGCGGATAAAGCCGCCGACAAGGCTGCCAAGGCTGCGGAAGCCAAGCTCGCCGAGTAAGCAGGCAAGTCGGCAGGCAGGCAGGCAAGCTGCTGCTGCGGCACGGCCAGTTTCGGCTGGCCTTGCTGGTGTCGGGTTGCCGGCGCTTGCGCCGCAGCTTGCCGCGCAAAAGATCTACAATGAATGCCGCCTCGCGCCTGTGCGCCAGGCGGCATTTGTACTGTTGACGGTGTTATTGATCGGCGTTTGACGGTATAGCTGCTGTGTTGATGTTGTGTTGATGTGATGGACGATAGGGTGGAATGATGGCAGCGGTACAACTGAGCCTGAAGGGCAGGGCGCTACGTTTTTTGTCGATGCGTGAACACAGCCGCATGGAATTGCGGCGCAAGCTGCAGCGGCATGCGCAGGAGGGCGACGACCTGGAAGCCTTGCTCGACAGCCTGGAGCAAGCCAACTGGCTGTCGCAGGAGCGTTTTTCCGAATCGCTGATCCACCGCCGCTCGGCCCGCTTCGGCAATAGCCGCATCATGGCGGAATTGCAAAGCCATGGCATAGGCGGCGAAGCACTGCAGGAACTCAAGGCGGGCCTGGCCGAAGGCGAAACCGCACGCGCCTGCGAAGTGTGGCGCCGCAAATTCGGTGAAGTGGCGCAGGATGCCGAACAGCGCAACAAGCAGGTGCGCTTCCTGATGCAGCGCGGCTTTTCGCAGCGCGCCGTGCAGGTGGCCTTGAAGGGGGTGGAGCCCGACGATGAGTAATATTTATTAACTTGACAGCAAGGATCAGTTATTCTGCCCAATTGCTGCTGCGCATGTTGCGTCCCAGCTTTTTTAATTGATATACGGGACACCTGATGAGCAATTGGCATGCCGGCTACACGGCCGAAACGGCATACACCTACGGCTATTACACGGAATTGAACCCCTTGCGCACACAGTTGTTGCTGCTGAGCTGGGGAATACAGCCGCCAAGGGTCAGCACCGCATGCGAACTCGGGTTTGGCCAGGGCGTGACCGTCAATATCCATGCCGCAGCGTCCTGCACACGCTGGTATGGTACCGATTTCAATCCGGCCCAGACCGCCTTTGCGCAGGAACTGGCCGAGGTCTCCGGCAATGGCGCCGTGCTGTCTGAGCAATCGTTCCAGGATTTTTGCGCCCGCACCGACCTGCCTGACTTCGATTTCATCGCCCTGCACGGTATCTGGAGCTGGATCTCGCCGGAAAACCAGGCGCATATCGCCGATTTCCTGGCGCGCAAGCTCAAGCCGGGCGGCGTGCTGTATATCAGTTACAACACGCAGGCGGGCTGGGCGGCGATGGCGCCGATCCGCGACCTGATGGAGCAGCACAGCCGCGTGCTGAGCGCGCCGGGGCAGGATGCCCTGACGCGCGTGGGCAGCGCGCTATCCTTCGTCAACCGCATGATGGAGACCAAGCCGCGCTACCTGCTGGCCAATCCCACCATCGCCCTGCGGCTGCAACAGATTAGTGAGCAGGATCCGAATTATCTGTCCCACGAATACTTCAATCATTACTGGCAACCGGTATCGTTTTCGGCCATCAAGCCGGTGCTGGCCGAGGTCAAGCTCGAGTTTGCCGGTTCGGCCGCCTACCCCGATCATGTTGCCCCTCTCAATTTCTCGCCCGAACACCTGGCGTTCCTGGCGCAGATTCCGGATGCCACTTTCCGCGAGAACACCGCTGATTTCCTGCTTAACCGGCAGTTTCGCCAGGATTACTGGGTCAAGGGCAGCCGCAAGCTGACCGCCCATGAACAGGCTACCGCACTGCGTGCCGTACGCATCCTGCTGGTGGCGCCGGTCGAGCAGATCGCCATGAAGGTAACGGGCGCCTTGGGCGAGGCCGATCTGGACCAGGCCGTCTATGGCCCCCTGCTGGAACTGCTCGGTGACTGCAAGCCCCATACCATAGCCGAACTGCAACAGCGTTTGCCCGCCAACCTGGCTGACCTGGGCAGCCTGCTGCAGATGCTGCTGGTGCTGGCGCATAAAGCCTGCATATCGCCGGTGCAGGATGACGCCGCGATCGCGCAGGCGCGGCCAGCCACGGCCAGGCTGAACCGGCATCTGCTGGGTAAGGCCCTGGGGCGTACCGACCTGGCCGCATTGGCCAGTCCGGTGACGGGCGGTGGCGTCGGTGTGTTGCATTTGCAACAGTTGTTTCTGCTGGCCAGGCTGGAAGGGCATCAGGAGGCCGACACCTGGGCGGCATTTGCCTGGCAGGCTTTCCGCGCACTGCAGCAAACCATGGTGCGCAATGGCACGGTGCTGACGACGGAAGAAGACAACCTGGCCGAACTGGCCGTGCAGGCGGAAAGCTTCCGCGTCACCGTGCTGCCCATCCTGCAGGCGCTGGGCGTGGCCGATTGATGTTGATGCCGCAGCGCCTCGCGGCATGGCAATGGCAGTGATTTTTATGATATCAATCATTCGTTTTGTGAATGACATCATGAAAGTCACTGTTTTCTATTTATAATTTGAAATGTTTTTATCAAAGCAATGAAAAATTATGTTGCGGCGCAACCAGCGCCCAATGTGCTACACTTTTAGGGTTTTTGCGGCGCCGCAGGTGCGGTTGCTGTTCGTAGAAGCTGCGAACAGCGTGCTTTATGCACATGGCTGCTTACTAAATTATGGCCGCGCAAGCGGCATCGGTCTTATGCCCCTGTCAACTCCCGTATCCCGGCGCGCCCTACGGCACTCCCGCGTTATCGACGTCCAAGCGTATATGCGCGACGACGGCCTGTGGGATATTGACGCCCGTATCACCGATATCAAAAGCTATGACGCGATGCTGGCCTCCGGCCCCCGTCCCGCCGGCACTCCCCTGCATGACCTCCACTTACGCATTACCGTCGATCGCGAACTGACCATCGTCGAGGCTGAAGCTGCCTCCGATGCCGTACCCTATCCCGGTTTTTGCGATACCATCGGCCCCGCTTACAGGGCGCTGATCGGTCTGAATTTATTGAAGAATTTCCGCCGCGACTTGAAACAGCGCCTGGCGGGAATCGCCGGCTGTACCCATTTGACCGAATTGGCGCAAGTCTTGCCGACTGCGACGGTTCAGGCATTTGCCGGTGATGTCTGGTCGACCCGCGACGGTGAGAATGCTGATTTGCCGCATGAAAAGCCGTTTCAACTCGACAAATGCCACGCCCTGCGCACCGATGGCGGGGCGGTTGCACAGTATTACCCGCGCTGGGTAGCCAAAGCGTGACCCCGGCGCTGTTTTTCCTGTTTTTTTGCACCACTAACCGTATTTTTACAAATCAGTATCAGAAGGGAAGCCAGCATGAAAATCCATGAGTATCAAGCCAAAGAAATCCTCCGGCAGTATGGAGTGACGGTACCACGCGGTATTCCGTGCATGTCCGTCGACGAAGCCGTCAAGGCTGCGGAAACCCTGGGCGGTCCGGTATGGGTCGTCAAGGCGCAGATCCACGCAGGTGGCCGCGGCAAGGGCGGCGGCGTGAAAGTGGCAAAATCGATCGAACAGGTCAAGGAATACGCCGACCAGATCATGGGCATGCAGCTGATCACGCACCAGACCAGCGCCGAAGGCCAAAAAGTCAACCGCCTGCTGGTGGAAGAAGGCGCCGACATCAAACAAGAACTGTACGTTTCGCTGGTCACCGACCGCGTCACCCAGAAAATCGTCCTGATGGCTTCGTCCGAAGGCGGCATGGACATCGAAGAAGTGGCCGAGAGCCACCCAGAGAAGATCCACCACGTCACCATCGAGCCTAGCGTTGGCCTGACCGATGCCCAGGCAGACGACATCGCGACCAAAATCGGCGTGCCTGCCGGTTCCATCGTCGACGCCCGCGTCAACCTGCAAGGCCTGTACAAAGCTTACTGGGAAACCGACTGCTCGCTGGCCGAAATCAATCCGCTGATCGTCACCGGCAGCGGCAAAGTCATCGCCCTGGACGCCAAGTTCAACTTTGACCCGAACGCCCTGTTCCGCCATCCGGAAATCGTCGCCCTGCGCGATCTGGACGAAGAAGATCCAGCTGAAATCGAAGCGTCGAAATTCGACCTGGCCTACATCTCGCTCGACGGCAACATCGGTTGCCTGGTGAACGGCGCCGGCCTGGCCATGGCTACCATGGATACCATCAAGCTGTTTGGCGGCGAGCCAGCCAACTTCCTGGACGTCGGCGGCGGTGCCACGGCAGAAAAAGTGACCGAAGCGTTCAAGATCATGCTGAAAAACCCAGGCCTGAAAGCCATCCTGGTGAACATTTTCGGCGGCATCATGCGTTGCGACGTGATCGCTGAAGGCGTTATCGCTGCGGTCAAGGCCGTCTCGCTGAACGTACCACTGGTCGTGCGCATGAAGGGCACCAACGAAGACCTGGGCAAAAAGATGCTGGCCGATTCCGGTCTGCCTATCATCGCAGCCGACACCATGGAAGATGCAGCAAAGAGCGTCGTCGCCGCCGCTGCTGGTCAAGCTTAATTAAGGAATCAACATGTCCATTCTGATCAATAAAGATACCAAAGTCGTAACCCAAGGGATCACCGGCAAGACCGGCCAGTTCCACACCCGCGGTTGCCGCGACTACGCGAACGGCAAAGCTGCCTTCGTGGCAGGCGTGAACCCGAAGAAAGCCGGTGAAGACTTCGAAGGCATTCCTATTTTCGCTAGCGTGACCGAAGCGAAAAAAGAAACCGGCGCCAACGTTTCCGTGATCTACGTGCCGCCAGCAGGCGCGGCAGCGGCGATCTGGGAAGCTGTCGAAGCTGAAATGGATCTGGCCATTTGCATCACCGAAGGCATTCCTGTGCGTGACATGATGGCCTTGAAAGACCGTATGGCCAAGTCGGGCAGCAAAACCTTGCTGCTGGGCCCTAACTGCCCAGGCTTGATCACGCCAGACGAAATCAAGATCGGCATCATGCCAGGTCACATCCATAAAAAAGGCCGCATCGGCGTGGTTTCGCGTTCGGGCACCCTGACCTATGAAGCAGTGGGTCAGCTGACCGCACTGGGCCTGGGCCAATCGTCGGCAGTCGGCATCGGCGGCGACCCGATCAACGGTCTGAAACACATCGACATCATGAAGATGTTCAATGATGATCCAGATACCGACGCGGTCATCATGATCGGCGAAATCGGCGGTCCGGACGAAGCCAACGCGGCGTATTGGATCAAAGACAACATGAAAAAACCGGTCGTCGGCTTCATCGCTGGCGTCACCGCTCCTCCAGGCAAGCGCATGGGCCACGCCGGCGCGCTGATCTCGGGCGGTGCCGATACGGCACAAGCCAAGCTGGAAATCATGGAAGCTTGCGGCATCACCGTGACCAAAAACCCGTCGGAAATGGCGCGTCTGCTGAAAGCCATGCTGTAATTCCAGCCAGGTTCACGCAGTACAAAAAAGGAGCTTCGGCTCCTTTTTTTCGTCCTTTGCATCACCCTTCCTGCCACCCGCTCGCCCGATCCAGCTTCGCGTCGTTGCCATTTCCCTGCTCCGCTCACGTGGGCCATGACAGGCATGTGACATTACCAACTTGTAACACCGTTCGGTGCACCGCGCGCCTATGATTCGGCCTGTCAGCTTCATCCCGCGCGCCGCGTGCTCGCCTACTTCTACATCGGAAAACTACCCTATGGATGCCATGAAACCGGGCGTGGCCGCGCTATGCCTGTTGCTGTTATGCGCCTGTGCCGAGGCGCCCAAGGTGGATTGGCGGCAGGGCGCGAAGCGCGCCTGGGTCGTCGCTACGTACGCCCCCGGACGCACCGCCGATTTGCCAGCCTGCCTGGCGCGCTTGTCCGACGCCGAATTGGCGACCCGCCATTTTGTTGAGCTGCGCTACCACCATGTGCGCGTCATGCGCACGGCCGTGGCCGAGGTGCCGTCGGATATCGACGCCAGGCCTGGCGTGCAGGTGGAGTTGTGGCCAGAGGATTGCGGGCGGGGCCATTTGTCGCGCATGTCCAGATTATTGCCCGCTGACAGCGATTAAATTCCAAGAGAGTGCGAAAGCAAACACCATGTCCATGAAATGTTTCCTGTGGCCAGCGGCGCTGTTGCCGTTGTGCCTGCCACTGATCCTGCATGCGCAGACCCCGCTGGCGGACAGCCTGGGGCTGGAGCAGTTGCAGCGCGTTGCGCTTGAGCGCAACCACGACGTGCGCGTGTCGGCACTGGTGCTTGACAGTGCCGCCGCTGCCGTGACCAGCGCTGCCGCCGCACCCAATCCCATGTTGACGGTGCAAACCATGAACATCAACCCCGGCTTGGGTGTGGGCGCTGGCAGCTTGCGAAGCAAGACGGTCGACAGCAGCGTGCGCATCGACCAGTTGCTGGAGCGGGGCGGCAAGCGCGACTTGCGCCGTGATAGCGCGGTGCACCAGGCAGAGGGCGCGCGCGAGGACGTGCGCGAGGCGCGGCGTCAGTTACGCCTCGCCGTCAGCCAGGCCTATTACGATGCGCTGGCGGCGGGCGAGCGTCTGGCCATCCTCGACGATACGGCGCAGTTGTACCAGCGCACCGTCGAGGTGGCGCAGAAAAAACGGCAGGCGGGTGATGTGTCGCCGGCTGACGTGGCGCGGCTGCAAGTCGAAGCGCTGCGCGCCAGCAACGATACGGCGCAGGCGCGCAGCGATGTTGCGCGTGCGCGCCAGACGCTGGCTTTGTTGACCGGTATCGACAACCGCCAGGCGCAGCTGCCGCTTGCCGATGGCTGGCCTGCAGTCGTGGCCACCACCCTGGCGCAGGACGATCCGGCCGAGGCAGCCATCGCGCGTCGCCCCGATGTGATGGCGGCGCAGGCGAGGGTGGCGGCGGCCCTGTCGGCACACAAGCTGGCGCTCGCCGCGCGCACGCGCGACGTTTCCATCGGCGTGCAGGCCGAACATTACCCGGCCAGCGCCAGCAATCCACAAGGCAGCGGCAACAGCTTCGGTATTTCCCTGCAAGTGCCGCTCTTCCTGCGCTACCAGTATGACGGCGAGATACGCAGCGCCCAGGTGGCGCTGGACCTGGCGCAGGAAAACCTGGAGCAGGCGCGCATCTTGGCCAGGGCGGAGCTGAGCCGTTCTGCACTCGATGTGCGCAGCAATGGCGAGCGCTTGCAACGCATTGACGACAGCCTGCTGCCGGCCGCGCAAAAGTCGGCCCAGGCGGCGGAATTCGCATACCAGCATGGTGCCCTGCCGATCGCCGATGTGCTCGATGTGCGGCGCAGCTACCGCGCCGTGCAGCTCGACGCACTGGCCGCCCGTAGCGACTACGCCAAGGCGCTGGCCGCCTGGCAGGCATCCTTTCCCACAGCATCTCTTGAAAGTACGACACCATGATATCGCGCAGTACTTTGACCTATGGCGCCCTGTTCATCCTGCTGTGCGGCGGGTCCATTGCGGGCGTGCAGTATTTGCAGCGGGCGCACGCCGCCGCCTTGCCGGCCGCCGCTTTGGCCACCAGCGTTGCCGCCCCCGGCGTGCTGCATTTTGCCGCGAATGCGCCGCAGATGGCGACGCTGAAAATCGCCGCAGTGAGCGCCGTGCCGCTGCCGGCCAGCGCCGCCCTGAACGGACGCATCGCCTACGATGAAAACGTCACCACGCGCGTCAGTTCGCCCGTGCTGGGCCGCGTGCTGACGTTGCATGCCGATAGCGGCGAGCGCGTGGCGCGCGGCGCCTTGCTGGCCGACCTCGATTCGCCCGACCTGGCCAGTGCCGAGGCCGACTGGCGCAAAGCCCAGGCCGACGAAGTGCGCAAGCAACTGGCCTATCAGCGCGCCGACACGCTGTTTCGGGGAGAGGTGTTGGCGCGCAAGGATTATGAGTCAGCCGATGCCGACTTCCAGCAGGCACGCGCGGAGACGCGGCGTGCCTCCTTGCGCATGCATAGCCTGAACGCGGCCGGCAGCGACAATGGCCGCTTCGCCCTGCGCGCGCCGCTGGCCGGCACCATTGCCGACCGCCAGATCAATCCGGGCCAGGAAGTGCGCCCCGACGCGCCCGCGCCCCTGTTCGTCATCAGCGACCTGCGCCACCTGTGGTTGCTGGTCGACATACCGGAAAGCGCCATCGCCAACGTGCGCCAAGGGCAGGCCGTCAGCGTCGAGACGGACGCCTACCCGGGACGCCGCTTCAGCGCCACGGTGGCGCATCTGGCGCCGGTGCTGGACCCGCAGACGCGGCGCATCCAGGTGCGTTGCACGCTGGACAACGCCGATGGCGTCCTGAAGCCGGAAATGTTCGCGCGCGCCTCCTTCCTGGCCGGCGATGGCAGCGTGCTGGCCGTGGCCTTGCCCAATACCAGCCTGTTCGCCGAAGGCGTGTACAGCTATGTCTTCGTAGAAAAACAGCCTGGCACGTTTGAAAAACGCCGCGTGAATGTACGCATCAAGGGACGCGACAGCAGCTTTGTCGATGCGGGCGTGAGCGCCGGCGAACGGGTCGTCACGGAAGGCGCCTTCCTGCTCAACGCCGAGGTGACCACCAATGCTCGCTAAGCTGATCGATTTTGTCCTGGCGCAGCGCGTTTTCGTGCTGATCCTGACGGCGGCGCTGGCCGTCTTCGGCTACCGCGCGCTGAGCAACCTGCCCATCGAAGCCTTCCCCGACGTGCAGGACGTGCAGGTGCAGATCGTCACGCAGTATCCGGGCCAGGCGCCGGAGGAAGTCGAACGCAACGTCACCTTGCCCATCGAGCGCGAAATGAGCGGCGTGCCGCAACAGACGCAGCTGCGTTCCGTGACGATTACGGGCCTGTCCGTGGTGACCTTGACCTTTGCCGATGGCACGGACGATTATTTTGCGCGCCAGCAAGTGCTGGAAAAATTGCAGAACGTCACGCTGCCCACGGGCGTGCAGGCCAGCCTGGCGCCCTTGTCGACGGCGGTCGGTGAAATCTTCCGCTATGTGATCGAGGCACCGCCGGGCATGGATGCGAACGAAGTGCGGGCCTTGCAGGACTGGGTCGTCCGGCCTGCGCTGCGCATCGTGCCAGGCGTGGCCGATGTCGTCAGCTTCGGCGGCACTGTCAAGGAATACCAGGTGCAGGTCGACCCGGCTGCCCTGCAGCGTTATGGCGTCACCATCGACCAGCTCGGCGCGGCCTTGAACAATAACAGCGCCAATGTGGGCGGCGGCATGGTGCGCCGTGGCGACGAGGCACTGGTGGTACGCGGCATCGGCATCTTCGGCAGCATCGACGATATCGGCCGCGTCATCGTCAGCGCCAAGGGCGGGCGCACGGTGCTCGTGTCGGACCTGGCCGAAGTGACTGTGGGCAATCGCCCCCGTTCCGGCGTGGTGGCCTTCAACCGCGACAACAGCGTGGTGGAAGGTATCGTGCAGATGAGCAAGGGCAGCAACGCCGCCAAGGTGGTGGCCGACGTCAAGCTGGCCATCGCCGGCCTCGATGCGCGCCTGCCGAAAGGCGTGCATTTGCGCACAATCTATGACCGCACGGAACTGATCGGCCACACGGTGCACACGGTGGCGGAAAACCTGCTCCTGGGCGCGGCGCTGGTGATCGCCATCCTGGTGATTTTCCTGGGCAACTGGCGCGCCGCCCTCATCGTCGCGGCCGTGATTCCCCTGTCGCTGCTGTTCGCCTTCATCATGCTCGATGCGCGCGGCATTCCGGCCAACCTGATTTCGCTGGGCGCGGTCGACTTCGGCATCATCATCGACAGCGCGGTGGTGCTGGTCGAGGCATTGCTGGTACGGCTGGCCCTGCTGGGCGAGCAGGGCCAGCATGATGCTTCCCTGCGCGAGCGCACCCTGAAGCAGACAGTGGTCGACCTGGGCCACCCCATCCTGTTTGCCAAGGCCATCATCATTGTCGCCTTCATTCCCATCTACACTTTCCAGCGCGTGGAAGGCAAGATCTTCTCGCCCGTGGCCTTCACGCTGAGCTTTGCCATGCTGGGTGCCATCATCCTGACCATGACGCTGGTGCCTACCTTGCTGGCCTGGACCATGCGCCGCCACCCGATGGCGGAAAAGCACAGCGCATGGCTGCAGCGCATCCAGGACGGTTACGGCCGCCTGCTGGCAGCGGCGCAGCGGCAGCGCATTTTCGTCATGCTCGCCTCGGTGCTGGCGCTGGCGGTGACCCTGGCGCTGGCACCGCTGCTGGGCAGCGAGTTCCTGCCCAAGCTCGACGAAGGCAACCTGTGGCTGACAGTCAGCCTGCCGACGTCCAGTTCGCTGGAAAAGACGCGCGCCGTCGAGCAGCAGGTACGCGCCATCATCCTGTCCTACCCGGAAGTGGGCAATGTCATTTCGCACGTGGGCCGGCCCGACGACGGCACCGATCCCAAGGGCAGCAACAACATGGAAATCCTGGCTGACCTGAAACCGCGCGGCAGCTGGCGCTTTGCGGACAAGGAGGCGCTGGTGGCCGACATGTCGGCGAAGATACGCACCCTGCCCGGCGTGCCTACGAACTTTTCGCAAGTCATCGAAGACAATGTGGAAGAGGCGCTGTCGGGCGTGAAGGGCGAAATTGCCGTGAAGATTTACGGTCCCGACCTGGACGTGCTGACGCAAAAGAGCGAGCAGATCGCCGGCATTCTGGGCGGCATTGCAGGTTCGGCCGACGTGGGCGCCGTAAAAATCGGCGGACAGAGCGAACTCGACATCGTTATCGACCGCGAGCGCATCGCCCGCCTGGGCGTCAACGTGGCCGATGTCAATACGGCGATCCAGACGGCGCTGGCGGGCAACGTCGTCAATGCGTATTTCGAGGGCGACCGGCGCTTCGACATTACCGTGCGCCTGAAGGAAGCGGCGCGCGATTCCGTCGATGCCATCGGCACCCTGCAGGTCAACTTGCCGGGCGGCGCCGGCACGGTGGCGCTGGCCGAGCTGGCGCATATCGAGGTGCGCCAAGGCGCGGCCCGCATCAGCCGCGAAGCGGGCGGGCGCAATGCGTCCGTCAAGGCCAACCTGCTGGGCCGCGACCAGGGCAGTTTTGTCGCTGAGGCTCAAGAAAAAGTGGCGCGCCTCGTGCACCTGCCGCCTGGCTACCAGATCACCTGGGGTGGACAGTTCGAAAACCAGCAGCGCGCCGTGAAGCGCCTGGAAGTGATCGTGCCGATCACCGCGCTGATGATATTTTCGCTGCTGTTCTGGGCCTTCCGGTCCGTGCGCAAGGCCATGCTGATCCTGTCGATCGTGCCGTTTACCATGATCGGCGGCATCCTGGGCCTGGCGCTGGTCGGCCTGCATTTTTCCGTCTCGGCGGCGGTTGGCTTCATTGCCGTGGCAGGTATCTCGGTGCAGAACGGCGTCATCATGGTGGAACAGATCGTCGAGATCGCCCGGCACAACGCGAGTGCCGTCGATAGTGCCATCGCCGGCGCCGTGGCGCGCTTGCGGCCCATCCTGATGACGGCATTGATGGCGGGGCTGGGCTTGCTGCCGGCGGCGCTGTCGCATGGTATCGGATCGGAAACCCAGCGTCCGTTCGCCGTGGTGATCGTGGGCGGCATCGTGTCGGCCACCTTCTTTACCTTGCTGCTGCTGCCTCTGGCCTATCCCTATTTTGCGGAAAAGAAAGGACTGTCCGCGGACGCTGCCTGACGCAGTTGGGCCGCGTATGCCAAAAAGTGTCGCTTTTCTTTCCACGTGTACCGCCGCTGCCCGGGCGAGCTGCTGGCATGGCGCTTGCACCGTAGCTGGCGTGAGCAACAGCACCATGGGAGCAGACGATGCGCGCGCAGAGCGGATTTACCCTGATAGAACTGATGATCGTGGTGGCCATCGCCGGCATCCTGGCGGCCGTGGCCATTCCCCAGTACGGCGACTATACTTTGCGGGCCAAGGTCAGCAACGTGCTGGCCGCCGCCGCGCCGCTGAAGACAGCCGTGGCCCTGTGCGTGCAGGAAAACGGGGGGCTGGCGACCGCATGCAGCACTCCCACCCAGGCCGTGCCCAGCGCCATTCCCCTATTTAACCCGACGCGCGAAGTGGCCGGCGCCAAGGTCGACAAGGGCAATATCGAGCTGACCCTGGCGGGTGACATGGGCAGCGGCATGGGTGGCCAGACGGTGAGCATGGAGCTGCAGCTCGGCTCCAGCAGCCTGAACTGGTTCAACAGCACCAGCGTGACGAATGCCGTGGCCAAGGAAGCCATTACCAGGAACAATATTCCCAAGGTGGTGGCGACGCAGTGAGCGGCGGCTGGCGCGCCCGCGTCAGACGATTTTTTGCCGGTCCGCGATCAGCGCTTCATAGGTGAGGTTTTGCAGCAGGGTGTAGTGGGTCGGTTCCAGGTCGATGAATTGCACGCCATACGTATAGATTTCAGCGACGTCGGCCGCATTGCCATTCGACGGCTTGCCCACGCTGACGTTCTGGATGCGCGCGCGCGTATTGACGCGCATCTGATGCTTGTTCGGCTGCACCAGCAGGGTAAAGCTGAGCGCGACGCCCTCGTCGTCCGGCGTGAGCATGCTGGGCGCCTCGATCAGCGCCCCCGAGACGCTGAGGTTGACGATGAACACGGGCACGGCCGCCACGTCGCGGTAGCTCAGCTGCGCCGGAATGTCCACTTTCACGCGCATGGCCGTGCGCAGGCTGGTACCCTGGATGGCGTCGGGAAAGCTCAGGTGCACATAATTGAGCGGGCGGCCAAAGATGCGCAGCACGCTGCACGCAAACGAACACACGGTGACGCCGGAAAACACGCGGATGGTCAGCTTGTCGCCCTCGTTGAGCATGATGGACGCGCCGTTTTCCATCGGGATCTTGACGATCAGGTACTCGTCTTTCACATAGCCGATCAGGGTCGAGAAATGCTGGATGGGCTTGATGGTGCGGTGCGTGATGAACTGGATGCGTCCGCCCACCTGCAGATTCATCGCCTCGAATTCGAAGTCCTGGAGCTTGCTTTCCGCGGCGGGCTTGTTACTAGTCATGCGATGCTCATCTTGATATTGTCGAATCGCAGTATGCATGATTTCTTGATGAAAAAGCACCTATATCAATGAAATTCATATTCGCATTGAAAAATGCCATGTACGCCTGCCGGCAGGCGGATCAGGCTTTACAATTGCGTCAATATTGACGAATGCAAATCTTATGCCGCGCAGCTACTTATGGACGATGTTGTTCCTGATCTTGCATCAAATCGACGCTGCCTACTGGAAAGAGTGGGAGATGTTTCATTTGCCGGGCGGCGTGCAGGGTTTTCTGGTGTTTAACCTGGCGGCCATCGCCGTGGTACTGGCGGGCTACCGGCACGTGCTGTTGGCCACCCCGCAGGCGCCCCTGTATGCGGGCGTGTGCGCCGCGCTGGGCGTGGGAACGTGCTTGATCCATGCCGGCTTTGCGCTGGCAGGGCTGGAGCAGTTTCACCTGCCCCTGTCGATGGCCATCATTGTGCTGTGCCTGGCCAGTGCCGTCTGGCTGTTGTGCGACTTGCGCCGCGCCCAGGGCCAGCTGGCGCACCAGGCAGCATAGTTACAACTCGGCGTGCCAATCGCCCGACTTGCCGCCATGCTTTTCCAGCACGCGCACATTCGTCATGACCATGCCCCGGTCGACGGCCTTGCACATGTCATAAATCGTCAACAAGCCGATCTGCACAGAAGTGAGCGCTTCCATTTCCACGCCTGTCTTGCCCGTCGTGTCGACCTGGGCGCGGCAGTGCACGCTGTTGGCCGCTTCATCCACTTCGAAGTCGACGGTGACGCGGGTGAGGGCCAGCGGGTGACACAGGGGAATCAGGTCGCTGGTGCGCTTGGCGCCCATGATGGCGGCGATGCGGGCGATGCCCAGCACGTCGCCTTTCTTGGCGTTGCCGGAAATAATCAAGGCCAGGGTGGCTGGCTGCATGCGGATGGTGCCGGCGGCCACGGCGCTGCGGCGCGTGTCTTCCTTGCTGCCCACGTCGACCATATGGGCCTGGCCCGTGGCGTCGAAATGGGTCAGTTCCCCGGCGGGGGCTTGCTTGTCTGCTGTTGTCATGGCGTCAAAATAGGTGAGGAGTGGGGGTGCGGCACGCCGGGCCACGACGCCATGTCACTGGCATGGTGCATGCTTGTCGCGTGGGAATGGGCGCCGCTAACAAGGTATGATAGCACCCGTGAATTCAAAAACTACCCTTCCAACCGTACTTGAAAACGCCGGTGCGGCATGGCTGCGCCGCTCCTGGCGCACATCCATGCTGGCTGCATTGTGGCTGGCGGCGCCGTTTGCGCTGGCGCAAACCTATACGTCCGCGCCAGCGACGCCGGCCGTCGGCACGGTGGCCAAGCCGGCCGGCAACTGGACGCCGCTGGCCGTGCCGCCGGCGCCGAATCTGCCGAACCTGGGCGATACCTCGCGCGAAGACTTGTCGCCGGCGATGGAGCGCAAGATCGGCGAGGAAATCATGCGCGGCATCCGCGGCGACCACGATTATCTCGACGACGCGCCCTTGCTGGAATACCTGAATACCTTCGGCAGCGCCCTCGTGGCGGCGCGCCCCAGCGTGCGCGGCGAAACGAATTACGACTATTTCTTCTTTGCCGTGCGCGATCCCCAATTGAACGCGTTTGCCTTGCCTGGCGGTTTCATCGGCGTCCATTCGGCCCTGGTGCTGGCGGCGCAAACGGAGGCGGAACTGGCTTCCGTGCTGTCGCACGAGATCGGCCACGTGGCGCAGCGCCATATCGCGCGCATGCTGGGCCAGCAGCGCCAGGATGCCCTGATGCCGCTGGCGGCCATGCTGCTGGCGGCGCTGGCGTCACGCGCGGGCGGCGACGTGGCGCTTGGCGTGTTTGCGGCCGGCCAGGGCCTGGCCATCCAGCGCCAGCTCAATTTCGGCCGCGACGCCGAACGTGAGGCCGACCGCATCGGTTTCCAGATCATGGGCGAGGCCGGTTTCGATACCACCGGCATGGTGGCCTTCTTCGGCCGCATGCAGGCGGCCAGCCGTTCGTACAGCGACCTGATGCCCGCCTATCTGCAGACGCACCCGCTGACGACGGAGCGCATCGCCGACATCCAGGCGCGCATCCGCGAGCAGCCCTACAAGCAGCGCCCGGACAGCCTGAGTTTCCACCTGGCCCGCGCGCGCGCCCGCGTGCTGCAGGATGAAAGCGTGCAAGGCCTGCTGAATGCCACGGCCGTCTTCAAGACGCAGCTGGAACAGCAAAGCCGTTTCCAGGTGGTGGCCGCCCATTACGGCTTGTCCTTTGTCGCCGTCAAGCAGGGCAAGCCGGCTGATGCGCAGAAGGAACTCGACGCGGCCAATGCCGCCCTGCACCGGCCGGCCGGGCCGAATGTGTTTACCTCGGGCGGCACGCAGGGCCCCAATTCGCTGCTGGCGGCGATGGGGCTGGAAGTGTTGTTGATGCCGGCGCAGAAGAAGGAAGTGGCGCAGCAAGCCATGAAGGCGGCGGACGCGGCGCGCCAGCAGTTTCCCCTCTCGCGCGGCATTGCCCATCAGTATGCGGAGGCGCTCATGGCTGCCGGCAAGCTGGAGCAGGCTACCTTGTACCTGCGCGATCAGGTGCAGCTCTACAAGGAAGAGCCGGAACTGTATGACTTATTGGCAAAGTCCTATGCGGACCAGGGCAAGATGACCTTGCAGCACATGGCGCTGGCCGAATCCTACGTGCTGCAGGGCGCCACCATGGCCGCGCTGGACCAGTTGACGATCGCCCGAAAATCGACGGATGCGACTTTTTATGACCAGGCCGTGATCGATGCGCGCGAGCGTGAACTGCAGGAAAAGCGCCGCGAGCAGATCAAGGACCAGAAGGGCTAACCCCTATTCGGCTTGCGGCGCGCGCTGGAAGCCGAAGGTTTGCGGCACGCTGGCATAGGTTAGCGGCTGTACGGCAATCTCCTTGCCTTCATGCAATAACACCAAGTTTCCCCGACCGTTTTCCAGCCAGGCCAGCAGGGCCTCGTCACCGGCCACCTGTCCGTCGATGCGCAGCGACGCCAGTATGTGCGCCATGTCGCGGTCATCGACTTGCGCCACGCTGTCGCCCTGGCGCAGGATCAGCGCACCGTTGTCGCACAGCCAGGCGGCATCGATGGCCGCCAGCGGCGCGCCTGTCTGCAAGACAAAACCGTGCTGCGGATCGCTGCGGGCGATGTACGGCGTCGCTTCCAGGTTCAGGTAGACGCGCTGCGGGCCATTCTGGAAAAACCAGCAACCGCGTTCGTCATGGTCGTAATTGCGGTTGATAAATCCCAACAGGGCTTCATGGGCGATCTTGTCGCCGGGCAGTTGTTGCTGTTGCGCCTGCTGGTCGCGCATGCGCCAGTGGCCGCGCGCGTCCAGGCCCAGCCAGCCGTAGCAGTGGGGCACGTTCGGCCATTTGGCCAGCGCCTGCTTGACGAGTTCATCCATGTGTAGCGTTTTCCATGTGCGTTTGCGCGCTATCAGCGTGACAGCTTTGCGGGGAGGAGGGCGCCTTGTTGCCGCCTTCAAAAAAGGCGATCAGGCGCTGCGGCAGCCAGCGTGTGCTTCCCGGCAACTTGCCAGCGGCAAAGCCGACATGGCCGCCGTGGCGCGGATACTCGAGCGTGACCTTGGAGGCGGCGCTGCGCGGCAAGTAGCGCCCGGGCAGGAAAGGGTCGTTTTGCGCATTCAGCACCAGGGTCGGCACGGTGATGTCTTGCAAGACGTGCTTGGCGCTGGCGCGGTGCCAGTAATCGTCGGCGTCGCGGTAGCCGTGCAGCGGCGCCGTGACGACATTGTCGAAGGCATGCAAGTCACGCGCGGCCAGCATGGCGTCGCGTGGAAACAGGCCGGGAAATTGTTCCAGCTTGGCCAGGCACTTCGGTTTGAGCGTGTTCAGGAACATGCGCGTGTAGAGCCGGTTGGCGCCGGACGACAGGGCCTTGCCCCCTTGCGCCAGGTCCAGCGGGGCCGACACGGCCGCGGCCGCATCGATGAAATCGGCCTGGTGCTGCGACTGGCCCAGCCAGCACAGCAGGGCGTTGCCGCCCAGCGAGACGCCGGCCGCGTAAAACTTACCCGTCGCGCGCGGGCGCAGGCGCTGCACGATCCAGTCTACTTCCTGCGCATCGCCCGAATGGTAAAAACGGGGCGCCAGGTTGGCTTCGCCCGAGCAGCCGCGAAAATGCGGCACGGCGCCCGACCAGCCGCGCGCCGCCACCTCGGCCATCAGGGCGCGCGCGTAGTGGCTGTTCGACGAGCCTTCCAGCCCGTGGAACAGCACCACGAAGGGCTGGCCCGGCTGGCCGTCGACCAGGTCGACATCGACGAAGTCGCCATCGGGCGCTTGCCAGCGTTCGCGGCGGAAGGCCACGGCCGGCTTGGCGAGGCACACGGCGGGATAAATCGTCTGCGCGTGGCCGCCCGGCAGCCAGAGTGGCGCGGTATAGGGGGCGTTGTAGATAAGGGACAAAGTCATCAGTGCAGGATCTGCGCTCCCGTGGCGTCGGCCGGCGCGCCGCCGGGGGCGACGGAGGCGTGGTGCAGCACGATGCGCCAGCCGCGCGGCGTTTTCACATACACATTTGTCGCCAGCAGATGCGCCGGGCCGTCTTTTTCCTGGGTGACGCCTTCGATGACGGTGTGCACCGAGCTCATCAAATTGTGCGTTTCATGCAGCTGCGCCGGCACGATGTGCAGGCCGCCGCCCGTCAAAATAGTTTCCCACGAGGCGCGGATGGCGGCATGGCCGATCAGGCGCGCGCCGCCCGGGTGGATGCAGACGATCTCTTCATCGTCGGCCCATAGCGCCATCAGCGCTTCAAGGTCGGCGCGGTGCAAGGCATCGTAAAACGCCGCTTCGACTTCGGCGGCGCTGCCATTGAGTTCTTTCAGACGTTTCATGACGACTCCGGCTTGAGCGGTATAACTAAGTTGATGCAAATAAAAACGGCGCGCTGGGGGCGCGCCGCTGGGCAGTTTAATGATGGCCGGCGCTGGCGCCTTCCTTCAGGGTATACGCCGTGCCGCAGTAGGGGCACTTGGCGATGCCGTCTTTGTTGAATTCCAGAAACACGCGCGGATGCGACGACCACAGCGGCATGGCCGGGTTAGGGCAGTGGGCTGGCAAGTCTTTACTGTCGAGTTCGACCGCTGGCTGGGTGGTTTTTGTCATCTTGTCATGCTCCGTGAGGCTGTATGGAAGGAAGTCGGCTGCTGCCAAAAGTACGATTTTAACGGATTCAGGCAGACAGCAAAAATCATGGCTAAAATGACGGCTTGATCATCTGCGGCTGCGGCGCGGGTTTTTGCGACAATATGGCAGCTGCAGCGCCACACTGACTGGATTTGCCTTGCCGGTATCACCGTTGCGTAGCGCTATTACTTTTCGTATTGCGCGCACCATTGTTGTGCAGTTACCACACTCCGCCTGCCGGAGGCTCGCATGAACACCCGCGTGAGCGCCGTCATGGCCGCCAAGGACGACGGCCTGCTGAAAGATGCCTGGCGCGCCGGCCTGAAACTGGGTGCGCCCAGCCTGCTGGGCATTGCTGCCTGGGGCATGGTGGTGGGCGTGGCCATGGTGAAAAGCGGCCTGACGGTGACGCAGGCGGGGGCCATGACCCTGTTTGTCTTTGCTGGCTCGGCCCAGCTCGCGTCCCTGCCCCTGCTGGCCGCCCACGCCCCCGTGTGGGTGATCTTCGCCACGGCCCTTGTCGTCAATTTGCGTTTTGTCATCTTTTCCGTGTTGCTGGCCCCCCATTTCGCCCATTTGCCGTGGCGCCAGCGCTTTGCGCTCGGCTATGTGGCGGGCGATATCACGGTGGGCCTGTTCCTGCAGCGCTATCCCCATGAAACGCCGGACCCGGCCAAGCTGCCCTTCCTCAAAGGGCTGATTTACCCCAACTGGCTGGCCTGGCAAACCGGTTCCTTCATCGGCATCGTGCTGGGTGCCGTCGTCCCTGCCGAATGGGGGCTGGGTTTTGCGGGGACCCTGGCGATCCTGTGCGTCACCGTGCCCCTGATCCTCAACCGCGCCGCCCTGTGCGGCGTGCTGGTGGCGGGCACGGTGGCCGTGCTGGCGTTTGGCTTGCCATACAAGCTGGGTTTGCTGGTGGCCGTGGTGGTGGGCATGGTCAGCGCCATGGCCGTGGAAGAATTGACCGAGAAATGGAACAAACGCCATGTTTGACGGATGGGACTGGGGCAGGACCGATGTGTGGATCGCCATCGCCGTGCTGGTGGTGGCCACGGCTGCCACGCGCAGCACCTTCTGGCTGGTTGGCCACCACATCAGCATTCCGCGCAGGATCAACGAGATGCTGCGCTATGCGCCGGCCTGCGCGCTGGCGGCCATCATCGCGCCCGACATGCTGATGGAGGGGCAGCAAGTGCACTTCGAATTGTCGAATTTGAAACTCTTGTCGGGTATTGCCGCTACGCTCTTTTTCGTGATCCGCCGCAATATGCTGCAAACCATCGTGTTTGGCATGCTGGTTTTCACGGGCTTGCGACTGTTGCACGTTTTTCAGTAAAGCAGGACAAATCGGGGATTTGGTCTGGTCATTGCGGTAAAATAGCGCACTTCCTTCCACTCGTCATCTGGATCGCCATGTCAGCTGTTCTGAACTTTATCCGTCTGCAAGATTTGATCGCCCAAAATGCACTGCAAGGCAAGCGCGTGTTTATCCGCGCCGACCTGAACGTCCCGCAAGATGACAGTGGCAAGATCACCGAAGATACGCGCATCCGCGCCTCGGTGCCTGCCATCCGCGCCGCGCTCGACGCTGGCGCCGCCGTCATGGTGACGTCACACCTGGGCCGTCCGACGGAAGGCGAGTTCAAGCCGGCCGACAGCCTGGCGCCCGTGGCCGCCCGCTTGTCCGAGCTGCTGGGCCAGGAAGTTGCACTGAAACAGAACTGGATCGATGGTGCCGGCCTGGAAAACCTGGCTGCCGGCCAGGTGGTCCTGTTGGAAAATGTGCGCGTGAACAAGGGCGAAAAGAAAAACAGCGATGAGCTGGCGCAAAAAATGGCCAAGCTGTGCGATATCTACGTCAATGACGCGTTCGGCACGGCCCACCGCGCCGAAGCGTCCACGCACGGCATCGCCAAGTTTGCCCCCGTCGCCTGCGCCGGACCTCTGCTGGCCGCTGAACTGGACGCGTTGGGGAAAGCCTTGCACGCACCGGCCCGCCCCTTGCTGGCCATTGTTGCTGGCTCGAAAGTATCGAGCAAGCTGACCATCCTGAAAGCCCTGTCCGACAAGGTCGATAAGCTGATCGTCGGCGGCGGCATCGCCAATACCTTCATGAAGGCCGTCGGCTTGAACGTGGGCAAGTCCCTGGTGGAAGCGGAGCTCGTCGAAGAAGCCAAGGCCATCATCGAGATCATGGCCAAGCGCGGCGCGCAAGTGCCGATTCCCGTCGATGTCGTGTGCGCCAAGGAGTTTTCGCCCACGGCCGCCGCCACCGTCAAGGACGTGGCCGACGTGGCGGACGACGACATGATCCTCGATATCGGCCCGAAAACGGCCGCCCTGCTGGCGCAGCAGATTGCCGCTGCCGGCACCATCGTGTGGAACGGCCCCGTCGGCGTGTTCGAATTCGACCAGTTCGGCAACGGCACCAGGACCCTGGCCTTGGCCATTGCCGAATCGAAAGCATTTTCCATCGCTGGCGGTGGCGACACCTTGGCGGCGATTGCCAAATACGACATTACCGATAAAATCAGCTATATCTCGACGGGCGGCGGCGCTTTCCTGGAGTTCCTGGAAGGCAAGACCCTCCCGGCAGTGGAGATCCTGATGCAACGTGCTGGCTGATACCGCCTGACTGTAGTGCCACCAAGCGCAGCCTGACCGCTGCGCTTTTACCTTGCCGGATGCAGCATCGAGCCGGCCTTGCTCACCTTCGCTCGCGCACAAGGATTCCTATGCCACGTGGTACAAAAATCGTAGCAACAATCGGCCCCGCCTCCACTGACTTCGATATCCTGGTCAAAATGATACGTGCGGGTGTCGACGTGGTGCGTTTGAATTTTTCCCACGGCAAGGCGCAAGACCATATCGACCGCGCCGCGCTGGTACGCCTGGCGGCGCTTGAGTGCGGCCGCGAAGTGGCCATCATGGCCGACATGCAGGGCCCGAAAATTCGCGTCGGCAAGTTTGAAAACACGCGCATCCAGCTGGAGCAGGGCGAGCGCTTCATCCTTGACGCCAAGTGGGGCGAGAATGGCGAACTGGGCAACCAGGAACGGGTCGGCCTCGACTACAAGGCCCTGCCGCGCGACTTGCACAAGGGTGACGTGCTGCTGCTGAACGACGGCCTCATCGTGCTGATCGTCGAGCGCATCCACGGCAGCGAAATCCACACCACCGTCAAGATAGGCGGCGAGTTGTCGAACAACAAGGGCATCAACCGCCAGGGCGGCGGCCTGTCCGCGCCTGCGCTGACGGCCAAGGATATGGAAGACATCAAGACGGCCATGAGTTTCCAGGCCGACTATCTGGCTATTTCCTTCCCGAAATGTGCGACCGACATGGAAATGGCGCGCCAGCTGGCCAATATTGCCGGCGAACCGTACCACCACAAGCCGATGATGATCGCCAAGATCGAGCGCGCGGAAGCCATTCCTGCTTTACAAGAAATTCTCGACGCCTCCGACGGCATCATGGTGGCGCGTGGCGACCTGGCCGTCGAGGTGGGCAATGCGGCCGTGCCGGCCTTGCAAAAACGCATGATCAAGATGGCGCGCGCGTCGAATAAACTGGCCATTACTGCCACGCAGATGATGGAATCGATGATCGTCAATGCCGTGCCGACCCGCGCGGAAGTGTCCGACGTGGCCAATGCCGTGTTGGACGGCACGGACGCCGTCATGACGTCGGCCGAAACGGCCTCGGGCAAGTACCCGATCGAGACGGTGGAAATGATGGCCGCCATCTGCGTCGAAGCGGAACAGTCTGAATACAACAAGCTCGATGCCGATTTCCTCAACGTCACGTTTACCCGCATTGACCAGTCGATCGCGTATGGCGCCCTGTTTACGGCCCATCACTTGCGCGTGAAAGCCATCGTGGCGCTGACGGAATCCGGTTCCACCGCCTTGTGGATGAGCCGCCACAGCATCGACACGCCGATCTACGCGCTCACGCCGAGTGTCACCACTTTGCGCAAAGCCGCGCTGTACCGCAATGTTCGGGCGTATCATCTGATGCAGAACGCCCCCAGTGCGCAAGTGCTGAAGCAGGCGGAAGAGCTGCTGGTGGCGCAGGGCATCGTCAGGAAGGGCGACATGATCGTCGTCACCTGGGGCGAGCCGATGGGCCAGGTGGGCGGCACCAATGCCCTGAAAATCGTCACAGTCGGCGAATTCGAGTAAGAACGCCTAAAAACTGCCCAGGGCGTTGTTGCATTGCCTCGTCGTACTAGTCGTACTGCCTTCGGCAACGCGCCTAGCCCTGAACAGTTTGTCGGACGTTCTTGTGTCATGCGTGTAGTTGAAAGAATTCAGGCGCCAGCGCGGCAGTTAGCCGCGAAGCGCCGCAACAGTTTCTATTGTTCTCTGGAGTATTACCATGTCTCTCGTATCCATGCGTCAACTGCTGGACCATGCCGCCGAAAACGGTTATGGCATTCCTGCTTTCAACGTCAACAACCTGGAGCAAGTGCAAGCCATCATGGCTGCCGCCGATGCGCTCAACAGCCCGGTGATCATGCAAGCGTCCGCTGGCGCGCGCAAGTACGCCGGTGAAGCCTTCCTGCGTCACCTGATCGACGCCGCCGTCGAAGCGTATCCGCACATTCCCGTCGTCATGCACCAGGATCACGGCCAGTCGCCGGCCGTCTGCATGGCCGCCATCCGCTCGGGTTTTACTTCCGTGATGATGGACGGTTCGCTGGAAGCGGACGGCAAGTCGGTCGCCTCGTACGAGTACAACGTGGAAGTATCGCGTGAAGTGGTGAAATTCTCGCACGCCATCGGCGTGACCGTGGAAGCGGAACTGGGCGTGCTCGGTTCGCTGGAAACCATGAAGGGCGACAAGGAAGACGGCCACGGCGCCGACGGCACCATGACGCGCGAGCAACTGCTGACGGATGTGGCGCAAGCGGCCGATTTCGTGCAGCGCACCCAATGCGACGCCCTGGCGATCGCCATCGGCACCTCGCACGGCGCGTATAAATTCACGCGCAAGCCAACGGGCGACATCCTGGCCATCGACCGTATCAAGGAAATCCACGCGCGCATTCCGAACACCCACCTGGTGATGCACGGCTCGTCGTCGGTGCCGCAGGAATTGCTGGCCATCATCCGCGAATTTGGCGGCGACATGAAGGAAACCTATGGCGTGCCAGTGGAAGAAATCCAGGAAGGCATCCGTCACGGCGTGCGCAAGATCAATATCGACACCGACATCCGCCTGGCGATGACGGCAGCGATCCGCAAGTACCTGTTTGAAAACCCGTCGAAGTTCGACCCGCGCGACTACCTGAAGCCCGCCCGCTTGGCCGCCGAGCAAATCGTGCGCGCCCGCATGCAGGCATTCGGCTGCGAAGGCCAGGCCTCGAAAATCAAGGTCATCACGATGGAAAAAATGGCCGAGCGTTACAAGGCCGGCGAGCTGTCGCAAATTGTGAAGTAAAATTCTGTCTGGAACGGGCCGGAAGCTGCATCTCCGTGCCCGATTTTCTCGACCGGCGGGCGCCTTACCTGCCTGCCGGTTTCGTTTCATCCAACTATTCCCCCGCTATGAACAGCCTCTATCAGACTTCCATCCATTCCCTGCCGTTGCTGGGCCACGGCAAGGTCCGCGACAACTACGCCGTTGGCGACGACAAGATCCTGATCGTCACCACGGACCGCCTGTCGGCCTTCGATGTCGTCATGAACGAGCCTATCCCCGGCAAGGGCAAGGTCCTCAACCAGATGAGCGACTTCTGGTTCGAGAAACTGGGCCACATCGTGCCGAACCACCTGACCGGCGTGGCGCCGGAATCCGTGGTGGCGCCCGAGGAAGTGGAGCAAGTCAAGGGCCGCGCCGTGGTGGCCAAGCGCTTGAAACCCATCATGGTCGAGGCGGTCGTGCGCGGCTACATCATCGGTTCGGGCTGGAAAGACTATCAAGATACAGGCAGCATCTGCGGCATCAAGCTGCCAGCGGGCCTGCAACAGGCGGAAAAACTGCCGGAGCCGATCTTCACCCCGGCGGCCAAGGCAGAACTGGGCGAGCACGACGAAAACATCAGCTTTGCTGAAATGGAAGAGCGCATTGGCGCCGAACTGGCTGCCAAGATGCGTGACGTCGCCATTCAACTCTACAAGACGGCCGCCGAATACGCCGCCACGCGCGGCATCATCATCGCCGACACCAAGTTCGAATTCGGCCTGGATGACAACGGCGTCATGCATCTGATGGATGAAGTGCTGACGGCCGACTCATCGCGCTTCTGGCCTGCCGATTCCTACCAGCCGGGCATCTCGCCGCCGTCGTTCGACAAGCAATTCGTGCGCGACTACCTGGAAACATTGACCTGGGGCAAGACCGCACCGGCGCCTGCGCTGCCAGCCGACGTCATCGAAAAAACCCAGGCCAAGTACTTTGAAGCCATCGAACGCCTGACGGGCGAGAAGCTGAAGGCCTGAGATGAGCGAGCAAAATAAGCCGCTGGTCGGCGTCATCATGGGCTCGTCCTCGGACTGGGAGGTGATGCAGAATGCGGTTGCCATCCTGAAACAGTTTGGCGTGCCGTACGAAGCGCAAGTCATTTCCGCGCACCGCATGCCCGACGAGATGTATGCGTACGCGAAAAGCGCGCGCGCGCGCGGCTTGCGCGCCATCATCGCCGGCGCCGGCGGCGCGGCCCACCTGCCTGGCATGGTGGCGGCGATGACCATCGTGCCGGTGCTGGGCGTGCCCGTGCCATCGAAATACTTGCGCGGCGAAGATTCCATGCTGTCGATCCTGCAAATGCCCAAGGGCGTGCCGGTAGCCACCTTTGCCATCGGCGAGGCGGGCGCGGCGAATGCGGCGCTGACGGCGGTGGCGATGCTTGCCGCCAACGACGACGCCCTGGCCGACCGGCTGGAAGCCTTCCGTGCCACGCAAACGGCCGCCGCCAAGGCCATGGTCTTGCCTGAATAATGTGTTTGAAAAATAATGAATAGTAAATCGACTTCCCCATTGTTGCCCACCGCCAACCCACCGGCGTGGCTGGGCGTGATGGGCGGCGGCCAGCTCGGCCGCATGTTTGCCCAGGCCGCGCAAGGCATGGGCTATCAGGTGGCTGTACTGGAACCGTCGGATGCCTGCCCTGCGGGGCAGGTGGCGCAGCGCCTGGTGAATGCCGGCTACAGCGATGCGGCCGGCCTCGACGCCCTGGCCGCGCAATGCCTGGCCGTCACCACGGAATTCGAAAACGTGCCGGCCGACAGCCTGTCGCGCCTGGCCGAACGCGTGTTCGTCGCGCCCGATGCGCATGGCGTGTCGGTGGCGCAGGACCGCATCGCGGAAAAGCGTTTCTTTGTCGACTGCGCGGCCAAGTCCGGCGTGCTGCCGGCGCCGCACATGGTCATCGCCACGCAGGCCGATATCGACGGCATAGCCGACGACTTGCTGCCAGGTATCTTGAAAACCGTGCGCATGGGCTATGACGGCAAGGGCCAGTTCCGCGTGCGCACGCGCGACGAGGTGCGTGCCGCGTTCGCGGAAATGGGCGAGGTAACTTGCCTGTTGGAAAAGATGCTGCCGCTGGCGTATGAAGTGTCGGTGCTGACGGCGCGCGGCGTGGACGGCGAATCGGTCGTGTACCCGATCGCCGAAAACGTGCATCGCGACGGCGTGCTGTTTACCACCACCGTGCCGGGCCCGAACGTGTCGGACGACTGCGCCGCCAGGGCGCAGCGGGCGGCGCAAGCCATGGTCGCCGAACTCGGCTATGTCGGCGTGCTGTGCATCGAATTTTTCGTGCTGGCCGATGGCAGCCTGGTGGTCAATGAAATGGCGCCGCGTCCGCACAACAGCGGCCACTACACGATGGATGCCTGCGTCACCAGCCAGTTCGCGCAGCAGGTGCGGGCCATGGCGCGACTGCCGCTGGGCGACGTGCGCCAGCATTCGCCTGCCGTGATGCTCAACATCCTGGGCGACGCCTGGTTTGCCGACGGCAGCGATGCTGCCTGCGAACCGGCGTGGGACCAGGTGCTGGCGCTGCCGGGCGCCTGTTTGCATCTGTATGGCAAGGACGATCCGCGCCGCGGGCGCAAGATGGGCCATCTGACCTTTGTCGCGGCCACCTTGCAAGAGGCGCAGCAGCGCCTGCACGACGCTTGCCTGATCCTGGGAATCGCGCCGTGAGCATGCCAGCACAAGACCTGAAAGCGGCCGCTGCCGTGCTGGAAGCGGGCGGCCTCGTCGCTTTCCCGACAGAAACGGTGTACGGCCTGGGCGCCGACGCGGAAAACCCGGCCGCCGTGGCGCGCATCTACGAAGCCAAGGGCCGGCCATCGGACCACCCCGTGATCGTGCACGTGGCGCCCGGCGCCGACTTGGCGCACTGGTCCGATGACATTCCGGTGGAGGCGGAACAACTGGTGGCCGCCTTCTGGCCCGGTCCGCTGACCCTGATCGTCAAGCGCGCCGCGCATATTCCCGACGCCGTCTCCGGCGGCCAGGATACGGTGGGCTTGCGTTGCCCGTCGCACCCGGTGGCTATCGCATTGCTACGCACCTTCAAGGGCGGCAAGGGCGGCCTGGCGGCGCCGTCGGCGAACAAATTCGGCAATGTCAGCCCCACCACGGCGCAGCATGTGCGCGATGAATTCGCGGCGGAACTCGATAGCGGCTTGCTGGGCCTGGTCCTCGATGGCGGCCAGAGCGAGGTGGGCATCGAGTCGACCATCATCGACCTGTCGCGCCTGGCTACGCACGGTCCCGTACTCTTGCGTCCCGGTCATATCAGCAGCGCGCAGATCGCCGCCGTCATTGGCCGCGCACCGGCCATGGCGGACGCAGCCGCGCCGCGTGCCTCGGGCACCCTGGAATCGCATTACGCGCCACACACGCCTGTTGCGATGCAGCACAGCGACGACGTGCGCGCCACCTTGAACCGCCTGCTCAATGACGGGCGCCGCGTGGCCTTGATCCATTACTCGGACCTGCCGCCGGCCAGCGCCAGCGTGCGCCTGGCGGCCAACCCGGAAAATTACGCACACGCGCTGTATGCCTCGCTGCGCACGATGGACCAGGTCGGCGCCGAGCTGATACTCGTCGAAGCACCGCCCACCGGCCCCGAGTGGCTGGGCGTGAATGATCGTTTGCGGCGCGCCGCGTTCGGCTCAAGTGGTATCTTGCAGCAGTTTCTGTCCGCATCATGAAAAGCCCCGCAAGGGGCTTTTTCTTGATGCAGCGCAATAGAGATGCTTGCCACGAAACATCTTAAATCCTCCATAATTCATGCGATCACCCTGTCGTGACAGGGCGCTGGCAGTGTTGTTATTTCGTTGATTTTTAAAACATATTTTCTATACAAGCCTGAGGAACGATGGCATATTAGTTGGGTAGCGAATAGCACGCCCGTTCGTTTAGAAACCAGAAAAAAGACCGAGGAGACAAAATGCATCAAACAAAATTCGCGCTGGCCGTGCTGGCTGCGGCTGTCCTGGCAGGTTGCGGCGGCGCCAGTGGCGGTGATCAAGCCTTGAAAGTCAAATACACGGCGCAGGTGTCGTTCGGCGACAGCCTGTCCGATGTCGGTTCGTATGCCGTCGCTGGCGTGGCGGCAAGCGGTGGCGGTAAATTCACCATCAATGGCGACAATACCAAGATCAATCCTGAACTGACGGGCAAGAACTGGACCGAGCACCTGGCCGCGCAATTCGGCTTGCCGGTGCCATGCGCTGCCGAAACGGGCCTGGAAGGCAGCATACCGACGCTGCAGGCCCCGCGCGTCAAGCATGCCGGCTGCTTCGGCTACGCCATGGGCGGTTCGCGCGTCACCGACCCCGTCGGTCCTAACAACAAGGCGACGAAAAGTGTGCTGGGCGCCCTGACCGTGCCCGTGGTGACGCAGATCGCGAACCACCTGGCCGTTTCCGGCGGCAAGTTCAGCGGCACGGAAGCCGTTTTCGTGATGGCGGGCGGCAATGACGTGCTGTTCTTGCTGGGTGACTTGCAAGCGAAGGCGACCGCTGCTGGTCAGGCAGCTGGCGCGACAGCTGGTGCCGCTGCCGGCGCCAAAGCCTTTGCCTCCAACCTGGTCGCGGCCCTGGCAGCGCGCGCCGCTAACTCCACCACGGCGGCGCAATCCATCGGCGCGGCTGTGGCGGCAGCCGCTGCGGCGCCGGGCGCCACGTCGGCCTCGATCGTTGGCGCAGCCGTGCAAGCGGCAGCCATCGGCGGCGATACGGCGGTGGCTGCGCCAGCCGTGTATGGGCCGATCGTCGCCAAGGCGCAAGCCGACGCCACGGTCACCGGTAACGCGGCTGGCGCCGCCGCCGGTGCCAAGGCCGGTGCCGATTACGCCGCAGCGAACGGACCTGCGTTGGTTGGCGCCATGAAACAGGCTGGCACCGAACTGGTAGCGTTGGTCAAGGACCAGATCATTGCCAAGGGTGCCAACTACGTGGTGGTCAACAATCTGCCGGACGTGGCCGGTACGCCATCGGGCTTGAGCAAGGATGCCAATACCAAGGCGCTCATCAATGCCATGGTCAGCACCTTCAATGGCGAACTGAGCGGTGGCCTGAGCGGCAATGCGAAAGTCTTGCTGGTCGACGTGTTTGCCGTCAGCCATGACCAAGGCGTCAATCCTGGCCCGTATGGCTTGACCAACGTCAGCGAGACGGCATGCGACCTGACCCCTGCGAAGAATTTCCTGGGCAGCTCGCTGGTCTGCAATGGCACGAACCTGAAAGCAGGCGACGTCAGCCACTACGCGTATGCCGACGATGTGCATCCTACGCCGTTCAACAATCTGTTGCTGGCCCGTTATGTGGCCAAGGACATGGTCGTGCGGGGCTGGCTGTAAGGAATGGCCGCGCCGGCTGCGTCCCCGGGACGTGGCTGGCGCTGGCAGTGACAAGACTGGATAGCTGAACTATCCGCACATAATGATCAGGAGACAAGATGAAGAATCGTTTGAATACCGCTGTGCGCGTGCTGGCCGCGGCTGCCGCAATGGCCATGGCGACGGGCGCATCGGCGCAAAGCGCAGGCACCTGGACGGCCAAGGTCGGCATCAACAAGATCACGCCGCACGTGGACAGTGGCGACATTTCCGCGCCGGCACTGCCGGGCACCAAGGCCGATGTCAAGGCAGACACCAAACCCATCCTGACCTTTGCCTACATGGTGACGGACAATATTTCCGCCGAACTCGACCTGGGGGTGCCGTACAAGCATGACCTGGTGGGTGATGGTTCGATCAAGGGTACGGGCAAGCTGGGCACGGCAGAAGTGCTGCCGCCGACGGCCTTCATCCAGTACCGTTTCTTCCAGCCCAATGCGATGATCCGTCCTTACGTGGGCGCGGGCATCACGTATGCTTATTTCCAGAAGGAAACGGGTTCGGGCCAGATGACGGCCTTGCTGGATCCGGGTGGATCGCCTGTCACCTACCGCATGAAAAACAAGATCGCCGCTAGTTTGCAGATCGGCAGCACGGTGGCCTTCAACGAGCGCTGGTTTGCCGACGTGGCCGTGGTCAAGACTTTCCTGAAGACCAAGGCGACCTTCTCGACGGGGCAGACGCAGGACATCAAGCTGGACCCGATCGCCTTGAGCGTGGGCATCGGTTACAAGTTCTGATCTTGCTCAGTTACAAAAAAATCCGCCTCGGCGGATTTTTTTTTCCCGCTGCTCAGGCTGGCGGTGTATTGAACTTTCCATTGTGGAAGATCAAGGGCGGCTGCGCGGCAAACGCGCATTGCTCCACTTCACCCACGAAAATGACGTGGTCGCCTTCCGGATAGCGGCTGCGGTTGTGGCATTCGAACCAGGCCGACGCGCCTTTCAGGATGGGCTGGCCCGTGCGCGACAGTTCGTATTCGACGTCGTCGAAGGGATTCGGCGTGCGGCGCGCGAAGCGCTGCGCCAGTTCCGCCTGGTCGGCACCCAGCACATTGATGACGTAATGCGAGTTGCCGCTGAAGATGGGCATGCTGTTCGCCACGGAACCGAGGCTCCACAGCACCAGGGGCGGCGACAGCGAGACGGAATTGAAGGAGCTGGCCGTCAAGCCACGGAAACTGCCGTCGGCCAGGCGCGTGGTAATGACTGTCACGCCGGTGGCAAACTGCGACAACGCCTGGCGGAAATGTGTCGTATCGAATTCTTGCGCTGGCGCGCGGGGAGAGCGTGTGTTCATGGGTGACCTGTCTATTTGCTGACATTATGCCAAAAATCGGCCGCGCCAGCGCAATCGTGGCCGGCGTCCCCTCATGTGCGGTGCGCCACGCGCCGTTTCAAGCGGCGCTGCAAGCCACGGCGCTTTGCGTTACAGTGGTGAAATGATAAGTCGTTGCAGCATTGCGGGAGTACATCATGAATCAACAGACGGAAGTGGCGGTACTGGGCGGTGGCTGTTTCTGGTGCCTCGCTGCCGTGTACGCGGAAGTGCGCGGCGTGACGCGCATCGCGTCCGGCTACACGGGCGGCAGCGTGCCCGACCCCACGTATGAGCAAGTTTGCACGGGCGACACGGGCCACGCGGAAGTGGTGCGCCTGGAATTCGATCCCGCCGTCATCAGTTATCACGACTTGCTGGAAATCTTTTTTACCCTGCACGATCCCACCACCGTGAACCGGCAGGGCAACGATGTCGGCACGCAATACCGTTCCGTCATTTATTACCAGTCGGCCGGGCAGGAAAGCGTGGCGCGCAAGGTGCTTGCTGAAATGGCCGGCGTGTGGGATGCGCCCATCGTCACGCAACTGGCGCCGGCGCAAGCTTTTTATACGGCCGAGGATTGCCACCAGAATTATGCCGAGCAGCACCCCTTGCAGAGGTATTGCGCCCTGGTCGTCGCGCCCAAGGTGGAGAAATTCCGCGCCATGTATGCGGGCCGCCTGAAGTGAGGCAGTCACCAGCGCCGCGCGTGCCTGTCAGGTCGTGAGCGCGGGCGCGGGCCTGGCGTCCTGCGCATACATGTAGTTGCGCGACCAGGGCAGGGTGGAGGAGCGCCGGCCCGCCTTCACGCAGACGATCTGGTACAGGCTGATCAAATCTTGTTCGAAGGCATACGCGCAGCCGGCCAGGTAGACGTGCCAGATGCGGAAGCGCCGTTCGCCCGCCAGCGGGCGAATTTGCTCGGCATGGGCTTCGAAATTCTCCGTCCACAGAGCGCAGGTGCGCGCATAGTGGCGGCGCAGGTTTTCCACGTCCAGCACTTCCAGTCCCCCTTGCTGCATGGTCTTGAGCACATTGCCGATGTGCGCCAGTTCACCGTGCGGAAACACATATTTCTCGATGAACTCACCGCCGCCATACGGTGTTTCCCCATTGTCCGGGTCGGTGGAGGTGATGCCGTGGTTCATCGCCATGCCGTCCGGCGCCAGCAGCTTGTTGATGATGGCAAAGTACTCGGGTAAATGCTTGAGGCCCACGTGCTCGAACATGCCCACGCTGGTGATGCGGTCGAACTGCCCCGTCACGTCGCGGTAGTCTTGCAGGCGGATTTCGACCAGGTGCGCGAGGCCGGCCGCCGCCACGCGCTCGCGCGCCAGCGCGTACTGATTTTCGGACAGGGTCACGCCCACGCAGCGGGCGCCATATTGCTGCGCGGCACGGATGACGAGCGCGCCCCAGCCACAGCCGATGTCGAGCAGGGTCTGGCCCGGCTGCAGCTGGATTTTCTTCAGGATATGGTCGATCTTCTTGACCTGCGCCTGCGCCAGCGTTTCATCGCCATCTTCAAAATAGGCGCAGGAATACACGAGGGCGGGGTCGAGAAACTGTTCATAGAAGGCGTTCGACACATCGTAGTGGTAGCGGATGGCTTCGGCATCCTTGCTTTTGTCGTGCGTAAAGCTGCGCACGATGCGGGCCAGCTTGCCTTCCGGTTTCAGGGTGTTGCGCGCCAGCGCATTGCAGATGGAAATCATGTCCTGGGCCGTGCCCCTGACTTCGATATTGCCTTCCACGTAGGCCGAGCCCAGATTGGCCAGCGACGGGTTCAGCAGATAGCGTGCCGAGGCGACGGTCGGCAGGCGGATGGTGACGCGCGGCGCTTCGCTGGACAGGTCAACATGCTGGCCATTCCACAATTCTATGCGGAGCGGCAAGGCGGTCTTGCTGCGAATGCTGGCGACCCAGGACTTGAGTTGGTTTTGTACAAACAAAATGGCCTCCAATGAAGCGGCCCCAGCTGGGGCCGCAAATTGAGAAACAATGTTATTTAGTAACTTCTACCCACATAGCCTACACCTATATTGACCAGCTTGCTTTGCGCCGCCTTGACTGCGCGCTTAAGGTTGCGCTTAAGGTTGCAAGCGCTGCATGCTCCATTGCCCGTCAGCACCGCGGGTAAACACGATGCGGTCGTGGAAGCGCGAACGGCGCCCCTGCCAGAATTCGATGCGTTCCGCTTGCAAGCGGTAACCGCCCCAGTGGGCCGGGCGCGGTGGCTGGGCGTCGCCGATAGCGGCGGCCACGGCCGCGTAATGGCTTTCCAGCGTGGCACGGCTGTCGATGGGGGCGCTTTGCTGCGAGGCAATCGCCGACAAGCGGCTTTGTACGGGGCGCACGTTGAAATACTCATCGCTCTCGGCCGCCGTGGTTTTCACCACCGTGCCCTCAATGCGCACTTGCCGCTCCAGCTCGCGCCAGAAGAACAGCAGGGCGGCGTGCGGATTGTGCTCCAGCTGCTGGCCCTTGTCGCTGTGGTAATTCGTGTACCAGGTAAAGCCGCGCTCGTCGAACTGCTTGATCAGCACGATGCGCGAGCTGGGCTTGCCATCGGGACTGACGGTGGACAAGTCCATGGCGTTGGGCTCCATCACCTGGGCCTTGACGGCTTCGGCAAACCATTTCTGGAACATGGCGATGGGATCGGCCAGCACGTCCGTCTCGCTCAGGCTGGACTGCACGTAATCGGTGCGCATGGCCGCCAGCACGGCGGCTGCGTCCGGCACTTCAGGCGCCTCCGGCGCGATGCCGCGGCGGCGCTGCATGGCCGTGCCCAGCTGCTCCATCTGTTGCGCGCTGAACAGGCGCTTGGCCATGGGCGCCAGCTGGCCCTCTTCCTTGGCCATGTGGGCCTGGTAGGCGGCATCGTAATCGCGCACGCCATCGGCGGACAGCTGCGTGCCCGTGCCGGCGGCGATGGCGTCCAGTTCCGGGCGCAGGGTCAGCCAGGCCCGGTCCATGCGCTGGTGGTCGGCCAGGATTTCCGGCACCAGGGTCGCCAGCAGGGCCGCATCGTCGCCCGTGGCCGTCGCCTGCAGCATGGGCATCAGGTCCTGCTCTTCATCGTCGTGGTGCAAATGGGCGGCTTTATTGAAATATTGCAACACCGCCTTGGCCGCCTGCTGCGCGTCCGCCGTGTTGCCGTGCTGCGCCAGATGGCCCAGCAGGTTTTGCAGGGTCGTCAGTTGCTTGCGGATCTTGTCGTGGCAATGCTTGAGCACGGCGATGGGCTGGTCAAAGCCGGGAACGGAGTCGAACAGGGGAGAGGTCATGGCGAGTTCTCGTGGTGGGCGGTGTGGGGGCGCGGCGACGAATGCCTTGTCGCTGTGTCAATTCGGCTATTTTAGAATATCCGCCAGCGCAGTGTCCGTTAAAATGGCGTCATGCATACCTCCACCAATGAACTAATTTCCATGGACTTGACCGAGATCGATTTTGAACGGCGTTTCGGCGGCATTGCCCGCCTGTACGGCACCCCCGCGTTGGAACGCTTCCGCGCCGCCCACGTGTGTGTGATCGGCGTGGGCGGCGTCGGTTCCTGGATCGTCGAAGCGCTGGCGCGCAGCGCCATCGGCCGCCTGACCCTGATCGACCTCGACAATGTTGCCGAATCGAACATCAATCGCCAGATCCAGGCCATGAGCGACACCATCGGCAAGGCCAAGATCACGGCCCTGGCCGAACGCATCGAACTGATCAACCCCTTGTGCCAGGTCACGCAGATCGAAGATTTCATTACTCCCGATAACCTGGAGCAGCTGCTGGGCGGGCGCGATTTCGACTACCTGGTCGACGCCATCGACAATGCCAAGGCCAAGGCGGCCGTGATCGCGTATTGCCGCGCGCGCAATCTGCCCATGCTGACCATCGGCAGCGCGGGCGGGCAGACGGACCCGACCCTGATCGCCGTGCGCGACCTGTCGAAAACGGAACAGGAGCCGCTGCTCAAGCGCGTACGAAAACTGTTGCGTACCGAATATGGTTTTCCCCGTGGCGTGAAAAACAAATTCAACGTCGATGCGGTGTTTTCCATGGAACCGTTGAGCACGCCCGAGAGCGCGGGAGCGTGCGCCATCGATGGCAGCACGCCCGCCGGCGTGACTGGCTTGAATTGCGCCGGCTTCGGTTCCAGCGTGGTGGTGACGGCCAGCTTCGGCATGGTGGCGGCCGCCCATGCGCTGAAAAGCTTGCGCCAGGACAAAGTTGCCGCGGCGCCAGTGCCAGTGCCGGACGCCGCCTGAGTCATGCCGTTTAGGTCAGCTTGCGGCTGGCCAGGATGCGGTAGTCGCCGCTGCTCTTCAGCGATTCCACCAGCACCAGTTCGCTTGCCTGCCAGGCGATGGGCGCGAAGTCACCGATGGCCGGCGGCGGCGCCTGGCGCGCCAGGGTCACGTGTGGCGTAAAACGGTCGTGCTCGAAGCGGGGCGCCAATCCCTGTTCTGCCAGGCCGTGCATGCAGGCCGCGCGCGTGGCCGCGTCGGGCCATAGCGCGTAAAACAGGCGGGGAGCGTGTGTATCGGGCGACAAGTTTTTCCTATCGTTGCGGCGGTTTGCTATGATTGGCCTTCCCTGCCGGTTCGCTGGCGCAGGGACCTTACCGAAACTCACTGAAAGAATACATCATGACGCGTAGCTCCGTTTTGTTTGCCCTGATCTGCTCCGTCGCCGCGTCGCTGGCGCAGGCACAGGCGCCAGCGCCTGTTCCCGCCTCCGCCGTATCGCTGAGCCCCGGCCCTGTTGCCGATAAATTAATCCTGATCGACAACAAGGTTGGCACGGGCAAGGAAGCGTCCGCCGGCAGTAACGTCACCGTGCACTATACGGGCTGGCTGTACCGTCCCCTGGCGAAAGATTCGCGCGGCAAGAAGTTCGACAGCTCCGTGGGCCGTGGCCCGTTCGACTTCCCGCTCGGCAAGGGCATGGTCATCAAGGGCTGGGACCAGGGCGTGGCCGGCATGAAAGTGGGCGGCAAGCGCACCCTGATCATTCCAGGCGAACTTGCCTACGGCCCGCGCGGCGCCGGCAATGGCGATATTCCGCCGAACTCGGCACTGATCTTCGACGTGGAATTGCTGGACGTTAAGTAATTGTTCACTTTGGCGGCGGCGCATGCTCGTGCCGCCGCTAAAAGCGGTAGACTGGGGTTTCTTGAAATAGCGGAGATTCCTTCCATGAACATCGCCAATGACGTCACTGAACTGATCGGCAACACCCCCCTGGTGCGCATCAACCGCATCGCCGCCGGCTGCCATGCCACCATCCTGGCCAAACTCGAATTCTACAATCCCGCGCACAGCGTCAAGGACCGCATCGGCTTGTCCATGATCGTCGCTGCTGAAGCCGCCGGCAAGATCCATGCCGATACCGTCATCGTCGAGCCCACCAGCGGCAACACGGGCATCGCGCTGGCCATGGTGTGCGCCGCGCGCGGCTACCGCTGCACCCTGGTCATGCCCGACACCATGAGCCGCGAACGGCGCATCCTGCTGCGCGCCTATGGCGCCGAGCTGGTGCTCACGCCCGGCAGCGAAGGCATGCTGGGCGCCATCCGCAAGGCCGAGGAACTGGTGGCGGCCGATCCGCGCTACCTGATGCTGCAGCAATTCAACAATCCCGCCAATCCCGCCATCCACCGCGCCACGACGGCCGAGGAAATCTGGCGCGACACGGATGGGCAAGTCGACATCGTCGTCGCCGGCGTGGGCACGGGCGGCACGATTACCGGCATCGGCGAAGTGCTGAAGGAGCGCAAGCCCGGCCTGCAAGTGATTGCCGTAGAACCGGAAGCATCGCCGATGTTGTCGAAAGGCACGAAAGGACCGCACCCGATCCAGGGCATCGGCGCCGGTTTCGTGCCGCAGGTCCTCAACACGGCCATCTACGATGAAATCATCTGCGTCAAGAACGACGATGCGTTCGCCACGGCGCGCCTGGCCGCCAGCGATGAAGGCTTGCTGGTCGGCATCTCGTCGGGCGCCGCCCTGTGGGCCGCGCTGCAAGTGGCGCGCCGTCCGGAAAACGCGGGCAAGACCATCGTCACCATCATTCCTTCGTTTGGCGAGCGCTACTTGAGCACGGCCCTGTACGCGGGCCTGGGCGACTGATCTTGAAATAGTAGCGACAGGGCTATCCCCTCCGCCAGCGCCCGGTTGCCCGCGTCGCCTGGGTGCAGGTGATCGCCCGAGTCGTAGGCGGGCAGCAGGCGCCGAGGATGGGCCGGGTCGCGCGCCCAGGCGTCGAAGTCGAGCACGGCGTCAAATTGGCCGCTGCCGCGTATCCACGCATTGACTTGCTGGCGCAACGCATCTTTATCAAGCTGGTAATAGTCGCTCAGGGGCGTGGCGGGCAGGGCGTCCTCGAACGGCGTCAAGGTGGCGCCGACCACGCGCACGCCGCGGCTGCGCGCTTGGGCGATCAGCTGCGCGTAGCCGCTTGTCAGTTCCTCCAGGGTGGGGCGTTGTTCCCGTGGCGCAAACGCCGTGCCGGGCCAGCTGATGTCATTGATGCCGATCAAGATGATGACCGTGCGCACGCCAGGCTGCGCCAGCACGTCGCGCTCGAAGCGGGACAGGGCGCTCTCTCCCATGCCGTCCGACAATAGCCGTCCACCAGAAATGCCCGCATTGATCACGGCCACGCCGTGCGGTGCCAGGCGCCGGGCCAGGAAATCGGGCCAGCGCGTGTCCATCCCCAGGCTGGCGCTGGCGCCATCGGTAATCGAATCGCCAAGGATGGCCACGGCTTGTGCCGCCGGTGCCGCCTCCACTTCGATTGCACTGAGCACAAGGCGCGCCGTGGTGGTTTGCACGCAGGGCGCGTCATCAATGCGCGCGGCGCGCGTCTGGTCATGTGGGGCGATCCACGCCGTTTCGCGGCCATCCCAGTGAAACGTGTAGACGGGGCTGGCCTGCGGCAGGTGGATGCTCACCGTCAGCCGTGCCAGGTCCGGCACGGACAGGTCGACGGGGTCGCTGACCAGCGGCGCGCCCGGCGCCACGCTGGCCGAGGGCTGGCCGGAAAACGTGAGCGTGCGCAGGCTGTCCGGGCGGATCGCCGAACCGCTCTCTGCCAGGGCCACGGTGGCGCTGCCGATGCGCAGCGGCACCTTGCCGTACGCGTTCGACAGCACGATGCGCACGCGCGGGCCGCCCACGCTGAGGCGCGCCGCCTGGCGCACGGTTTGCCCGTGCAGCACGGCGGGTACGTTGGATGGGAAGAGGAACTCAGCGCCCCACACGGCTTGCGGGCTGGCCGTCCAGCTGGCCAGCCAAGTGGAGACGGGGGGCGTGGCAGGGTCGGCGTCGGCGGCCTGGACAGGGCTGGTGCTTAGTGCCAGGCTCAGCAGGGTGGCGGGGAGGATGGGAAATCGTTGCATGGCGGCTCGTTTCAGCTAGGGGAATGTCCGCATGATGAAAGCAAAACCATTTATGTACTAGACTATCTCAACGAAGAACATCTATGAGTTGAATTCACAATGGCCAGACTGGAAATGAATCGTTCCGGCGAGCTGGAAGTGTTTGTGCGCGTGGTCGAGCTGGGCGGTTTTTCCGCCGCCGCGCGCGCCTGCGGTATGACGCCATCGGCTGTCAGCAAGCTCGTCTCGCGGCTGGAAGAGCGCCTGGGCGCGCGCCTGCTGAACCGCTCCACGCGCCAGCTGCAGCTGACGGCCGAGGGCTGCGGCCTGTACGAACGGGGTAGGCACGTGCTGGCGGCCCTGGACGAGGCCGAGCGCTGCGCGGGCGTGCAGGATGTGCCGCGCGGTAAGATCAGGGTCAATGCGAACGTGCCGTTCGGCCAGCATTTCCTGCTGCCGCTGGCTCCGCTATTTCTGGAGCGCTATCCGCAGGTGACGCTCGATATCGTGCTCACGGATGCCGTGGTCGATATCCTCGAGCAGCGCACGGATGTGGCCGTGCGGGCCGGTCCCCTGAAAAGTTCCAGCCTGCTGGCGCGCAAGCTGGGCCAGACGCGCATGCTGATCGTGGCATCGCCAAGCTACCTGGCGCGGCGCGGCACGCCGCTGCAGCCTGCCGACCTCGCATCGCACAATCTGCTCGACGCCAATTACGCGCGCGCCCGCTCGGGCTGGCCGCTGCGCCTGCCCGAGGGCGACTTCGTGGTGCCTGTCGTTGGCAATGCGCAAGCCAGCGATGGCGAAGCCTTGCGGCAACTGGCGCTGGCGGGACTGGGACTGGCGCGCCTGGCCGTCTTCCAGGTGCGCGCCGATATCGTGGCGGGCCGTTTGCAGGCCGTGCTGGAAGATTGCAATCCGGGCGACAGCGAGGAAGTGCATGCCGTCTTCGTGGGGCAAGGTGGGCATGTGCCGCTGCGCGTGCGCGTTTTTCTCGATTTCCTGGCGCAGAACGTCGAGCTGGACTGAGCGTGTCCAGGCGCATTAGGCTGCAGCCGGACACGGCCGCGCAGTACAATATCGGATGGGCCGTAATGGTTCGGCCCGTATTGTGCCTTTGAATGGAAATATGTTCCTGGTAAAACCTGAACGCCGCCGCCTGCTGCAGGTGGGCGCGACCGTGGCTGTCATTGCGCTGGGCCTGGCCTCGCGCGCCTATCCCCAATTCCTTCCCGCCTCGCTCGGCAAGTATCCGGGCGACGCCTTGTGGGCCATGATGATCGTCTTTGCGCTGGGCGCCGTCGCCACGCGCATGCGCACGTGGCAGCTGGCATTGTGGTCTTTGCTGATCTGCTTTGCCGTCGAATGTGGCCAGTTGTACCAGGCGCCATGGATCGTCGCGCTGCGCGCGCATCCCCTGGGGCACCTGGTGCTGGGTTCCACTTTCGGCTGGGCCGACTTGATCGCCTACACGGCCGGGGTGGCCGTGGCGGCGTTCATCGACAAGCTGGCGCTGTTCAAGCGCCGCTGAGCTTTGATATGTGGGGCCAGTTCCTTCGGAATCGGAATGCGTCCCATTGGGACACATTCCCCTGACAGGACTAGCTCCATAAGTATCACTTGACGTTACCCTCAGCGTCGCGCAGTTCCACGGGCGCCAGTTTGAGCTTGGACAATTGCGGGGCGATCTTCGCCTTGTCGCCCACGCCGATGACGATCAGCTTTTCCGGCTGCAGGTATTTCCTTGCCACCTGCTGCACCTGCTTGTCCGTCACGCCGGCAAAGCGCTGCGGCAGGGTCGCGTAGTAGTCGAGGCCCAGGCCATAGATATACACGTTGGCCATGCTGGCGCTGATGCTGGCATTCGTCTCGAACTGGCCCGGCAGCGACAGCACCTGCGAATTGCGCGCGTTCGACAATTCCTTGGCCGTTAACGGCTTGGCGATCATGGCGCGGATTTCCTTGAAGGTTTCCGACACGGCCGGACCCGTCACGTCGGTGCGTACGCCTGCCGCGATGGAGAACGGGCCCGGCTGGCTGCGGTACTGGAATTGCGAGCGCACGCCATACGTATAGCCCTTCTCTTCGCGCAAATTATTGCTCAGCCGACTCGTAAACAAGCCGCCCAGCGCCGCGTTCATCACTTGCAGCGGCGCATAGTCGGGCGTCGTGCGGGCCACGGCGATGGTCGACAGGCGCACGGCCGTCTGCGGTGCGCCCGGTTTGTCGACCAGGATCAGCCTGGCTTTCGTCGTGACCGGCGCCGCTGTCACGGACGGCGCTACCGTGCCCGCCTTCCAGCTGCCGAACTTGGCTTCGGCCAGCGCCTTCAATTCCGCCGCGCCGATATCGCCCGAGACGATCAGGGCCGCATTGTTGGGCACATAATGCTGCTGCCAGAACGCCTGCAGGTCGGCGCGGCTGGTGGCCTTCAGGGCCGCTTCCGTGCCCAGCTGGATATAACCGTACGGATGTTGCGGGCCATACAGGGCCGCCGCTTCCACGCGGGCCGCCACGGCCCCCGCGTTTTCGCGCTGCTGCGCCAGTTCGCCGATGCGGCTGGCGCGCTGGCGTTCCACCTCGGCCGAGGGGAATTGCGGGTGCTGCACCACGTCGGCCAGCACGTCGAGCGCTTGCGGGAAGGTGGTTTTCAGCGACGTCAACTGGGCGAACGAGGCATCCGCGCCGGAACCGGTGCCCAGAAAAGCACCCAGTTGCGCCACGTCGTCGGCGATCTGCGGCGCGCTGCGCGTGGCCGTGCCTTCCTGCAGCAATTGCGCCGTAAAGCCCGCCAAGCCCGGCTGCGCCAGCGGATTGGCGCCCGAACCGCTTTTCACCACCAGCTGGGTCGACACCAGCGGCACGGCCGGGTTGTAATTGTGGATCACGGTCAAGCCATTGCTCAAGGTGAAGGATGTCGCTTGCGGTAGCACGATCTTCGGCGCGGGCCCGGCCTTCGGCACGGCACTGCGCCACGGCTCGTCCGCATTGATGGCCGTGCCTGGCGCCGCCTTGACCTTGCCCGGCGCCGGTGTCGGCACTTCCGCGCCCAGGTCCGGCGTGCCCGGCACGCCATACACCACCACGCGCGCCTGATTTTTCAGGTAGGTGTCGACGGCACGCTGCACGCCGGCCGCCGTCACCTGGCGGTAGCGTTCGATATCCTTGCCCAGGTAGCCGGGGTCGCCCAGGTACTGGTTGTACTGATTCATCAGGTTGGCGTTGCCGCCCACCTTTTCCACCTGGCTCAGCATGCTCGTCTCGATGCTGTTGCGGGCCCGCTCCAATTCCTTCTCGGTGGGACCCTGGTCGCGCAATTGCTCCAGCTCCGCCTGCATGGCTTGCTCGATTTCCTCGGGCTGGTGGCCGGGGCGGGCCGTCACGTCGATGGTAAACACGGAGGTGAGGGCGTTCGAGCTCTGGTTGGCGCCCACGTCCTGCGCGATCTGCTTGTCGTACACCAAGGACTTGTACAGGCGGCTGGACTTGCCGCCGGCCAGGATCTGCGCGGCCATCGACAGTTCCGCGTCATCCTTGGCGTAGGCGGACGGCGTCAGCCAGGCCATGAAGACGCGCGGCAACTCGACCCGGTCCTGCACCACGACGCGGCGTTCCTGCGTGATGGGCGGCGTCACCACATCTGGTTTCGGTACGGCGGGGCCGCTCTTGAAGCTGCCGAAGTATTTATTCACCAGTTGCTTGGTCTTCGCCTTGTCGATGTCGCCGGCGATCACCAGGCTGGCGTTGTTGGGGCCATAGTATTTGCTAAAGAATTCCTTGATGTCGGCCAGTTTCGCGTTCTGGATGTCCGCATGCGAACCGATGACGCTGGCGTAATACGGGTGGGTCTTGGGAAACAGCTGGTGGTACAGGGCTTCCTGCACGATGCCGTAGGGGGCGTTTTCCACGCTTTGGCGGCGTTCGTTGCGCACCACGTCCTGCTGGTTCGTCAGTGCAGTCTGATCGAGCACGTCCAGCAGATAGCCCATGCGGTCGGAATGGGCCCACAGGGCCAGTTCCAGCTGGTTCGATGGCACCGTGTCGAAATAATTGGTGCGGTCGAAATCCGTGCTGCCGTTCGAATCGGTGGCGCCCGCGCCTTCCAGCAACTGGTCCGCCATGCCGCGCGGCACGTGCTTGGTGGCGGCAAACATCATGTGCTCGAACAGATGCGCAAAACCCGTCAGCCCAGGCGCTTCATTGGCCGGCCCCACGTGGTACCAGACATTGACGGCCGTGACGGGTAATTTATGGTCTTCCACGAGAATCACGTCGAGGCCATTCGGCAGCGTATATTTTTCGTAGGCAACATTTGGCACGGCTGTGGCTGCCGTCGCGGCGGCGGCACCGGCGGCGTGGGCGAGGGTGAGCGGGGTGCCGTACAGCGACAGCATCAGGGCGGGTATGGCCAACAGTTTGATCGGTTTCATGCATGCTTCCAGGCTAGGGTGGGGGAAGACGCTGCGGCCCGCTCGTGGCTGGCGCAGCGGGACGGTGCTACGCTCGGTGCTACAGTTTATACAGCAGGGCCGCGCCGCCCAGCACCAGCAGCGCGCAGGCGAGCGAGACGATGGCGGCCGCGCCCAGCAGGCGCCATTCGCGCGGCGTGAAGCCGGCCGGCCCGGCCAGCGATGGCGCGGGCGCTTCCGCCACAGGCTGGAGCATGGCTGCCGCCGGCAAGGCAGGCAAGCCGCCCGCCGCGCGCGCCTGCGCCGCCAGCGCTTGCGTGGCAGAGTCCAGCAGGGCCAGTTGGCGCCCGACGGTTTCCGCCAGCACCGCTTCGTTCAGCGCCACCAGGGCGAATATCGGGTCATCGACGTCGACCCTGATGCCCGTCTTGTCGAAGACGTGGCTGCGCAGTTTGTGCTGGTCCATCTACCATTGCACCTTGTCGAGTTGTTCGAAGATGTCGCGGTAGACGACCTTGATGCGCTGTTTTTCCATGATGTTGAACTTGTCGTTCTGCAGCACTTCCTGCATCGTCAGGCGCGCCGTGTTCATTTTCTTGACATCCGCGCCAAAGGTGTCGGGATTGCGCTGGCTCAAGGTAATGCTGCCCTTGACGCGCGCGCGGTTGTCGGCATACGACTGAGATTCGACAAACTGCTTGCCGGACGCCGATTGCAGCAGGCCGAAATGTTCGTTTTGCCACAGCACCAGCGGCACCTTCGTCGCTTGCGCCGTGGCGACAAAGCCCGTGGCCGTGTCGTGCAGGGTGTCGCCGCCGCCGACGATGGTGTGGATGTACACTTTGCGGCCCGATTCTTCCAGCAGCGAGAAGCAATCATTTTCCAACAGATAGCCCATCAGCGGCGAAAACGTATTCGCGCCGTTGTCGATCACGCAGTTGCCGTCTGTGTCGAGGATGTCGATCATCAGCGCGTCAAAGCGTTTCGGGTCGATGTTGCGCGCATCCGTCATCACGGGCACATGCTTGACGTTCATCGCCTTGTAGCGCGAAAAAGTGGCGTTTTCCTGATCGGTGTCATAGCAGCGCAAAGGCGTGTCGTCCTTGCCGCCTATCCACTGGGCCAGCAGGGTCGATACCAGGGTCTTGCCGATGCCGCCCTTGCCCTGCAGGATGAAATGTACCGTGTTTTGCATTGCGACTACTCCAAGTTGTTGCGTCAGTGACAATCAAAGATCCGTGACAGCGGCGCGGGCGCCCGGCCAGGCCACGACTGGCATTTTTACCACAATCCTTTGCAAATATGCCATGTGGAACAGCGAATCTGGTTATGATGTTAATCAGGATACCATTGATGCAGAGCAAGTTTTGTGTGAAAAATCCACCCCAGAGTGTGAACGAGGACGCAGTGCCGATCTCCAGTCTCGATAAAGCCGACATTGACCGTCTGAATCAGCAAGCCCTGTCTTGCCTGGTCGGCAACCGCCGCCAGGCACGCCGGCTGGCGCAGATGGCGCTGGCGGCGGCGCAACGACAACAGTATGCGCGCGGTGGCGCGTATGCGGAACTCAATCATTGCTGGCTGGCGTATTACGCGGGCGAGGCCGAACCGTCCTGCGAGCGCCTGCGCGCGTATTTCCAGCACAGCGGCGACCTGGAAGGGGGCATGGAAGTGGCCGCCCTGCAGGGCGCATATGCGAGCCGGCGCGGTGATTTTGTCGATGCCGAGCAGCATTTCCTGCAGGCGCGCAGCCAGGCCGCGCAGATACCCGATTCCCTGCACAAGTTCATGCTGTACGCGCGCCTGGGCGTCGATGCCCTGAACCGTGGCGATACGCAGGACGGCCCGCGCAATTTTTTGCTGGCGCTCGACATCGCCGAACGTTTCGGCAGTCCCGCGCACCGGGTCAACAGCCTGTCGAACCTGGCGTCGTCGCAGCATGACCTGGGCAATGACGAAGACGCCATCCCCCTGCTGGTCGAGGCGCTCGAGATCATCGGCACGCAAAAGCTCAAATACCAGCAAACCATCGTTTCAGCCAACCTGGCCATGTGTTTATTAGCTACGGGCAAGCCGGCCGAGGCGCTGGCGCTGGTAGAACCGTTTTACGAGTGGCCGGAAGAAGACCTGGCCATCCGCGCCTTTTTATTTTGCATTGCCGCCCACGCGGCCATCTTGTTGCAGCAGCCCGAGAGCGCCTTGCAATTGCTGTTGCGCGCCGAAGAGTATGCGCGCCGCGGCCAGGACCTGGAAGAGCAGATGCATGCGTGGCTGGTGCGCGGCAAGCTGGACTTGCATGCGGGCCAGACGGCGCAGGCGCTGACCTCGCTGACGCAGGCGCACGACCTGCTGAGCTGGACGCGCAATCCGTTTCACCAGCAGCAAATTTTGCGCGGGCTGGCCGAGATCAATGCCCAGCTGGGCGAATGGCAAGCCGCGTATGGCTTTTTGCAGCAATACCAGGCCGTGTTCGAGGCCCGCAGCAAGTCGGCGCGCGCTTCGCGCAGCCTGATGCGCAACCTGGAAAAGGAAATGCACAGCCTGAAGGCCGAGCGCGACAAGGCGCTGGAGCTGCAGGCGGCGCGCGAGACGGAAAACGTCAAGCTAGAGCACCTGAACCGTGAGCTGGCGCACCAGATACTGCATGTCAATTCCTTGCAGGACAGCCTGAAGGAGCAGGCCATGCGCGACCACCTGACGGGCCTGTACAATCGCCGCCATTTTGAAACCTGCCTGAATGCCATCCTGCACGCGGCCGACGCGGATGCGCCCGTGGCCATCGCCATCATCGACCTGGATTTCTTCAAGCGCGTCAACGATACCTACGGGCACAACTTTGGCGACGAAGTGCTGATCCAGTTTGCGCGCCTGGTGGAGAGCCAGTTGCGCGGCAGCGACATGGTGTGTCGTTATGGCGGCGAGGAATTCTGCCTGCTGTTGCGCGAAGCCGACAGCAGCATCGCCGCGCACAAGATCGACGATATCGCCGCGCGCTACCGCCAACTGCTGATCCGGCAGGCGCCGCACAGCTTGACGGGCTGCACTTTTTCGGCCGGCATCGCGGAGTATCCGCGCCATGGCGCCGGCCGCCACGAGTTGCTGATGCGCGCCGACAGCGCCCTGTATGCGGCCAAGCAGGCGGGCCGCGACCGCGCCTGCATCGCCGACGCTACTGGATAAAGCGCAGCAGTTCGCGCAGGGCATGCGCCACCGCCTGTTCGCGCACGGCTTGCCGGTCGCCGGCGAACACCAGCCGCTGCGTCTGCACGCGACCGTCCATGGCCCAGCCGAAGCAGACGGTGCCGACGGGCTTGCCGGGCACGCCGCCCGTGGGGCCGGCGATGCCGGTGGTCGAGATGGCCACCTGGGCATCGCTGTGGGCCAGGCTGCCCTGCGCCATGGCGGCGGCGACTTCCTCGCTGACGGCGCCGTGTTCAGCGATCAGCTCGGCGGGCACGCCCAGCATGCTGTTCTTGGCCCCGTTGGAATAGGTGACGAAGCCCCGCTCGAACCAGGCGCTCGAACCCGAGACGTCGGTGACGGCCTGCGCCACGCCGCCGCCCGTGCACGATTCGGCCGTGGCCAGCAGCAGGCCCTTCGCCTGCAAGGCCAGGCCGACGGCGGTGGAGAGGGGGACGAGTGCGTTGCTCATGGATGACTCCTGCATGCGGTGGGAAGGGTGGCAAGACTGTAGCATGGCCGACGGTAAAAGAAACTTTCCCCGGTGGCAGCGAAAATGCGTACACTCTTTTATACATTTGCTACCACTTCGGGCCGGCAGGCGGGCTAATGCTGCGCCGCCCTGGTGCGCATTGCCCGAACAGGCACGCGGCATGGTGCCGCGCCTTCGTATGCATTATCTTTACTCGGTTGTCATGGCAATTCTGAACTGGTCCTGGTGGCGTCATCCTGGCCCCCTGCGTCGCTCCGTGCGCGGCACCGGCCGCCGCTCCGCTTGGTGGGGCTGGCTATTGCTGCTCCTGGGCGTGCTGTGCGCCGATGCGCGGGCGCAGGTGCCGGGTGAGCTGGAACGTCAGGTCAAGGCCGGGTATCTGTACAAATTTGCCGGCTATGTCGAGTGGCCAGACGGCAGCTTTGCCCGGCCCGATGCGCCGCTGGTGATCGGCGTGGCGGGCGCCGATGCGCTGGCCGAACAGCTCGAACAGAGCGTGGCCGGGCATAGCGTCAACGGCCGCGCCGTGCAGGTGAAAAAAGTGCGCCGCGGCGAAGCGCTGGCCGGGCTGCACGTGCTGTACCTGGGCGCGCTGGAGAAAACGGCCCTGCAGGAGATGCTGGCCGCCAGCCGTGGCCTGGCGTTGTTGACGGTGTCCGATTCGGATGAGGTCTACGCGATGGGCAGCATGATCAATTTTGTGATGGCCGACGACAAGGTGCGTTTCGACGTGGCCCTGAAACCGGTGGCGCAGGCGCATATCCGCATCAGCGCGCGCATGCTGCTAGCCGCCTATCGCGTGCAGACGGGGGGCGCCTGACCATGCTGCGACTGCGCTCCATCCGCCGCAAGCTGATGTCGGTGGTCTTGCTGACCACCCTGGTGGCGCTCGTCATTTCGCTGGGCACCATCGTCGGCTACGACTTGCGCGCCTACCACCGCAACCTGGTGGCCGACATCAGTACCCAGGCCGAACTGCTGGGACACATGAGTTCGGCCGCGCTGGCCTTCGACGACGAGCGCCTGGCGCTGGAAAACCTCAACCTGATGCGCATCCGCCCGCGCGTGACGGCCGGCGCCCTGTACAAGGCCGATGGCAGCCTGTTTGCCAGCTACCGCGCCAATGAGCGCGTGGGCGAGCTGCCTGCGAAGGTGGGCAAGGAAGGCGAAAGCATCCAGGGCAGTTCGGTGGAACTGTTCAAACCCATCGTCGACAATGGCGAATTGCTGGGCACCGTGTATCTGCGCGCCGATTATGAGCTGGCCGGCCGCACGGCCGACTACCTGGCCATCGCGCTGGGCGTGACGGTGCTGGCGCTGCTGGTGGCCTTGCTGCTGCTGCGCCGCCTCGATTTCGTCATCACGCAGCCCATCCTCGATATCGCCGACGTGGCGCGCGAAGTGATCGAGACGGGCGACTATTCGCGCCGCGCGCGCAAGCTCAGCGACGACGAAGTGGCGCAGCTGGTCGATTCCTTCAACAAGATGCTGGCCGAGATCGAGCTGCGCACGCACGCGCTGGAGCGCTCGAACGGCGAACTGGCGCGTGAAGGCGAGCAACGCACCCAGGCGCAGCAGGAAGTCATGCGCCTGAACCAGGAACTGGAAGTGCGCGTGCACGAGCGCACGATGCAGCTGGAAATGACGAATGGCGAACTGGCCATGGCGATGGAGGAGGCGCGCAGCGCCAACTATGCCAAGTCGGCGTTCCTGTCGTCGATGAGCCATGAATTGCGCACGCCGCTGAACGCCATCCTGGGCTTCGCGCAAATCCTCAGCTCCGACCGCCTGCCGTCGACCCTGGCGCAAAAGAAGGAGTTCGCCGGCCATATCCTGAAATCGGGGCGCCATTTGCTGACCTTGATCAATGAAATCCTCGACCTGGCGAAGGTGGAATCGGGCACGGTCAGCCTGTCGCTCGAACCGGTGGGCCTGGACGCCATCTTGCAGGAGTGCCGCGACATGATCGCGCCGCTGGCCAGCCAGCGCGGCATCGGCATGGCCTTCCCCGATGCCTGTCCCCTCAACGTGCTGGCCGACCGCACGCGCCTCAAGCAGATTTTATTGAACCTGCTGTCGAATGCGCTCAAGTACAACCGCGCGCAGGGGCAGGTGGCCATCGATTGCGCGCCGCAGGCGGGTGGGCGGGTGCGCATCAGCGTGCGTGACACGGGCGTGGGCCTCGATGCCGAACAGCTGGCGCTGCTGTTCCAGCCCTTCAACCGGCTGGGGCAGGAAGGTGGCACGGAAGAAGGCAGCGGCATCGGCCTGGTGGTCACCAAGCGCCTGGTGGAGCTGATGGACGGCAGCATCGGCGTGGCCAGCGCGCCCGGCGAGGGCAGCACGTTCTGGATCGAGCTGCGCGTTGTCGACGCCTTGCCCGTACCCGTGGCCCCGGCCTTGCCGCGGCCGGACCTGGCCGGCGCGCTGCTCGACAACAGCGCCCCCGTGACCTTGCTGTACGTGGAAGACAATCCCGCCAACCTGACCCTGGTCGAGGAAATCGTGCGCTACTGCCCGCAATTGCAGCTGCTGACGGCAACGGATGGCCGCCTGGGCGTGGAGATGGCGCGCACGCATTTGCCACAACTGATCTTGATGGATATCAACCTGCCAAATGTGAACGGCACGGATGCCCTGAAACTGCTGCGCGCCGATCCGCGCACGGCGCACATTCCCGTCATCGCCCTGACGGCCAACGCCATGCCGGGCGATGTGGAGCGCAGCATGGCGCTGGGTTTTTACCGCTATCTCACCAAGCCGATCAACCTCGATGAATTTACCGAGGCGATCAACAGCACCCTGGCGTATGTGGCGCAGCAGCGCCGGCAGAAAGACAAGGGTGCGGCATGATCAGCCAGGTCGATATCCATGCGGCGAAAATTCTCATCGTCGACGACCAGGAAGTCAATTTGCGCCTGCTCGAGCATCTGCTCGACAGTGGCGGTTACACGGCCATCACCAGCACACTCGATGCGCGCGCCGTGGCCGGCCTGCATCAGCGCCATCAGTTTGACCTGATCATCCTCGACCTGGTCATGCCCGATATGAGCGGCTATGCCGTGATGGATGCGCTGCGTCCGCTGGAGCTGGAAGGCTATTTGCCCGTGCTGGTGATCGCCGCCGACCCGGACGCCAAGCTGGCCGCTCTGGAAGCTGGCGCGCGCGACTTCATCAGCAAGCCGGTTGACGCGCTCGAAGTGCTCACGCGCATCCGCAACATGCTCGAAGTGCGGCTGCTGCACCGCGCCGCACGCCATTACAACACGCTGCTCGAACGCATGGTGGGCCAGCGCACGGCCGAACTGCAGCGCTTTCGCGGCGCCATGGACGCCACCACCGACGCCATCTTCCTCGTCGACGTGCAGGGCATGACCCTGGTGGACGCCAACGACGGCGCGTGCCGCCTGCTCGGCTATGCGCGCGCTGAACTGCTGACGCTGGCGCCCGGCACCTTGCTGCCGTCGCCGCCGGCCCCACCCTTGGCCGCGCTGCCGGGTGGCCCGGCCCACCTGGCCACGGACGTGACGGAATGCGAACTGGTGCGGCGCGACCTGAGCCTGGTGCCCGTGGAACTGGGCTGGCACTGGTATGCGCAAGCGCCCGTGGCGGGCGGACAGGGAACGGGTGGCCTGCTGCTAATCGCCGTGGCGCGCGACATCAGCGAACGGCGCCAGGCGCAGGAGCGCCTGAAACACCTGGCCCATTACGATGGCTTGACGGGGCTGCCGAACCGCGGCCTGTTTTACCAGACACTGGCCCAGGCCGTCGAACTGGCGCAGGAAAAAAGCTGGCGCATCGTGGTGCTGTTCATCGCGCTGGACCGTTTTAAAAGTATCAACGACACCCTGGGCGCTGCGCTGGGCGATGAACTGCTGCGCCAGTTCAGCAACCGCCTGGTCGAGTGCGTGCGCCTGCGCGACACGGTGGGGCGCCTGGGCAACGACGAATTCGCGCTGATCCTGACCATGAGCCGCAACCAGCAGGAAGCCGTGGCGGTGGCCAACCAGGTGCGCGAAGCCTTGCGCGCACCGTTCGACTTGCGCGGCCACGCGGCCACCCTGACGGCCAGCATCGGCATCGCCATGTATCCGGACGACGCCACCGACCCGGAAACCCTGATCAAGTATGCGAATACGGCCATGGGCGGCGCCAAGCAGGCGGGGCGCGACGGCTACCGCTTTTTCACGGCCGGCATGAACGTGCAGGTGCTGGCGCGCCTGGACCTGGAACTGGCGCTGCGCCATGCGCTCGAACACGAGCAATTCATCCTGTACTACCAGCCGAAAGTGGACTTGCGCACGGGCCGCATCAGCGGCGTGGAAGCGCTGCTGCGCTGGCGCCGGCCCGGCTACGGCCTGGTGGCGCCGGCCGAATTCGTGCCCGTGCTGGAAGACACGGGCCTGATCGTGCGCGTGGGCGCCTGGTTGATCCAGGCCGCCTGCCGCCAGATCGCCGAGTGGCGCGACAGCGAAGTGGGGCTCGTGCACGTGGCCGTGAACGTCTCAAGCCGCCAGTTTGCCGAAGGCGACCTGGAAGGCGAGGTGACGCGCGCGCTGGCGCAGCATGGCGTGGCGCCGGAACTGCTGGAGCTGGAGCTGACGGAAACGGCGCTGATGTCGAATGCCGAGCGCACCATCGTCGTGCTGGGCAAATTGAAAAAAATCGGCGTGAAGGTGGCCATCGATGATTTCGGCACCGGCTACTCCAGTCTGGCGTATCTGCAACGCTTCCCCATCGACAAGCTCAAAATCGACATTGCCTTCGTGCGCAATATCACCAGCAACCCGAACGATGCGGCCATCGCGCTGGCCATTGTCAGCATGGCGCACAGCCTCAAGCTGAGCGTGGTGGCTGAGGGCGTGGAGTCGCGCCCGCAGCTCGAATACCTGCGGCGCAACCGCTGCGATGAAATCCAGGGCTTTTATTTCAGCCGCGCCCTGCCGGCGCTGGAGCTGGGGCAGATGATCGTCGCCGGTGCCGGCCTGCCGCCCGGTCACGATCCGGCCGCCCAGCCGGCGCAAACCCTGCTCATCGTCGACGACGACGTCAACGTGCTGTCGTCGCTGCACCGCTTGTTCCGTCCCGAGGGTTATCAGATTCTCACGGCCAGCACGCCGGCCGAAGGCTTCGAGATGCTGGCCCTGCACCGCGTGCACGTGATTGTCTGCGACCAGCGCATGCCCAGCATGAGCGGCACGGAATTCCTCAGCAAAGTCAAAGAGCTGTACCCGGAAACCATCCGCATCATCCTGTCCGGCTACACGGGCCTGGAAGCGGTACTCGACTCGATCAACCGGGGCGCCATCTACCGTTTTTATACGAAACCGTGGGATGACACCCAGCTGCGCGACAACATCCGCCTGGCCTTCCAGCACTACTGGATGGTGAACCAGCCGGGGCTGGCGCGCGTGGCGGTGCGGTAGCATCGTTCTGCTCTGCCTTGTTGCCTTTCCGAAGGGAACTCGCATTCGTCGACACTGTTTTCTATCTCTCGACAGGCTCACCTCACTATATGCACTGTTGCTGTAGTGAAGGCACTCGCCTTTGGGCTATTTATCATTGATGCAGCTTGTATTCGCTGATTAAATCAAACTCCACAATTAGCAGGGTTGTTACATTTAGAGATAATTGTTGCTAAGAAAGTACATATACTTAGGTTTTCAAATTTACAATTTTAGACATGACTATTGATCTTGCCGAGTGTCAGGCCCATTTTGCTGATAACGATACTGACGTAGTAATTTATTCCGGCGGTATCGCACGCGAAGGGTATGACAAATTTTGCCGTCTGCTGGAAAAGCCTCGTCGCAAGAAACTGCTCATGGTGCTCAACACCTATGGTGGAGATCCGAATGCTGGGTATCGCATCGCTCGGGCAGCGATTCATAATTATGGTGCTGACAATTTTTCCATCCTCATCCCGGCATTTTGCAAGAGTGCTGGCACGTTGATATGCATTGGAGCGACACGATTGGTGATGGCTGACCAAGCAGAGTTAGGCCCGCTTGATGTTCAGCTACGCAAACAAGACGAATTGTTTCAACAAAGTTCGGGGCTTGACATCCTACGGGGTGTGACCTACCTTCAAGACGAGGCACTTCAGTCCTTTAAAACATATTTGATCGATATCAATGGCGGTGCGGGGTTAAGCACTAAAATCGCCTCTGAGATCGCAAGTGGCTTGGTCATTGGACTCTATGAACCGTTGTTTGCACAGGTTGATCCTGTGAAGCTTGGTGAAATGAATGCTGCGCTCCAGATCGCCCGGCACTATGGTGAACGACTCGATTCAAAGTCAAAAAGCTTGATCGAACACTCTCTGAACAAGCTAATTATGGGTTATCCAACGCATGGTTTTGTCATTGACCGGTCTGAAGCGCGACAACTTTTCAAGGAAGTTACAAAGCCGAATCCGCATGAACAGTGGCTTTGCAACAGCTTCCGCAACCACCCAATGTCAAAACTTGGCTCATCAACTTCTGCTATAGTAGAAGCCTTTAATGAAATTTTGCAACAACAACCTGAAGCACCTACGGAGAGTCAAGATGAGAATGTTCCTGAATCCTTTGCCAGCGCAGAGCAAGGTTTCGACGCCAACTCGCGCGATGAGCAGCAGCCAGAACGAACTGATGGCGGATCTGCGCCGAACGATGAGCGAGAACAACATCCTGTCGGAGGCGAGCAAGATCATGCGATCCCAGATGACGGCCAGCCGGCCTAGATAATTTTACTCAAGCACGTTAAAAAGCCCGCATTTGCGGGCTTTTTTGCAATTAATTGCAAAATTTTTCGCTATTGCTTCTTGCGCAGAGTTCCTTGGCGAGTTGCAGAAGGCTTGGCATCCCGTTGGCAGAGATGCGCAGCCGTGCTTGAGAACAGCGAGTATCGTAAGTCGGACATGGCGATGCGTTATAGGTTTGCCCGGATGTTTACTCGCTGAAGTGGTCGAAGGACGATAACTGCAAATCGAGCGGCAAGCCTGTCGCATCCACCAGCCGCAAGCCAGTTTGCGCCTCGATGCGTCCAACCCGAGTGACGGGGGTGCCGCAGGCGATGGCCAGGGCGGTGATGGCTTCGCGCGACGATGGAGGCGCCGTGAAGCACAGTTCATAGTCGTCGCCACCGGCGGCCGTGTAGCGGCGGCGCAGGCCGGTTTCCTGCTGCGCCAGCACGGGACCGGCAGGCAGGGCGTCGACGTCCAGGGTGGCGCCCACTTGCGATGCCTTCAGAATATGGCCCAGGTCGCCCACCAAGCCGTCGGAGATGTCGATGGCCGCATGCGCCAGGCCTTGCTCTGCCAGGGCGCAGCCCAGCGCCACGCGCGGCGTGGGCGTGTGCATGCGCGCGGCGGCAGTCAGCAGGTCGTCTGGCGCCAACTGCTGCTCCATGCGGTAGCCGGCCAGCGCCAGGCGCGCGTCGCCCACGGTGCCGCTGACCCAGATGTCGTCGCCCGCCACGGCCGCGCTGCGGCGCAAGGCCTGGCCCGGCGCCAGTTCGCCGAATACGGTGATGCAGATGTTCAGCGGGCCCTTGGTGGTGTCGCCGCCGATCAATTCGCAGCCAAATGCGTCGGCCAGCGCAAACAGGCCTTCGGCAAAGGCGGCCAGCCAGGCGCGCTCGGCTTGCGGCAGCGACAGGGCCAGGGTAAATGCCACGGGACGCGCGCCCATGGCGGCCAGGTCGGACAGGTTTACGGCCAGGCTCTTGTGCCCCAGCATGCGGGCGTCGGCACCGGCAAAGAAGTGCCGGTCCTCGACCAGCATGTCCGAGGAGATGGCGATCTGCTTGCCGGCACTTGGCGTGAGCAGCGCGCAATCGTCGCCGATGCCCAGGGTGGCGCGGCCGGGGCGCTGGCGCACGAAATATTGTTTGATCAGGTCGAATTCGGAAAGCGCGTCGTGTGGGGCCATGGCGTAGTCTGTGCGTTGAATGATGGTGTGGCCCGGCTATTATAGGCTGGCCTACAATACAGGCCTTTGCCACTGCCGAGCCGCTTACTATGCCCATCATCGATATTCACGTCCTGTTGCAATCCTGGCTAGACCATGGCTGGCTGCGCGACCCGCAAGCCGTTGGCCTGGCCACCTTCGAGGCGCAGGAGCTGGTGGCGCACGGCTTCGATGCCGTCAGCGACGGCGGCCAGCTGTGCCTGTACGAGGATGAGCGCCTGTTCCGCAGGGGGCGGCGGCCGGTACAGGCCTCGTTCAAGGCGTATCTGCAGCGCGGCCAGCTGGGCGCGAATGGCCTGGGCCTCGGCTATCAGGTGCAACTGGCCGGTTTTCTGCGCGCGGCGCAGCAGCCCTTGCCGGCGTTTCGCGTGCTGCTGGAGCAGGGTGGCCGCAGCGGCGCCCTGCTGTTCGACAGCGGCCTGGTGCTGCAGTTTTCCGCCAACTTGTGGGGCAAGCCCCGTCATTACTACCTGACTCTGGTGGAGGGGCATGTGGCCGACGCCCATGTGCCAGACCGCGACAGCGATATCGATTTGCGCGCGGCCAGCGTGGGCCATGTCCAGGCCCTGTACGACAGCCGCGACCCGGCTGAACTGCAGCGCCTGGCACGGCGCGGCAATGCGGCGCTGCGCGAGCTGGCAGGCTTGCTCGCTTAGCCTTTCTTCGCCTGCGCCATGCCCTGCAGCAGCTTGGCCAGCAACTGGTCGAGCTGGCGCTGCTCGTCCGCGTTCAAGGGCGAGAGCATGGCGCGTTCGTTGTCCACGTGCAGCAGCACCAGTTGTTCAATCAATGCCAGGCCCCGGGGCGTCAGGGCCACCAGCACGCCGCGCCGGTCCGTCGGGTGCTTCTGGCGTTCGATCAGGCCGGCCGCTTCCAGTCGGTCGATGCGGTTGGTCATGCCACCCGACGACAGCATGGCCGCCTCGTACAGCGCCGTCGGCGTCAGGCTGTAGGGCGCGCCCGAGCGGCGCAATGTCGCCAGCACGTCGAATTCGCCCGGTTGCAAGCCGTGCTCGGCAAACAGCGGGTTGAGCCAGTCGCGCGCCATCAGCTGCGCCACCGTGCCCAGCTGGCCCACCAGCTGCATGGCACGCGTATCCATCTGTGGCAATTCGCGCTGCCATTGTGCTGCGGCAAATTGCGCGCGCGTATGTTCTTGCGGGGTAGTTGTCATGGGCATGCATTTATCTCGACATCAAGATAGATTTCTATCTCTATGTTAAGATACTTTTCATCGAGTTATTTATATGACGCATTAAACCATGTGCCTCCCTGCGAGGCAAGGACTACTATCCCATGCCATCCGAACGCCCCGTCTCTGCTCCGCTTCCCTCGTCCGCCCTGCTGGTGGCCGCCATCATCCTGCTGGGCCTGAACCTGCGCCCCATTCTGGCCGCCATCGGCCCCTTGCTTGACAGCATTCAGGCCAGCACGGGCATCAGCAATGCCGACGCTGGCTTGCTGACCACCGTGCCCGTGTTCGCCATGGGCGTGTGCGCGCTGGCGGGCGCGCAACTGCAGCGCCGCCTGGGCGTGGCGCGCGGCATCGGCATCGGCATCGCCATCATCGCTGCCGCCTGCGCGCTGCGCTGGCCTCTGCACGGCAGCAGCGGGCTGATCGCCACTGCAGCCCTGGGCGGCCTGGGCATTGCGCTGGTGCAAGCCTTGCTGCCAGCCTTCATCAAGCGCCATTTTCCCGCGCGGGCGGGCCAGTTGATGGGGTTTTACACGACGGGCATCATGGGCGGGGCGGCCATTGCCGCCGCGTCCGCCTCGCCGCTGGCGCAGTCGCTGGGCTGGCAGGCGCTGCTGGCCCTGTGGGCGCTGCCTGCCTTGGCCGCCGCCCTGCTGTGGCGCCGCGCATCTGCTTCGCGCGTGGAGGTGGCCAGCGGCGCCGGCGCCAGCCTGCCCGTGGGCAGTCGTCGCGCCTGGCTGCTGATGGTGTTTTTCGGCATCGGCACGGGCGCGTATACCCTGGTGCTGGCCTGGCTGCCGCCGTTTTACACGGAACTGGGCTGGAGCGCGGCCGACAGCGGCTTGCTGCTCGGCGGCCTGACCCTGGTGGAAGTGCTGGCGGGACTGGTGATTTCCAGCATCATCCACCGCTTCCCCGACCGCCGCATCCTGCTGCTGTCCGTCTTGCTATCCGTGCTGGCGGGACTGGCTTGCCTGATCGTGGCGCCCGCGCAACTGGCGCTGCCCGCCGTGATCCTGCTGGGCTGCGGCATCGGCGCGCTGTTCCCCCTGTCGCTGATCGTCAGCATGGACCACGTGCATGACCCGGCCAGCGCCGGCGCCTTGCTGGGCTTTGTGCAGGGCGGTGGCTACATCATCGCCAGCAGCATGCCCTTCATCGCCGGCCTGATCCGCCAGCACTCGTCCAGCCTGGCCCAGGCGTGGATGGTGATGGCGGGCGGCGTGGTGGTGCTATTGCTGATCGCCGTGCGCTTCGCGCCGGGCGGGATGCTGGTCCAGCCGTGCGCCCGCCGCGTATCCTGAGCTGCTATATTGCGCCAACTCGTCAAATCAGGAGCCAGCCACGTATGGATATCGTCGACCACTATCTCGCAGGCGTGCTCAAGGCCTTGCCGCCGGAGCCGCTGGCGGAGCTGGCACTGGCCAGCGGCGCCAGCGCGGCGCAACTGGCCAGCCTGCGCCAAACGTATCGGCTGTGCCCGGACAGCCTGCTGCGCTTGCTGGGCAAGTACAACGGCACCTACTACCAGGAGTATGCCGGTGGCACGGTGCTGGTGTACATGCTGGGCTCGGACGTCTTCGAGTATCCGTATTACCTGAGTTCCGTCGAGCAGATACTGGCAGACGGGCAAGCGAACCAGCGCAGCATCGCCGATATCTATGGCCATTACCTGGAAGAAGACTCCGGCATCGTCGATGCCCGCATCGACGCCGCTATCAAACAGGGCCAGCGCCTGTGTTTTTCGCATTGCATGAATAATGGCGGCTCTTCACGGCTGTATATCGATTTCACGCCCACGACGTCGGGCAAGGTCGGGCAGGTGGTGCGTTTCCTGCATGACCCGGACAATTACCAGGTCATCGCCGACAGCTTCGAGGCTTATCTGCAAATGCTGATCGATGGCGACTATGCATTCCTGACTGATGAAAATTTTGAATAGCCCAGCTACTCCACCCTCGCTGCTGCCCGCCAACCGCCGCATCGTGCTGTCCGGCGAGGATGCGCTGCGCATCTTGCGCGAAATCGAATTCCTGCTGCAGTCGCTGCATCACATCGGCCGCCACTATTATCCCGACGGCGACGATGACGGCGCCGATGCCCTGCGCCGCGCGCAGTACTGCGCGGAGACGACACGCTTCATCGATGAGGAGCAAGCCACGACGCGCCTGGCGCTGATGCGCGGCATCCTGTCCGCGCCGTTCGACGCCACTTTGGGCGCGGATCATATGGACGATATCGAGCGCGCCGTCGAGGCGCTGCCGCTGTGGCGTGCCCCTGGTCGTCTATCATAAAAACTAATTGAAATCTAAAATTTGATAGTTTTTCCTGCTCAAGACGTTTGTGCCGCCGGACGGCCTTACAATGCTAGGTTATGCGTTTTCGTGATATCAGACTGTGGCTAGCGGAAAATACCTAGCTAATTGAAAGAATCGGTCTGATAAAATCCGGAACACCCGATCGACCAAACAGGAAGGCAGCACAGCATGGATTCGTCATCTGATAAAAAAGAAGAATTGCGTCAACAATTGCGCTTGGCCGCACTCGAATATCACGAGTGCCCGCGCCCCGGCAAAATCAGCGTGACGCCCACCAAACAACTGACCAACCAGCGCGACCTGGCGCTGGCCTACTCGCCAGGCGTGGCGGCACCGTGCGAAGAAATCGTCATCGATCCGGCGAATGCCTATAAATATACGGCGCGCGGCAACCTGGTGGCCGTCATCACCAACGGCACGGCCGTGCTGGGGCTGGGCAATATTGGCCCGCTGGCCGCCAAGCCGGTGATGGAAGGCAAGGGCGTGCTGTTCAAGAAATTCGCCGGCATCGACGTCTTCGACATCGAAATCAACGAGATGGACCCGGATAAACTGGTTGACATCATCGCTTCGCTGGAACCGACCTTCGGCGGCGTGAACCTGGAAGACATCAAGGCGCCCGAGTGTTTTTACATCGAGCGCCAGCTGCGCGACCGCATGAAGATTCCCGTTTTCCATGACGACCAGCACGGCACCGCCATCATCGTCGGCGCGGCCATCCTGAACGGCTTGAAAGCCGTCGGCAAGAAAATCGAGGACTGCAAGCTGGTCGTGTCGGGCGCTGGCGCCGCAGCGCTGGCCTGCCTGGACCTGATCGTCGACCTGGGCTTCCCGCTGAAGAATATCTACGTCACCGACCTGGCCGGCGTCGTCTACAAGGGCCGCGCGGAACTGATGGACCCGGACAAGGAACGCTTCGCGCAAGACACGCCGCTGCGCACCCTGGCCGAGGTCATTCCGGACGCAGACATTTTCCTCGGCGTTTCCGCCGGCGGCGTGCTGAAACAAGACATGGTGCGCAAGATGGCGCCGAACCCGCTGATCCTGGCGCTGGCCAACCCGAATCCGGAAATCCTGCCGGAAGAAGTCAAGGCCGTGCGCAGCGACGCCATCATCGCCACGGGCCGTTCGGACTATCCGAACCAGGTCAATAACGTGCTGTGCTTCCCGTACATCTTCCGCGGCGCCCTCGATTGCGGCGCCACCACCATTACGCGCGAGATGGAAATCGCCGTGGTGCACGCGATCGCCGACCTGGCGCATGCCGAGCAGTCGGACATCGTCGCTACCACCTACGGTATCAGCAACCTGTCGTTCGGTCCTGAATACCTGATCCCGATGCCGTTCGATCCCCGTTTGCTGATCAAGATCGCCCCGGCCGTCGCCAAGGCGGCCGAGGAATCGGGCGTCGCCACGCGTCCGATCAAGGACTTGCAAGCGTATGCGGACAGCCTGCAGCAATTCGTCTACCGCAGCGGCACCTTCATGAAGCCGCTGTTCCTGATGGCCAAGTCCACGCCGGCCGAACTCAAACGCATCGTCTACGCCGAAGGCGAAGAAGAGCGCGTACTGCGCGCCGTGCAAGTGGTGGTCGATGAAAAACTGGCGCGTCCTATCCTGGTGGGCCGTCCACCCGTGCTCGAAGCGCGCATCCAGAAGTTTGGCCTGCGCCTCAAGCAAGGCGTCGACTTCGACGTCATCAACCCGGACTTCGACGAGCGCTATCGCGAATACTGGAACACATATTACGCCATGACCAGCCGCAAGGGCGTCACCGAGGAATACGCCAAACTGGAAATGCGCCGCCGCCACACCCTGATCGGTTCGATGATGATCCACAAGGGCGATGCCGACGGCATGATCTGCGGCACCTTCGGCACCACCCAGCTGCACCTGAAATACATCGACCAGGTGCTGGGCAAGCGCGCCGGCAGCAATGTCTACGCGGCCATGAACGTGCTGATCATGCCGGAGCGCCAGCTGGTGATGGTTGACACGCACGTCAATGAAAACCCGGACGCCGAACAATTGGCCGAGATCACCATCATGGCTGCCGAAGAGATGACCCGTTTCGGCCTGTCGCCGCGCGCGGCCCTGCTGTCGCACTCGAACTTCGGTTCCAGCGACAGCGCTTCGGCGCAAAAGATGCGCGCCGCGCTGGCCATCATCAAGGAACGCGCGCCGGATCTGGAAATCGACGGCGAAATGCATGGCGATACGGCCCTCGACAGCAAGCTGCGTCAGAAAATCATGCCAAACTCGGCACTGAAGCACGACGCCAACCTGCTCGTCATGCCGAACATCGAATCGGCCAACATCGCCTACAATCTGGTGAAAGTTGCTGCCGGCAACGGCGTCGCGGTCGGTCCTATCCTGCTTGGCTGCGCCAAGCCCGTGCACATTTTGACGCCATCGGCCACTGTGCGCCGCATCGTCAACATGACGGCACTCTGTGTCGTGGACGCGGTCGCTCAGCGTAAAGCGTAAGCTGTTCTTCAGTAAAAGCCGCGTCATCCGCCAGGGTGGCGCGGTTTTTTTACCTCAATGCGCCATCAGCACGGGCAGTGTCATCTGGCGCAGCACGGTTTCCGTCACGCCGCCCAGCAGGATTTCGCGGAAGCGCGCGTGGCCGTAGCCGCCCATCACCAGCAGGCCCGCATGCACTTCGGCGGCCGTGGCCAGCAGCGCGGCGCCGATGTCGCCCGTAGTGATGGTCTGACGCACTTCGACGGGCACGCCATGGCGGCTCAGGTAGGCGGCGATGTCGGCGCCCGGATGGCGGGCCGGCTGCGCATGGCCGGTCGGCGGGTGCAGCAGGGCCAGCACCACCAGGCGCGCCGCGCGCAGCAGGGGCAGGGAGTGGCCGATGGCGCGCGTCGCTTCCATGCTGCCATCCCAGGCCACCACCACAGTGCTGTTGACTTCCGTAAACTGGTCCAGCGCCGCCTGGGCATGCCGGTGCAGCGCCGAAATCTGCGTCGCCGCGGCCGCGCCGCGCATGCCGCGGTTGTTTTCCAGGTAAAAGCGCGACATGCCCGTCATAGCCGCGCCGATCAGGTGCGCCTGGTGCGCGTGCGCCAGCCGCGCGGCGATGGCGATGCGCTGCGGCGCATGGCGCGACAGGTCGGCGTGGACGAGGATGGATTTGTAAGCCATATTGTCATTCGATAGCCAGGATAGCAACAAGGCTAAAAAGACAACACGGACAAGTCCAGCGTTGCCGTGCCTGGCGGCGATTTTCTTATGCTGGGCTTGATATGGGTCAAAAAAACACGGGCGACGGCCATCTGCAAGGCCATCGCCCGTAAATGGCGATCTATTTGATGTGCATCAAAAGGCTTGGCCCACCGCCAGCCATAATGGCATTGAACTCCATGCTACTTCCAGTGGTCTGCATCGGCGTCGGCAGCATCGTGTCGGCACTTCCTTGTGTGACGCAACAACGCTGGCCGTGGCGGGAGTTCACTTAATTGTAGGGCTGCAAGTCCAGCCACACGGCATACGACAGGCGCTTGCCATTCCACAGGCCGCCGCCGCGGATGACGGCGTCGCACGAGGTCAGCTGGCCCACCAGGTCCTGGCGGCCCAGGTTGCGGCGCAGGCGCAGGGCGTCGTTGTGCGACAGATAGCCAACCAGCTGGCCATCGATGAAGACGGCGATGGCCTTGTCCTGGAACGGATTGGCATCGTCGCAGACGAGCAGGGCCAGGCATTTTTCTTCCGCGTTGCCAGGGCCATGCTCGCCGGCCAGTTTGGCGATGGCGGGCTGGTACATCGATTCGTTTTCCACTTCCGACGCAAAGCGGCCCTCATCGTTCCAGTGGTGCGCGGGCGCGCCCGCAGGTATCGCCGGCACGTACTGGCGCACCGAGACGAGCGGCTTGTGCAGCGGTTTGACGGGCGTGCGACCGCTGAAGACGTAGTACAGCAGGGCGATGACGATCACGATGGCAAGCAGGTAAAGCATGGTATCTCTCTGATTTCTAAAGGGGGTAAGCCGGGGGCGCAAACCCGCAGCGCGTCGCTGCCGCTACTATAGCAAGTTCGCCGTGCGGCCCTGGATAATCCTCGCCATGATGCGGCGCCGCCGGCGCAGCGCCAGCGGGTCACTCAGCACGATGGGCGAGGCGCCCGTCAAGCCGGAATAATACTGGCCGTGCCGGCGCAGGACGATGGCATAGTCGCGCAGCGCGTGGCCGTGCGCCAGCATGCGCGCGTCGCAATCGACCTCGATGGCAAAGCGCAGCCGGTGCAACTGCCACCACAGGGGCAAGTTCCACGGCATGAGAATAATCAAGGCATGCGCCAGGGCCAGCCATTGCGGGTCGCGCGCGGCCAGCCGGCATTGCTCGTGCGCCAGCAGCAGCGCCTGTTGCTCGGGTGGAATCAGCGACAGCCAGACGGGCATCACGATGCGCGGCCGCAGCAGCCCCGCCACGCAGGGACCGATGCCGCCGCTGAGAAATACGGGCGTGCCCAGCAACGATGTTTTTTGCCAGCGGCGCTGGTGCGACAGCAGCCAGACGCTGCGCAGCGCCAACAGCAGCAGCATGCCCACCGACAAGACAAACCAGCCCAGTTTCAGCTGCGCCTGTTCCGCCGGCATGGCCGCCAGCACGCCGGGCAGCCATGCCAGCGGCAGCAGCACGGAGGCGGCGATGGCTGTCAGCCACAGCCAGCGCGTCGTGCGCCCGCGCCGCTGCAGCAGGCGCTCGGCGCGCCAGGCGCCGGCCGACAGCAGCAGCGCCAGCGCCAGCGCCATGGTGGATAGCAGCCAGGCCGGCACCGGACGCCTAGCGTTTCAGCGCCATGCCGAGCGAGGCGGGCGCCGTGTGCTGAAAACCGAACTGCGCGTACAGGTCTTGCGCCTGGCCATCGGCGATCAGGCTGACATACGCGCTTTCCGGCACGTCGCTGTCGATGAACTGGCGGATTTCGCGCATGATCAGCTTGCCCAGGCCCTTGCCCTGATGGGCCGGCAGCACGGCGATATCGACCACCTGGAAGAAGCAGCCGCCATCGCCGATGACCCTGCCCATGCCCACCACGGCGTCGCCGTGCAGCACTTGCACGGCAAACAGGGAGTGGGGCAAGCCCTTGGCCGCCGCTTCCGTGCTTTTCGCGCTCAGGCCGGCAGCAACGCGCAGCTGCTGGTAGGTGGCGATGGTGGGAATGGCCAGGCGGGTGGTGTAGGGCGATGCTGCGGTCAAGGCGGTCTCCTGTAGAAATAGTTTGGAGCGGCAATTATAGGCGGCGATGCTGTTCCGGGGCGGCACGCTTTATTTGTCGCGGGTATTCTGTCCGGGCGTCTTTTGCGCTATGGTGGCGTCATCCATACATTTGTTGAAAGCACGCCATGTCCGCAGGATTTACCGCCACCGAGTTGTCTGTTATCAATGAAGACGACGCCCTGATCACCACCCTCGCCGCGCCAGCCGGTAAAGGCGAGCCCGTCTACCTGATGCTGCAGCGCGCCGACGAGTATGACGAGCAGGACGTGGCCATGGGCATGGACGAGCCCTACATCGAATACGGCGGCCAGGAATTTGCCTGGTATGGCCACATGCACGCCGTGATCCTGCATCCGAACCGCCTGTCCGTGCAGATGGATGCCGAGGCGGCCATGCAGATGGATGACGACGGCCAGATCGACGTGCGTTTTAATTTGACGCCGGAGCGCTATGCCCAGCTGCAGCAGGCGCTGCGCACCACTTTTAAAGGCTGCGATTACTATCGCGAGGAACGTTGATCTGCGCGGATGGTAATGGCCTGGGCGTGGGTTATGCTCGATAGCTGGTAATGACTGCGGGAGAAGACGATGACGGTGCTGATACTCGGTTTGCTGCTGTTCCTGGGTTTGCACTCGGTGCGCATCGTCGCCGACGGCTGGCGCAGCGTCCAGCTGGCGCGCCTCGGTGAAAAACGCTGGAAGGGGCTGTATTCGCTCGTGGCGTTTGCCGGGCTGGGCTTGATCATCTGGGGCTACGGCCTGGCGCGCCAGCAGCCACAGGTGCTGTGGACGCCGCCCATGGGCATGCGCCACGCCAGCGGCCTGTTGATGCTGTTCTCGCTGATCTTATTGGCGGCAGTCTATGTGCCGCGCAACCACATCAAGACCTGGGTGCACCATCCCATGCTGCTGGGCACGCAACTCTGGGCCGTGGCGCATCTGCTGGCCAACGGCAACGTGGCCGATGTGCTGCTGTTCGGCGGCTTCCTCGTCTGGTCGCTGGTTGATCTGTACGCCGCCGTGCAACGCGACCGCGCGGCCGGCGTCGCGTATCAGGGCGGCACCGTGCAAGGCACCTTGCTCGCCATCGGCGTGGGCGTGGTGCTGTGGTTGCTGCTGGCGTTCTGGCTGCACGGCGTGCTGTTTGGCGTGCGGCCGTTTGGATAGCCGGATGGAGCAAGCGATGGAGATCGCCCTGCGCGGCCAGCTGGTCGAGCTGCTGCCGCTGCAGCCGGAACACGGGCCGCAGCTGCTGCAGGCGGCCGCCGATGGCGAACTGTGGAACATGACGGTCACCGTGGTGCCCGGCCCCGCCACCATGGCCGCCTACATCGCCACGGCCCTGGAAGGACTGCGCGCCGGCAGCGTCATGCCCTTCGTCATCGTGCAACGGGTCACGGGCGCCATCGTCGGCAGCACGCGCTTCTGGAAAATCGATCGCGCCAACCGCAAGATGGAGATCGGTCATACCTGGCTAGCCGCTTCCGTGCAACGCTCCGGCGTGAACACGGAAGCGAAACTGCTGCTGCTGACGCATGCCTTCGAGGTCATGCACGCCGTGCGCGTGCAATTGACCACTGACGAACTGAACGACAAATCGCGCGCCGCCATTTTGCGCCTGGGCGCCGTCCAGGAAGGCATTGTGCGCCATGAGCGCATCATGCCCGACGGCCGCAAGCGCAACTCCGTGCGTTTCAGCATTATCGATACGGAGTGGGAAGGGGTGAAGGCGGGGTTGGAACTGAGGCTAGCCGTTGGCGCAAAAAAACCCGCAACATCTGGCGATGGGCGGGTTTGATCAGGTATTGCCAAAACATGTTCTGTGGTGCCGGGAGCCGGAATCGTTTACCGCATATTAATGCGGGTTTCCGGTGCTTTGGCGTAAATTTGGCGTAATCGAAATTAATTTTTCTCGCGGTACGATTGAACCCAAGCGATCACTTCTTTTGCATTGTACAGGGGCTGCGCGCGGCCCTTCGATGTCGGCAGACGGATGGCCTTCGGGAATGAAGGCAGGCATGCGATCTGTTCCCGAACCGTACCTGGTTCCCGTTTCAAGTACGCGGCAATCGTTGCAATATCCCACAGGTCCACGGCCAGCGGGATCGGTGGTGTCATCCGCTGGGCGACCGCTTCGGCCAGGCGCTCGATCAAATCAACATCGCTCATGTTTTGCTCCCTGGGGCGTTTTCCGGTTTTGGGGGAGTGCTGAATATCCATATTGTTTTGTTTCTCAGTAGGTGGGGATGCGGGTTGAGGCTGGGCGGCGTTGTAGATTCTCTGCATTACGGATACCACCAGTACAGGCTGAACAGGGCGCTGGCCATCGACGCAAACGCGACGGCGATGTGCATGCGGTAGGGCATTGGCTCAGGGCGGGCCTGGCTGGGTTTTGATGGCTTGCCCAGCGAGGCGTTGACGGCCACCATATGCGCTGCAATGGCTTTGTCCTCGCGCTGCTCTGCCTGGTCTGCGAGGTGCAGTTCCAAGCTCCGCATGAGGCGGCGGTATCCGATGGGAAGTATCCTCATGACGCCTCCTGTTCGCTGGCAGCGATAGCGGCTCGGTCGATGCGCTCAATTTCGGCGACGAGCAGTGCGGCGGCTTTCACCAAGTCACGGCGGCGGTCGCCGAACTTCGGCTCCCAGCAAAAGGGAATCAGCGCTTCCGCAAACGTTCGGCCGAAGGCTGTTTCTTTTGCTGGCCAGTCGCGAGCGCCTTCAGGCAGCGCATACACGGCAGCGAACGCGGCTATTTCGTCATTGCGCTGTGCGTCGTCGTGATCGTGATCCCATCCTTTTGTAGTGATCTGCCGGCGACGCTCAGTAAGCACGTCGCGGGCAGCATCTGACAAGGCCATCTCCTCGATCAACGCGCCCACGATCTCGGCCGGGCTCGATTTGAACAGGAACTGTGGACGATAGGCCTGGATCTCCTGCAGCAGCTCGGCGCCCAAGTTGGCCATGGCTGCCACCTGGTGCGGGCCGTTGGGCAGGAAGCTCAAGGTGGCTGTGTCGATGGTGACCGTTGCAGCCTGGCCGGCGCGCATTGCTTGCCAGTCCAGGCGTTCTCGCACTTCTACGGCATCGATGCGCTCAGCGCCGACGGCTGTTTGGGTAGTGTTCATACTGGCTCCGTGGTTGCAAGCATGCGGTTGAAGAAGCTGTTCATGTGTTCGCCTTCCGCGCGGGTCAGCTTGGTGAGCGTTACGCCATCGCGCTGCAGCTCCAGGACGTTGTCGGACCAGAGGCCGCAGCGAAACGCAGGCGTCTGCGGCGTGCCGGCCGTGGCCGGACTTACGGCGGCTGGCGTGGTTTCCAGCGCTGCCGCTGCCGGTGGTTTTTGTGGCGCTTCATTGGCCACGGGCCTGCCTACCCCGATAGTCCAGTGGTTGCCACTGCGCACCAGGCGGCCGTCCTGGATGGCCGTATTGAGCCAGGACGCCGGCGATGCGCCGCTGCCCAGGCCCATGTGCTGTTTGAGCTCGGCCGTGGTGACCTTGCCCGTCAGTCGAATGAATGCAATGGCGCCGTCGATGCGGGAAACTTTGGGCACTGCAGCGTGTACCGCTGGCACGCTTTCAGCCAGGTTTGCCGTGCTGCTCACTGCCGGCGACGGCGCCGCATCGAGCTTGGCCTTGATGGCTTTGTATTCGGCTGTTTTCATGAACGTGTGGCTCAGGTTGTAAATTTGTGCTGGCTGGCCATTGGGTGCGGTGCCGGCATGACGAACCACATCGCCCTCGTCAACCAGGGCTTTCAGTGCGGCGCTGACGTCGGTCAGTTCCTGGTCCAAGGCATCGGCGATCTGGATGGCGCGGATGTCCGACGTTTTCGCCATTAGCTCGTAGATTTTCTGATCGTTCATGCTGCGGCTCCTTGCGTCGATGGCAGGATTTGCAGGGCAGCTGCTAGCCGGCCTGGCTCTGTCGCGTAGCTCGTCGATGCGCAGGTGTCAAAGTTGCCCATGTCCAGTTCATGCATCAGGAAATGGTTGAACTCGATCAGACCGCCATTCTCGATCTCATGGACGACTGCGGCTGCAAGTGCCACTGGCAGCGCCTGCTTTGGGTTGAGGACGAAGAAACGGCGATCGCAGTTTTCAGGGCTGAGTGCCTCGTGCGCGCCAGTCATGAAAACCATGTTGAGGCTATTCGAAATGGCGATATCGGGCAGGTCGTGGCGACGGACGATAATGTTCGATGAGGTGATCAGGTTCTTCACGCTGGGCGTGTACAGGTCTGCATTCGTCAGACCGGATAGCACGGCATAGCGCTTGCCGATGGCCCAGCCGTTGAACGTGCGGCGCGGCCAGACGCCGCCCAGCTGGGCCTGGTTGCCGTACATGGGGCCAATGACTTTCTCGAAGAACAGGTGGCCAGCGCCGTCCGTGTTGGTCGTGAGGATTGCCGTGCGCATCTTTGCGCCACGGTTGTGCAGTGGGTAGGCCAGCCAGCGTGCCAACCAAAGAGCCTTTGCTTCGTCCTGGTCGCAGAGGTGCAGCATGAGCATGCGGATATGCGGCGCCGTGACCGTGGCCACCGGCGCTGCAGGTTGGGCGATTGAGCCGACGAGAGCGCGGATGTTGGTGATGATGGCCGTGATGAATTTCATGGTTGCTCCGTTTTAGTGGTGGTTATTGAGGGGCTGCTTCGGTATCAGGCGTGGGCGTGGTGGCGCCGGCGGCCGGGGATTTGGGAAATGGCCAGGCTCCCGGCGCTGGAGTGGTTTTCGGCTTGCGTGCGCGCGGTGCCGGAGTGGCTGATTGCGGTGCTGGTTCGGCTGGCGCGCGTGCTGCAGGCTCTTCAGCGGCCGCGATAACCGCATTCAGGCCGATGTCCTCGGCGAGCATTTCCGCGTCTTCTTCGTCTTCGTCGCTGGCTGCGCCTTCGTTCCCTGGTAAAGGTGCCGCCATGCTTGAGGCGATGGTGCCGAGCTTGACGAATCCGTCTCCGCAGTATTGGTGGCCGGCTTCGATCGCCCATTGTTCAATCAGGGCGATGAACAAAGGGCGGCTCTCCAGCGCGAACTCGGTCAGTTCGTTGAGGCGGTCAGGAAAATCCGTCAGGAATGCGGGAACCTGCTCTGGCGTCAGCTGTTCAATGTTTTCCAGTGAGGCTTTATTGGCCTTGTCTGCTTTCTTGCTGGCGGCCTGGGCCTTCTTATCGGCTGCATATTTGGCGGCGTCGGCCTTCGCCTTTGCCTTTGCCTTTGCCGCCTCGTTGATTTGGGTCTTGATGGAATAGGCGTCGACCTTGACCCGCTTGGCGGCGGCCAGCAGATTGTGCGGGTCATCTTTGCTGGAGTGTGTGTGCGCGTAGACGTGCAGTTCGTGCGACAGGGCGCAGTCGCGGATGAACTGATTGAGCTGGGCTGGCGTCAGCGCGTCGACGGCGCGGCGCAGATTGCCTCTGTAGTCGGAATGACCGAGGGTTTCCTCCGTCCAGCCGTGCAGATCCATTACCAGCTTTTTGGGCAGCGTTCCGCCAGGCAGTTGGTTGAACATCAGGCCAGCGATCACGCGCAGGTCCGCGTCGACCAAGTTGGCCATCAGGGATGCGTGATGTACCTCCGTGAACAGCGTATTGCGATACTCGCGTTCGAGTTTTGCTTTGCGTTCCGCTTCTTTTTCGCGCGCGTCATGCTCGCTCTGGATCTTGTCGCCTTTGACATTTAGAGTTACTCCCTTTTCTTTCAGGAGGTGGGCAATATCGGCTGCCTTGACGATTTCAACAATTTCAGCCGTGCCTGGCGTTTCCAGCAGCGTGGGCTTCGGCAAGACGTCGCCTAAAATCTGGCGAAAGGTGCGGCCGTTTTGTCCCGGGAAGTGATTGACTTTGTCCAGCTCGACGTAGCCACCTCCAACGGCAGAGTAGCTGGCTTCTTTGATCTTTTTCGCGGCGGCGCCTGTGATAACTGCCTGGCCGTTCTCTTTGGCCAGCTTGAGGACGCGCACAACATGCTCGTCGTTTTTTGCTTTAAAGCAGATCGGGTCAGTGCAGACGTCTGCACTAACGTCCGAGAAAACTTCGGGCTGATTGCCGGTGCGTAAATGACAGGTCGAGCACGCGCCAGCGCCGGGATTAAGCGCGCCATTCTCCCTGTCGAAGGGCGCCTTTGTCAGGTCCAGCATGTAGTTGCGTTCGATATGCCTGGCAGCATCACGCGCCGACATGATGCGTTGTTCGCCGGCTATTTCTCCGACGCATTTTTCCTGCAGACTTTTGATGGGGATGCGTGCAACCAGTAGCGCGGTGGATTTGTTGAGGCGACCGCTATAAAACACTGCCCGTGGCGATGGCTCCAGCGCCGTCAGCTTGAGGGACGCATAGATGTACGCCTTGCTCTTGCCGGTCTTCTCGGCCATCACGTCGGCCGTGTAGCCGTTTTCGCGCATCAGGACTTCGAAGCCTTCGGCCTCTTCGAGCGGGTGCAGATCCTGGCGCTGCAGGTTCTCGATGACCTGGATTTCCAGCGCCTCGGCGTCGCTCAGGTTGCGCACGATCGCCGGCACGGTGGTTTTTCCGGCCAGCTTAGATGCGCGGAAGCGACGCTCGCCGGCGACCACTTCAAAGAAGGTCACGCCGGCGGCATCGACGTGGGTCGGACGCAGAAGGATAGGCTGGGCAACGCCATGCTTGGAGATGCTGGCGGCCAGGTCGGCCAGCGCCGCGTCATCGAAGATCTTGCGCGGGTTGGTTTTCGATGCGGTGATGCATTCCATCGGCACGTCGCCGAACGATGGCTTGTCGCCGCCGACGGTGCTGTCGATCAAGGTGGCCTTGACGGCAGGCTTCTTCTTGATGCTGCTGGCGGGGGCGCTGGCCAGCGTTGGGATTACGAGGTCGCTCATGTGCGGCTCCATGTAGAATGAAGTTTTTAATAACGGGAGTGCTAAATTGGACGATGAAGTCAGTTATGGTGAGCTTTCAAGGGCGGCGTCTAAAACTGCCCATGACTATCTTTTTCGAGCTATTGAAAGCGTTGAAGGTCTGATGGGAAAAGGTGCGGCAAAAGCTAACCCAGAGATCATCGCGGCCTTGATTAACGCCGCGTCAACAGACTATTTGGCGGCGATGTTGAGCCACCGCGTACGCCCTGGGTTAGACGGTATTGCCGACGCCATCCGTGACGCTGGCGATGCTGTCCGGGCGGGCTTGGGCGAATAACTTCCCTGCGTGTCCGCAGGCGCCGTTCTTGCGATCGCTGCGGGTATCGGAGCATCCGTTTGGCTGTGGGCCGTATACCAGACTGATGGTTTGTGCCAGTGGCGCCATGCACACCGGTGGCGATTTCAGCACCTTGTCGTTGAAATGCAAGCAATCCTTGCAAAACACTGGCTCTACTGCCGGTGGTGCAACTGGTGGCGTTACTGGTCGTACTTCCATGTTTCTCTCCTATGGGCATTCGCCCGGTAATTACTTCTTGACGAAATCGAATGGAGTGCTGTTGCCGATCGGGAGCAGCTCGTTTCCCTCGGCCAGCTGCGCGGCCAGGGCGGTTTTCGCCTGGCGTGGTGTCATGGGTTTTCCGTCCGGGTGCGCGAATCCACGCAGTTCGTGCAGCGGCCTGGCCAGCACGCTGCGGACGTCGATCGCCAGATGGACGAGCGGGGCTGTCATTTGACTGTCCCTGGCGTGTGGTAGGCCAGCTTGAAGCTGACGCCCTTGGGCAGCGTCACGCTCACGCACCAGGCGGTAAATCCGGCGCGGGGCTGCTGCTGTGGACGGACTGGCTCGGTGACGTGGTAGCCGCGGCGACGCATGGCCTCGAACACCCGCAGGATGGACAGGCGTCCATCGGCGCCAGTGACTTCCTTGGCAGCGCAGTCGGTGTTGCGCGTAAAACGGGCCAGCTGGGCGGCGTCATTTGCGCTGGCCAGCGTGTCGTGCAGACTTTGCGACGATGGCAGCGGTGCTTTGGCTGGCTTGCGGGTGGCGGTCGAGGGCATGGCTGCGGCCTCCTACAGTGGATGCGCGGTCACGCCGCAGGGTTCGCCGCACTGGGCGTCGACGGCGTCCTCGCACGCACCTGCGGCCGTGCTGGCCAGCGCGTAGTAGTGCGTTACGCCGAGCGAGGTTTTGACGGTGACGCGGAAGGCGCTCACTGTGCAGCCTCTTTTTTCGGCGTGCTCAGGATCGCGAACACGCGATTGGAGAGGGCCATGTCGTCGCGCTGCAGCACGCCGGACAGGGCGGCGATAAAGGTCTCCGCGCACTGAGTGCGGTCTTGCGGGTGCTTGTGCTTGGCGACGTCGATGCATTGCTCGATGCGGTCCAGGATGGTTGGCGCGTTCATGCGACTTGCTCCTGTTCCCAGGTGCGAGCGATGATCAGCCGGCCTTCTTCTTCGTCGGCGAAGAATGCATCAGCTTCGGCAGTGCCAGCGTCAAACGGCAGGGGCGGGGTAACGCGCTCGACATAGCGGGTCAGGGCGGCGCGCACGCCTTGTTTGTATGCGTCACTGCGAGGATCGCGTGGACGGTTGAATGCGGCGGCCATCAAGCCGTCGACGGTAAGAAGTATTGCGGAATTTGCCATCGTCTTTGCTCCATCGTTGTGGTTGCTACTTCGATGGAAGCAAGTATAGATCAACTATACTTTTAATGTAAATAAAAACTATACATTATGGTTTTTATGTTTTGTGCGACTCCATGGGGTGAGCGCAGGGCGTAAAAAAGGCTCGCACTTAGCGAGCCTTAATCTGGCGATAGGAACAGCTGCTTAGCGTCTGCGGGTTTTCCTACGCAGTTCCGCCATAACGCCGATTACTTTAAGCGGCACTTCGTCACTGCGTACCGTAGGGTAGTTTTCGTTAATTGGAACCAATTCAAATATGTCGTTGCCTTGAGCGTCTGTTCCACGCAGTCGGTATTTTTTGAAGGTTGCTTCCTGCTTACCATTCTTGGCGGCAACGCAGTCTCCTGGTCGCGGCTCCCACTCTGGTTCGATGACAACGATGTCTCCTGGGAGGTAATCTGGAGACATCGAATCGCCTTCGATTTCAAGGGCAAATGCCCAGCGAGAGTAGCCCTCATCAACATAAATCGTCGCAGACCCATCACCTGGTGAGTAAGGCGAGACAATTTCTTTTAATGCTCCAGCCTGGATGGATGATATGACCGGTATTGCCCGAGACCCTAGCTTTGCCGCTCTGGCGTTCTGGTCAAATGGAGTGGTGCTTACAAGCGACAGGTGGGGTGGCTCCATGGCCATTTCCTGACGAATCTCATCAGGCAGTGGCTGCGCGGTGATCTTGGCGATCGCTAGCAATTGACGCAAGTTGGGGCTGTGCTTGCCCGTCTCCCAGTGAGAAATGTTTGCCTTGCTGTGCCCACGCTCGGACCCCAGCAGTAGTGCCATTTTTGCGCCTAGATCAGCACCCGACATGCCTGCCGTCGCTCTTGCTGCCCGCACCCATTTAGCTATTACGTCTTTAATTTCCATTCCGCCATCGTATAGGTTCTCTTTACCAATAAGGTATAGAATGACTTGACGCAAATGTATAGAATACCTATACTCAAGCGAATTCATCTATCGGATGCAAAAAATGACACCAGAAAAAGCACTTGAAAACGCGATAGCGCTAGCCGGCTCCATGCAAGCGCTGGCTGATCACTTGGGGGTAACCAAAGGTGCGGTGAGCCAGTGGAAGCTTCCTGGTCGGCAGATTCCGGCAAAACACTGTCGGTCAATTGAGTGCCTGACTGGTGGAGCATCGAGCTGCGCTGATCTGCGCCCAGACTTGTTCGCTTCGAGCCTATCTCCTTCAGTCACGCGGCGTGCTACCGATTTGACTCCCCTGCCTGGTCACGCTGGTCGCCAGCTGCCTTCTCCATCAAACATTCTCGATACCGTACCGGAGCATTCCGTTGTCGGCGTCGATCCACGAAGCCTGGCGTGAGCAGCATCAATTTTCATGTCGCAAGCGTAGCTTGACCTTGTGATGAGAACAACCACCAAGAAGAAGGATATGTTGTGAAAATCAAAAAATCGTACCTTGGAATGATCAAGGCATTTCCTGGCGGTTGGGACGCAATTGCGGCCGCCCTGGGTATGAGTCGCAATGGCCTGGAGAACCGCGTCTACGAACGCAAAGGGCAGGGCATCACTGTGGACACTGCCCTGCAGCTGCAGGCGTTCTCCGGCACTACGCTGTTCGCTGAGGCTGTGGCCGCATCGAGCGGCGGTGCTTTCGTAAAACTGCCGGAAGATATGTCCGACGGCAACGAGGTGCTGGCAAAGAAGTTCCGCGACATCTACGTTCGCTTGGGCACCTTCGCCGCCCACTTCGAAGAGGCGACTGCAGACGATGTCATCGATGCGCGTGAGCGTGCCTACCTCGATGCCGATATGGATGGCCTGCAGCGTGCACTGTCCGAACTGATGGCGTTGACCATCCGCGTGTACTGCGAGGCTGATGGTGGCCAGGACGGTGCGGCATGAGCATCTACCGTGTTCCACGCGCCGGCACGCGCCCCGATATTGCCGTGCGCAAACTCCTCCAGCTGGGCGGCCGTGCTGATCTGAACGACTGGATGCGCGCCATCGGCTGGAGCGGCACCATCACCTCGTTCGAGCGCGACATGGTCAACTCCTTGACGCGCTGCCACGTGGTGCGGATCGAGGCCGGCCAGTACGCCTTGACGCAGCGCGGCCGGGATTATGCCGGCCCTGCAGTCGGCGCCGCGACGTCGACGGCCGGGCAGGTTGCCGGCGGCCGCTATGTGCCTGAAAAGCGGGCGCTGTCGGTAGCCAATATGGTACGTGCCCCACTGGCCAGGCCTGGCTCGTTTGACTACGCGTCGATTCCCTCCCGCATGGGCGACCAGCGCGTGCCGCATGGCCTGGCTATGCCTGGGGTGACGGGAGTCGGCTTCAGTGAGTGATATTGGTCAAGTAATTTTGCAAATGAGCGAGGCGGGCTTGCCGGACCTGCCTCCTGGTCATCCTAAAATTGATGGGAAAATCAAACGCTTCGGCAAGAAAAATAAAGCTTGGTATGTGCTGCGTGAAACCACACTGTCCTCTGGCCGCCAAGTCGTAACGGGCGCCTTCGGTATTTATCAAGGGCTGGAACCGAATACGGTCAAGGTCAGCATCGATATGGTGCGGATGTCGTCGGCTGAGATTGCCGAGTCGGCGCGCAAGCAAAGAGAGCAAGCTGCCGCTGAGGATGAGAAAGCACGCGAGGCGTCCCGACTGGCAGCTAATCGCGCGAATGACCAGTGGAACAGGGCAGAGGGTTTGCCCTTGGACCATCCGTATCTGACACGCAAGCAAATAACGCCTGAAGGCGTGCGCGTGGGCGCTGATGGGGTACTGCTGATCCCTTTCTGGCATGGCAAGCACTTGGGCGGCTTGCAAAAAATCAGCCAGTCTGGCGACAAGCAGAACAACAAAGGATCAAATGCCAAGGGCGCATCGCTGGTGCTGGGCACGCTGGCCGGTGCGCCCTTGATCGGCGTGGGCGAGGGTTACGCAACGAGCCGCACGGTGCGCATGCTGGCCAATGCCGAGATGCCAGTGGTGAACGCATTCACGGCTGGCAATATCAAGGCGGTGGTGCTGCAACTGCGCAAGGATCACCCTAAGACGCCTATCCTGATCTTTGCGGACGATGATTATCTGCTTGAGCCACGCTTCCGCGCCTATTTGCAGGATGACTTGATGGTGTCGTGCCATGTGCCGATTGATGGCGCGACGCATACGGTACTGGCAGATGATGGCGAGCGTGTCGAGGTCATGGCGCGCTGGCTGAATGACGCTCGGGGCGTGCCTTACATCAGTGCCGACATGCGCAAGGGCCGCCTCGTTCGCACGCCGAAATTTGAAAACGCCGGCATCGCATGCGCGTTGGCCACGGCTGCTGCTGTTGATAATGTGTCGGTGGCCATCCCCCGGTTTGTGGATCGTGCCGGACGCAAGCTCAGCGATTTCAATGACCTGGCCGTTGAGGAGTCGTTCGAAGTGGCCGGGGAACAGATCGGGGTTGCCATCCTTGCTGCGCAGCAGCCTAAATTTGCCCTTCCTGTTCCTCCCGCCGCGCCAGCGGCCAATTCAATGGTTCCACCTGCGGCCGCTCTCGCAGCCACCGGCGTCTCCCCCGTTCCCCCTGCTGCGCAGCAGCCAGATTCTGGGTTTCCCGACGCCAGCGTGATCGCGCCAGTGCTTGATCTCGGGGTGTTGTTCCTGGAAGGCGTGACGGATGAATCCCCCCCTCCCCCTGGTGCGGAGCAGCCAGCCCGCAGGAGCGCTGTCGACGCAGAGGCGGACGATAGCGAGGCGCGTCTGGCCGCCACGTTGGAAGCGGGATACGCCGACGGATCGCTGCCTGAGCCTCCTGACGAGGGCGGCTCCGCTTCCGCGCCGGGGGCGCGGGGCGAAGGCAAGCAAGCGAAAGATAAACCGAAGAAGGTGTACGGGGCTGATCACTGGAACCAGGTGGAATACGTGTTGAAAAACTTCGTGCTGGTGTATGGCGAAGACCTGGTGTGGGACGTGTCGCAGCGCATGCTGATGAAGATATCGAGCATGCGCACCATCGTGGCCAACAACGATGTCATGAAGTTTTGGGGCGGCGAAGCTCGGCGCTGGGTACTGAAAAAAAACATCGTCTTCGATCCGCAGGACATACCGTCACCGGCATCGAGCGGCGCCACGGCCACCGTGAATCTTTTCAACGGCTGGGCGATGCAGCCTCGGCGCGGTAGCTGCCTGCGCATCCAGACGCTGATCGCTCACTTGTGCGACGGCAACGACGCCCTGGTCGAGTGGGTCGAGCGCTGGCTGGCTTACCCGTTGCGCAATCGCGGCGCCAAGATGGAGACGTCGATCATCATGCACGGCGACGAGGGCAGCGGTAAAAACTTCTTCTTCGAGAAAGTCATCAAGAAAATCTACGGCGAGTACGGCTATGTGATCGGCAATGCGCAGCTGGAAAGCCAGTTCAATGACTGGGCCTCGATGAAGCTGTTCATGGTGGCCGATGAGGTGGTGACGCGCTCAGAACTCAAGCACATGAAGGGCAAGCTCAAGTACCTGGTGTCGGGCGACATGATCATCATCAACCCGAAGGGCCTGCCTGAGCATGGCGAGGCCAACCATATGAACTTCGTGTTCCTGTCGAACGAGCTGCAGCCGCTGGCCCTGGACAAGACGGACCGCCGCTACCTGGTGATCTGGACGCCGCCCGCGTTGTCGCGCGAGTTCTATGTGCAAGTGGCCGAGGAGATCGCCAATGGCGGCATCGAGGCGTACTACCACTACCTCATGCACGAGCTGGACATGGGGGATTTTGACGAACACACCAAGCCGATCTACACCGACGCCAAAGATGATCTCATCGAGAAAAGCCTGACGCCGGCCGAGCGCTTTTACCGCGACTGGAGCCGTGGTTTCCTGCCGCTGCCGTTCATCACGTGCGGCGCCACCCAGCTATACGACGCCTACAAGGTCTGGTGCGACAAGAGCGGGGAATCGAAGTACATCTCGCAGACCATTTTCTCGCCCACCGTGCTGCGGTACGCCGGCGAGGCGCTGGAAAAGCACCTGATCAAGTATGAGCTGGGATCGGTGGTCAAGCAGCGCAACGTGTTTTTAGCCGGGAAGAAGCCGGAGGGCAAGACGCTTACAGAGTGGGCGGCAGATGCATCGGGCCTGTTCGAGAAGAGTTTGAGGGCATACAGGAGTCGCAGCGGCGTTGATGCGGCCGATGTTGAGGGTTAGGCCATCACATCGTGCAAAGCCATCATATCGCAGACCCGCATGGATGCTGGAATGTGATGGGTATGACGGGTGTTACGGGTTCACGCGCACGCACACATGCGCGCATTGATGAGTAAAGGCGTTTGGGTGCTGATGGTTCGCTGTATTTTTTTGTCAGAAAGTAGAAAGAAGTAATAACAGTACTCATACCCATCACAAGTAAGTATCCATGCGGGTTGGCGATGTGATGGGTATGTGATGAGTATGAAGGGTTGGTGGGATACGGCCGGTTTTCATCGAAGAAGGAAGTGGAGGGCAGGACGATGAACAAGAAGGTGAGCATGCGGGAGCAGATGCCCCAGGTAGCGGCAATCATCGATGCGTTCCGCGAGGCTTTTGGCGCGGAGGTGGTGGATGCGGCGATACGGCGCGGCATGCGTGGCGGGCAGGGCTTCCACGCTACCGAGAATGGGCATGAGGTGGGTACGCCGATCATCCGGGGCGCTCCACTAGACAGGACGATTGGAACGTACGTGGGGCGGCAGGGTGAAGTGGCATGGCAGGCAGCATTGGATCAGCAGGCATTGGACAACGAAAAGGGGCAGGGCGATGGAAGTTAAAGACGAGGCAGTATTTGAAAACGTAGGGCAGGCGGTGCATGTGTCGTTCCTGATCATGGCGCAAGAGGCCAAGCAGGACGCGCCATTGCGGGCGGCATTGATCCGGGCGATGGAGTCGGTGGTGCTGAGCGGCCGGCAGCGCTGCTGGCTGGACCAGCTGCGTGGCGCGTCGACGGGCAGTATCAACTTCGGCGGCCTCGATGGCAACGAGGTGCGCGCCCAGTGCGCCCTGGTGCTGCAGGCGGTAAAGCACCGGTTGCCGGCGACTGAGATGTGGGTGCTGCAGGCGAAGTATGGCGAGACCGATTTCGAGGACGTGGATGGCAAGCGGCGCTTTGCGTTCTCGGCTGAGCGCATCGCGGCCATCAAGGGTTTGGCGGATTGGTTCCGGCCGATGTTCCCCGGATTGAATGCGATGGCGATCGACTGCATGCTGGGGCGTTTATTCGCCAATCACAAGCAGTTGGACATTACGGTGCGCGATCTTGCCGCGTCTTTTGGCGGCAACCGTATGACGTATCAACGGGCGTCAAAGAAGATGCAGGAACATCTGCGCGACCTGGAAGAGATTGCATTCAAGAGGCTGGAGCCAAGTTTCGCGGCGCAGGGGGTAGTTGGCGTTTTTATTTAGGGCTTGACTCATCTGTGACAAGCCATGTATATTTCGGTCATTCTCGGAGTAACTGTATCCAAGGCATTATTTCTTGCCCACTCTGAGACGCAAGACCAGATCAACCTCGCCGGGCGGCAAGCCTCGCGGGGTTTTTTTACGCCCATGCCCATGGCCTACCAGTGGCTCGATGTTATGCGACCTGGTGGGCGCCATCAAGGAAATCTTGGGCAGTGAATCTGGCAAAGTTATGGCAGTGCAAGCGGCTATGCAGGTTTCTCAACAGCGAAAGAGGTGATCTGTCTCGATCCGCTTGATAGCGGGGGATATATTGATTCCTTGTGCTTTGCTCACTTCGGTGGGCTTTTTTATTTGTGCAGACGTCTGCACAAGCGTGAAGGAAGCGGCGATGGCGTTTGATATCTCGGTGCGCACCAACCTGGCGGACTTCGAGCGTGGCTTGAATGATCTTGCCAGGCGTCAGCTGCCGTATGCCACGGCCCTGGCATTGACGTCGCTGGCCAAGATGGTGACGGTTGATGAGGTCAAGAACCTGTCGGCCAAGCTCAAGAACCCGTCGCCCTTCACGCTGCGCTCGGTCAAGTCCGTTGCGGCGCGCAAGGATAACCTGACGGCCAAGGTGTACGTGATGGACAAGACAGCCGCTTACCTTGAGCCGTACGAGCGCGGTGGTGTGCATAAGCTGGCCGGTAAGGCGCTGCTCAATCCCAAGGACATCGCGCTCAACCAGTATGGCCAACTACGCAAGGGTGCGCTGGCCGCGCTGAAGGGGCGCAGCGATATCTTCATCGGTCCGGTCAAGACGAAGAAGGGCATCGTGAATGGCGTGTGGCAACGCACGGCAGCAACAGCATCGATCACCAACAAGAAGACAGGCAAGACACGCATCAGTTCGCGCGGCGTCAACACGTCCGGTGCGCTGAAGCTGTTGATACGCTTCGGTGATGCGATTGCAGTCAGGACGCGGCTGGGCTACCAGGCGCGGGCAACGGCAGTGGTCAATGCCAACTTCAATGCCGAGATGGACAAAGGCATGGTCAAAGCGATGGGGTCGGCGCGACCGTGACGCATCGGTCGAGCGGGGCGAAGGCCCTGCCGAAATGAGCGGGTCCTCCCTGGGGCTTTAGCTCCCGAGGGCATTGCGCGCCCCGGTTTGTTTCTAGCTGAGGAATTTTATAGCCTTCCTTCCTTTTTGATTATCGGGTACCGCCATGGGAAAACTGGTCGCCAAGCGCGAGCTGTCGGAAATCATCGGCGTATCGGAGCGCACATTCAGCGAGTGGCAAAAAGAGCCCGGCTTCCCTTTTGAGATCAACGGCGGGCGCGGTTCGGTCAACAGTTACGACACGGCGAAAGTCATCCAGTGGATGGTCGCCCGAGACATCGCGCGTCGCGTCGGTGAGAAACCGCGCGATCGGGTGGACCGGCTGAAGGCGGACTTGCTTGAGGTCGACCTGGCCGAACGTCTGGGCCAGCTTGCGCCGGCCGCGCTGTTCGAGCGCGCTTGGTCGGATCACATCGTCGCGGCAAAAACAGAATTGCTTTCGCTGCCGCTGCGCCTGGTCGGCGAGATTCACGCATTGCATGGCATCACGGTCGATACCGATCTGATCTTGGTGCAGATCGAGGCCTCGCTGGCCAAGCTGGAGAGTTTTGATGTCGACGCATTCGATTCTGATGAATCCGACCCTGAAGGCGCTGATGCGTCAGACGGTGACGACGACGATTAAAGAAGTCCAGCGGCGCTGGGCGCCCGCACCGAAAATCAGTACCCGCGCCTGGGCGCGGAAGTTCCGCTACCTGTCCGAGCTGGAGTCGCAGTTGCCGGGCAAGTACAACCTGGACGTGACGCCATACCTGGCGTGGGAGAACGGGCCGCTCGATGCGATCGACGACCCTACCGTGCGCAAGGTAGTCGGGCAGAAGTCGGCGCAGATCGCGTGGACGTCCGGCGTGATCGGTAACGCCCTGGCGAAGTGGGTCGATAGCGATCCATCGCCGATCCTGGGCTTGTTCCCGAAGGAGATGGCGGCCAAGGAATACATGGCTGAGAAGTTCGAACCGATGGTCGACGCGACGCCCCGCTTGCGCGGCAAGATCGACCTGCGCAGCAGGAAGGCGCAGCAGCGCCAGTTGTTCAAGCGCTTCCCTGGTGGCTTCCTGAAGTTGGTCGGCTCGAATTCGCCTTCCTCGGTGAAGTCGACGCCGACGCCGCGCGTGTTTGTGGAAGAGCCGGACGATTGCAATCTGAACCTGAGGGGGCAGGGGGATTCGATCAAGCTGGCCGAGGAGCGCGTCAAGACCTATGCGCGGCCGAAGCTGATCATTGGCGGCACGCCGACGATTGAGGGTGTCTCCGCTGTCGTCGCCGAAATGGAAAATTCGGACAAGCGCCGGGCGATGATTCCTTGCGGCGATTGCGGCGAGGAGCACCCGTTAGATTTTGATAATTTGCGCTGTCTGGACGACCCGCTGCAGAACCATCCCGTATTTGGGAGCAAGTTGCCCGAGACGGCGTACTACGCATGCCCGGCCTGCGGCTCTGCCTGGACCGATGCACAGAAAAATCGGTATGTACGCAAGGGTCGCTGGGTTGCCACCGCACCGTTTCGCGGAGTAGCCGGGTTCTACTTCAATGAGTTGATGAGCCCATTCCCAGGCTCTCGCATGGCGTTGCTGATGGAAAAATGGCTGACCGCGCTGCATGCGTTCAGCCTTGGCGATGCCGGCCCGCTGATTGCATTTGTCAACAGCAGCAAGGGCCTGCCATACACCTACAAAGGTGACATGCCCACGACTGGCGCACTGCAGGAACGCGAGCTGCATTACGAGGCCAACACCGTGCCGATCGGCGGACTGATCCTGGTCGCCGGCGTCGATATTCAGCACGACCGGATTGAGGTGGTGTTGCGGGCTTTCGGGCGTGGCGAGGAAAGCTGGTTGGTCCAGTACATCCGCATATTCGGCAATCCTGCTGTGTATGAAGATCCTGTGTGGGCCGACTTGAATACGATCCTGTATCACAAGTACCGGTCGGTGCGCGGCTACAAAATTGGCCTGTCCGCTGTCAGCCTGGATACGTCGGACGGCACCACGTCCGACGCAACGTACAAGTGGGTGCGGAACAACCAGCGTAAAGGCATTCCGTTCGTGATGGCGATCAAGGGGTCCAGTTTGAAGGACTCCGAGATTTTCGCGCGGCCGGTACCGACCAAGGAAACGAACAAGCGCAACACCAAGGCGGCGAAGTATGGCCTGCAAGTGTTCATCGTCGGCACGTCGCGTGCCAAGGACTTGCTGATTGGCGAAAGCGGGCGCGTCTCGCTGGACGGCAGCGGGCCTGGCCGGTTCCATACCTACAAAAACACCAGCCCTGAGTATTACAGCCAGCTGCTGGAGTCTGAGGTCAAAGCGCCGATCCGGACCAGCAACGGCCATATCGTCAAGGCCTGGCAAAAGAAAGTGGGCCGCCGCAACGAGGTGCTCGATTGCGAGGTCTACGCTCTGCATGCCAGCCGTGCCGCGAAAGTCCATTTGCGCACGCCGGCGCAATGGAGCTCCCTGGAGGCGCAATTGAGCCAGGCGCCATTGTTCGATGAAGATGACCTGCCGGATGTACCGGTATTGCCGAGCGAAGGCACGGCGCCGACCAACGTCGCTCCTAGCGCTGCGGTAGAGGCGGTCTTGCCCACGGAGTCGTCGCATCCGGTGGAAGCCGTTGCTGTTCCTGAACCTGCTGCAGTGCGAGTTATATCCGTCGCCGCAGCACCGGCATTGAAAAAACGTAAACGCTTCGCGTAGGAATTTTATGAAACCATTTGACCCATCCACCAGCCTGCTGGCTGGCATGCCCACGGCCACGTTGCAAAAGACGCTGGCAGAGGCGCAGCAGGCATATATCGACCTGTCGACTGGCGCCAAGGGGACGTCCTACTCATACACCCAGGGCGACGGCGCGCGCGCCGTGACATACACCCAGACGAATATCTCGCAACTGATCGTGCTGATCCGGTCGCTGCAGCAGCAACTGGGTATCATCAGCCGTTCGCGTCGACCAATGCGGTTCCGATTCTGATGGCCAGCCCCGTTAGAATTCTCGGGCCAAACGGCGAGCCGCTGGCGCCACATCGCGGCCGGGCGTCGATGCTGTCCGGCGCAGGCGGCGCGCCATATGACGCCGCCGATATGTACGGCGACCACATGGCCGACTGGACTCCCTACCTGGGTTCGCCCGATGGCGACCTCAATATGCACCGCGACCGCATTGTCTCGCGCGTGCGCGACATGGTGCGCAATGACGGTTGGGCATCCGGTGCTGTCACGCGCATCCTGGACAATGCCATCGGCGCCTCATTCCGGCCGATCTTCAAGCCGGACTACGCTGCGCTGCGCGCCCACACGGGCATCAAGGAATTTGATCACGTGTGGGCCGATGAGTTTGGGCAGTGCCTGGAGGCCAGCTACCGAACCTGGGCGAACGATATCGGCCGCTACAGCGATACCCAGCGCGAAATGACAGTGGGCCAGCTAATGCGCCTCGGCTTTCGCCACAAGCTTGTTGATGGCGATGCCTTGGCCATGGTGCATTGGTTGCCAGAACGGCAGGGCCCAGGCCGCGCGCGATATGCCACTGCCATCCAGATCCTGGACCCGGATCGCTTGTCGAACCCGCAGCTGGTATTTGATAGCAACGAGATCCGGGGCGGCGTTGAGATTGATGCTTACGGCGCGGCGGTTGCTTATCACATCCGCCGCGCGCACCAGGGTGACTTCTTCACGGGCGCCAAGTCGGTGACGTGGGAGCGCATCGAGCGGGAGACCAACTGGGGCCGGCCGATCATTATTCATGATTTTGACCATGAGCGCGCCGGCCAGCACCGGGGTGTGGGCATTTTTGCGCCGGTGCTGCAGCGGCTGAAAATGCTGGTCAAGTATGACAGCGCCGAGCTCGATGCATCGATCATCAACGCTATATTTGCCGCTTACATCGAGTCGCCGTATGACCCGGCTGTTGTCGAAGAGGCGATGGGTGGCGACGACCTGAAGGATTATCAAACCCAGCGTCAGGAGTTTCATGATGATCGCCGGATCAAACTTGGCGGCTCCCGCATGCCAATTTTGTTTCCCGGTGAGAAAATCAATGCCGTCTCGGCCACAAGGCCGAACGCCAATTTTCAGGCCTTTGAGTCTGCTGTCCTGCGTAACTTCGCGGCTGGGACTGGGCTGTCAGCGCAACAGGTCAATAACGACTGGTCTGACGTGAACTACAGCTCGGCGCGTGGCGCCATGCTGGAGGCCTGGAAAACGCTTTCGCGGCGCCGCAATGATTACGCGGTTGGTTTTGGCCAGTCGCTGGTGAGCGTCTTTGCTGAGGAGGCGATGGAAGTCGACAACCTGCCGTTGCCACGCCGCGCGCCGGAGTATCACGAGTTCCGCACCGCTTACTCGCGCGCCAAGTGGATGGGGCCAGGTCGCGGCATCATCGATCCGGTGAAAGAGCGGCAGGGCGCCATCCTTGGCATGGATGCAGGCCTGTCCACGCTGGAAGACGAGGCGGCGGAACTTGGCGGTGTGGACTGGCGCGAGACGCTGAATCAGCGCGCCATCGAGATCGCGCGCTTCAAGGAACTGGGCATCAAGCTGCCGGAATGGGCGGCCGGTTATGACACCACGTCTGCAACTGAGGAAGAAAAGGTCACCTGATGAAATTTGAATTTCTGGCACAGCGATTATTCAACACGCCGCTGGCGATCGCGCCTGGCAAAGCCGAGGTGATCATGGCGGCGCTGGCTGACCGTCTGGGCATCAGCCAGATTGCCCGCCTGAACCCGGCGCCGCTGATGATGGAAGACGATGACGTGGTTTATTCGTCGCCTGGCCGTAACGGCCGCGCCGGCTATGAGGTGGTTGCCGGCGTGGCGATCATCGAAGTGTACGGCACCTTGGTGCAGAAACTCGGTTCGTTGCGGCCCTGGTCCGGCATGACTGGTTATGACGGCATCCGCCAGAACTTCCTGATGGCGCTGAGCGATCCGGACGTGAAAGCCATCATGCTCGACATCGACAGCCCAGGCGGTGAAGTGGCTGGCTGTTTTGACCTGGTCGACGCGATCTACCGCGCGCGTGGCAAGAAGCCGATCTGGTCGATCCTGAACGAGTGCGCCTATTCGGCGGCGTATGCGATCGCCAGCGCCGCCGACCGTATCACGGTTCCGCGTACTGGCGGCGTCGGCTCGATCGGCGTCATCTGGATGCACATGGACTGGTCGAAGGCATTGACCGGTGCCGGCTTCAAGGTGACGTTCATCACCTACGGCGAATTGAAGGCCGACGGGCATCCTGAAATTCCCTTGTCGCCGGAGGCGCTCGCGCGCTTCCAGGGCGACATCGACACGATGGGCGAACTGTTTGTGACGACCGTCGCCCGCAACCGGAATATCTCGGCCAAGGTTGTCCGCGATACCCAGGCCGCAACCTACCTGGGGGCGGCCGGCGTCAGCCAGGCGCTTGCAGATGATGTACTGGCCCCTGATGCAGCATTTCGGGCATTGCTTGCCGAAATTACCTAACTTTTTATTGGAAAATACATGAGCAAAATTACCAAGATGATGGCATCCCTGTCGTTCGCACACCTGCTGGGCATGCCGGCCGGCGCCAAAGCCGAAGACGGCGACAGCGATGACGACAAGAAGCAGCGCACCGACGAATCCGACGAAGACTATGCCAAGCGCATGGAGGAAGAGGAGGAGGAAGAGAAAAAGAAAGAAGACGCTCGCCGCGCGGAAGAAGAAGAAAAAGAAGAAAAGAAAAAGGAAGACGAGGCCAAAAAGGCCAGGAAGGCGGAAGAAGACGAAGACGACAAGGAAAAGGCGGCTCGCGTGAATGAGCGTGCCCGCTGTGCCTCGATCTTCAAATGCACAGCTGCTGGTACGCGGCCGGATGTGGCGGCGCATCTGGCCTTCAATACCAGCATGCCCAGCGCTGAAGCGATCAGCATGCTGGAAACCTTCGCCGTGGGTGGCGCGCCGCAGCCGTCCAGCCTGGCCAGCCGCATGGCCGGCGTGAAACCGCAGAACGTCGGCTCTGGCGCGGCAGCTGCTCCAGCGGCTGGCAGCGATGCCGCTGTTACGGCGCAGATCATCGCGGCCGGCAAAGCCCGTCGTGGCGAAAAATAGTTTTCAACCCGTCCTATAAAGGAAGCAAAACATGAGTCTCCCCGTCACTTCGGTGGGTGGTAGCCCACAGATCCCAGGCATTTATGCCGAAACCTTTATCCCGGATCAGCTGATCGCGGGTCATCATCCGCTTGTTACGGACAACGTGACCGTGCTGGCGGGCCAGGTGTTCCCGCGTGGCGCGGTGCTGGGCCGTATCACTGCGTCGGGCAAGTATGTGGTGGCACTCGCTGCAGCAGCTGATGGTTCCCAAAACCCGGCAGTCGTCGCTGTCGACAACGTCGACGCAACCGCTGGCGACGTGAACGCCGGTGTGTATGTCGCTGGCGGATTCAACGGCGCCGCCATGACCCTCGGCGCCGGCGTCACGCTCGCTGCCGCAGCAGCTGCGCTTCGGCCCTTGTCGATCTACGTCAAGGGTTCGGTATCTGCTGCCGATCCGACCTGATCGGCAATGCCCCCTGAGGCCCTCTGATGAGGGCTTTTTTTTCGTCCAAATTGCTGGAGTAAATTATGTCCTTTTTGTTCAACACCAACGTCCTGATCGGCGTGGTGCCCAACCTGAAGCGTCCGCAGAAATTTCTGCTCGATCGCTTTTTCCCCAACATCGTGATGTCCGATTCCGAGTATGTCTCGATCGACGTCGATGTCGGCCTGCGCCGCATGTCGCCGTTTGTCTCGCCACTGATGCAAGGCAAGCTGGTCGAACAGCGCCGCACGCAAACCAACCAGTTCAAGCCGGCCTATATTAAGGACAAGCGCGCGCCTGACCTGCGCAAGCCGGTGAAACGCATGATCGGTGAGCGCATCGGCGGTGAACTGACCGGTGCGGCGCGCGAAGCTGCCAACCTCGAAGCGGAAATGTCCGACCAGGTCGACATGATCGATCGTCGCCTGGAGTGGATGGCGGCATCCGCGTTGATGAATGGCTCGGTGCTGATCGTAGGCGATGGCTTCCCGGCTGTACTGGTCGACTTCGGCCGCGACCCGAGCTTGTCGATCGCACTGACCGGTGCCGACAAATGGGACACGGCCTTCGCTGCAGTCGGCGCGAATGGCATTTACACCGCGCCTTCCGACTTCATCGAAGAAAGTGGCCACAACATCTTGAAGAAGTCGGGCGGTACAGCTACCGATCTGATCTTCACCACCACGTCGTGGAAGTATTTCAAGTTGGACAGCAACGTCAAAACGTCGCTGCATTACCCACGTTCCGGCGAAAGCAACAACGTCAATATCGGCGCGCAGATCCAGCGCGGTGCCCAGTACAAGGGCAAATGGGGCCAGTACGATCTGTGGGTCTATAACGACTGGTATATCGATGAGAACGGCGTCGAGCGTGCCATGGTGGATGACGGCAAGGTCATCATGAGCGGCCCCGACCTGATGGGCACGCGTGCCTTCGGCCAGATCCTGGACCCGGCCTTTAACTACGCGGCCTTGCCCTATGCGCCGAAGACCTGGGTGGAGAATGACCCTGCCCAGCGCCTGATCATGATGCAGTCCTCGCCGATTGTCATCCCGTCCCGTGTCAACGCCTCGCTCTGCGCAACCGTAGCAACTCCGAAAGTATTCTGATCATGGCCGCCAAAACTGAAAAAGTCGTCAAAGCGGTGGTCGCGCCGGGCCGTACTGTCAAATTCGAAGGCAAGAATGTCGGGCCGGGTGGCGACGTGGCTTTGCCCGCAGATGAAGTGGAGTGGCTGCGCAAAGGCGGCTACCTGCTCGACCCTGCAGCGAGCGCGCCGACCATCGCGCCGGGTCCTGCGTTCGAGAAGGAGGGTGACGACAATCCTCCGCCGGCAGAATGATCGACTGGGACCGCGTGGTGAACGGGCCGGTTATGGCCCAGTTCGGTGAGCCAGCGCAGTTCCAGCCGGCTGCAGGCGCCCCCTTCGGCATTCATGGCACGTTCCATGAAGCCTACAAGTCCGTCGACTTGGTGGGTGGTACCGGCATTACAACGGAAATGCCCGCCCTGGGCGTCCGGTTGGCCGAGTTTGCGGTGCCACCGCGCCAACGTGACCGGGTCGTGATCACCGCCACCAATCTGCATGCCGGCGGCACGTATGTAGTCAAAGAAGTGCAGTTGAATGGGGTCGGCGCCGCCATCTTGCTGCTTAACTATGCGGAGCCATGATGGTTGGTGAACTGATGCTTGCGCGCCGCCAGATTCGCCTGGCGGCGCTGGCCGCGCTGACTGGTGAACAGTTCGCCGGCGTCACAATCGATTCACCTGGTGACTGGAGCACGCCGCCAGAACTATTGCCAGCCATCTTGTTGCGTGCGCCGGACGATCGCAAGGAATCGATCGGCAAGGGCGCGCCGCAGTTCACCAGTACCTGCACGATTGAGATCGAGGCGCGCGTAGGCGAGCGAACAGGTAGCGCCGCGCAGGACGCGATCGAGGCGCTTTGCTTGAGCATCGAAATGGCGCTGCTGACGAACAACGATCTGATCCGCATCATCAACCAGGTTGTGTCTGTGGAAAGCCGTACGGAGATTTCTTCGGAAGGGCGGACTCATTTTGGCGGCGCCCGCATGCTGTTCGCATTCGAGGTGCCTGAAATGTTCGATTCGTACGGTGCGCCTGGTGCGTTGCCTGGCCAACCGTTGACCGGCCTGCCTGTTCCTTTGCACAGTTTTGGTTTGCACCTTGATGCCGGCGCGCCTTTCGACGCCAGGGGCAACTATCCTGATTCGCGCTTTCCCGTGGCACCTGCGCCGCGCACGGCCGGCCCTGACGGCCGCGACGAGGGTGCGCTGAATATCGTTTTACCTCAATAGGAGATTCCCATGTATGTAACGCCAGCGCCGGGTCTGACGATTCCGGACCCTGATTTACAGGACGTCCTGCCAGCCAATGGCCGGGAAGTGCCTGACACGCCGTACTGGCAGCGCCGCATCTTCGACCGTGATGTATCGGTCAAGGCTGCTGTCGCTGAAAAGCCACCGCGTTCGACCGGGAGCAATAAAGAATGACCATCCCATTCAAAGGCGTCCCAAACAACATCCGGGTTCCGCTGTTCTATGCGGAAGTCGATAACTCCCGCGCCAACTCGGCGCAGGCGGCGCAACGCGCGCTGATCATCGGCCAGATCACGGCGGCGGGCACGGCGGTGCCGAACGTGCCGGTCATTTCCCAAGGTGCGGCTGACGCTGCCCTTGCTGGTGGCCAGGGTTCGATGCTGGCTTTGATGACGGCAGCTTATCGCCTGAACGACACGTTCGGCGAGGTGTGGTACCTGCCGCTGCTCGATGACCCGGCTGCGGGCGCCGCGACTGGCACGCTGACCTTCAGCGCGGCAGCGACCGCGAGCGGCACGGTCTACGCGTATGTGGCGGGCGTGCGCTATGCGATGCCGGTCATGGCAACGCAAACGGTGGCGCAGCTGGCGACGGCGCTGGCCGGCCTGGTCAATGCTGACGGTGCCTGCCCGGTCAAGGCAGCGGCTGCTGCAGGCGTAGTGACATTCACCGCGGTGAACAAGGGCCCGTGCGGCAACGATATCGATCTGCAGCTCAACTATCAGGGCTCGCGTGGTGGCGAAGTGCTGCCGGCCGGCCTGGCTGTGGCCATCGCACCAATGGCAGGCGGCGCCACGGCGCCATCGATGGCGGCGGCGTTTGCGAACCTGGGCGATCAGACGTTCGACTTCATCGTTTGCCCGTACACGGACGTGACATCGCTCGACGCCATCAAGGCATTGATGAATGATACGACCGGGCGCTGGTCATGGAATAGCCAGCTGTATGGGCACTTTTTCGCGGCCTACAAAGGCACGTTCGGCGCCCAGGTAACATTTGGTACCGTGCGCAACGATCAGCACGGCAGCGTGATGGGCGTGAACGGCTCGCCAACGCCGTCCTGGATCTGGGCGGCGGGGACGGCCGGCGCTGCGGCCGTCAGCCTGCGCAACGATCCTGCGCTGCCGCTGCAGACGGTGGCGATTCAGGGCGTACTGCCGCCGCCGTTGCAGAGCCGCTTTCAGATGACCGACCAGAACATTTTGCTGCACTCGGGCATTTCGACCTTCTCGGTCGCCGATGACGGCACGGTGTCGATCCAGAACCTGATCACGACCTACCAGAAAAACGCGTTCGGCAACCTGGACGATAGTTACCTGCAGATCGAAACGATGTTCACCCTGGCCTACGTGCTGCGCGAGCTGCGCACCATGGTGACCAGCAAATACGCCCGCGTGAAGCTGGCGGCCAACGGCACGCGCTTTGGCTCGGGCGCTGCAATTGTGACGCCAAATATTATCCGCGCCGACCTGATCGCCAAGTACCGCGAGCTGGAAGATGCCGGCATCGTGCAAAACGCCGACGCGTTCAAAGCGGGCCTGGTGGTGGAGCAGAACAGCCAGAACCCGAACCGCGTCGACGTGCTGTATCCGGGCATCCTGATCAACCAGCTGCGTATCTTCGCGCTGCTCAATCAGTTCCGCCTGCAGTAATACAACCCCAAGGCCGCTCTTCAGCGGCCCTTTTTTATAGGAGCCTGAATTGGCAGATACCACCAACCGGTTGGCAGGCGTTGCATACCTGACGGTCGACGGAACGAATTACATGCTCGCCGGCGATTTCACGTACAGCGTATCGAAGGTTACGCGCGAAACGCTGGTCGGCCAGGACCGTGTGCACGGTTATTCCGAGAAGCCAGCGCAAGGCAAGATGGGCTGTTCGGTGCGTGATGCTGGCGGCTTGAGTGTTGCCAGCTTCAACGCCATGACCAACGTGACCGTCACCGTTGAATTGGCCAACGGAAAAACGATCGTCGGCCGCAACATGTGGACCGTTGACGCCCAGGAGGTGAAAACCGCCGAGGCAATTTTCGAAGTGAAGTGGGAAGGTTTCAGCGTCGAGGAGGCGTAAAAAATGATGGATCAAGAAAATATGGATGGTGCAGACGGTGCTGGCACTGCGGCTGCGATCGTAGACGAAAAGACGATGGAACTGCGTAAACCGGTAGCGCTGGGCCACGTCGAATACGCCACGCTGGACCTGCGCGAGCCAACTGCGGGCGACTTGTCGAAAGCGTCGAAGGCGGGCAGCGATGTTGACGTGGCGATCGCGCTGATTTCGATCGTGGCGAAGGTGCCGCGCGGCGCCATCGAGAAGTTGTGTCAGCGCGACTTCCAGGAGGCGGCCGATTTTTTAGGCAACTTTACCGTACTTGGCCCTCCAACTGGCGTGAGGTCGTAGCCGAACTGACGAAGTACTACGGCTGGGGACCGCGCGATGCGTGGTCCCTGACGTGGACTGAGCTGGATTGGTGGAGTGAGCAGGCGCAGCGAATGCTCAAAGCGGGAGAGGCTGAATAATGGCAAGCGTTTTTAATATTGTTATCACGGCCGTCGACAGGGCCACGCGTACGGTGCGCAGCATCAACGATACCTTCGCGCGGCTGACGAGGCCGCTCGTTTTGATCCGCCAGTCGGTCCAGAACCTCAGCAATGAGCTGGGCTTGGACAAGGTGGCAAAGGCTATGGGTGGCGTCGGCCGGTCCGCGCTCGATGTCGCCGGCCGTGTACGCTCGATCGTGGCGCCGATGGCTGCCGTGATCGGTGTCGGCTCGATCGCCGGTTTATTGGCGCTCGCCATCAGCTGGGGCACGGTCGGCATGGAGGTCAGCAAGGCAGGTGCCGCGATCGGCATGTCGACGTCGACGCTGATGTCGATGCGTGGCGCCGCCAAGCTGGCGGGCGTGACAGCCGAGGAGTTGACCGGCAGCTTGAAGTCTGTCGGCGACACGATGGAGGACGCGCTCTTCGGGCGTAATCAGTCGGCGCTGATGCTGCTCAATAAAATGCGGATTGGCATCCACAAGACGGCCGACGGCTCGATCGATGCCGCGCGCGGCTTCAAGGATATCGCCACATACATATCGGGCATCAAAAGCGCCCAGGTACAGGGTGTCATTGCGCGTCAGTTCGGCATCGAGGCGGCACTGCCGTTGCTCCGCAAGGGCGCCAAGGGTATTGAGGAGTATCAGCAAAAAGTTGCTGAATTTGGCGGGTCGCGCACGGCCGGCGCCATCGCGGCTGCCGAGCATTTCGGTTTCAAAATGGTGTCGCTCAGCATGGCCACTGAGGGCGTGAAAATCTCCATCGGTGAGCGATTGATCCCCGTGCTGCAGCCGTTCATTGAAAAACTGATCACCTGGGTGACGGTCAACCGCGAGCTGATCGCTACCAGGGTGACCGAGTTTGTCGCGGCGTTTGCCACCTGGATCGAGCGCATCAATTTCAACGATGTGCTCAATGGCATGACCAACTTTATCTCGGGCGTTGCCGGCGTCATCGATTCGCTCGGTGGCTGGAAGACTGCAGCGCTGCTGGTGATGGGCGTGATGGCCGGCCCGTTCCTGTTGAGCGTTGCCACATTTGGGGCCAGCCTGGTGCGCCTGGGCGTGACCGTCATCCCTGTCTTTATTCGCGCGCTGGGGCTGATGCGCCTGGCCATGCTGGCCAACCCGATCACCGCGATTGTGATGGCCATTGCGACAGTGGCGCTCTTTCTCTATGAAAACTGGGACAAGGTCAAGAAGTGGTGGAAGGGCCTGTGGGGCGATATGTCTGACGACGCGGCCAAAAGTCAAAGCGCGATCGCCAAAACCACGGAAAAGCTGGCGAAGGGGACCAAGGGTCTTGGTGAAAAGCAGACCGGCGGTGCCTCGGGTGACTGGGGCGACCGCCGGGGCGGTGGTGCTTCGGGTGACTGGGAGGACGCGTCTGGCACGCGCTCCCGCGCGCCACGCGGCATTCGCAATAACAACCCGGGCAATCTGCGGTCCTGGGGTGATATGCCGCGTGAGGACGGCTTTGCGCGCTTTCCAACGCCCGAGGCCGGGCTGGCAGCAATGATCAAGAACTTGCAGGTCCAGCAAAGCAAGCATGGCCTGAACACGATCGCCGGCATCGTCGGCCGGTGGGCGCCACCAAACGAAAACGATACGGCTGGCTACGTCGGCAACGTCTCAAAGCAGACAGGATTTGGGGCGCACCAGCCGCTGGACCTGACTGATAAAAGAACGGTGGCACCGCTGATCTCCAGCATGATCCGGCAAGAGGGCAACAGCGCCGGCTACAGCAAGGACATGGTCGAAAAGGCGGTGACGCAGGTAGTGGTCGACTTCAAGAATGCGCCGGCGGGAACAACGGCGACAGCAAATATGAAAGGGGGGAATATGGTGCCTGTGCGAGTAAATCACTCGATGCCTACCCTGGCGGCGGGATGAGTATCGATGGCGCCCTGGGCGCGATAGGTTCCATCACCACCACCATCGGCAGTGCGGCAAATTTGGTGAAGCGTGTCAGCGGCGATAAGGGTGAAGCTGCAGCTGGCGCGGCCTCCTGGTTCTCGCAGCTGCGGCCTGCATCATTCCGAGGCGTTCCATTCGGCGTGCTGGGCGGTTCTGGCAAGTTTGGGCGGCGTCAGGTAGTGCATGAATACCCATTTCGCGACACGGTATGGGTCGAAGACCTGGGGCGTTCTGCTCGGCATGTCACCGTCTCCGGCTTCCTGGTCGGCGATGACGCCATTGCCAAGCGCGACCGTTTGATTGCGGCGATCGAGACTGCTGGCGATGGCGATTTGATGCATCCCACGTACGGCCAGCTGCGCGTCAGCGTGATGGAGTTTTCAACGGAAGAGCGTTGGGACCAAGGCCGTGTGTTCATGGTCAACTTCAACGTCATCGAGTCTGGCCAGCGTGTTTTTCCAAGCGTGGCCACGTCGACCGGCAGCGCCGTCAAAACGGCAGCCAAGGCGGCGGACGCCGCCAGCGCGACCGATTTCGCATCGAAGGTGGGCGCGGCCCTGAAGCAGGGCGCTGTGACGGCAGCGCAGGCGGCCAGCACGGCCGCTGCCTGGGGGCGCAAGGCGCAGTCGCTGGCGAACGACGCGACCAACTTGTACAACATGGTGGGCACACTGACAGGCAGCGTTGGACGGTATGCAAAGAGCCCTGGCATCGGCAAGTTTGCCGTTCTCGCCGGCGCCGTGGCGTCGGCCGAGACGACGATCCCGAAGCTGATCGCATTGGGGGCGTCGGCGCGGACATCGGTAACTGGTGCGATTGCAAAATTGAAGTCGACGGGATCGGGGCTGGGACCATGAGTACTGCAAGCGATTTTGCCGTTGCGGCGCAGGACCTAGCGGCCGCCTTGTACGGTGCTGCAGTCAAGCGAGCCGACGCACTGCGGCTGCTGTCGAGCCTGGCCGACTTCTTCCCCGACGACGTGACGTCGACGTCGGTTATCGGCTCGGCGATGGCCGTGACGCAGGATGCCACGGGAGAGCTGTTCAGGCGCGCCGCCATCGTTGCGCTGGCCAGGGCCTCGGCCGAGTATGAGCCGACATCCGCAGACGATGCTGCAGCCGTCAGGCAGGCCGTCTGCGGGGCGCTGGACGCCGAGATCATCAGCGCAGGGGATCAGGGGCAGGACGCGACGTTCAACGCCTTGCGTGCCTTACGCGCGGCCGTCTCGCATGATCTGGCGACGCGTGGCGCGCAGCTGGCGGGCGTAGCGAGCGTCGGCAGCAACCTCTCGATGCCGGCGTCGGTCGTGGCGCAGCGGCTGTACCGGAACCCGGTGCGGTCTGATGAGCTGGTATCACAAGCGAACCCGATTCATCCGGCTTTCATGCCGACCAAGTTCAAGGCGTTGTCGTCTTAACCTGCTGGCAAGGTGTTGGACGATGAGTTGGTCGTTGGCTTAAACGGCTCGCAGACGCCTTCAATGTAGTCGGTAGCGACGTAGTAAGCATCGCTGTCATTCACCGCGACATGACTGATGGATACCCAGCCGTCAGGCGTAGCTACCCTGCCTTTTGAAAACAGCCTCAATGATGTTTCCTTAAACGTGCGGCCATATGGACGGCCACATCCTGCTTCTTGCATCAACTGCCGGTAGTGGGAGAGATTGGCCTTTTTTGCATCAAAGCCTAGAGCTTGATAGGCAAAGGCCGCCGGCTTGGGGGCTAGGCAAAAAACCGCGTTACCTGTCTTTAAATGGCACTCGGCGAAGGCGCTTCCAGACAAAGCAAGCATGGCGAAGCATATTGATTTTTTCATTTTTTGTTTCATGCGTTCTCCTTCTAATTCAACTGATTGTAAAAAAATATGGCAGATGATCTCACATTAATTGTTGGCGGTCGGAAACTGTCCGGTTGGACCTCTATCCGCGTATCGCGCGGCATCGAGCGCTGTCCGAGCGATTTCGACGTGATGATGACCGAGCTTTATCCCGGCGACGTCGGCGCTTTCGTGATCCAGCCTGGCGATGCATGCCAGGTGCTGCTCGGTGCCGACCTGGTCATCACTGGCTACGTCGACCGCCTGGTGCCATCGTTTAACGCCGGCCAGCATGCCTTGCGCGTGATGGGCCGTAGCAAATGCGCTGACCTGGTCGACTGTGACGCAGAGTGGCCTGGTGGCCAGATTACCGGATCGAGCGTGCTCGAGATCGCCCGCAAGCTGGCATTGCCCTATGGCGTGTCCACCACTGGTGCGGATGCCGTGCCGATTACGGTGTCCTCGGACGTGACCGATTCCGACCCGCCTATCCATCAATTCAACCTGATGCTGGGCGAGAAGGCGTTCGAGATCATCGAGCGGCTGTGCCGGTATGCGGCGCTGCTGGCCTATGACGATCCTGCTGGTAATTTGTTCCTGACCCGCGTTGGCAAAGTCAGTGCGGCTAGTGGATTTACCCAAGGAAAGAACGTGCAGTCGGCTTCGCTGGAATACTCGATGGACCAGCGTTATTCCGAGATCCTGGCATTCATCCAGAATCTGGATACATTTTCCGACGCTGGCGACGGCGGCAATCTGGTTACGAAGGTGAATGACGAGAACGTACCGCGTCATCGCCGCAAGGTGCTGATTGCGGAGAGCGGCGATGCCAACTTTAACGTACTGCGGCAGCGCGCTGACTGGGAGCGGTCGCGCCGCTCGGGCCGGTCGCGGCGCCTGCAACTGGTGACGGATGGCTGGCGTGACTCGGCTGGCAAGCTGTACCAGCCAAACACGCTTGTGCCCCTCGATTTTCCGGCGTTGAAGCTGGCTCCTACAACCTGGCTGATCAGCGACGTGACATACAAGCGTGATGCGAACACAGGCACTACGTGCGAGCTGGTGATCATGCCGCCAACAGCTTTCGAGGTGCAGCCGATTCTGCTCGTCAAGGTGCTTGCTGAAGTTCCAGCAGCGGCGGGCAAATGATCGGGGTCATCGAGCGGTTGTACCGCTGCGTCATGCTGGCTTTCGGGCGTGGCCGCATCACCTTCGTCGATGATAGCGGCGCCGTGCAAAAGCTGCAGGTACGGTTTGGATCGATGGAGATCATCGACAACATGCCGGCGCCACACGACTACGGCTATACCTGCCACCCCCCGATCGGCTCGGATGTGTTTGCATCCTTCCTGGGCGGGAACAGATCGAATGGACTGGTCGTGTCTATCGGTAGCCAGGCTTACCGCATGAAGAACCTGGCTTCGGGTGAGGTGGCCATTTACGACGCGCTGGGCCAGTCGGTCCACCTGACGCAGGCCGGCATCGTGATCAACAGCGGTGGCTTGCCGATCACCATCAACGGCGATATCCAGCTGAATGGCTCATTGAACGCCACGGGCGATATTGTGGCCGACGGTATCAGCCTGGACCACCACAAGCACGGCGGCGTGCGGGTGGGCACTGATGAGTCAGGAGAGCCGGTATGAGCGACACCAGGACGATATGGATACGCGACATGGCGCGCGGCGACTGGGCACACGACAACGCCAGCCTGGCCAGCGGCGACGACCTGGAGACGGCAATCCTGATCAGCTTGTTTAGCGATCGGGAGGCCAGTTCTGACGACGTCATTCCTGATGGCACGGGCGACCCGCGTGGCTGGATTGGCGACATCGACCAGGACTACAAGATCGGGTCGCGCTTGTGGCTCCTGGAGCGCGCCAAGCAGACGCAGGAAACGCTGTGCCTGGCCAGCGACTACATTGCCGAAGCGCTGCAGTGGCTGATCGATGACAGCGTGGTGGCGCGGTTCGACATTACCGTCGAGTGGACACGTGCCAGCGTGCTCGGCGCGAACCTGGTGGCTTATCAACAAAGTGGCGCCGCGACGGCGCTTAATTTCAGCTGGGTATGGAGGACAAACTAGATGCCTTTTATTCGCCCCACATTGACGGAGCTGCGCAACCAGGTGACGCAAGATATTGCGTCGGGCTTCCCTGGTGCAGATCCGCTGTTGCGGTTTTCAAACCTTAACATTGCCGGCGTGGCACAGGCGAACCTGGCCAACTTGCATTACGGCTACATCGACTGGATCGCCAAACAGGCTGTGCCCTTTACCGCAACAGATGAATATCTTGAAGGCTGGGCAGCGCTGAAGGGTATTTATCGACAGGCGGCGACGTCGGCCAGCGGTACCGTGACGTTCAAGGGCACACCAGGCCGAGTGATCCCGCAGGGCGCCGGCCTGATGCGTGGTGACGGAATCCCCTACAGCACAAGCGCGGCCGTTCTCGTCGGCGCCGGCGGCAAGGCTGATGTGCAGGCGGTTGCTGATCCTGATCTCACCGGCCAGACTGGCGCGTTCGGTAATGCAGTAGTCGGCACATCGATGACGCTGGCGCAAGCCATTGAAGGCGTGCAGGCCAGCGGAATTGTCAGTGCAGCATTTACGGGTGGCTCCGATATCGAATCTAACGATAGCTTGCGCAGCCGAATGCTGCTGCGCTATCAGACTCCGCCGCGCGGTGGCGCACGCGATGATTACGTGACATGGGCCAAGGAAGTGCCGGGGGTGACCCGAGCCTGGTCCGTGGCGAACGTGCTCGGCATCGGGTCGGTCGTGGTTTATATCATGCTCGATAGGAGCCAGGCGGCGCATGGTGGCTTCCCGCAAGGTATCAACGGTGCAGCCACGGAGGAGCCACGCGGCATGCCGGCCACGGGCGACCAGTTGCGTGTGGCAGACCATATTTTGCCGCTGCAGCCGGTGACGGCGTTTGTCAATGTCGCCGGGCCAGTGGCGAATCCGGTCAACTTCATGATCCAGAATCTGCCAGTCGCGGCCCGGCCGATGGTCGCCGGCGCTATCGCTGATGTTTTTCTTCGCGATGGCGCCCCTGGCAAGTCAGTTCCGTTGGCGCACATCTGGTCGGCTATTTCCAGTATTTCTGGTGTTGACAGTTTCGTCATTCTGGCACCGCTGGGAACGATCACAAATCCACTTGGCGCCTTACCTGTCGTCGGCACCATTACCTACATCCAGACGATATGACCGCTTCCTTTTCAGCCCAGGACTACCTGGGAGCGCTGCAGGCATTGATGCCTCGCGGCCGAGTCTGGCCGCGCGATCTTGATGCGACGCAGACGCAATTGCTGCTCGCACTTGCGCAGGTGTATGAGCGCAGCGATGGGCGTTCGCGCCAGTTGCTGGTCGACGGCTTTCCGCAATCCGCAGTGGAGCTGCTACCTGAGTGGGAGGCTACCCTCGGCTTGCCCGACAGTTGCGGTGGGGCGCCTGACTCGATCGCCGAGCGTCAGGTGCGCTTGGTCGTCAAGCTACAGGAGCCTGGTGGGATGTCGAAGGGGTATTTCCTCAATCTGGCTATGGTCCTGGGCTATGCGGATGTGACTATCACAGAGTTCGGCCCGACAAATTGCGGAATGACCTGCGAAGTAGCAGTGATGAATGAGCAATTCCGCTTTCTTTGGAAAGTGAATCTGCCGCACCAGGTCGGCAACCATGACGTTTTCAGGGTGGGTTCGCGCTGCGATGAGCGTATTGAACGCTATGCATTCGGCGCATTGGAGTGCCAGCTGATGCGCCTCAAGCCAGCGCACACGCAGATAATTTTTACCTATAAGGAGGTCGCTGATGAAGCGAATTGATGGGCTGGACGTTGCCGTGGATTTGTTCGGTCCAGGCAAGCCGGGATTTCGGGAGCAGGTGCCAGGCGTGTCGCTGGCAACGGGCCTAACGGCGAAATGGTTCAATGCCGTGCAGGAATCGATTGTCCGGACGATTGAGGCCGCTGGCCTACAGCTTTCTGAAGCGGATATGGGGCAATTCGTCGCCGCGTTGATGGTACTGGACATTGCTGCGCGCGATGCCGCCATTGCTGCCGCTGCCGTCGACGCCACGAACAAAGCGGCAGGGGCACGTGCTACCGCCATCGCAACTGCCGACCTTGACGCCACGAACAAGGCCAATGCGGCGCGACTTGCAGCTATTGCCGCTGCAGCCCTTGATGCGACGGCCAAGGCCAACGCAGTGATCCCGAGCGGCACGCGCATGCTGTTCCAGCAAACAAACGCCCCAGTCGGCTGGACCAAGGACGCCACCCATAACGACAAGGCGCTGCGCGTGGTCAGCGGCGCGGCCGGCTCGGGCGGCACCGTCGATTTTAGCGTTGCGTTTGTCACAGGCACGGTCGGCGACACTACCCTGACTATTGCTCAAATCCCGTCGCATGACCATGGCACACCGGCTTATGCGCGAGACGGATCGAGCGCCCACCTGGGCGATGGCGGCGGGACATCCACTTTCCCCGGAGTAAAAACTGGCTCGACCGGCGGCGGCTCCCCGCATAACCATTCCCTCGATCTCGCCATCAAATATGTCGACATCATCATCGCAACCAAAAACTAATATGAAACTTGAACCTGGAAAATTTTGCCCCCTCATCAAAAAGGACTGTGTCGGCCTTCAGTGCAGCTGGCTTGTCCAGGTGCGGGGCACCAATCCGCAAAGCGGTGCTGAGGTCGACGATTGGCGCTGCGCGATTACCTGGCTGCCGATGTTGCTGATCAATACAGCGCAAGAGGTCCGTCAAGGATCGGCGGCTACGGAAAGTTTCCGTAATGAGATGGTGGAGGCATCGGAAAAAGCACTGCAAACGCAACTTGCTATTGCGAAGCTACAAGGTATTTCGAAGTTCATCACGCTTGACCAAGAGGCCTAAAAATGGAACGCATAAAGACAATAAATCGTGAGATCGATAAATTCGGCCCAGGCAAGGATGGATTTCGTTCGGCTGTACCAGGGATATCTGAGCCAACCTATCTTTCGGCTGATTTTTTCAATGGCCTTCAGGAGTCCCTGATGCGCGTGCAAGAGGAGGCCGGGCTTGAGCCATCTGCAGATTACGGGCAGTTTAATTTGGCGCTGAAAAAGATTGCGGATCTCGTAAGCACAGAGACGCAGCAGCGCGAATTTCCAAGCATCAGTGCAAAAGGTGCCGTAGCCGGCGCGGCCCTGGATAATACCGCTGCGATAGCCGCATGCGAGGCTGATGCGACCACGGACACTTTCCATGTCCCACCTGGCTATTTCAATACTCGTGCAAAAAAATTGCTGAAACGGTATGTTGGCCCCGGTTATGTCCGGACTTCATGGGTGAAGCCGGACTGGGGAACGGCATATCCGGTATTGAAGGAAAATTCCTGGTATCCGGATCAAGTTTTTACCGCTGATCGTCCGATAATGACACTCCCGCCAGCAATTCGCGAATCGTATAACGCTGGCGTTCTCCTCGGCGTGCTCGCTGGCGATTCTATTTCTGAGGTGGTGGATTCGTTTTATGGCAATGGTATTGCTGCGATGGTTCAGACCATGATGGCTAAACGGATGCCGTTCTGCAAAACTCGCATTATTAATATGTCCCTTCTGGGCCGCGCCCTTGATAATCTTTCCTCGCCCGCTTTTGTTGCTGGTGATCCGGCCACTACGGGGCAAAATGATGGCGGATCGTTCTGGCGCGATGCATTTCCGCATCGGGGTGGTGGTAGCGAAAGTATTGGCACAGACAGTAATCTCCGTAACGACGTGTGGCCGAACGGAACCGTCACTGGAAAATCATGGCTGGCGCACGTGCGGGATGCGCAACCTGATTTTATTGTCATCGCTCACGGCACGAATGCATATGGCGGCAATGAGGATTCGTGGATCGCGCATATGAAATCAATCTGGGCCTCGGTGCAGACGTGGGTGAAAGTTCCGTTTCTGGTGCTGGTGCCGCCCTCAATTCCGTCGATTATCCAGGCGTCGGAGGTCATTCCGGCTACTCAGGCGATTGCTGATGCGGCGCGGGCGATGGCTCTGCAGTACGGTTGGGGGCTGATCGACGTCAACGCGATGAGCCACATCGTTCTCAGGGGAGCACATTCCGACAATGGTCAACGGCTGCGTGAGCGCAACTTTCACGGCTGGGTCGATTCGGCTTCGTGGAACGTTGGGACCGGGATGGTGATCTCAAAGCCTGGGGTCAGCCCGGGTTATACGACAGAGGTGACGACATCGCTTAGCCCATCGTACTCGACCCGCCGGATTAAATCGCGAGACGTCGATATTTCCGCGACGTTCATGCTGGGCTCGTCGGAGTCCATTCCGTTCATTGTGGCCCGGTCCGCATCCGAGAGCGAGGCTGGCGGACTGCTGGTTCGCCTGGAGAGTATGGGATCGAGGCTGCGGGTATATTCCGGGACAACGCAGTTGCTCTCCGTGGAGACGGGGCTAACCGTTCTGGTTGGGGGTAAGGTTCGCCTGCGAGTGCGCCCAACAGGTGGCTATCTTGAGGTGTGGGTCAACAGTACCAAATTGATCGACGGTTATGGGTACGCTCCAAGTTATTGGGCTGGCGCCATCGGATTCGGTTACGCGGCAGGCGGCGGTGTGGTTTCGGAATTCGAATTTGAGTACACGCCCGACATGGCGATTAGTACGCCAATCCTTGATGAATATCTGGTATTTGGCGGGACTCCTGGAATGGTCGGTGGCACGATTGGTTACCGTGAAGATAGCGGATTTCATGGCGGCGATGGTATCCATCACCCTAGTGGCGACGGGCTGCAGCGGGTGTACGTGCCTGCTGTCGGTCGTTTCGTAGACGAATTCGTCACCGCGCTGCGACGACCTATCCCTGCGGTAGCAACACAACATACTGCGCAGTCCACGACCTCTGCCGGAGCGAGTGTTCCCATTCCGGGCACGACCGTCTCGGTGATGAGTCCAGCGCCTGCCAACGCGGTGCCTGCGAAATGTGAGATTACGATTTCGTTTCCCTATACCAATACCGATGCCAGCCCTAGCGCGGTAGTGTCGCTGTACTCAGGAACAGAATTAGCCCCGGGTGCACCAGTGCGCTCCTGGTACCTGTCCGGGAGCGTGGTGTACCGGCAAAATTTTTACGCACGCGTCCTGCTCAATGTTGGTCCCGGCGCGCTCAATTTCCACCTGGAATGGCAGGGCGCCGCGCTGTCTGCTGGCGGCGGTTCATTCCCGATCGAAGTGGCAGCAACGATTCTGTCGTAAAAATTTTTACTGAAGAAAGGCCCCTATGGCTGAACCAACAATTACCGCCGCTGGCGGCGCGCTCGCGCTCGGCACAGTGACCCTGACCGGCTCGATCCTCGGGCTGGATTATGACGTGCTACTCGTAGGCCTGGCTGGCGGCCTGGTCGCACTGTCGATGGTCGACCAAACCAGCCGCCTGAAAATGGTCATTTCCGTGATGACCAGCGCTCTTGTCGCCGGCTACGTCGGGCCCATTGCGAATGCCGGCGCATTGGAATATTTCCCTTGGACATCGAAATCGGCCGACGCCATGCGCTGGTTCTGCGCCTTCGCGGCCGGCGTCTCGGCGCAAACCATCGTGCCGCTCGCACTGGGCTGGCTGAAGAAAAAAGGAGGTGGCCAATGATCCTCATCTTGAATCTGCTTGCGGGGACCATCTTGCTGGCCTATTCCTTGTGCGTGCTCAACCGCATGAGCCATCGCAGCAACCACATGTTTCGCCTTTTTTATGTGCTGCTGGGCGTGGGCGGCCTCGCGGTGCTGACCGGGCCGCTGTACGGCTACACGCAGCCGCAAATGGGCGAGGTGCTTTTGAACTCCGGCATGGCCGGCATTGTTGTGGCGAGTTGGTTTGCCAAAGATCGGAGGGTTATACAATGAGCGATTTGACACTGGCTCAACTGATTGCCATCCTGCCATATTCCCGGCTGCGTGCGCCTACCTTCTTGGCGCCGCTAAATGCTGCTATGCGGGAGTTCGGCATTAACACGCCGGCGCGCCAAGCTTCGTTTCTGTCCCAAGTCGGCCACGAATCTGGCAGCCTGGCCTACGTGCATGAGCTCTGGGGGCCTACGCCCTCGCAAATTCGCTATGAGCGCGATTTCAGTGCGGCTTGGCCACCAAGGGCAAAGACTGATCGCAACCAATTGCCCTGGGATCTGGGTAATGCGCAGGTTGGCGACGGTTCGCGCTACCGAGGCCGCGGCCTGATCCAGGTGACGGGCCGCAGCAACTATGCCGCATGCGGAAAAGCTATGGGCCTGGACCTACTGGCGCAGCCGGCGCTGCTCGAGCAAACCGTCAACGCCTGTCGCAGCGCCGGCTGGTTCTGGCAGTCGCGCGGCCTGAACACGCTGGCCGACGCCGGCGACCAGATCGCTGTGACGCGACGCATCAACGGTGGCATGAACGGCTTGGCGGAGCGATTGGCCTACTTCAAGACGGCGCAGAAGGTGCTGACGTGAGCGGCGCCAGCGCGCTGGCCGGCGCGGCAGTCAGCGGCATCTGGAAGGCGGCGGCCATCGTGCTGGCGGCTGTGCTGTTGGTGGTAGCCAGCTCCACTGGCACCGGCTGGTGGCTGGCCACCGGTGACCGTGACGCCGCGCGCGCTGCGCTGGTGCTGGAGCAAGGCATTAACACGAAGCTGCGCAGCTCGATCACCGAGCAGAACCGCGCCATCGATGGCATGGCCAAGGCAACCCTGGCGGCACAGGAGCGCGGCGCGGCGGCACAGGCCGTCGCCGCTGCCAAGGGCAAGAAGTATGACGCCGCCCTGGTGCAGATTGAGGGCGTGCGCGCCACGACCTGCGACGAGGCCATGCCGGCCGTCAGGCAGATGCTGGAGGGCCTGCGATGAAACCCCAGACGGCGCGACAAATTATTCCAAAAATTATTCTGGCGGTGCTGCTGGTCGGTTGCGCCAGCGCGCCGCCAGCGCCGCAGTTGGTCGAAGTTCCCGTCTTTACACCATGTGTAAAGGCGGTACCGCAGCGGCCGGCCTATGAGTTCGACCAGCTGACGTCAGTAGTAACGGATGGCGAGATTGTCCTGGCGCTGGCACGGGACTGGCCGCGCGGCCGGAAGTATGAGGTGGAACTGGAGGCGGTAATTGCGGGCTGCGTTTTGCCAGAGGCAAAAGCAGAGCACTGAGCGCATGCGCAAGCCCGCCTTCTGTGCAAGTGCTGGACCTACCGCCCCGGCCGGTGGCAGTGGCACCGAAGGAGGTGCTGCAGCCGATCCCGCCGGCGGGCTACTTCCTTACGCGGTGGCGCGAGATATTCAAGCCTTGATTTTGCAGACGGAATAAGTGGCCGCATCTGGTCGGGCGTGCCAAACGTTTGTGAACGGCAATGGCTTGGGTCTGTGAATGAACGAGAGTGCGAGCTGTTGGAAGCTGGAGCTCATAAATGCATGGCTACGGTGCTGATGCGCAGATCGGATCGGGGGCATGCGGCACAAGAACGCTCATCGCACCTGTGTGTATCAACTGAAAAGCCAGGGCTGATGCTTCAATTCGCGCCGCGCGATCTGACTTAAAAGTTGTGGGGGTTGGAATCTTAACGTTAGGCAGGATGGCATTGCCGGCATGTGCCGTAACCAGAATCATGCCCCGGAATTTGCCTTCATCTGTTATGTACGCGCCCAATTGATACTCATATCCATCTAACTGGTGTCGCTGTGTCGTCTCCATACACTCTTCCATAGAAATTTTGAATACAGCATGCACCTATGAGGAACCCAATGATTATATGCCATCAGTTTCACATGATATGTGCATGCGTGGATGTGTCAAGCGCGTTGGTAAAGGAAAAGGAAAAACAGAGCGCTGATTGTCGCTGCGCTAACAGCAGCAATCAGCCTCGGCACGCTGGCCAGGCCAGTGAACCAAACAGGCTCGTGCTACCTCGGGAAGGTAACTCGACTCTAACATTAGGAGGTTTACATTTTGGCTTTACCCATCATCCCCTGGATCGGCGGCAAACGACGCCTGGCCGACCGCATCATCCCGCAATTTCCGCCGCACACTTGCTACATCGAAGTTTTCGCTGGCGGCGCCGCGCTGTACTTCATGCGGCCGCCCGCCGAGGTGGAAGTGCTCAACGACGTCAACGGTGAGCTGATTAACCTTTACCGCGTCGTCAAGAATCACCTGGAGGAATTCGTGCGCCAGTTCAAGTGGGCGCTGTCGAGCCGCGAGGTGTTCAAGTGGTTGCAGGACACGCCGCCGCATACCCTGACGGACCTGCAGCGCGCGGCCCGATTCTTCTACCTTCAGCAGCATGCCTTCGGCGGCAAGGTTGACGGTCAGACGTGGGGCACGGCCACGACCGCGCCGCCGCTCAATTTACTGCGCATCGAGGAGAATTTGTCGGCCGCCCACCTGCGCCTGTCCGGCGCCTACATCGAGAACTTGGACTGGTACAAATGCATGGAGCGCTACGACCGGCCCCACACGCTGTTTTACCTGGACCCGCCGTACTGGGAGACAGCAGGATATGGCGTTGAGTTTGAATTCGCCCAGTACGAGAAGATGGCCGAGCTGATGACCCGGCTGAAGGGCAAGGCCATCTTGAGCCTGAATGACCACCCGGACATCCGGCGCGTGTTTGCGCGCTTCCAGATGGATACAACTGGCATTCAGTACAACGTGGGTGGAGGCGGCAAGGCAGTCGAACGCAGAGAACTGATTATTTATAGTTGGGATAAGGAAGCCGAGCCAGCTGGTTTGTTTTAAGTCTAAGCGGCCTGGTGTGCAGACGTCTGCACGCTAGTCCGATGTTTTCTTTACACCGCTTAAAGTTTAGATATACTGTATGCATATACAGTATATTTAGGTGTCGCCATGCTTGTAATAGCAGCAAAATTGTATTCCGATCAAGGCGTTCCCTTGCCTAGGCACAGGGAAATTACCTTGCGCTATACGGCCGTAGGTAAGTTTTCGATGAACGAGGGCTATGAAAAAGACTTCCGGCGAACAGTGCGTGTGGCGAATTTGTGGCCAATCGGCGGCGGAGACTCCATACTTCCGACTTTGTATGACGCTGCCATTGTGTGGGTGGGAGATGGGAAGTTGCGGGTCCGTGGATTTGAAATCAACCCCATGACTATGGCTCATGTGGCAATGGCTTGGGGCGCGGAGATTGTGGCAGATCAGCGGCCTGGACGAGTGCTGGTACCACTTGATGGAGAAACAGAGATTTCAGTGATTACCACTCAAGCGGATCTGGAAAAAGCGGCCGCTGCCCGGACTGGCCCTGCGCAGTGGAAGCGCTGAAATTTGATCGCGTTGGAAAATAAGAAAACTCGTTGGAAAATGCAAAAAAAGGGTTACAAGCAGAAGCATGTAACCCTTTGATTTTCCTACTCATTCTGTGGGGTGGCTGATGGGGCTCGAACCCACGACAACAGGAATCACAATCCTGAACTCATCGCGCCAACTGCTTAGCGCAAGCCCCGTCATATCAAATTTGGTTGCGGCGATAGAATTGCGGCATTGTTTGTTTTTTTCTATTTTTGTAGTAAATTGTTTGGCATAGGTGATTTTCTACTTTGACGCCGTCGAAAATTTTTCATCAGATTAGGGAAGATATGGAAGAAAATCAGAAAAAGTATAAGTGCGGTTTGATAATGCCAATCGCTGCTATTGACAATTGCCCTGCCAGTCATTGGGAAGCCGTAAGACTAATTATCAAGGAAGCTCTTGAAGATACTGAGTATGAAGTTTCACTTGTTAGTGATTCAAATGAAATTGGAATTATTCAAAAAAGAATAGTTCAGAATACTTTTTCTAATGATATGGTAATTTGTGATGTTAGTGCAAAGAATCCTAATGTTATGTTTGAGTTGGGAATGCGACTTGCGTTTGATAAGCCAGTTTTAATAATAAAAGATGATTTTACAAATTACTCGTTTGATACGGGTGTGATAGAGCATATAAATTATCCTAGGGATTTGAATTATCATGCGATCCAGCAATTTAAAACTTTATTAAGGACAAAATTGATTGCAACTCATAAGGCAACGACGGAGCCTGGCTACTCTTCGTTCCTTGCGAGCTTTTCGACAGTTACAGCATCAAAATTGCCTGAGAAGGAGGTGGGAAGCATGGACTATATCCTCGAGGCAATGTCTGAAATGCGTGATGAGATCCGAAGTTTAACGCAGCCACGAATTGCTAGATTGCCAAAAACAGTTTCTATTCGCATGCCTCTTCCCCCTCATAAGAAGTTTATTCAGCATATAAGGGCTACCTTCAAAAATTTTGTATTTTTTAATGGTCCTAGTGATCCAAAATTCCGAGAGATTTACAATGATTTCTTTAGGTCGTACTATCCTAGTATAAATTTAAGTGAGGAAGAATTTGAAGGCCAATTAATTACTGCATACGATGAGTATATGCAAATGCCATCAGGCCAAGGTTATGGATTGGGGGAAGAGTCATAGGTGTTTGCATCTATAACTTTTTTGCTATCTCTGCGGCAGTTTCATTGTAATAGATCTGTAGCTGGCGGATGTCTTTGTGTCCGACCATCCTGGCTAGTTCGAGAATATTTAGCTTTTTTGCTAGCCTGGTAATCGCTTCGTGTCGAGTATCGTGAAAGGTGAGGCCTTTGATGCCGGCACGAGTAACTGCTTTACGGAAAAGGCTGTCTCTGCTTTCATCGGTCACGTTGAAGTAAGGGGAGCTGGCCGCGGGCACAGGAAGTTCGCTGAGGATTTCAAGTGCACGCATTGAAAGAGGGACGTCGCGTTTGCTGTCGTTTTTTGTGCGAGGGAGATGCGCAACCGAGCCAGTGATGCGTTCGGGCGTGAGGCTGAGAATCTCCCCTGACCGCATGCCAGTTTCAATTGCAAACAAAAATGTTGCTGCAACGACGCCGGATATATTGGTGATCTTGCCATCGTAGGCAAGTGCCAGGCATATGCGGTCAATCTCATCTTGGCTGATTAGACGGTCTCTCGGTGGCGGATCTTTAGGGCGACGGACGTCTGCTGTGGGGCTTTTCGAAGCCCAGTTCCATTCGCGGCGAGCTGTTGTGAAAACGTGCGAGATCAAATTGAGGTCACGATTGACTGTTGACCCCAATACCGTTTTAAGACGCATATCGCGCCACTGCCCCAGAATGTCCGGTGTTATTTCTGCGACCAGGTAATCGCCAAGCTTCTTGTCGGCGACGACGTGCTTCGCAATTGCTGATAGTCGGATAGTTTCCCAACGCGCACCCTTTTTGTGTACGGAAACCTCGTCGCGGTACCGTTCAAACGCTTGTAGGCAGGTTTTGCCTGCGACGATGCCAGTGGCGTCGCTGCGGCGCAGTTGTGCTTCCCGTTCGGCCGCCCATGCAACGGCTTCTGCCTTAGTACTGAATGTCTCTGATTCGCGGGTGCCAAGCACTGCTATTTCTGCGCGCCAGCCGCCTGAACGTTTTCTGAATGATGCCATGATCTCTCCAATTTGGCGTAATCATGGCGTAAATTTGGCGTAACGCCTATCAGTTTTTATCGGGTTTAATCGGGAGTGATCGGATTGATCAGGCAAGAAAAAAGCCACTAAATCCTTGATTTTATTGGATTTAATGGCTTTATCGGTACTTCTTCGATTTGTCTGGTGGTGCCGGGAGCCGGAATCGAACCGGCACGCTGTTTCCAGCGCGGGATTTTGAGTCCCGTGCGTCTACCTATTCCGCCATCCCGGCAACGCGAGACGGATTATCGCTGATTTGCCACAATCTGGCAAGTTTTATGCTTGGCGTGTGTTTTGCACCAGCGTTGAGAATCTTTGAATACGCCGATTCCAGCGCAAGAAGCGGAGTGCAACGCCTGGCCAGCCGTCCTATGGTGTTCCTTCACTACCTGGCGGGATATCCCATGCAACAACTGGAAAACAAGGTCGCCATCATCACGGGCGCCAGCTCGGGTATCGGCCATGCGGCGGCGCGGCTGTTCGCCCGCCATGGCGCGCGGCTGGTGCTGGTGGCGCGGCGGCGGAAGGAGCTCGATGCGCTGGCCTTCGTGGCGGGCTTGCATGCATTGAAGCGCCTGGCCACGCCGGACGAGATTGCCCGCTCGGCGCTGTACCTGGCGTCCGATGCCTCGAGCTTTACCACCGGCACGGCGCTGCTGGCCGATGGCGGCGTGTCCATCCTGCGCGCGTAAAGGTCCCGTAGCGCATGGCAGCCGTAGAAACACCGACGGCCCGGGGATGAGCCGGGCCGTCGGTGTCTTGCCGCTGCGTTACATCAAGCTCAGTTGTGCACCGAGTTCAGCTGGCGCGCGATGATGTCATGGTTGAGCCAGACGACGGGGGCTTGCGGCTCCGACATGGCGTGGAACATCAGCGGGCCCGTGCCTTCCAAGACCAGCGAGCTCAGGTGGTCGGTGATCAGTTCCTTGCGGTCCTTGTGCAGCTTGGTGATGTCGTCCGAGGTGCCGATCATGACCTCGGCCAGCTCTGGCGTGTTGTCCATCGGCCAGGCGGCGAAGTTGCGGAACTGCACGCTGGTGGCGTCGCCATTGTAGGCGGCGATACGGTCGAGCAAGTCTTGCAGCGAGACGCCGTCTTCCAGCAAGCTCTGGCAGATTTTCCATTGCTCTTCGGCCCAGGCGCTGCCGCCTTCTTTTTTCAGCGCGTCGAGCAGGGGGAACAGGGACAGTTCCACGCCGACAAAGATGTCGGACGAGTTGGTGCGGATTTCCGGGCAGTTGAACACGGTCGCCTTGATGCCTTTTTCCCACGCGGCCTTGGCCACGTTTTCCAGGCGGTTCTTGGCCAGGCCTTGCGTGTAGTTGCTATACGTTTGCCACTGGTATTTGCCGTCGATCAAGATCTCGGTGCCGTGGTAGCCGTAGGCGCTGTAGCGCACCTGGCCGCCCGTTTTCTCGATGCGGGCGCGGATGGCGGCGCTGCCGTCGATCAGGTGCTGCAGGGTGTTGGCCGTGACTTCGTCGAAGTTCATCAGGATCAATTTACCCAGATCGCTGTCGAGCAAGGCGCGCGAGGACATGAAGCGCTCGCCGCGGCCCTTGTAGATGCGGTTGGCAATCGCCAGGAAGACTTTAACTTTCGGAATGCCGCCAGCCATGGTGTGAGCGAAATACACATTGCTGCCATCAGGAATCAGGCTGTCCAGCTCGGCCATGGCTTTTGCCACGGAAGCGCTGAAGCGGGCGATGCCGGCTTCGCGGCAGCGTTCGATCTGCGCCCAGTCCAGCTTGTCTTCTTGCCAGCTTTTCAGGGTCATGTCGGCCAGCAGGGCCGTCGGGGTCGGCTCGCCGGCCGGCGCGTCGAGGTCGAAACCGGCCATCAGCGGCACATTGATGATGCGGCCGCCCAGGTTGGCTTCGGCTTCGGCCAGCTCTTCCGCGTTCAGCGGGCGCAGCGCCATGTTTTCATCGCGGCGGCCGACCGTCATGCCGACGATATTCATGCCCGCCTTGCGCGCTTCGTCCAGCAAGCCATTCACATAGCCGCGGCCGAACAGCTCGCCGAACAGCACAAAGGTGTCGCCCTTGCGGAAGATATTTTTTTGCGGGATGTCTCTTAAGGACGTAATCTCGGTCATGGTGTCAATTCATTCAAAAATTAGCAGGGCAGGTGGCTAGTGCTACTGCCCGCTGGTTCAACATGGTTGTAAATTATGCGCCATTTCAGCTGGAAAAATTCTGTTGCGAATGATTCTCGTCTGGAATGGCATCTTCTTCTGCGGTGGAGCTCTTATTCTTTCGCCATGGCGTATTTTACGCTGCCGCAGCGCACAGCGCCCGCGGACTGGCCTAGCAGGCGCCGATATTACCTCAGCTTGGCCGTGCGGGTCAGCAAAATTGATTTACAACATATTTAAAACAAATCCTGCTGCCCCGACACGAGGCGCGAAAAATCGTCGCCCAGGAAGGGCAGGATCGCGTCGGCCACCGGTTGCAGCTGGCGTGTCAGGTAATGGTGGTAATCGATGGGCGAGCGTTGCGTTTCCAGCGGTTCCGGCCCCGCCACCGTGATCACGTAGCTGATCCAGCCGCCGTTCTGGTATTGCAGCGGCCGGCCCTGCGCCAGGTTGTAGGCGTCGGCCGTGCGCGCTGCGCGCACATGGGGCGGCACGTTGCGCTGGTAATCGCCGAGGGGGCGGCGCAAGCGCTTGCGATAGACCAATAAAGCGTCGCATTCGCCGTGCACGGTGCGCGCCACGTAGTCGCGCACATAGTCCTGGTAGGCGGCGCGCTGGAAGATGCGCCGGTATAACTCTTGCTGGAATTGCTGCGCCAGCGGCGTCCAGTCGCTGCGCACCGTTTCCAGGCCCTTGTAGACCATCTCTTCGCTGCCGTCAGGCTTGCCCACCAGGCCCGCATAGCGCTTCTTGCTGCCTTCTTCCGAGCCGCGGATGGTGGGCATCAGGAAACGCCGGTAATGCGTCTCGAATTCCAGCTCCAGTGCATTGTCGAGGCCGAATTCTTCGCGCAGATGCCGCTCCCACCAGGCGTTGACGTGCGCCACCAGGGCGCGGCCGATCTTGCCCGCTTCTTCATCCGTATGCGCTGTTTTCAGCCACACAAACGTGGAATCCGTGTCGCCATAGATCACTTGATAACCCTGCTCGGTGATCAGTTCGCGCGTGCGGTGCATGATGTCGTGGCCGCGCAGGGTGATCGACGAGGCCAGGCGCGGGTCGAAAAAGCGGCAGCCGCTCGAACCCAGCACGCCATAAAACGCGTTCATGATGATTTTTAGCGCTTGTGACAGGGGCGCGTTACGCTCGCGCTTGGCCGCCTCGCGCCCTTGCCACACCTGTTGCACGATGGCGGGCAGGCAGTGTTTCACGCGCGAAAATTGCGCGCCCCGGTAGCCGGGCACGGTTTCCGCCTCGTCGCCGCGCGTGCCCACCACCAGTCCCACGGGATCGATGAGGAAGGTCCGGATGATGGACGGGTACAGGCTCTTATAGTCGAGCACCAGTACGGAATCGTACAGGCCCGACTGGGAATCCATGACGAAGCCGCCCGGGCTGTTGTCGCCGGACACATCGCCCAGGTTGGGCGCCACGTAGCCTTGCCGGTGCATCAGCGGCAAGTACAGGTGTTCGAAGGCGGCCACGGAGCCGCCGCTGCGGTCGGCCGCGAGGCCCGTCACGCTGGCCCGTTCCAGCAAAAAGGTCAGCAACTCGGTCTTGGCAAAGATGCGCGTGACCAGTTCGCAATCCTTGAGATTGTAGCGCGCCAGCGCCGGCTTATCCTCACGGAAACGTCGGTCGATCTCGGCCATGCGCTGGTAGGGATTGTCGATGGACTTGCCTTCGCCCAACAGCGTCTGCGCCACGTTTTCCAGGCTGAACGAGGAGAAATTCCACGTCGCCGACTTCAAGGCTTCGATGCCGTCGATGATCAGCCGTCCCGCCGCGGCGGCAAAATAGTGTTCCTGCTTGCCCCCATGCTCGCGCCATTCCATCACGGCGCCGCCGCGTCCCAGCCGCAAGGGCACCTGGTAGCGCTCGGCGTGTTCGCGCAGCACGCGCAAGTCGAACTGCACCAGGTTCCAGCCGATGATGGCGTCCGGATCGTATCGCTCCATCCACGTGTTCAGGCGTTCGAGGATCTGCGCGCGCGTGTCGCAGTATTCCAGGTCGAAGTCGAGCACTTCGGCGCCGCCGTTTGGCGGCCCCAGCATGTAGACATGGCGCTGGCCGCAGCCTTCCAGCGCAAGAGAATACAGCTCGCCGTGCGCCGTCGTTTCGATATCGAGCGACACCAGTTTCAAGCTGGGGCGGTAGCCGGGCGCCGGCCTCAGCTGCACTTCCTGCAGGGTTTCTCCGCTGAACGATACCGGCGCCGTGATGAAACGCTCCATCAGATAGCGCTCGGGCGGGCGGATATCGGCTTCGTACACGTCGACGCCGTGCGCGCGCAACTGTTTTTCCAGCTTCAGCAAATGCCGGTATTGCTTGCAGTACAGGCCCAACACGGGGCGATGGTGAAAATCGGACAACGACAGGGGCCGCAGCTCCGCATGGCGCTCGCCGCGCAGCAGCTGTTGCGCTTGTTCCTGCTGCTCCATGGGAAGGAAGGCGACCGCCGTCTGCACGGGCAGGCGCACGTGGCGGGGCCCGGCGTCCGTTGCCAGCCAGAAATCGACTTCCGTGCCGGCGCTGGTGTCGCGCCAGTGGCGGGTCAGGATAAAGCCCTGTTCGAGCGGGTGCTGCGCGTTGCCTGTCATGGTGCCGTGAGTATCTGGTGTGCTGGCCTGCACATTACAGCAAGCCGGTGCAGGGCGGGGGCGGTTGCGGCTATAATTTTCAGCATCGAAGACGATAACAAGAGCGCGTCGCGCCACACACCCTGGAGACACCATGCAAGCAATGAGTTATGTACACGGCGCCCACGAGACGCCGCTGATCGGTGTAACGATAGGCGCCTACCTGGACGGCATCGCCGCCCGCTACGGCCAGCACGATGCCCTGATCGTGGCGCACCAGAACGTGCGCTGGACCTACGCCGAATTCCAGCAGCGCGTGCACCGTCTGGCCGCCGGCTTGCTGAAGCTGGGTTTGCAGCCGGGCGACCGGGTCGGCATCTGGTCGCAAAACTGCGCCGAATGGGTACTGACCCAGTTCGCCACGGCGAAAGCCGGATTGATCATGGTCAACATCAACCCAGCCTACCGGCGCTCGGAACTCGAATACGTGCTCGACAAGGTGCAATGCAGCGCGCTGATCCTGTCGCCCAGCTTCAAGTCCAGCGACTACCTGGCCATCGTGCAGGACGTGGTGCCGGAAATCGCCCGTTCGCGCGCCGGCGCCCTGCAGTCGCCGCGCCTGCCGCAATTGCGCCACGTCATCCGCCTGGGCGCGGTCGCCACGCCCGGCATGCACAACTTCGACGCCTTGATGGGCGGCATCACGGACGCCGACCTGGCGCACCTGGCCGAAGTGAGCGCTACCTTGCAGTTTGACGATGCCGTGAACATTCAGTTCACCTCCGGCACCACGGGCGCGCCGAAGGGCGCCACCTTGACGCACCACAATATCCTCAACAACGGTTTTTTCATCGGCGAAGCAATGCGTCTGACCGAACAGGACCGCTTGTGCATTCCCGTGCCCCTGTACCACTGCTTCGGCATGGTGCTGGGCAACCTGGCCTGCGTCACGCATGGCGCGGCCATGGTGTTTCCGGGCGAAGGCTTCGATCCGAAAGCCGTGCTCGAGACCGTGCAGGCCGAGCGCTGTACCGGCTTGCACGGCGTGCCCACCATGTTCATCGCCATCCTCGACCATCCTGATTTCAAGCAATACGATCTGTCGAACTTGCGCACCGGCATCATGGCCGGCTCGCCGTGCCCGATGGAAGTCATGACGCGCGTTATCGAGCTGATGCATATGGCGGAAATTACCATCGCGTATGGCATGACGGAAACGTCGCCCGTCAGCTTTCAGACGTCGATCGAGGACCCGCGTGAAATGCGCGTCTCGTCCATCGGCCGCGTCCACCCGCACCTGGAAGTGAAAATCATCGATGCGGAAGGGCGCATCGTGCCACGCGGCGAGAAGGGCGAATTGCTCACGCGCGGCTATTCCGTGATGCAGGGCTACTGGGGCGACCCGGAAAAAACGGCCGAAGCCATCGACACGGCGCGCTGGATGCACACGGGCGACCTGGCCGTGATCGATGGCAACGGCTTTTGCAGCATCGTCGGCCGCTCGAAGGACATGGTCATCCGTGGCGGCGAAAACATTTACCCGCGCGAAGTCGAGGAATTCCTGTACCGCCACCCGAGCGTGCTCGACGTGCAATGCGTGGGTGTGCCCGATGCCAAGTATGGCGAAGAGTTGTGCGCTTGCATCATCTTGCGCCCGGGCACGCAGGCCACCAGCGAGGATATCCGTGCCTTTTGCGACGGGCAGATCGCCTATTACAAGATTCCCCGCTATGTGCGCTTTGTCGAGGAGTTCCCCATGACGGTGACGGGCAAGATCCAGAAATACTTGTTGCGCCAGCAAGTAGCCACCGATCTGGGCCTGAGCGCGGAATAAGCTTTTCGCCAGCCCATAAAAAAACACCGGGACACTTGCGCGGCCCGGTGTTTTTGATTGCTTCAGCGTAAAACTTATGCCAGTTGCGCTTGCGGTGCGCGCGCAGGCGTGCGGCGGCGCATGAACGCCAGCAAGCCCAGTCCGGCCAGCAGCATGGCGTAGGTGCCTGGCTCTGGTACGGCCGATACGCTGACCGTGTTGAAGCCGGCGCCGTTCATCGAGACATGGCCGTAATTGATCGAGCTGACCGAATTGGCGACCAGGGTGCCGTTCATGCTGCCCGAACCGGAAAACGCGCTGTTCGGCGCCAGGATGCTGCCGTTGATGCCGACGTTGTTCAGGCTGGTGGTGGTGGCATTGGCGAAGTTGAACAGCGTGCGGTCGGCGAAACTGCCGAAATTGTCGAAGCCGCCGCTCATGGTGATGTTGGTAGCCGTGCCGTTGATGATGATGCTGGCCGTGCTTTTCAGCGAGGACAGGTCCAGGGTCAGGTTATGCAGGTCGTTCGCAGCGATGGTGAAGACATTCACGTCGGCGTTGACATTGCCTACCAGGGTCATGTTGCCGTATTGCGAGATCACGGTGCCGTTCGATTGCAGCTTGGCCACATCGCCCGACAGGGTCGTCAGTTGCTGCTGGGCAGCCGCAAAATTCAGGGTGGAGGCATTGCCCTTGCTGAAGGTGCCCGTTGGGTACCACGATGGCGCCGTCACGCTGCCGTTGGCATTGCTCACGCCATACACGCCCGTGCCGTTGATGGTGCCGTTGCCGATGTTCAGGTTGCCACCGGCGACCAGCGTGTTGGCGGCGCTGCCCGGCTTCTTGTTCGTGCCGACGCTATAGCTGTCCAGGTAGATATTGCCGCCAGCGGCCAGGCTGCCGCCGACGCTGGTGAAGCCGCTGGTGCCGCTGCTGCCGATGTTGCCGAAGATGAAGGCCGAATAGCCGTTGGCGACGCCGAGGTCAATCACGGTCGCCTGGGCCGAGGCGCTGAAGGAGAAAGCGAACAGGGCGGCGCTGATGAGCGGCAAGGTACGTGTGGCAAATAATTTCATGGACATTCTCATAGTAAATTGGGGGACGAATAGGGCGGGAAAGCAAGACACCGCCATCGCGCAGAGCATCATTATAATCTAAAAAACAATTCTAGTTCAATTTAGCTAATTGAATATATTTTAAAGCAATATTTTTCACTTCGCAAAAGTTTGCTTTGCGAGCAAGAAAAAACCGGGACATTGCCCGGTTTTTTCGCGTTTTTACCTGACGCGCTGGTACAGGCGGAAACGTTCCACGTTATCGGTGGGGCGGCGCCCTTCCCACAGCTTGATCCAGTCCGCGCCGTGGTGCTCCGGCAGCTGCTCCTTGCTGTCGGGAACCTTGATGCTGTCTTGCAACAAGAACACATCGCATTGTTGCTGCCCTACGCTGGCAAAAGGCAAGTGGCCGTAGTAGGCGAACGAGGCGCGCTGGGCGGCGCCGACGTTGCTGTTGATGCATTTAGTGCCAGGTGGTAAGTTAACCGAGATCTGGTGCGCCACGCTGGCGTAGCTCTTGCTGTAGTTCAGCGGCGGCAGGAACAGGGTCATGATCAGCACCCAGATCAGGATCAGGCCGCCGGACGACAGCACCACGGCGCGCCACAGCACGGCAGGCTGGCGCGAAATGCGCCAGTGCACGAGGGCGATCCAGCCGGCCGTGACGCCAGCGGCCACGAAGAAGGCCACCAGTTCCAGCTCGGGCTTGAATCCAGGCACGAGTTTCAGTGCATTGTGGGCCTGTTGCGGCGGCCAGCCCGTCAGGATGGCGAACCAGAACAGCCACATCACGAGGGCGCAGATGGTCAGCACCATCACGGAGAACCAGTCGATGGCGTTGATGGCGCCCCGTTTCATGGTCAGCAGGCCGAACGCGGCCATCACGGCCAGCGGCGGCAGCAGGGGCAGCAGCTGGCTCGGTTCAGGATCGGGGTGGCACAGGCCCAGGATGGCCAGCATGGCGACAAAGGTCAGCGGCACGACGATGTGCAGCACGTGGTGCTGGCGGCGCCAGGCATACACGGCCCAGGCGGCGAACGGCCACGCGGGCCAGAAGAACCAGATGCCGACACGCAAGAAATACTGCAGGCTTTTCAGGCTCGGGGCGCTGAACTGGCGGCAATTCCACTCCATCCACGCCTTCAGCGGCGAATGGCCGTATGGCTGCAGCCATTCGCCGGGCAGCAGCCAGACCAGGGTCAGCGCGGCGCCGATCAGGATGGCCAGTGCCAGGTGGCGCATGCTGCGCAGCAGCGGCAGGCGCAGGAAGATGGTGCACAGCAGCAAGGCGATGCTCAGCGCCGCCGGCGTGATCCAGCCGCGCGTGAGGGTCAGGCCGCCCAGCGCCAGGCCCAGCAGGGCGGCATTGCGCACGGAAGGGCCTTCCACATAGCGCACGGCGCGGTACAGCAGGTAGGCCATTAGGGACACATATAGCGCTTCGGCCGTGATGTCGTGGCTGTGCTGCAGCAAGCCCAGGCAGCCCAGGTAGATGAGCACGGAGGCATCGGCCAGGGTGCGGCCGAAATCGTCGGGCTCGGGCTGGCCGCCGAAGGCCAGGCGCAGGGGCTGGGCATCGTTGCGGCGGCCCAGGTTGAAGGCGGTGTACCAGACGGACAGGGTGCTGACGACGAAGATGCCGATGGTCGACATGCGCGCGCCGAAGACGTCGCCGTCGATCCAGCCGAACAGTTTGATGAAAATGGCGCCCAGCCAGAAGGTCAGCGGACCTTCATCCGGCAGCGACAGGCCGGCCACGTTGGGCCACAGCCAGTCGTTCAGGCCGCCATGCGCCATGGTCCACATGATGCCGAAACTGGCGGCATCATCGTTCTTCCACGGTTCGCGGCCGATCAGGCCAGGCAGGATGTACAGCAGGCCAAGTGCAAACAAGGCCCATCGTGGCAGCGCGAGTGTGGCAGCGGCGGGAAGACGGACTGGCTTCATCGATAATCGGTATCAGAATAGTGGCAAGACGCGACGAATGGCGTCGGGTATGCGCGAGTATAAAGTAAAGCGGCCAAAGACAAAAAAGGCAGCCGTAGCTGCCTTTTTCTTGGTAGCCGAAGCTGCCCTTCTTTGCCGCAAAGCGGCAAAAATCAGCCTGCTGCGACTGCGGTTTTCGAACCAACGGTACCGAACTTCTGACGGAACTTCTCGACGCGACCAGCGGTATCGACGATTTTGTGCTTGCCCGTGAAGAATGGGTGCGATTCAGCCGAAACCTCGATCTTCACCAGTGGGTATTCTTTACCGTCGTGGGTGATTTTTTCGCGGGTTTGGATGGTCGAGCGGGTAACGAATTTGAAATCGCACGACAGATCGTGGAAAACAACTTCGCGGTATTCTGGATGGGTATCGACTTTCATGGTCTTCTCTCTAGTTTGGTAGCCAAACAGCACTTCGTCGGTCGTCCAGCTTCTTGACCCGATTGCCGATCACTTGCCAGGGTTTAAAATAATGCAACCGTCGATTATATAGCGCTTTCGGGCGGACGGCAATAAAAAAGCCGCTCAGGGAGCGGCTTTCGCATGATGGTCAACGGAGGGCTGGGGTCAGACCCGTCGGGTCTGACCCCGAAAATCAGCCACCGCGTCTCATCATATCGAAAAACTCGGCGTTGTTCTTCGTTGCTTTCATCTTGTCCAGAATGAACTCCATCGCCTCGATCTCGTCCATCGAGTACAGCAACTTGCGCAAGATCCAGATTTTTTGCAGCTCGTTCGGCTTGATCAGCAGTTCTTCGCGGCGGGTACCTGATTTGTTCAGGTTAATTGCCGGATAGACACGTTTCTCGGCCAGACGGCGTTCCAGATGCACTTCCATGTTGCCGGTACCCTTGAATTCTTCAAAGATCACGTCATCCATGCGCGAACCCGTTTCGATCAGCGCCGTGGCGATGATGGTCAGCGAGCCGCCTTCTTCGATATTGCGCGCGGCGCCGAAGAAGCGTTTTGGTCGTTGCAGCGCGTTCGCGTCGACACCGCCGGTCAGCACCTTGCCCGAGGCAGGGATGACGGTGTTGTAAGCGCGCGCCAGGCGGGTGATCGAGTCGAGCAGGATCACCACGTCTTTTTTCATTTCGACCAGTCGCTTGGCTTTTTCCAGCACCATCTCGGCCACTTGCACGTGGCGCGTGGCCGGCTCGTCGAAGGTCGAGGCGACGACTTCGCCGCGTACCGAACGTTGCATTTCGGTAACTTCTTCCGGACGTTCGTCGATCAGCAGCACGATCAGCGTGATATCCGGGTGATTTGCCGTGATCGCATGCGCGATGTGCTGCAGGATCACGGATTTACCGGATTTCGGCGATGCCACCAGCAAGCCGCGCTGGCCTTTGCCGATCGGGGCGATCAGGTCGATGATGCGGCCGGTGATGTTTTCCTGGCCATTCATTTCACGTTCCAGGCGCAGCGGCTCGTTCGGGTGCAGCGGCGTCAGGTTTTCAAACAGGATGCGGTGTTTCGACATCTCCGGCGATTCGCCGTTGACCTTGTCGACTTTGACCAGTGCGAAATAGCGTTCGCCATCTTTCGGGGTCCGTACCTCGCCCTCGATCGAATCGCCGGTGTGCAGATTGAAGCGGCGGATTTGCGAAGGGGAGATGTAAATGTCGTCGGTGGACGCCATGTAGCTGGCGTCAGGCGAGCGCAGGAAGCCGAAGCCGTCTGGCAGCACTTCCAGGGCGCCGTCGCCAAAAATCTGTTCGCCGGACTTGGCGCGTTTTTTCAGGATAGCGAACATCAGCTCCTGTTTGCGCAAGCGGGCTGCGTTGTCAATGTCAAGACCGATCGCCATCTCAAGCAGGGCGGATACGTGTAGGGCCTTTAGTTCGGATAAATGCATATGTGTTGAGTGTCCCGAGACGGGATGTAAAGGTAGGGGAGGGGACTGCGTGGCGTTGATTAATTATTGGGGAAGGCTGTGCACGAATGATGGCAAAGCTGCTTCCCGGTCGTTCCAGTCAGGCGGCGCTGCGGGCGCAGCGCTGCCTATCATACATTAAATGTTGCTGTCGACGAAAGCGGTCAACTGGCCTTTAGCCATGGCGCCCACTTTTTGAGCAGCTGCAACACCATCCTTGAACAGGATCAGGGTCGGGATGCCGCGGATGCCGAACTTGGCAGGCACTGCCTGGTTGGCGTCCACGTCCATCTTGGCGATCACGATGCGGCCATCGTATTCCTTGGCCACTTCTTCCAGGATCGGGGCGATAGCCTTGCAGGGACCGCACCATTCTGCCCAGAAGTCGACCAGCACTGGCAACTCGGATTTCAGGACGTCTGCTTCAAAAGATGCATCGCTAATGTGTTTGATATTTTCGCTCATATTTTCCTCAAATGAGGGTGGGATCAATAATGCCTGGGATTAACCATACGCTGGTTCGCCATCCATGCTTCCTAGAATGCAGCTAGCAGATGGGGGCAATGGGCACGAATTCAATATTCTTGGAAGGTGCGACCAGAGGTATGCAGGCGGGGATGGCTGAAATAATAACCCATTTTTTCAAAGCGTGGCGATTATTGCAGAAAAACTTGAGGCATATCGCCACCGCGCGTGCCGGCAGGGCGGCAAAGCCGCATGCCTGCTGGCCCGCAGCGCCGTGCCCGCCCTTCCGGCGATCCTCCGCGCTCAGGCTTGTACGCTGGCCAGACGCGCCGTGTGCTGCAGCTGCAAGTTCACCATGAGCTGCAATTCCGCGCTTTCCATCGGCTTGCGGAAGGTGCCTAATATATGCAGGCCATTGGCCACGGCCAGGCGTTCGGCTGCCAGGCGCACGGCCGAATGCAGGCCTGACAGCAACACTACGCCGCCGCGGAAGCCATTGTCAGCCGCCATGCGCAGAAATTCGATGCCGTCGATGTCGGGCATGGACAGGTCGCAGATCAGCAGATCGGGCTGGTGCTGCTTCAGGGTAGCCAGCGCCTGTTCACTGTGCGATTCGCAGCGGATGTCGAACGGGCCCATTTGCTCGAGCATGTCGCTGAGCACGTCGAGCATGAAGACGTCGTCGTCCAGCAGCAGCACGCGCAACGGCGCCAGGCCTGCTTCGTTGTGTTCCCGGCTTGCTTGGTTTGATACAGTAGTCATCGTTCTGTCTTTCTGTTGATATGCTGCACCGTTGTCGATGCCGATACCTTGCCGTAACGTACTGGCGGTAGCTAATCGTCATTGGCAAAGCTGGTGTTATTCATGATTTGTTCGGTAATCTGTTCCAGCAGGGGCCACAGGCGCGCCACGAGGTGCCGTGCCCGCTCCGCCTCGTCGGCCGGCTCGCCCGGCGCCAGGGTTTCCAGGTTGTGGCACAGCTCGGCCAGCCCCAAAGCCCCCACGGTGCGCGCCGACGACTTGATGCGGTGCCCCAGTTCGCGCACCTGGTGCACGTCGCCGCGCGCCAGGGCCGCGTCCATGTCGCCAAAGCCATCCTGCGTGGTCTGCAGGAACTTGAAGGCAAATTTGCGCACCTTTTCCGGGTTGTATCCCAGTAACTTGGCCAGGATGGACAGGTCGATCACCTGCGGGTCGCCCGCCAGGGTGGTCTTGAAGGCGGGGACGGCGCGGCCGCGCGCCGGTGGTGGCGGCGGTGTTTCGCGCGCCGGCAGCCAGCTGGCGATGGTCTGGTACATCATGGCAGGCTGGATGGGCTTGGAAATGAAATCGTCCATGCCCGCCTCCAGGCAGCGCACGCGGTCTTCGCTGGTGGCCGTGGCCGTCATGGCCAGCACGCGCAGATGCGCCAGTTGCGGGTCGGCGCGGATGTGGCGCGTCGCTTGCAAGCCGTCCATCAGCGGCATCTGCACGTCCATCAGCACGCAGTCGAACTGCGTCTGGCGCAGCAGGTCGAGCGCCTCTTCGCCATTGTTTGCCAGGCAGACGGAGGCGCCCGCTTCTTCCAGCAATTCCAGCGCCACCTGCTGGTTGAAGGTGTTGTCTTCCACCAGCAGGATGCGCGCATGCTTGAGCGTGCGCATCACCAGGGCCGCGTCGGCGCTAGCGCGCATGGCCGCTGCCGTCTGCGCCATGCTGTCGAGCATGGCCGGCGCCGCCTGGTCGGAAATGCCCAGGTTGGCCGTGAACCAGAAGGTGCTGCCGGCGCCGGGACGGCTGTCGACGCCCACGTCGCCGCCCATCAGCTGTGCCAGTTGCTTGCAGATGGCCAGGCCCAGGCCCGTGCCGCCATATTCGCGCGTGGTGGAGGTGTCGGCTTGCTGGAAGGACTGGAAGAGTTTACTCATTTCATCCTGCGACAGGCCGATGCCGTGGTCGCACACTTCGAAGCGCACCAGGCAGTGTTTGGTGTCCGCCACCACCCGGCGCACTTTCACGGTAATGCTGCCCTGTTCGCTGAACTTGATGGCGTTATTGGCGTAGTTGATCAGCACTTGTCCCAGGCGCAGCGGGTCGCCCACCAGCACGGCCGGCAATTGCGGATCGATCTCGAACAGCAGTTCCAGGTTCTTGCCGGCGGCGCGCGGCGCCACCACCGTCATCAGGGTTTGCACCACGTGGTCAAAACTGAAGTTGACGCGCTCGATTTCCAGCTTGCCCGCCTCGATTTTCGAGATGTCGAGGATATCGTCGATGATGCCCAGCAGGTGCTCGCCGGCAAAGCGGATTTTTTCCAGGTAATCGCGCTGGCGCGGTTCCAGGTCCGTCTTCAGGGCCAGATAGGCCATGCCGATCACGCCATTCATCGGCGTGCGGATTTCATGGCTCATGTTGGCCAGGAATTGGCCCTTCGCCAGGCTCGCCTCTTCGGCCACTTGCTTGGCCTGGTCCAGCTGCTCCGTGCGCTGCGCCACGCGCTCTTCCAGATGTTCATTGAGTTCGCGCAAGGCGCTCTCGCTGCGCTTGTGATACGTGATGTCCGTCAGGCTGGCCACCACCATGCCGACCTTGCCGTATTCATCGCGGATGGCCTCGGTATTCACGGACAGCCAGGACAGGCTGCCGTCGGGCTGCTGCACGCCCATCAGCACGTCGCGCATGGCTACACCCGTCGACAGGGTGATGTGCACGGGATGGCTGCGCTGGTCGAAGGCGGTACCGTCTTCGCGGATGGCTTGCCACAGGCTGCGGTTGGCCTGACTGGCCGGACTGGCCGCCAGCATGCGCTCGGCCGCCGCATTGCTTTCCAGGATATGCCCATGGCTGTCCTGCACCACCAGGCCGTTGGTGACGGCGCCGAAGACGGAGGCCATGCGCTGGCTCGAATTCGACAGCGCGATCGACGCCTGGCGCCGTTCCGTGATGTCGGTAATCATGGCCAGCGTGCCGCCCGGCTCGCCGTTGTCCGATTGAATACTGGTGCTCGACAGCAAGCCCCACAGGCTGGACAAGTCCTTGCGGAAAAAACGGAAATCGACCTGGTCCGGCTGGCTGGCGAAGCTGCCGTGGCTGGCCAGGCGGCGCTGCATCAGCAACTGGCTGTCGCGGTCCATGAAGTCGAGCATGGGACGGTTCAGCATTTCCTGCACCGTGTAGCCCAGCATGTGCGCCATTTTCGGGTTGACGAAGGTGGTTTTGCCATCCGCATCCGTCATCCAGATGCCTTCGGCGGCCGTCTGCACGATCAGGCGGTAGCGCTCCGAACTGGCGTGCAAGGCTTCTTCGGCGCGCTGGCGCTGCGTCATGTCGCGCAGCGAGACGATGGAAAATACTTGCCCGGCCATGCGCAGCGGCGACAGGCTGACCTTGGCGGGGAAGTGCGTACCGTCGCGGCGGCGCGCCATCATCACCCGGCCCGGCAGGCTGTGCCGCGCTTGCGGGTCGCCTACGGAGTGATTGGACGTGCTTTCCGGCACTAGTTGTTCCAGCGACATGCCCGTCAGCTCGGCCAGCGGATAGCCGAAGCAGCGCGCGCCGATCTGGTTCGCGTAATGCACCTTGCCCTCGACATCGGCCACCAGCATGGCTTCGGGCGCCGCTTCCAGCATCGAACGCATGCGCGATTGCTCGTCCTGCTTGCGTTCGCTGATATCGCAGACGATGCCGCTGGCCTGCGTGGCGGCGCCATCCGAGGCGCGCGACAGCACGGCGCCGCGTGCCAGCAGCCAGCGCCAGTGGCCGTCGCTGTGGCGCAAACGGAATTCGCAATTGAAGGTGCCGGGCGCCTGGCCGTCCAGATGCTGGCGAAATGCAAGACTCAGGCGTGCGCGGTCGTCCCGATGCACTTCGGCCAGCCAGTCGGCCAGTGCATGGTCGAGCCTGGCGCTCTTGTCGCCCAGCACGTCCTGGTATTGGGGCGCGAACTGCAGCCGGTCGGACTGGCGCCGCCAGGTCCAGCCAGCCAGGGCGGCGCCGCGCAAGGCTTGTCCCGCATCCTGTTCGGCCAGGGCATGCGCGGGCAGGAGCAGGCGGCGCAACTGTTGTCGCAGCCGCCAGGCTTGCCAGCAAGCCAGTCCCGCCAGGGCGGTGGCGCTGGCGGCAGCGTACGGCCACAGCAGTGTCGGCGCCATGCCGTGTGCCGCCGCCTGCACCGGCAGGGAGAGTGCCATGCCTGCCGCCAGCATCGTACGAGCGAGCCGGCGCAGCGCAGGGCGCCGTCGGCGCGGTGCGCTGAAACTCGTGTGGCTGCAATACGACAAATGCATCCCTTTCTGGGGCGTGATTGGACTGGGCTGGCAGTGCATGAGACGCGCTCAAATAAACGCCTGCGGCGCTTTCTGGCGGCAACTATAGCATCGAATATTTAGTCGGAGTATTTAAGTTCTGAAACGGCCAAAACGGGTTTTTTTTTGCCCCGGAATGGCTGTTTTTTTCGCGATTTGGTGAGAATTCGTGAGAAAGTTGGCGCGAAATCGTGCTACTCAATTGCGACGATAGCTTTAGGTAAAACTTCCGGCGAACTGATAGCGGTGTCCGGGATGCCACATGGTGGCGATCGAGGCGATCTTGCCGCCCGAGCGCGTCTGGCGGCGCAGCACCAGGCAAGCCTGTTTCGTGTCGATGGCCAGCATTTCGGCAATGTCGCGCGGCGCCGACAGCGCTTCGATGCTGTAGGTGGCGCCTTGCAGGGGCGCGGCGGCCATCAGGTATTCGTTTGGCGTGATGCTGGAAAAATCCTGCGTCATGTAGTCGGGCGCGCACTCGGGATTGACCCAGCGGTCTTCCACCTGGATCGGCACGCCGTTTTCAAAATGTACAATCAGCGAATGAAACAGCGGGTGTTCCGGCGGCAAGCCGAATTGCTTGGCCAGCAAATCGGACGCCTTGGTGCGTTCCAGTAATTGCAAGCTGCTGCGGTGGATATGCCCGCGCGCCCGCACTTCATCGGCGATACTCTTGATTTCCAACAAGGTCGCCTGGTATTTTTGCTGCGCCACATAGGTGCCGGAACCCTGGCGCCGCGTCAGCACTTGCTCGCTGGTCAGTTCGCGCACGGCGCGGTTGACCGTCATGCGCGAGACGCCGAATTGTTTCACCAAGGCTTGCTCGGAGGGAATCACATCGCCTTCCTTCCAGCGTCCGGCAGCGATGCCAGCCAGCAGAAAATCCTTGATGCGCTGGAAAATGGGCGTATTTTCCTGGGTAGTATGATCGTCCAATGCGGTTTCTCCGGGGCACGGGCAGGGCGCGCCGCCGGCTGGAGGCGCGATGGCCGATTTTAGCACCGAGCACGATGCCTGCCGCCAGCCTTTTTTGAATTCAAAAGCAAGCGCCGGAGTGCGGCGCGCATTGGCGCTGGCTATGCTGGTGACTTACTATTGATCTGCACGGAGCTTGCCATGGAACACGCTTACCTGACCGACGATGAACGCTGGGATGCCCTGCAGCGGCGCGCCCCCGACGCCGACGGCGTCTTTTATTATTCGGTGCGAACGACGGGCGTGTATTGCCGCCCTTCCTGCGCCGCGCGTCCCGCCTTGCGCCGCAACGTGGCCTTCCACGCCAGTTGCGAGCAGGCGGAGGCGGCCGGTTTTCGCCCCTGCCTGCGCTGCAAGCCCAACTTGCCACCGCTGGCCCAGCGCCAGGCGGCCATCGTGGCCGATATCTGTCGCCTGATCGACGCCAGCGACGAGCTGCCTGAGCTGGACAGCCTGGCCAGGGCCGCAGGCATGAGCCGCTTTCACTTTCACCGCGTCTTCAAGGCGCACACGGGCATCACGCCTAAAGCCTATGCGGCGGCGCGGCGCGGCGAGCGCCTCAAGGCCGGCTTGCAGGGCGCGGCAAATGTCACCGAGACCCTGTACGCGGCTGGTTTCAATTCCAGCGGCCGCCTGTACGCCGCCACGCCGGGCCTGCTGGGCATGACGCCGGGCGCGTTTCGCGCTGGCGGCAGCGGCGCCGTGATCCGTTTCGCCATCGGCGCCTGTTCGCTGGGCGCCATCCTCGTGGCCAGCACGGACAAGGGCATTTGCGCCATTTTGATCGATGACGACCCGGAAGTGTTGCTGCGCGACTTGCAGGACCGTTTTCCGCAAGCCGAACTGTGCGGCGCGGAAGCCGAATACGAACAGACGGTGGCGCAGGTGGTGGGCCTGGTCGAGGCGCCCGCTATCGGCCTGGACTTGCCGCTCGACGTGCGCGGCACCGTGTTCCAGCAGCGCGTATGGCAAGCCTTGCGCGAGATTCCTGCCGGTAGCACGGTCAGCTATGCCGAGCTGGCGCGGCGCATCGGTGCGCCGAAAGGCGCGCGCGCCGTGGCGGGCGCCTGCGCGGCGAACGCGCTGGCCGTCGCCATCCCCTGCCACCGCGTGGTGCGCAACGATGGCGCCTTGTCCGGCTACCGCTGGGGCGTGGAGCGCAAGCAGGCGCTGCTCGAGCGCGAGGGCGAACGGTGAGGGCGCTGGACTGGCGCCAGATCGAGGATGAGCTGAATCAATACGGTTGCGCCGTCGTGCCGGGCTTGCTGGATGCGGATGCCTGCGCGGCGCTGGCGGCGCAGTATGACGATGCAGCGCGTTTTCGCAGCCGTGTGGTGATGCAGCGCCATGGTTTTGGACAGGGCGAGTACCAGTATTGGGCCTATCCCCTGCCCGATATCGTGGCCGCCTTGCGCGAACAGCTGTACGGCCCGCTGGCGGCCATCGCCAACCGCTGGCACGCCAGCATGGGTCTCGATAACCGGTTTCCTGTGGCGCACGGGGATTTCCTCGCGCGCTGCCATGCGGCCGGGCAGACCCGGCCCACGCCCTTGCTCTTGCGTTACCGCGAAGGCGATTACAACTGCCTGCACCAGGACCTGTATGGCGAGCACGTGTTTCCGCTGCAACTGGCCGTGCTGCTGTCGCGCCCGAACGAGGATTTTACGGGCGGCGAATTCGTGCTGACGGAGCAGCGCCCGCGCATGCAGTCACGCCTGGAGGTCGTGCCGCTGGCGCAGGGCGACGCCGTCCTCTTTCCCGTCGCGCAGCGCCCCGTGAATGGCACGCGCGGCAGTTACCGCGTCAACATGCGTCACGGCGTGTCGCGCCTGCGTTCGGGCTTGCGCCACACACTGGGCATCATTTTCCACGATGCGAGCTGAACATCAGGTGCGACGCTTGAGTTTCCAGGATTACATGGCATGATGACTCTTCTTGTCACTCTTTCATTTCTGCCATGTCCGCGTTGCTCCGCCTGTTGTGCCTGTTGACCATTTTCCTGTTGCCCGCAGCCCATGCGGACGATGGCGTGCCCGCGCTCGTTGCGGAGGCCGCGTCCGTCATGGCGCCGTCGCCAGCCGCCGCGGTCAGGACGGCGCCGCTGATGTTTGCCAACCGCAAGGTATTTGTGTTCCGCGCCGCGCTGGCCGGTTATCCGCCCGATGAACGGGCCATCGGCGCGCAGCGCCGCCTGGAAAGCGTGCTGGCGAAAAACGGACGCATGCAGACGAGCACGCGGATGATTGCCGAAGGCACGCAAGTGCTGCTCGACGGCGTGCAACTGTTCGTCGTCGTGCCTGGCGACGTCAACCAGCTGGCCGGCGATACGACGGAAAGCGTGGCCAAGGTGGCAGCCGAGGAATTGAGCAAGGCCCTCACCGACTATCGCGAACAGAGCAGCTGGCGCTACCTGTCGATCGCGGCCGCCGTGTGCGCAGCCGCCACCCTCGTGTTCTGGCTGGTGTGGATGGGCTTGACACGTCTGTACCACTGGGCCAAGCGCCGCAGCGGCATCCTGCTGGCCTCGCGCCTGCGCGACGTGCGCCTGAAAAACGTGCGCGTGCTCGACGCCGAGCATTACATCGCCTTCGCCTACCAATTGCTCAGCGCCGTGCTGTGGGGCTTGCGCCTGATGGCCACGTATCTGTGGGCCGCCTTCGTGCTGGGCCGCCTGCCTTACACGCGTTCCTGGGGCGAAAGCCTGAGCGGTTACCTGTTCGACGTGGTCGCCGACGTCTTCCACGCCATCATCGGCGCCTTGCCGGGGCTGGTTCTGGTGTGCGTGATCTTCGCCATCGCGCGCCTGATCGCCGCCACGGCCGCGTCGCTGTTCAAGCGCGTGGAAAGCGGAGAACTGCAAATCGGCTGGCTCGACAAGGACACGGCCCTGCCCACGCGCCGCATCGCCAGCGTGGTGATCTGGCTGTTCGCGCTGGCCATGGCCTATCCATATTTGCCCGGCTCGCACACGGCCGCCTTCCAGGGCCTGTCCGTGCTGGTGGGCCTGATGGTCTCGATCGGCGCGTCGAGCATCGTGGGCCAGGGCGCGAGCGGCCTGATCCTGATGTACACGCGCGCCCTGCGCAAGGGAGAATATGTGCGCGTGGGCGATAGCGAGGGCACGGTGGTCGACGTGGGCATGTTCGAGACGCGCTTGCGCACGGGCCTGGGGGAAGAGGTGGCCTTGCCGAACGCCTGGGTGATGTCGCAAACGACGAAAAACTATTCACGCGCCCAGCCCGGCGGCGGCTTCGTGCTCGATTCCACCGTCACCATCGGCTACGCCACCCCATGGCGCCAGGTGCACGCCATGCTGGAGCTGGCCGCGTCGCGCACGACGGAACTGTCCACCACGCCGAAACCGTACGTGATGCAGCTGGCCTTGCAGGATTACTACGTGCAATACCGCCTGGTCGCCTACGCCAGCGCCGAAGTCCCCCGCCAGCGCGCCGAAGTGCTGAACCGCTTGCACCAGAACATCATCGACGTCTTCAACGAATTCGACGTGCAAATCACTTCGCCGCACTACATTGATGATCCGAAAGAGTCGCACGTGGTGCCGCCAGAGGAATGGTTCAGGGCGCCGGCGCAGCGGGGGGAGGAATCGGGTCAAGTGGTGTCGCCCAAGCCTTGAATGCCCGGAGCGGTCGGTGCGTGATGGGTAGAATGGCACGCGTTATCTTGGTTTTTCCTCGGGAGCGCAGGTATTCTTGCCATTTGTCAGCTGAACCACGTGGTATCCACCGGACAAGAAGAGGCTGTAAACCCGCCCGGTTTGCAGTTCAGGGGCGGGTATGCCATTTGCGCCCTGTGGAATGTCGCCATAGTGAAGACAGATTTTTGATGAATCATGCTGTCGAAGCGCGCGCCCAGGCTTTTCTTCTGGTGGGCCACAAGCTTGAAGAAGACGTCGCAAGCGGTGGTGCTGATGACATGGTGCCTGGCCATGGGAGATCCGCGGCAAAACGCCAGCGTAGGCCAGCGTCCCCCTGCCAGTATTGACCAGGCTAAGATGTGCGCGCTTGCGCTAAGATGCCGGCGTTTCCACGAAAAGAAAAGAGAACCATGTCCAGCCCATTTCACACCGAAACCGCCCGCAGCCTGGCCACCGCCCTGACCGGCGACCCGTTTTACCGCACCGTCACGGTGGCGTGCGGCGAGGACGAGGCGGCCCGGCTGGAAATGCTGGATGCCTACTTCGCGCTGGCGCTGGCCGAAGGCCGGCAGGCGGGCCGCGTCGACCTGGCTGACGACGCTGGCAATGGCGCGGCCATCTGGACGACGGACGCGCCGGCAGCACTGCGCCAGGCCGCGTATGCGCAGCGCGAGGACGCCTTGCGCGCGCTGCTGGGAGAGCAGGGCTTCGCGCATTTCACGGCCATCGTGGAAAACATGGAGCACGCGCTGGCGCAACACGACTTGCAGGACGCCTGGTATCTGTCGATCGCCGGCATCCACCCTGACGCGCAAGGGCAGGGACTGGGCGCATCCGTGCTGGCGCCTGGCCTGGCGGCCGTCGATGCGGCTCGTGCCGCGTGCTTCCTGGAGACCTACAATGAACGCAGCCTGCCGTTTTATGCCCGCCTGGGCTTCGTGATGGCGGGGCGTTACGCGGAAGCTGTCACGGGCTGCGATTACTGGCTGATGGCGCGGTACCCCAACGCTGCCTGATTGACCATTTTGCCAATTTCTATACACTGGTCTTTTTGCTCATCATACAAAGACTTGGAGATGGAAATGCCGAACCTACCCTTGCGCCGTACCCTGCTCACGCTCGCCTGTCTGGGCGCCCTCGGTCATGCCCATGCCGATACGGTGGTCGACAACGCCAACGGCTACACGCTCGACGCGGCTGGCAAGGTGGTGCGCTTCACGGCGCTGGCCTTTGACGACGGGGGCAAGCTGCTTGCCGTCGGCAGCGCCGCGCAGGTGAAGCGCAAGGCGGCCAAGGGCGCCACCCATGTCGACGTGCAGGGCAAGACGGTGTTGCCAGGCCTGATCGACGCGCATGGCCACGTGTTTGGCCTGGGGACCATCGCCAGCGGCGTCATGTTGTATGGTTCGTCGTCGCTGTCGGCCGCCGTGCAGGCCGTGGGCGACTTCGCTAAAGCGCATCCGCAGCGCAGCTGGGTCGTCGGCAATGGCTGGAACCAGGAAATCTGGAAGCTGGGCCGCTTTCCCACGGCCGCAGAACTTGATGCGGCCGAAAGCGCGCGGCCCGTGTGGTTGCGCCGCGTCGATGGCCACGCTGGCTGGGCCAACAGCCGCGCGCTGGCGCTGGCCGGCATCACGCGCGCCACGCCTGATCCGGCCGGCGGCAAGATCGAACGCGACGCGGATGGCAACGCCACCGGCGTGCTGGTCGATAACGCCATGGACTTGATGGATGCCGTGCTGCCCAAGCCGGGCGACGTGGAAAACCGCGCCGCCCTCGATGGCGCGCTGGCGCAGCTGTCGCAAGTGGGCCTGACCAGCGTGCACGATGCGGGCATCGGCCAGATGCAGGACCGATTGTTCCGCGATTACGCGGACCACGGCAAGCTGACGGTGCGCGTGTACGGCATGATCTTTGACACAACGGAAGACTTCGACGCGCTGTCGAAGAATGGCCCGTTGAACAGCTATGCGCGCGACATGTACGCCTTGCGCGCCGTCAAACTGCTGTCCGATGGCGCCCTGGGCAGCCGCGGCGCGGCCTTGCTGGCGCCGTACAGCGACGATCCGTCTACCAGCGGCCTGCTGTTCCACCCGGACGCCGCCATGCGCGCGAAGATGGAAAAAGCCATGCGCGCCGGCTACCAGGTGAATGTGCACGCCATCGGCGACGCGGGTAACCATCAAATCCTCGATGGCTACCAGGCCTTGATCGCGCAGTACCGCAGCGTGGGCCTGCGCCACCGCATGGAACACGCGCAGGTGGTGCAGTTGTCCGACATCCCCCGTTTCAAAAGCCTGGGCATCGTGCCGTCGATGCAGCCCACGCACGCCACGTCCGACCAGAACATGGCGGAGCAGCGCGTGGGCCACGAGCGCATCAAGGGCGCCTATGCGTGGCGCACCTTCCTCAAGCAAGGTTCGCGCATCGCCTGCGGTTCAGACTTCCCCATCGAGTCGCCGAACCCGTTCGAGGGCATCCACGCGGCCGTCACGCGGCAAAACAGCGAAGGATTCCCGGCCGGTGGCTGGTATCCGCAGCAGGCAATGACGGTGACGGAAGCGCTGCGCTGCTTCACCCTCGACGCGGCCTGGGCGGCGCACCAGGAAAAAGTCATCGGCACGCTGGAAGCGGGCAAATGGGCGGATTTCATCGTCGTCGACCAGGACCTGTTCAAGGTGGCGCCGACCGTCATCGGCAAGACGCAAGTGCTGCAGACGTGGGTGGCGGGCCGGCGCGTGTTTGAGAAAAAATAAGGATTTGACGTCAGCAAAAACCTGTTGACTTGGTTGTATAGACAACCTATGCTGGGAGCACCAGAGCGGGTCACGCATGCCCGCTCGCACCCTACGAGGAGACAGCATGAACAGCACAATGGACACCGATCCACGCTTTGATGCCAGCCGTACCATCCGCGCCCCGCGCGGCACGGCCATGGCTTGCAAGAGTTGGCAGGCCGAGGCGGCCTACCGCATGTTACAAAATAACCTGGACCCGGAAGTGGCGGAAAATCCGCAGCACCTGGTCGTCTACGGCGGCATCGGCCGCGCCGCCCGCAACTGGGCCTGCTTCGACCAGATACTCGCCTCGCTGCGCGAACTGGAAGACGACCAGACCTTGTTGATCCAGTCCGGCAAGCCGGTGGGCGTGTTCCAGACCCACGCGGACGCGCCGCGCGTGCTGATCGCGAACTCCAACCTGGTGCCGAAATGGGCCAACTGGGAACACTTCAACGAACTCGATCGCCAGGGCCTGTTCATGTACGGCCAGATGACGGCCGGCAGCTGGATTTACATCGGCACGCAGGGCATCGTGCAGGGCACGTATGAAACCTTCGCCGAAGCGGGTCGCCAGCATTTTGGCGGCGACTGGGGCGGGCGCTGGATTTTGACGGCGGGCCTGGGCGGCATGGGCGGCGCGCAGCCGCTGGCAGCCACCATGGCGGGCGCCGTCTCGCTCAATATCGAATGCCAGCAAAGCAGCATCGACTTCCGTTTGCGCACGCGCTACCTGGACAAGCAGGCGGCCAGCCTGGACGAAGCTTTGGCACTGGTCAAATACCATACGGAGCGCAAGGAAGCCATTTCCATCGGCCTCCTGGGCAACGCGGCCGAAGTGCTGCCGGAACTGGTGCGCCGCGCGAAAGCGGGCGGCCTGGTGCCCGACCTGGTGACGGACCAGACGTCCGCGCATGACCTGGTCAACGGCTATCTGCCGCGCGGCTGGAGCGTGTCGGACTGGAAGGCAGCGCAGCAGGACCCGCAGCGCCACGCGCGCCTGACGCTGGCGGCTGCCGATTCCTGCGCCGCGCACGTGCAAGCCATGCTCGATTTCCACGCCATGGGTGTGCATACGGTCGATTACGGCAACAACATCCGCCAGGTGGCGTTCGACCAGGGCGTGCAGAACGCCTTCGACTTTCCCGGTTTCGTACCCGCCTACATCCGCCCGCAATTTTGCGAAGGGCGGGGCCCGTTCCGCTGGGTGGCCCTGTCGGGCGACCCGGAAGACATCTATAAAACGGATGCGAAGATCAAGGAGCTGTTCCCGCATCACAAGCAGGTGCACCACTGGCTGGACATGGCGCGCGAGCGCATCGCCTTCCAGGGCCTGCCGGCGCGTATCTGCTGGCTGGGACTGGGCGAGCGCCATATCGCCGGCCTGGCCTTCAACGAAATGGTGCGCACGGGCGAACTGAAAGCGCCCATCGTCATCGGCCGCGACCACCTGGACACGGGTTCCGTCGCCAGCCCGAATCGCGAGACAGAAAGCATGAAGGATGGCACGGACGCCGTCTCCGACTGGCCGCTGCTGAACGCCATGCTGAATACGGCCGGCGGCGCCACCTGGGTGTCGCTGCACCATGGCGGCGGCGTGGGAATGGGGTATTCTCAGCATGCGGGCATGGTCATCGTGGCCGACGGCACGGCAAGCGCGGCGAAACGCCTGGCCAGGGTGCTGGTCAACGACAGCGGTTCGGGCGTGATGCGCCATGCCGATGCCGGCTACGAAACTGCGGCCGCCTGCGCCAAGCGCAACGGCTTGATTCTTCCAATGCTTCCTTGAGACCTTGATGCGAATGACTATGACACAGCATGCCAAAAGTTGGACGTTAAAACCCGGCGCGATGACCCTGACCGACCTGCGCGCCGTCTGGGCCGCGCCCGTGAAACTGATCCTCGCCGCCGAGGCCTATCCCGTCATCGAGGCGTCGGCCGCCGCCGTGCAAGCCATCGTCGCCAAGGGCGATGCGGCCTACGGCATCAACACGGGCTTCGGCCTGCTCGCCAAGACGCGCATTCCCGATGAAAAGCTGGAACAGTTGCAGCGCAACCTGATCCTGTCGCATTCCGTCGGCACGGGCGAACTGCTGTCGGACGCCGTCGTGCGCCTGATCATGCTGATGAAGATCGGCAGCCTGGCGCGCGGCTATTCCGGCGTGCGCCCGTTGATCGTCGATACCCTGATCTCCCTGTACAACGCGGGCATCATGCCGGCCATTCCCGCCAAGGGTTCCGTGGGCGCTTCGGGCGACCTGGCGCCGCTGTCGCACATGACCCTGGCCATGCTGGGCGTAGGCGACGTGCGCGTCAACGGCGAATTGATGCCGGCCCCCGAGGCGCTGGCGCAGGCGGGCATCGCGCCCGTCGTGCTGGCGGCAAAAGAGGGCCTGGCGCTGATCAACGGCACACAAGTGTCGAACGCGCTGACGCTGCATGGCTTGTTCATGGCCGAGCGCCTGCTGGAAGCGGCCATGGTCACGGGCGCGCTGTCGCTCGACGCGGCCAAGGGTAGCGATTCACCGTTCGACGCGCGCGTGCATGCCGTGCGCGGGCAGCCGGGGCAAATCCTGGCCGCGCAGATGTACCGTCAACTGGTGGCGCACAGCGCCATCCGCGCCTCGCACCTGGAAGGCGACGAGCGCGTGCAGGATCCGTATAGCCTGCGCTGCCAGCCGCAAGTCATGGGCGCATGCCTGGACTTGATCGGCAATGTGGGGCGCACCCTGCTGATCGAAGCCAATGCCGTCACAGACAACCCGCTGATCTTCCAGGATGGTCCGAACGGGCAGGCGGAGATCGTCTCGGGCGGGAACTTCCACGCCGAACCTGTCGCCTTTGCGGCCGACACCCTGGCGCTGGCGATTGCCGAAATCGGCGCGCTGGCCGAGCGCCGCATCGCGCTGCTGATCGACGCCACGCTCTCCGGCTTGCCGCCCTTCCTCGTGCGCGACCCGGGCGTCAATTCCGGCTTCATGATCGCCCACGTGACGGCTGCCGCGCTGGCGTCGGAAAACAAGTCGCTTGCGCATCCGGCCAGCGTCGACAGCCTGCCGACGTCCGCCAACCAGGAAGACCACGTGAGCATGGCCACGTTTGCCGGGCGCCGCCTGGACGACATGGCGCACAACACTGCCGTCATCGTCGGCATCGAGCTGCTGGCCGCCGCGCAGGGCATCGATTTCCACCGTCCCCTGAAAACCTCGCCGCACCTCGAACATGTACACCACCAGCTGCGCCAGAAGGTGCCGTTCTTCGACGCCGACCGCTTCTTCGCACCGGATATCGAGGCGGCCAAGCAGATGGTCTTGCGCGGTGAGTTGAGCAGCACGTGCAAGAATTTGTTCGCCCCGCTGTACGCTTGAGCGGGCGCAAGGAGACAAGCATGGATTTTCGCTTCAACGAAGGCAGCATCCCGCTGCTGGTGTCGATGCCCCACGTGGGCACTGACATACCCGATGATATCGCCGCGCGCATGACGCCGCAGGCCTTGATCAAGGCCGATACGGACTGGCATTTGCGCGAGCTGTATGGCTTTTTGCAGGAGATGGATGCGTCCGTGCTGTCGGCGCGCTGGTCGCGCTACACCATCGACTTGAACCGCCCGCAGGAAGACACGAATCTGTATCCGGGCCAGGACACGACGGGCTTGCTGCCCAACGATACCTTCCACCGCGAGCCGCTGTACCTGCCAGGGCGCGAGCCCGATGCGGCCGACGTACAGCACCGATTGCGGCGCTACTGGGCGCCATACCACCGGCAGCTGCGCGCGGAACTGGACCGCTTGCTGCGCGTGCATGGTGCGGTGGTGCTGTGGGATGCGCACTCCATCGCCTCGCACGTGCCGCGCTTCTTCGATGGCAAGCTGCCCGACCTGAACTTCGGCACGGCCGATGGCGCCAGTTGCGATGCGGGCCTGACCTCCGCCGTGGTCGATATCGCGCGCGCGCAGGAGCAATTGACGGTCGCCCTGAATGGCCGCTTCAAGGGTGGCCACATCACGCGCCATTACGGCCATCCGGCAGGCCGCGTGCATGCGATCCAGCTGGAGATGTGCCAGTGCGTGTACATGGATGAAGCGATGCCGTTTGGCTACCGGCCCGACCTGGCCGCCCGGGTGCAGCCGCTGCTGCGCCAGATGATTGAAGCGGCCGTGGCGTGGGTGGCGCGTTGAACGGCTGTTTGTTTGCGCGCCACGCGCTGCTGCCGCAAGGCTGGCGCCGCGACGTGCTGCTGGAGTGGGATGCGGCCGGCGACTTGACGCACATCCATGAGGAGGCAGCGCCGCCGCCTGGCGTGGAAGTGGCGCAATATGTCTTGCCCGGCATGGTCAACCTGCATTCGCATGCCTTCCAGCGGGCGCTGGGCGGCATGACGGAACGGGCCGGCGAGGGAAGCGGCGATGCCCCGGACAGCTTCTGGACCTGGCGCGAACTGATGTACCGCTTCGCGCGCCATATCACGCCGGAGCAGATGCAAACCATCGCCGCGCAGCTGTTTGCCGAATGCCTGCGCCATGGTTACACGGCCGTGTGCGAATTTCACTACCTGCAGCGCGATGCGGCTGGCGCGCTGTATGCGCGCCCCGCCGAGACGGCTGAACGGGTGCTGGCCGCAGCGCGCATCAGCGGCATCGGCATGACGATGTTGCCCGTGCTGTACAGCCATGCTGGCTTCGGCGAACAACCGTTGAAAGCCGAGCAGGCGCGCTTCCGCACGGATGCGGATGATGTCTTGCGCATCATCGAGGCGCTGGCGCCGCAGCGCGGCGGGCAGGTTGAGGTGGGCTTCGCGCCCCACTCGCTGCGGGCCGCCGGCGTGGCACAGATCCGCGCAGTGGCGCAAGCGCTGCCTGCGGGCCGCCCCATTCACATCCACATCGCCGAGCAGCAGGGCGAAGTGCGCCAGAGTCTCGATTACAGCGGCCGGCGCCCGGTGCAGTATCTGTATGATCAGGTCGATGTCGATGCGCGCTGGTGCCTCGTGCACGCCACGCATGTGCAGCCCGACGAGGTGGCGCTGATGGCCGCCAGCGGCGCCGTGGCAGGCCTGTGCCCGACGACGGAAGCGAACCTGGGCGATGGCCTGTTCCCGCTGGCCGAATTCATCGCCGCCGACGGGCGCTTCGGCGTCGGCAGCGACAGCCATGTATCGCAGTCGCCCGTCGAGGAATTGCGCTGGCTCGAATACGGCCAGCGCTTGCAGCGCCAGCAGCGCAATGTCGCCGCCACACCCGATGAACGCCATGTGGGCGACTATCTGTGGCAGGCGGCCTTGCGAGGCGGCGCCCAGGCGTCCGGGCGCAAGCTGGGCGCGCTGGCGCAGGGCAGCCGCGCCGACTTGCTGGTGCTCGACGAGACGCATGTGAATTTGTGCGGCGTGGCCATAGCCGATGTGCTGGGCAGTTTTCTCTTCTGCGGCAACGACAATCTGGTGCGCGACGTGTTGTGTGGCGGCCAGTGGCAGGTGCGCGGCGGGCGCCACGTGGCGCAGGACGCCATCGCCACCGCCTACAAGCGCACCCTGGCGCAACTGAGGGCGCTCTGATGGCGACCTTCATCCCGCATGAATACCTGCGCGCCGCGCCGTGGAAAAACGGCGGCGGCAGCACGACGGAAATCGCCATTGCTCCTTTGGGCGCCGGCTTCGACGACTTCGACTGGCGTATCAGCCTGGCGACGATCACGGCAAGCGGCCCGTTTTCCAGCTTTCCCGGCATTGACCGCAGCCTGATGCTGGTCGATGGCGACAGCGTGCAGCTGACGCTCGACGGCACGCGCAAGGTGGTCTTGAGTGCGGCGCAACCGATGCTGTGGTTTCCCGGCGAGGCGGCCGTGTCCGCGCAAGTCAAGGGGCCGACGACGGATTTCAACGTGATGACGCGGCGCGACCGCTGCCGCCACCAGCTGGAAAGAATCACGGCGCCGGGCAAGCTGGCGCGGCGCAGCGCGGCGACCCTGCTGTTTGTCGCCGGCGAAGGTGCCGTGCTGGCGCGTGGCGATGACCAGCAGTTCGCGCTGGCCCGCTATGACGCTCTGCTGCTGGACGCCGACGATGCGCAGGAATGGCGGCTGGAAGCTCTGCAGCGCACGGCCGTGTTCCGCGTCGACCTGTTCATCTAGGAAGGAAAACACCATGCAAGACTGGGACCTGGTCATCCATAACGTCCACCTGGCCACCATGGAGCACGGCTATGGCGAACTGCTGAACGCGGCCATCGCCGTCAAGGATGGCCGTATTGCCTGGTTCGGCCCCGGTGACGAGCTGCCGGCCAGTGGCGCAGTCCTGCTCGACGGGCAGGGTTGCTGGCTGACGCCCGGCCTGATCGACTGCCATACGCATATCGTCCACGCGGGCAACCGCAGCGACGAATTCGAGGCGCGCCTGAATGGCGCCAGCTATGAAGAGATCAGCCGCGCCGGCGGCGGCATCATGTCCACCGTGCGCGCCACGCGCGCCGCCAGCGACGACGAGTTGCTGCGGCAAAGTCTGCCCCGCGTGCTGGCGCTGCTGGCCGAGGGCGTGACCACCCTGGAGATCAAGTCCGGCTACGGCCTGGCTGCGGACAGCGAGGCGAAGATGCTGCGCGTGGCGCGCAGGATAGGGCAACAGCTGCCGGTCACTGTGCGTACCACTTTCCTCGGCGCGCACGCGCTGCCGCCCGGGTATGCGGGCCAGGCCGACGCGTATATCGACCTGCTGTGCGCGCAGATGCTGCCCCAGCTGGCTGGCGATGGCCTGGTCGATGCCGTCGACGCGTTCTGCGAGCGCATCGGCTTTACGCCGGCGCAAACGCAGCGCGTGTTCGAGGCGGCGGGGGCACTGGGCTTGCCCGTGAAACTGCATGCGGAGCAGCTGTCCGACCTGGGTGGCGCGGCCCTGGTCGCCCGCTACGGCGGCCTGTCGGCCGACCATCTGGAATTCCTGTCGGACGAGGGCATCGCCGCCATGGCGGAACATGGCACGGTGGCAGTGTTGCTGCCGGGCGCGTATTACTTTTTGCGCGAAACGCAGCCGCCACCGGTGGCGGCATTGCGCGCGGCGGGCGTGCCGATGGCCGTGTCCACCGATTGCAACCCGGGCACCTCGCCCATGACGTCCTTGCTGCTGGCGATGAACATGGCTTGCACCCTGTGGCGTTTGACGCCGCAGGAGGCGCTGGCCGGCTGCACGCTCCATGCGGCGCGCGCGCTGGGCTTGCGGCATGAAACGGGCAGCCTGGTGGTGGGCAAGCGCGCCGATTTCGCCCTGTGGCGCATCGCGCGTCCGGCCGATTTGGCGTATGCGCTGGGCCTGAACCCGTGCGCGGGCGTGGTACACGGCGGTGTCTGGCGCGCGCCGGTGGTAAGCTTGACGGATTGATCATCCGTCCTGGAGCGCCGCGTGCGTGCTGCTTATTTGCTGTTTTACTTGCTGTTCTTGCTTGTCTTCGCCGCCGCACCCGCGCATGCCCTCGACGGCGGCACCTTGAAGGTGGGCTCGAAGCGTTTCACGGAATCCTACATCCTCGGCGAAATCGTCAAACAGAGCGCCGCGCCGCACGTCAAGACGGAGCACCGCCAGGGACTGGGCAATACGGCCATCGTGCTCGCCGCGCTGCAGGCGGGCAGCATCGACGTGTATGCCGAATACATGGGCACCATCGCCAGCGAAATCCTCAAGCACGACAAACCGATTGATCTGGAACAAATGCAGCGCGAGCTGGCGGCGCTGGGGCTGGGCGTGGGCGTGCCTTTGGGCTTTAACAATACCTATGCGCTGGCCGTGCGCGGCGATGAACAGGCCATCGCCAGCCTGGAGCAGCTGGCGCAGCATCCGGCCCTGAAATTCGGCCTGTCGCATGAATTCATCGGCCGGGTCGATGGCTGGCCGGGCCTGGCCGCGCGCTATGGCTTGCCGCAGCGCCCGCGCGGGCTCGATCACGGCATCGCCTATGAAGCGCTGGCGCAGCGCCAGGTGGACGTGATCGACATTTATTCGACGGACGCGAAGATCCGCCAGTACGGCTTGCGCGTGCTGGCCGACACGCAGCAGTATTTTCCCCGCTACGACGCCATGCTGCTGTACCGGCTCGACGTGCCACAGCGTTTTCCCGCCGCCTGGCAAGCGTTGCAAGGGCTGCAGGGGCGCATCAGCGAGGGCGACATGATCGCCATGAATGCGGCCGTGGAAATCGATGGCAAGAGCTTTGCGGGCGTGGCGCGGGAGTGGCTGGCGTCCGGCATGAAGGCAGATAAATCCGCGGGCGCAGCGCGCAGCGGCCTGCTGGCGAAAATTATCGGCGACGATCTCTGGGCCCTGACGCGCCAGCACGTGACCCTGGTGCTGCTGTCGGTGGCCCTGGCCTGCCTGATCGGCATTCCGCTGGGTGTGCTGGCGGCGTTTTCGGCGCCGCTGCGGCAAACGGTGCTGGCCTTCGTCGGCGTGCTGCAAACGGTGCCATCGCTGGCCCTGCTGGCGATCCTGATCCCCGTGCTGGGCATGATCGGCACGGTGCCTGCGCTGGTGGCCCTATTCGTGTATGCCTTGCTGCCCATCGTGCGCAATACCTGCACGGGCATCTTGCAGGTGCCGCAAGGCTTGCGCATGGCGGCGCTGGCGCTGGGCTTGAGCCGGCGCGACCGCCTGCTGCACGTGGACTTGCCGCTGGCCTTGCCCGTCATGCTGGCAGGCGTGAAAACGGCGGCCGTGATGAGTGTGGGCACGGCCACCATCGCCGCCTTCATCGGCGCGGGCGGCTATGGAGAACGCATCACCATCGGCCTGGCGTTGAACGACAACGACATGCTGCTGGCCGGTGCCATCCCCGCAGCCGTGCTGGCCCTGCTGACGCAAGGCTTGTTCGAGCTGGTGGAGCGCTGGGCCGTGGCCGGCCGGCAGCGCTGACGGCATCACGGCTACAGCGAGTGCAGTTTCGAGCGCACCGAGACGACGGCCTGGTGCAGGATGCGTTCAGCCTGGAAGTCGTTCTCGCGCTGTTCAGCGATGGCTTGCAAGTCGCGCGTGTAGCGCTCCAGGCGGGAGCGCAGGTAGGCGCGGTAGATTTTCATGACGAGCGGTTTGGCAGAGACATTCATGATGTGGCTCCCATTGTGTAACGATTCGGTCATTGATTCGTTCATTGTGTGTGAGCGCATTGCCGCCATTTTGCGTCGTATCAAACGCCAGCGCGCCGTCACTTTGACGCGTTTGATATTGCGCAATGCCCCACCAGCAGAAGATGCCACACTGAATCTTCCCTGCCTGGCCAACATCAGCCGCAGGCTTTGATCCCCCTGATACCTTCAAGCATACTCAAGGAGCGTCGCATGGTCATTTTTGCCGTGGTTGCTGGCTGCACCGCCTGCCTGACAGTGTACCAAATCTATAAGAATGCGCAGGGTGGTAGTGGGGTTGCGCAACAACACATCGGTTTGCACGGCACATTGATTGAACCACGGAAATAAACTGTGGTTAAGGATGCACAGTTAGCTGACAGATTTAAGGAAAATCTAAGGCCCGGTAAGCAAATGTAAAGGTCGGCGCGGTGACAAGTCGTAGCGTTTATATTGATAACCGTTGATTGCATTCTCCCCTCCCACTTGACAATGGGTTCACCCCGCGGTGCCGCTAGCCCGCGGGGATTTTTTTTGGAACTTACGCTTACAGTTCCCTCTCCAATCAGGCAGGTTTTGGAGTGCCCGCCGACAATTGCGTCAAGGCATCGCCAGCAACCCGGCAAATGCGCCAGTCCGGCATCACGTCCGCGCCCATGCCCTTGTAGAAATTGATCGCGTTTTCATTCCAGTCCAGCACCGACCATTCGAAGCGGCCGCAATCGCGTTCGACGGCCAGTTGCGCCAGCGCCACCAGCATCTGCTTGCCATAGCCCTTGCCGCGCACCGACTGCTTGACATACAGGTCTTCCAGGTACAGGCCCTTGCGGCACAGGAAGGTGGAAAAATTGTGGAAGAACAGGGCGAACGTCACCACTTCGCCATTTTCCGTGCCGACCAGCGCTTCGCATGCGGGATGGGGGCCGAACAGGCTGTCGTGCAGCATGGATTCCCTTGCGACCATCATGTGTTCGAGTTTTTCAAACACGGCCAGTGCATGGATCATGCCAAAGATGGCGGCCACGTCGGTTTCCTGGGCGGGACGGATGGCGAGAGTGGCGGTGGAAGTGTTCATGTTGCCTTTGCTGATGGAGTGGTGGAAAGGGAGGCGACGGCAGCGGTCTTGCGCGCGCCCGACGTCAGGGCCCAGGCCACGCTGGACAGGCAGAGCAGCATGCCCACCCATTCGATGGGGGCGGGCCGGTAATGCTCGAACTGCACCGACAGCAGCACGGAGATGACGGGCGTGACGACGCCGATATACACGGTCTTTTGCGTGCCGATGCGCGCGATTAAAGTGAAATACGCGCTGAAGGCGATCACAGAGCCGAAGATTGCCAGGTAAAACAATCCCATCCAGTAACTGGGGCGCGTGGGCAATTGCCAGGACTGTCCCGTGGCGATGGCCCAGACGGCTACCATGAGCGTACCCCACAGCATGGTCCAGGCCATGGTCAGCATCACGTTGCCCGAATGTTCGCGCACTTTCATGACCAGGGCATTGCCCACCGTGCTGGACACGGTGGCCACCAGGGCCAGCATGAAACCGAGCAGGAAGTGATCATTCCCACCCCCGAGGATGTCTTGCAGCGCCGTGCCGATGGACTGGTAAAACAGCAGCACGATGCCGCAGATGGCGACCAATGCCGCGCAGCAGGTGCTCCAGGTAATCGGCGTGCCGAAGGCGATGCGGTTGAGCAATGGCGTCCAGAACACCATCAGCGCAAACAGCACGCTGACGAGGGCGGAGACCAGGTATTGCTCCGAGCTGTAGGTGCAGACATAGCTGAGGGCAAACGAGGCCAGGCCTTGCAGCAGCATCCATTTTTGCGCGCGCCAGGGCAGGCGCAATGTGTCCCCGCGCAAGGCGCACCAGGCAAACAGGGTGGCGGAAGCCAGGCCGAAGCGGTAAACCACGGAAACGGCGGGGGCGACATCGCCCAGCTGCAAAGTGATGGCCCAGAAGGTGGAGCCCCAGATCAGGCAGGCAATGATGAACAGGAGAGGAGAGGACATTGCGCAAGTATACGGGCATAGCGCGTCCCGGTCGAGCTTGGCAAATGGATGAGCGAAATGCGCGGCAAGATACCCTCAGGTATTGAGCCAGCGCAGTGCTTCTGGAAAATGTTGAATTTATGAAAATATTTACTTTATTATCAAGTAAATATTTTCTGAATTGCATCCTTGAAGGAGGGGCGCCATGCCAGCTTCACTGCAGATCAAAGTATGGAGCGTGCTTGTGTATATCGTCGTGATCGCTGTGATCGCCATCTGGCTGCACCCTTCTGCCTTGCTCGCTGCCGGCGCATTCGGCTGAGCGCATGCGCCGGCAAGCAGATCAATGCGTGACGCGGGTCTTGCGGCCATCGGACAGCAGGCGCACGCGTTCGCCCGGGCGGAACAGTTCGTCCGCATCTTGCACGATGGCGCGCATGTCGCCATTGTCCAGGCGCACGGTGATTTCCAGGCCGGGTTTGTTGGACGCGTTCGCTTCGATGCTCTTGCCGGCCATGCCGCCGGCGACGGCGCCGAGGATGCTGGCCGCGATGGCGCCCTTGCCGCCCCCGACTGTCGAGCCGGCCACGCCGCCCAGTGCCGCGCCAGCCAACACGCCCGTGCCCGTTTCGCCCTTGTCGATGGTCACTTGGCGCACGGATTCAACCGTACCCATGCGAACCGATTGTTCGTTCTGCGCCTGGCGCGCATTGTAGACATTAGCCGAGTTCGGTTGTACGGCGCAGCCGGCCAGGGCGGCGAGTAATGCCACTGCAATAATTGGTGCTTTCATGTGGGACTCCCTTGGACAAAAAGTTAGTTGCCGATTGCGTCGACCGGCAGATGATGACTTATCATAAGGACACTTACCTTAGATAACTAGTTGCGAATAGTAAAAATCTGTTACTGCCCCTTGATGCCGCCTGCCGCTCAATACGCCAGCCGCAGGCGCCGGTACAAAAATCCCAGCACGAACAGTGGCCCCACCAGCAAGAAGCGCAAGTCGTCCAGGAACGACGGTTTCTTGCCTTCGATCTGGTGGCCTATGAACTGGCCTATCCAGGCCAGCACGAACAGCGCCAGCGACACGGGCAGGATGGTCAGTGGAGGCATGAGCAGCAGCAGGCCCAGCATAGTGGCCAGCATCGCCAGCATGCCCGCCGCAAACGGGCGCGACAGCTTGTAATAATAGTATAAAGCCAGAATACTGCCGAGCAGCGCCACGCTGGGGTGCACGCTCCACAGCAGTCCTAGCAGACTGAAAACGATCAAGGGCACGCACACGATGTGTACCCATTCATTGACGTGGTTGCGGTGGCTTTCGCCATATTGGGCCAGCAGGGTGTCGATGATGCGCATGGGCGGCCTCTTGTGTGGTGTTCTGGCTGGAAATTCTACACCGGAACACCGGCCGCCGAACGCGGCGCTCTATGATGAAATTACTCAATTGCTAATTTTACGTTATTATTTCCCGTTGGAAATATTTTCATTCATTTCAAAGGTATCCGTGACATCGCCAGCCAGCCATCCTGATTACCAGCGCTATTCGATGGCGTCCCTGCAGCAAGCCTTGTCCGGACCGGAGGGCAGCGCCGCAGTGCGGCGCCAGCGCATCGAAGCGGAAATTGCCCAACGTCAGCAGGATGAGCTGGAGGCACAGCAGCGGCAGTGGGCGGCGCGGCCGCAGGACAAGCCGCTCGATCCCGCCACCGCCGCACTCACGGAAGCGGCCAAGCCCCACTTGCAGTCCGCGGGCTATGTGCTGCTGTTCACGTGGGTCTTGTTGAGAGTGACTGTCTGGTTTGACATCGTGCTGGCGGATAGTCGGAATTATTATGTTGGCGGTATCGAGTTGCTGATCTTTGGCATCTTCTTGTTGCGTGGCAATTTGCGCGCGGCGAGATGGCTGCGCTGGCTGGCGGTTTTCTCGGTAGTACCCAGCGTGCTGGTGCTCGATTTCCTGTTCATGCAACCACTGTCCCTCACCGCGACGCAGTTCCAGCTGGCGCCCGTCCGTCATGGCTGGCTGGTGCTGGAAACCGTGCTGTCGCTGAGGGTCATTTATTACTTGTACCGTCAGTTGGGGATGCCTGCCGTGATGGCCGCCTGTGATACCAAGGGATATAAGCGGCGCGATCTGCGTATCCCCGCCATTGTCGGGCTGCTACTTGGTGTGTGTAGCAGCGGCCTCGGGTTGGCGGCCTTGCATGGCGAGACGGCCCGGCAGGCGCGCACGATAGTGGCGCAGCGCTATGGTTCGGGCTACCAATACCATGTCAATGGCATTGGCGAGTCCGTCACGCCGCAAGGCAGGTTTCATACGGCGCAGGTGCAGGTGTGGGATGACAAGGGCATCATGTCCGTGCCCGTGCAGTGGCCCCAGTAAAATAAGCGCCACCACCATTTCTGCAGGATGCCGCTTTTGACTCGCCTATTACCTCTTGCACCGGCCATGCCGGACACGCGCAAACGCTGTTTCGATCCCGTCGTCGATGCCGGCACGCGCTTGCTGATACTGGGCAGCCTGCCCGGCGAAAAATCACTGGCGCACAGCCAATACTATGCGCATCCACAGAACAAGTTCTGGATGCTGCTGGGCGAAGTGCTGGGCGTGGATTTGACCAGTCTGCCTTATGAGGCGCGCCTGGATGCCTTGCTGGCGCACGGCGTGGGCCTGTGGGATGTGGTGGCGCAGGCGCAGCGCACGGGCAGCCTGGACAGTAATATCCGCGCCCGCGACGACAACGACCTGGTGGCCCTGGCCGCCAGCCTGCCGCAGCTGCACACGATCGCCTTCAACGGCGGCACGGCCGCGAAGCTGGGCGTCAAGGTGCTGGGCGAGCATGCGCAGCGCTACCGCGTCGTCAGCTTGCCGTCGAGCAGTCCTGCCTACACGCTCGCGTATGCGCAGAAACTGCAGGCCTGGCTGTCTTTGCGTAGCGGATAAGTGGTGTCAGGCGACGATCCGGTGCATGGTGCTGCGTGCCTGTTCCTGCCGGTACTGGCGCCGCCAGTACCAGGCGATGCAGATCAAGCCAAGCAGGGATGGCGCCAGCTGCGTCCAGGGTTGGCCCATGCGCAGCAAATTGCCTGCGGCGGCCGAGAGCATGGCGAACAGCGAGGCGAGCAGCTTGTAGATATGTTCATAGCGCCACAACACGCCATGCCAGCGCCGGGGAAAGGCCCAGCGCACGCCGTCGTAGACGAGGATGGTGGCCAGGCCGCCCAGCGATGACAGGACGACGATGGCTTGCTGTCCGGAAGCATCGTGCTGCAGGCGCAGCAGGATCAGCCCGCCCGCCGCCAGGGCCGCCGCCGTCAGCCACCCATCGACGGCTTGCGGACCGGCATCACGCGTGTAGACGGCGCGCCAGCCACTCAGCAGCTGGTATAGCACCAGCACCGTCAGCACGGCAAAGACGGGACGATAGTCAAACAGCAGATTGCCGATGGCGGCCGTGGCGCAGACCAGCAAGGTCAGCCAGGCGAACAGCCTGCCGCGGCGACGGTGCTGCGGCGTGCCCTTGGCGGTAGCCAGCAGGAACAAGCCCAGGCCGATGGCGGCGCTGCCGGCCAGCACATGGGTGGCAATATTGATCAGTTGCGGCTGGGACATGCGCATCTCCGGAAGGTGCGCCAGGCTGGTCGCACGCTAACGGGAGATGGTATCTTGATAATGGCCGCTTGCCAAGGCGGCAGGCGGTGGGGGAAAAAACGGGATTTACGCCGGCGCGTACGGTTGCGCTTCCAGCGGCTGTCCCTTGGCGTCGAATTTCAGCGCCACGGACAATTGCGTCACGCCGATGGTGGCCAGCGCATCGCAGATGTCGTCGACTTCGTCCTGCAGGTCGGCGGCAAGATCCAGCGGCTTGTCGGCGCTGTGCAGCAGTTCGCCGCCCGCCGTGCTGACGTTGACGCGCAACAGCATTTCGCCATGCTCATCGGCCGGGCCGACGACCACCGAGACGTCGCCGGCGTCCACGTTGTTTTCCGCCAATGCATGGTTGATGCCCGACATCATTTGCAGCATCGCATACTCGCTCATGCCTTGTTCCTTGCCACCGTGGAACAGATCCTGGTACAAAAAGCTCACTTCCAGGGTGCTGCCTGCCGGTGCCAGGCAGCGTCTCACCAGGTCGCCCACTTCCGTCGTCCACTGCTGGTAGCGGGTCATGCGCGCGTCGAACCAGGCGTCGAGCGCCGCTTCATCCTTCGGTTCCACATAGAACGGGTCGTCCACGCGCTTGAGGGCAAAGCCCAGCAGGAAGCGCAGTTCGACGGCCGTGTCTTGCGGGCCGAAGGCCGTCTCGCTCCAGCCGACGATGCTGCTTTCCAGGCCCGGCGTGGCGACGATTTTCTTGTCCGTCATCGATGAGTACGCATCGCGCACCATCTCGTGCAGGTGGCTGTAGGTGATGCGGTCGATTTCATCGAGGTCGTAGGCATGGCTCATCAAGACCACCTTGGCCTTGGCGCTTTCCAGCTGAGACTGTTGAACACTTTTGACCAGCGCTTCGAACGCGTTCTGGTCCTGGAAACTGTCCGCTTGCTTCAAGCCACCTGTGCTTTGCACCAGCAGCGGCACGACAAAGGCGTTGATTTCCATGGTGGGGGCATTCTCGCGGCGGATCGTCAAGACGGACGCGGCTTCCTCGATATGGCTGCGCAAGTATTGATAGGCGCCCACGTCTTCATACTTGGCGCGCTCGATGGCGTCGTACAGGATTTCATCCTTCTTTTGATTCAAGGCCTTGCGGATCAGGCGGCCGAACTCGACGGCTTGCTCGGCCAGCACCGTGCCCTGCGATTCGCTGTCTTCCTGCTCCGCCAGGTTCAGGGCCATCGTGCACAGCATGCGTGTGACGGACTCATCCTTGTCTTCAGGCGTGTTGGCGGATTTACGGGGGACGGGGCGCTTATTTTTGGGCATGGCGATCAACAGGTTAAGAAATACGGGTCAGGCAAACGGAAACGGGCACCAAGGCTTTGCCAGGCGCCGGATAGATCATACAGGCGGCCGCGGCCGCCCGATACATCAATGGTCGGTATCGAACATCTCGTGCAACTCGTCGAGCAGGTCGGCGGCTTCTTCCTGCGACAGGCCGAGATGCTGGCAGGCAAGTTCGCCGCCCTTGTCCCACTCTAGCGAGGTACTGTTGCCATGGTAGCGCTGAATGCCCTTTTCGGCCAGCAGCGACAGGGCGACGAGCGAGCGGATGGCGTCGTCCGTGGACGGGTCCGCCAGCACCGTGTAGTCGTGGTGGTGCAGGATGGCCCAGGAGACATCGGAGGACAAGCCCCAGTTGCGCGCCAGCAAGCAGCCGATGGCCGCGTGGTTAGTCTGGTGGCGTGCGTCTTCCAGGCTGGTAAAGCAATTGCGCGCATCATTGGCCGCCGCCGCGTACGTCTTGACGTAGTCGGGAAAGCGGTTCATCAGCAGGGGCACGCCGATATCGCAGAACAGGCCGAAGGTGTGGGCGATGTCAGGTGGGGCGATGTGCAACTTGCGCGAGGTAAACACCAGGGCGCGCGCGCGCTTGGCCGATACATCCCAGAAATTGGTCAGTTCCACGCCTTCCGCTTCCAGCGCCTGGCGCGCCAGCAAGCCCGTCATCATGGCGCTGCACTGGTTGATGCCGAGAAAGTTGATGCCTTGTTCGACGGATTTGGCCTTGCGCGCGGCGCCATAGAAGGGCGAATTGGCCAATTTCAGCAGGGCACCGGACATGCCGACATCGTCGGCGATGATGCGCGCGATGCGCCGCGGCGACGGGTCGTCTTCGGCCAGTTCGCGCTGCAAGTCGACCAGCAGGCTGGGACGCGGCGGGATACGGATGGAACGCATCAAGGCGTCAACCGGATCTTCCTGCACTACCTGCTTTTGCGCTGCCGCTCTCATCATCATTGTCTTGCCCGCTGGTTGTTCGGTCGTGCGCTGCGCATCGACGGCCTCATGGACGCCTTGTGCAATGCCCGATGATTATCCATGTTTATGCATGGCAATAGTTCATCTCTGCAATAGATTGTCGAAAAATTCCTGTTTTTGCCGCGATTGCCACCGATGTTGCTCATTTGGCGACGCAATCAGCCCCTGTTTTTATGGTGAAAAAAGTAAGATGTATTTGTTTTTAAGGCAGTCGCCGGTGCGTGCGGGCAAGCGTGGCGCTACAATTGCCGCATGAAAAAACTCCTGGCGGGCATCGATTTTGCGGACGATTCTTGCAGCGTGGCGCGCCAGCTGATCGGCGTGACCGTGCTGGTTGACGGCGTGGGCGGGCGCATCGTGGAAACGGAAGCGTATGACCGGCTGGACCCCGCTTCGCACACGTATGGCGGCATGACGCCGCGCAATGCGGCCATGTTCGGCCAGCCCGCACATGCCTATGTGTACCGCTCGTACGGCATGCACTGGTGCCTGAACTTTGTGTGCCGCGAAGCGGGCCATGGCGCAGGCGTGCTGATCCGCGCCATCGAGCCGCTGGCGGGCCTTGACCGCATGCGCGAGCGGCGCGGCGTCGAGGAACTGCGGCAGCTGTGTTCGGGGCCGGGCAAGGTGTGCCAGGCGCTAGGTGTTACGCATATGCATAACCGGCTGGTGCTCGATGCGCCGCCGTTCATGCTGCTGGCCCGCGAGGATGACGTGACGGTGCAAGCGGGGCCGCGCATCGGCATTTCCAAGGCGATGGAAACGCCGTGGCGCTTCGTGCTCGCCGGTTCGCCCTACCTGAGCAAGCCGATGCGCGCGCCTGCCGCCTAGCCGTCCGGCCCGGGGTCAAGCGCCGCGCTGGCTGCGGGGCGTGCTGCTGCGGGGCATGCCGCGTAGCGGACTGTGCAGCGCGCGCCTGTCCTTGCCTTCTCCCTTGACGGGGCTGGCCGGATGCTGGAATGCCTCCTCATCGGTGTGGCTGGCCGGCGCAGCGGAGTGCTCGTCCAGCGTGAACACGGCCACGGCCGCCGACAGTTTGACGGCCTGGTCCTGCAAACTGGCCGCTGCCGCTGCCGCCTGTTCCACCAGGGCCGCATTTTGCTGGGTGACATCATCCATTTGCGTGACGGCCTGATTCACTTCCGTGATGCCCGAGGCCTGCTCGGCGCTGGCCTGTTTCACGCGCTGGATGATGTCATTGACTTGCTGCACCGAGGCCACGATGGCGCTCATGCTGTCGCCCGCCTGCTGCACGGCCACGCTGCCGCCATCGATGGTGGTCACGGACGTGGCGATCAAGGTCTTGATTTCCCTGGCCGCCTGCGCCGAGCGCTGCGCCAGGGTGCGCACTTCGGACGCCACCACGGCAAAGCCGCGGCCTTGTTCGCCCGCGCGCGCCGCTTCCACCGCAGCATTCAGCGCGAGGATATTGGTCTGGAAGGAAATACCATCGATCACGCCGATAATATCCACGATCTGGCGCGAATTGGCGCGTATCGTCGCCATCGTCGTCACCGCCTGCTGCATCGACGCGCCCCCTTGCACGGCCAGGGTGGACGCTTGCCCCGCCAGCTCGCAGGCCAGCTGGGCGTTGTCGGCGTTGTCATTGACGGCTTGCGTCAGCGCTTCCATGGCGCTCGACGTTTCTTCCAGCGAGCTCGCTTGCATTTCCGTGCGCGCCGACAGATCCAGATTGCCGGTGGCAATTTCACGCGACGCCGTATCGATCGATTGCACGGCACCCATGATGGTGCGCAAGGTCTGGTTCAGGTTGGCGATGGTCTGGTCTAGCACGCGCGACGTGGCGGCGATCTCGTCATTGCCCTGCTTGGGCGCACCGGCGATCAGCTTGCCTGCCGCCAGGTCTTGCACGGCGTCGGCAATGCCGCGGATTTCCACCAGCATGGCGCGGCGTACCAGCATGGTCACCACGATGGAGACCAGGATGGAGAGCAGGACGGTCAGCAGCAGGCTCCAGCCCAGGCTGCGGAACTCGGCGCTGGCCGTCGCATGGGCCTGGCTGCTGAGCGTCGTTTCCAGGGCCGACAACTGCGTCAGCTGCGTATTGAACTGGCCGAATTGCGTTTCCGCCTTGAGCATGGAATTGGTGGCGATCGACTGGTCCATCTGCGCCATTTCCATGGTTTCCAGCACGGCCTTGCGGTAGCCGGCCAGGGCCGTGATGGCTGCATCGACCAGGGTGCGCTCGGCGCCCGTGGCCGTGGCGCGCAGCGAGGCCAGCTGGGTGCCGATGGCCGCGTGGCGCGCCTTGATCTGTTGCTCCAGTGTATCGAGGCGAGCCTTGGCGAAGCTGCCATTCGTCCACGACAGCAACTGGTACATATTGCCGTGTACTTGCCTGGCCTCGCCTAGTACGTCGGCGGCCGCCTTCAGATGCGTGATGCGTACCCGTACCATGTTTTCCAGCGAGGCATTTTGCCGCACCATGCCATACCATGCGCCGGTCGAGCTGAGTATCAGCAGCAGCAAGACCAGGGCGGGCGCCAGCAATAATTTTGGTCCGATGCGTAGTGTATTGAGCATGCTTGACTCCTGGCGATGGCTGTTCCAAGCGCAGGCGGCGCGCGGCGTTCGTGTGCGCCGCCCCTGCCTTATTTTTTGTAGATACCCGCTTCCAGCACCACATCGTTGACGCGCAGGATATACGTGGTCTTCGGCTCGATCTTGCCGCTGGTGGGGTTCTTGTACTGGTAGTCGACCCAGCCCTTGCCCTGCTTTTGCGCCAGCTCGATGATTTCACGGCGATATTTTTTGCCATTCGCGTCGGGCACATCCGTCAAATCCTTGCCCACGATGGAAGGATTGATGGGGTGGGCCAGCACGATGCCCGTCTTGATGTCGCGCATGTCCACATACAGCGAGCCCTGCACGAAGTCGGGGTCTTTCGCCGTGATTTTCTTCATCATCTCTTCCTTGCCATGTGCCTTCATGAAAGCGGCGCCCCGTTCGGCCATGGCGATGGCGTCTTTTTCCGTTGGTTCGACCGCGGCACTGACGCTGCCTCCGGCAAAAACCAGGCACAGCAGGCTACCCGTGAATAAGCGTTTCATGACAGCTCCTTGTGAGAATCGAGGGATGTGTTGCAAAGCCGTAATTTACGTCGTTGAGGGGCCCATCAAATTGCGATGGAACAAACTAAGGTGTTGCTTGTAGGCAGCGAGCAAGGTATCGGAATGCTTGTTGATATGTAGCAATTTGGTTCTGAATGGCAAGAATTATGATGACTTTCACAGCATGCCGAGCTGGCATGGCCTGTGGGAGAAAAGGCTGGAATTGGCCGATATAGGGCCAATTCCATGAAAGTTATCGCTATTTATTGGCAAGGAGACTATCGTGTCCGCACTCATTACCGAGCCGTTTCCACCCAAGTTCAAGCCGTATACGCGGCAAACCATCCATCAGGCGCGGCAGTGGGAATGGTTGCCGGAAGAGCAGCGTGTAGCCGTGCAGGTGGTTTCGCACGTCTTGCCGTTTCGCACTAATGCCTATGTGCTCGACCAGCTGATCGACTGGAACAATATTCCCGACGATCCCATCTACCGCCTCGTCTTCCCTCACCGCGACATGCTGCCGCCCGAGCAGTACGCGCACTTGCGCGATCTCGTGCTGGTCAAACAGGACAAGGCTGCCATCGACGCCTATGTGCACGGGATTCGCCTGGGCATGAATCCCCATCCTGCCGGGCAGATGACGCATAACGTGCCGAAAGTCAACGATGCGCCCGTGCGCGGCCTGCAGCATAAATATGCGCAAACGGTGCTTTTTTTTCCCAGCGCGGGCCAGACGTGCCACGCGTATTGCACCTTCTGCTTCCGCTGGCCCCAGTTCGTCGGCATGGATGACATGAAATTTGATGCGCGCGAGTCGCATGAGTTGGCCGCCTACCTGAAACTGCATCCGGAAGTGACAGACGTGCTGATCACGGGCGGCGACCCGATGATCATGAATACCCGCCAGTTGGCGGCCTACCTGGAGCCACTGCTCGAACCGGGCCTGGAACATATCCAGAACATCCGCATCGGCACCAAGGCGGTGGCGTACTGGCCGCAGCGTTTTGTCTCCGACCGCGACGCGGACGATTTGCTGCGCCTGTTCGAGCGTATCGTCAAGGCGGGCAAAAACCTGGCCGTGATGGGCCATTACAGCCATGCCGTGGAATTGCGCCAGGACATCGCCCAACAAGCGGTGAAACGCATCGTCTCGACGGGCGCCACCTTGCGCATGCAGGGGCCGCTGATCCGCCACATCAATGAAGACCCGGCAAGCTGGGCTGAGCTGTGGCAGACGGGCACGCGCCTGGGGGCGATTCCGTATTACATGTTTGTCGAACGGGACACGGGGCCACGCAGTTATTTCGAGTTGCCGCTGGCAAAGGCACATGAAATCTTCCAGGCCGCCTACCAGATGGTGTCCGGCTTGTCGCGCACGGTGCGCGGACCGTCCATGAGCGCATTTCCCGGCAAGATCGTCATCGATGGCATCGTCAGCATCAATGGCGAAAAACTGTTTGCCCTGCAATTTTTGCAGGCGCGCAACCCGGACTGGGTGCGCCGGCCGTTTTATGCGAAGTTCGATGCGGAAGCGACGTGGATGGACGATTTGAAGCCGGCCTTTGGCCACGATAAATTCTTTTTCGAGACGGATGAGCCTATGCCGCAGTTGCCGCATAAAATCATCCGCCTGGCACAGGCCGCCTGAGCATGCGCGGCGCCGGCGCCTCTTCCCGTTCCGGCGTGGCCGTGTTTTGCCTGGTGTTCCTGCCGTTTGCGCTCGGTCATTACCTGTCGTGCCTGCTGCGCGGCGTGAATGCCGTGCTGACGGCGGAATTGCTGGGCGCCATCGCCCTGACGCCGGCGCAGCTGGGCCTGCTGACCAGCGCCTTTTTTCTCGCCTTTGCGCTGGTGCAACTGCCGATTGGCATGGCGCTCGACCGTTACGGCCCCCGCACGGTGCAACTGTGGCTGCTGGCGCTGGCGGCCCTGGGTGTGTGGCTGTTCAGCCGGGGCCACAGCTTTGCCGAGCTGATATGGGCTCGGGCCCTGATGGGGGCAGGCCTGGGCGGCTGTTTCATGGCCGCCGTGAAAGCAATCTCGTGCGCCATCGCGCCCGCTCGCCTGCCGTCCGTGCACGGCTATCTGATCGCCGTGGGCGGCCTGGGAGCGGCCACGGCCACCATGCCCGTCAAGCTGGCCCTGCATTACACGGATTGGCGCGGCGTGTTCCTGGGCCTGGCGCTGGCGGCGTTGGCCATCGGCGTACTGATCCGCCTGCTGTCGCCAGCCATGCCCGTGCCTGCAGCTGCCATGAACAAGATGAGCAAGGTCAGTGTCTGGAGTGTGTATCGCGACGGGGCCTTTCGCCGCACCATCGCGCTGATCCTGCTGCCGCACACGGTGTTTTTTGGCGTGCAGGGCTTGTGGGTCGGCCGCTGGCTGGCCGACGTGGGTGGCTTGTCCGACGATAGCGTGGCGTATATGTTGTACTTGGGTATGGCGGCCGTCATCTTCGGCGCCATCGGCATGGGCATGCTGACGGAATGGGCTGGCCGGCGCGGCGTTGAACCCATGCAATTGGCGGCCGCCGGCATCGTCCTGTTTGTCGCCGTGCAAGTGGCGATGGCATGCAATGTAGTGCCCAGCCTGCCCATGCTGTCCGTGCTGTTTACCTTGCTGGGCACGGTGACGGGCCTCGAGTATGCAATCGTCGCGCAAAGCATGCCGGCCAGCTTGACGGGCAGGGCGGCCACCTGCCTCAATTTGCTCATTTTTACGGGCGCCTTCCTGGTGCAGGCAGGCTTTGGCCTGATCCTCGGCTGCTGGCCCATGAACAGCTTGCAGCAGTATCCGCCGCAAGCGTATCAGGTGGCGTTTGGCGTGCTGGCGGCCTTGCAACTGCCGGGACTTGCGATGTTTTTCATCCACCGCTACAGACGTGCCGGGCCATCCGGTAAAATGGCAGCCTGCACAGCGGCAATGATCAACTCCAAGGAAGACTATGAAACTCGTTCGTTATGGACGTCCAGGCAAGGAAAAACCGGGCCTGATCGATGAAGAAGGCAAACTGCGTGACCTGTCCGGCGTGATTGCCGATATTGACGGCGCGCAACTGTCCGACAAGGCCCTGCGCAAGCTGGCCAAGCTCGACGAAAAGACGCTGCCTTTGGTGCGCGGCAATCCCCGCTTCGGCGTGCCGCTGGCGAAAGTCGGCAAGTTCATCGGCATCGGCCTCAATTACGCGGATCATGCGGCCGAGTCCGGCATGGCTATCCCTGCCGAACCCATCGTTTTCATGAAGGCGATTTCCTGCCTGAATGGCCCGGACGACAATGTCGTGTTGCCGAAAGGCTCGAAAAAGACGGACTGGGAAGTGGAACTGGGCGTGGTCATCGGCACGCGCGCGCAATACGTGAGCGAAGAGGATGCCCTGAAGTACGTGGCCGGCTATTGCGTCGTCAACGACATTTCCGAGCGCTCGTTCCAGCTGGAACGGGGCGGCCAGTGGGATAAAGGCAAGGGCTGCGACACCTTTGGCCCCATCGGCCCGTGGCTGGTGACGCGCGATGAAGTCATCGACGAGCAAGACCTGGACCTGTATCTGGAAGTCAATGGCAAGCGCATGCAGACGGGCAATACGCAAACCATGATTTTCACGGTGGCGCAGATCGTCAGCTACCTGTCGCAATTCATGACCCTGGAACCGGGCGACGTCATCGCCACGGGCACGCCACCGGGCGTGGGCCAGGGCCGCAAGCCGCAGCGTTTCCTGAAAAAGGGCGACAGCATGCGCCTGGGCATCCCCGGCCTGGGTGAACAGCAGCAGGATGTGGTCGCCTGGACTGCCTGATGGCGGAGTGCAAGATCGACCGTTTGCCGCCGCTGCCTCTGGCGCAGCTCGACGCGCAGCAGCGGGCCGCCGCGCAAGCCATCATCGATGGTCCGCGCGGTGCCCTGTACGGCCCCTTCGTGCCGCTGATCCGCAGCCCGGAGCTGATGGAAACGGCGCAGCGCATGGGCGAGTATTTGCGCTACCGCAGTGCCATCGGCACGCGCCTGTCGGAGCTGGCGATTCTGGTGACGGCGCGCCAGTGGGACCAGCAAGTCGAGTGGGCCATCCACGCACCGCTGGCCGTGCAGAACGGCATCGCGCAAGCGGCCGTGGACGCCATTGCCGCGCGGCGCGCGCCGCTTGCCCTGAAAGAAGACGAGCAAGCCGTGCACGACTTTTGCATCGAGTTGCAGCAGAACAAGCGCGTCAGCGATGCCACGTATGCGCGCGCGCTGGCGCTGTTTGGCGAGCACGGCGTGGTCGACTTGATGGGCATCAATGGCTACTACACCTTCCTGGCCATGGTCATGAATGGGGCGCAGACAGCGGTGCCGGCCTTGGGCGTGGCGCCCTTGCCCGCCTGATTAGAATAGTTCTTCGGGTAAAGATGGACAAAGTGTAATGAAGTTGAAATTATTCAATATATAATTTTACTTCCCTTACATTGCCAACAAGCTCAATGAAAACTCGTCCGTGCTTTACCCTGATGGGCCGCGCCTTCCTGGCGTTGGCCCTTTCTTTTTGTCCCTTGATGACGGTGCGTGCGCTGGCCGCCGAGACCGCTGCTACCGCTAGCCCCAGCGCTTCTGCTCTGGAGAATTCCGTCGTCAAGGTGTTTTCCACCCTGCGCGGGCCGGACCCCTATAAACCCTGGAGCAAGGCCGCGCCGCAAGAGGTGACGGGCTCCGGCGTCGTCATCGAAGGCCGCCGCATCCTCACCAATGCGCACGTGGTCGGTTATGCCAGCCAGGTGCAGATCCAGGCGAATGGGGCGGGCGACAAGATACCGGCGACCGTGCTGGCCATCTCGCGCGGCATGGACCTGGCCTTGCTGAAAATCGACGATGACAGTTTTTTCGCCAGCCACAAAGCGGTGCCGCGTGCCAATGTCTTGCCGGACGTGCGCGATGCCGTGCTGGCGTATGGCTATCCGACGGGCGGCACGTCGCTGTCGATCACCAAGGGCATCGTGTCGCGCATCGAATTCGTGCATTACAACTTCCCCGTCTCGGGCTTGCGCATCCAGATCGATGCGGCCATCAACCCGGGCAATAGCGGCGGCCCCGTGATTGCAGGCGAGAAGATGATCGGCCTGGCCTTTGCCGGCATGCTCAATGCGCAAAACATCGGCTACATCATCCCCAATGAAGAAATCGAGCTGTTCCTGCGCGACCAGGGCAGTGGCGCACCCAAGGGCAAGCCGGCCATGCGTGACGTGACGCAAACGCTGGAAAATCCCGCGCTGCGCACGTATTTGAAGCTGGCCAAGGGTGTCGAGGGCGCTGTCGTGATGACGCCGGCCAGCAAGGATGCCGCCTATCCGCTCAAGGAGTGGGACGTGATCACGCATATCGGCGATTTTCCTATCGACAACCAGGGTATGGTCAAGCTGAATGCCAACAGCCGCGTGCGCTTCCAGTACCGGGTGCAGCAGCTGGCGAAAGACGGCCTGTTGCCGTTGACGGTGGTGCGCCAGGGCGCGCCCCTGAAAATCAGCGTGCCCGTCTCGGCGGCGCACCCGATGCTTATTGCCAGCCTGCAGGGCAATTACCCGTCCTATTTCATTTTCGGGCCCATGGTGTTTTCGCGCGCCAGCACGGAATTCATGGCCGCGCCGAATAGCAATCCCGCGATGCTGGGCGGCATGGCTTTTGCTGGCAATCCGCTGGCCACGCGGCGCGGCGATGCGCCCGATGGCGAGCGCGAAGAACTGGTGGTGATTGCCGCGCCGTTCTTCCCGCACAAGCTGATGAATGGCTACAGTACCCGTTTCTTCTCGGTCGTCGATTCCGTCAATGGCGTGCGCGTGCGCAGCCTGGCGCACCTGGTGGTCTTGCTGCGCGACCAGACGGATGAATTGCTGACGTTCCGCTTCCAGCAGCGCGATGCGGAAATGGTCGTCGTGCCGCGCAAGGACATGCTGGCAGCGACGGAATCGGTGCTGACAGACAACGGCATCCGCTCGGAAGCGTCGCCCGACATGCTGAAGATCTGGAATGAAAAAACGCCGGCGAACTGATCGTTCCCGGCCTTACGTACAGGTACAACAACAGGCGCGGCTTACACCGCGCCTGTTTTGCTTTAAGCCAATACTTTTTTCAGCCAGGCGCCGATGGCGTCGATTTCTTCCTGGCACAGCGAGTGCTGCATCATGTACTCATGCCATTCCACCTTGTAACCCATGCCGGTGAGCAAGTCGCGCGACTGCTGTGCGCGGGCGATCTGCACCACGGGGTCGGCCGTGCCGTGCGCCATGAAGATGGGCGTCTGCAGGCTCGCTGGCGTGCGCTCAAGCGCCGTCTTGTCGGCCAGCGGCAGGTAGCCGGACAGGCACATCAGGCCGGCCAGCGGTTCCGCGTGGCGCAAGCCCGTTTGCAAGGTCATGGCGCAGCCTTGCGAGAAGCCGGCCAGGATGATGCGGCTGGCAGGAATGCCGCGCGCCTTTTCACGCGCGATCAGCGCTTCGACCTGCGCCTGCGAGGCGCGCAAGCCGCTTTCATCTTCGCGGCGCACCAGGTCGCTCACGAGGATGTCGTACCAGGCGCGCATCACATAGCCGTTGTTGATGGTGACGGGCATGGTGCCGGCGCTGGGGAAGATGAAGCGGATGGCGGGGCAGCCGCGCAAATCGAGTTCCTTCACCAGCGGTACGAAGTCGTTTCCGTCGGCACCCAGGCCATGCATCCAGATGATGGAAACGGTGGGGTTCGGGGCGCTGTCGAGTTCGATGGTTTCCAGCAAGGTGCTCATGTATTTTCCTCAGGTAAAGGTTGCGCCGGACGCAGCGCCGATTTGGGACGGAAGGCCTTGCAGATGGCCGGGTCGGTTTCCATGTAGGGGCCGCCGATGAGGTCGATGCAATACGGTACGGCGGCAAAGATGCCGTTGACCAGTTGCACGCCATCGGCATCCTTCAAGCCTTCCAGGGTTTCCTTGATGGCTTTCGGCTGGCCCGGCAAGTTCATGATCAGGGCGGCGCGCTCGGGCGTTTCGCGGATCACGGCCACCTGGCGCGACAAAATCGCCGTCGGCACGAATTGCAGGCTGATCTGGCGCATCTGTTCGCCGAAACCGGGCATTTCCTTGGTTCCGACGCTGAGCGTGGCGTCCGGCGTCACATCGCGCCGCGCCGGGCCCGTGCCGCCCGTCGTCAGGATCAGATGGCAGTGGCTCAGGTCGACCATGTCGATCAGGGTGTTTTCAATTTGCGAGCGCTCGTCCGGGATCAGGCGTTTTTCCAGGCGGAAAGGCGTGCGGATGGCGGCGGACAGCCAGCTTTCCAGGGCCGGGATTCCCAGGTCTTCATACACGCCGCCGCTGGCGCGGTCCGAGATCGACACGAGGCCGATAATCAATTCGTCTTCTATCGTGGTCATGGGGCACCTGTCTATGTCGTAAAAAAACCGGGTTGGTTCCCGGTTTTTGTCAACCCAAGCCCAAGAGCTGGGGTTTATTCGTCGTCTTCTTGCTCAACGTCATCTTCATCGGCATCTTTCTTGCCGCTGTTTTTCTTCTTGGCGATCTCTTTCAAGATCTGGAAGATTTCGCGGTAGGCCTTGGGCGGCTTGTTCTCGGCTTGCTCCTTGCGGGCATTGCGGATCAGGGTGCGCAGGTGCTGCACGTCCAGTTCCGGGTTTTCCGACAGCAAGACGGTCAACGCCTTGTCATCCGTCAAGAGTTTGTCGCGGCGGCGTTCCATCGCGTGCATATTGGCCGTGTCGGCTTTCGACAAGCCTTTCCAGCTATCGATGGTGCGTTGGATGGCGGCAACTTCTTCCTCATCCAGAGTGCGCATTTTTTTGCCCACGTACTGCAACTGGCGACGGCGGCCTTCGTGATCGCGGATCATCTGGCATTCGAGGATGGCTTCGCGCACGTCTTCCGGCATGGGAACGCGCTTGACGCGGTCGCGTGCTTCATTGACGAGTTCTTCCCCCATCTTTTGCAGGACGGTCATCTGGCGCTTGAGTTCCGATTTCGAAGGACGTTCATATTCCTGTTCGAATTCGGTGGATTGGAAGCCGCAAGCTCCCCGGTTTGGATTTGGCATGATAAGGCGGGATTGGCCGCGTAGGCCGCACCTGTAAACTGTAAACGACTGCTATGATAACCTTTTTAGCGGCTTTCCGAAGAAAACAGCGCATGAACGACTCCGTATTTACCCATAGTCAAGAGCAATTGCAGCAACTAGCCCGTGATGTGTTGTCTTTTGTGCGGGAAGCGGGCGGCACCGACGCTGCCGTCGAAGTCAGTGTAGGCGGTGGCTTGTCCGTTTCTGTACGAAAAGGCAAGATCGAGACGATCGAGCAAAACAAGGACAAGGGCATGGGCGTGACCGTGTTTGTCGGCAAGAAGCGCGGCAATGCCAGCACCTCCGATTTCTCGCCGTCCGCCTTGCGCGCCACGGTGGACGCCGCCTACAACATCGCCCGCTTCACGGCCGAGGACGATTGCGCGGGCCTGGCCGACGCCGACATGCTGGAAATGTCGCCCCGCGACTTGCAACTGTTCTATCCCTGGCGCATTTCCGCCGAGGAAGCTGTCGTGCTGGCCCAGCGGGCCGAGGCGGCCGCGTTTGCCGTCGACCCGCGCATCACCAACAGCGAAGGCGCGGGCGTCCATGTGCAGCAATCGCATTTTGTTTCCGCCAATTCGCGCGGCTTCATCGGCGGCTACCCGTTTTCGCGCCACACCCTGTCCGTGGCGCCCATCGCCGGCAAGGGTGCGAAGATGCAGCGCGACGACTGGTATTCGTCCGTGCGCGACGCCTCCAAAATGTCGAGTCCGGAAGCCATCGGCCGCTACGCCGCCGAACGTGCCCTGTCGCGCCTGAACGCGCGCAAGCTGGGCACGCGCACCTGTCCCGTGCTGTTCGAGGCACCGCTGGCAGCCGGTTTGCTGGGTACCTATGTGCAAGCGACCTCGGGCGGCGCCCTGTACCGTAAATCCACTTTCCTGATCGATTCCCTGGGCACGCAAGTGCTGCCGTCGCACGTGCAGATCTTTGAAGACCCGCACGTGATCGGCGGCGTCGGTTCGGCGCCGTTCGACGAAGAGGGCGTGAAAACCGTCAGCCGCGATGTCGTCAAGGATGGCGTGGTGCAAGGTTATTTTCTGTCGACTTACACGGCCCGCAAGCTGGGCATGCAGACGACGGGCAACGCGGGCGGCTCGCACAATCTGTACCTGACGTCCAGCCAGACGGCCGCCACCGACGATTTTGTTGCCATGCTGAAAAAGCTGGGCACGGGCTTGCTGGTGACGGAACTGATGGGACAAGGAACCAATTACGTGACAGGCGACTATTCGCGCGGCGCCTCCGGTTTCTGGGTGGAAAATGGCGTGATCCAGTACCCGGTGGAAGAAATCACCATCGCCGGCAACATGAAGGACATGCTGCGCAACATCGTCGCCGTGGGCGCCGACGTCTTGCGCCGTGGCACCAAAGAGACGGGTTCCATCCTCATCGAGAGCATGGTAGTGGCGGGCGGCTGAACGGATGCATACCACCTTGTCAAAAGGCGCCGCTGGCGCCTTTTTTCTTGTCCCTGTGGTTTTTCGGGTAGCGGCCTGATCGTCATACGGCGGAAATATTCGCTTCGTATGATGACGCCACCTGACGTTATTTGCACGATTTAGATGCTTTTAATGTAAGTAAGCCGAACTTCGTGATATTTCATGCAAGATGCGAGTCTTGCCGTGACGCGTCGTTGTTGATCCAACCTGCATAGTGAACTCTCCATGACCTACTCCCGTACCCGCATCGCCCGCGCGGTGGCCCTGTTGTGTGCCATGCACGCCCTGTTCTCCACCCAGGCGCAAGCCCATGGCGATGCGTCCGCCGCACCAGCTGCTGCCAGCGATTCCCTGGATGCAGCGCAAGCCGTGATCGTCACCGGCACGCGCGGCAGCAACCGCACGCAGTTCGACACCATGGCGCCCGTGGATGTGTTCAACCGCGAAGATATCGGCGCCGTCGAATCGTCGGACTTGAACGATGTGCTGGCGCAATTGGTTCCCTCGTATGTGGTACAGCGCTTGCCGATGGCCGATGGGCAAGTCTTCGTGCGTCCCGCCACCTTGCGCGGCCTGTCGCCGGACCAGACTTTGGTGCTGGTCAACGGCAAGCGCTTCCACCGCAGCGCGCTGCTGGGCGCGCGTGGCGCGCAGGCGCCCGATCTGGCGCAGATTCCCGTGTCCGCCATCAAGCGCATCGAAGTGCTGCGCGACGGCGCCTCGGCCCAGTACGGCTCCGACGCGATCGCCGGCGTGATCAACATTATTCTCGACGACACGCTGGGCACGGAGCTTTCCGTGCACCACTCGCAATACTCGGAAGGCGACGGCAAGGGCAATGAGCTCAACCTGAAGACGGGCTTTGCCTTTGGCGAGACGGGCAAGGCGACGATTTTCGGCGCGCTGGCCCAGTCCGACGCCACCTCGCGCACGCGCCAGCGGGCGGACGCCATCGCCTTCCAGAACGCCCATCCGGAACTGAAGGTGCCCAATCCAGTGCAGCGCTGGGGCCAGCCTGAGCTCGATAGCAAGCGCATCGGTTTCAATGCCAGCATGGCCCTGTCCGACACGGCGGAACTGTACGGTTTCGGCCTGTTCAGCCGCAGCGACGGCACTTCGGACTTCAACTGGAGAAATCCGGACACCAGCACGGGCGCGTATAAAACCAGCAGCCTGTTCCCTGGCTGGAACTTGCGCAGCCTGTATCCGCTCGGTTTCAGCCCCAGCTATTCGAACGACCAGGATGATTTACAGCTGGTGGCCGGTGTGCGTGGTCACTTCAACGACCGCTTCGGCTGGGATGTGAGCGCTTCCTACGGCCGCAACCGCATTGATTACCACTTGGCCAACTCCATCAATGCCTCGATGGGGCCAACCAGCCCGACCTCGTTCTACCTGGGCCAGTTGTCGCAGGCGGAAAAGATTCTCAACGCCAATTTTAATTATGAATTGCCCGTGGCGTCCTTGCCGCAACCGGTCAATATCGCGTTTGGCGCCGAAGCGCGCAACGAAACGTATGGCGTGAAGGGGGGCGATGCGGCATCCTGGACGGTGGGGCCGGGCGCGGCCATCGGCCTCGACGCGAACGCCAACGGCGCGCCGGGTTTCAGCGACCGACAGGCGGGCAGCTGGGGCCAGGACAGCTACGCGGCCTACCTGGACGTGGAAGTGCCCGTTACGAAGGCACTGAGCCTGGGCGGCGCGGCCCGCTATGAACATTTCTCGGAATTCGGCAGCACCGTCAACGGCAAGTTGTCGGCTCGCTATGCCTTGAGCGCGGACCTGGCCTTGCGCGGCTCCTACTCGACGGGTTTCCGCGCGCCAACACCCGGCCAGTCGAATACCAACAGCACGAATCAAGGCCTCGATACCAAGACCCTGCTGTTGTTTACCAGCGGCCGTCTGGCCAACAACGACCCGCTGGCCATCCTGCTCGGCGCGCAGGCGCTGAAGCCGGAAAAATCGAAAAACATGTCGCTGGGCTTTACGTGGAAGACGCAGGCCGGATTTTCCGGTTCCGTTGACGTGTATGACATCAAGGTCAGCGACCGCTTCAGCACGTCGGCTTCGTTTGCCGTACCCACTGGCGTGGCCAACCCGCTGCGTTACACCTCGGTCAGTTATTTCACGAATGACTTCGACACTACCACGCGCGGCATCGATATCGTCGGCAGCCACCTGAGCCGTATCGGTGACGGCAAGCTGAACCTGACCCTGGCCTACAACTACAACACGACGAAAGTCGATGGCGGCAAGTCCAGCCTGGTGACCAATCCGGCCCAGCGGCAAGTGTTCGAGGAACGCCTGCCGCGCCAGAAAGCCACCATCAGCGGCAACTATGATCTGGGCAACTGGAATACCCTGGCCCGCGTGCGCTATTACGGCGCGTGGACGGACAATTCCGGCAATGCGACGGGCGATATCTTCCAGCGTTTCGGCGCCATGCAATTTCTTGACCTGGCGGCCAGCTACAAGATCAGCGACAAGCAATCCGTGCGCGTGGGGATCGACAACGTGCTGGACAAGTATCCCGATGAAGCAAGCTTCCAGGCCAGCCGCGGTCTGATCTATTCGCGCAATGCGCCGTACGACACGGACGGGCGCAAGCTGTACGTCGAGTACAAAGTGAAATTTTAAGAGGAGATGATGATGAATCCACAACGTCGCGCCTTGTTGCGCGCGGGTTCGCTGGCGGCGGCGCTGCCCTTGACGGCTGGTGCAGCATCGGCTGCGGCAGCGTCCGCCTTGCCGGTGCTTTTGCCAGCAGTGCCCGCCGGCAGCACGCCGGAAACGCTGGCCAGCAACCAGGCGTACTGGCAGGCGGTGGCCGCGCAATACGACACCACCGATGCCGTCGTGCAGCTTGACAACGCCTTTTGGGGCTCGATGGCCAGGCCCGTGCTGCGTCATTACGAGCAGCAATTGACCATGGTCAACCGCGACAATGCCTGGTATGCGCGCATGCGCTTTCCGGCCGACTTCGAGGCGGCCCGCGCGGCGGCGGCCAGGGCGCTGGGCGTGGGTATCGATGAAATCGTGCTGACGCGGGGCGCCACGGAAGCGCTGCAAGTCTTGATCGCCGGCTACAACCGCTTGCAGCCGGGCGATGCGGTGCTGTACGCGGACATCGATTACGACAACATGATCACCGTCACGCGCTGGTTGCAGCAGCGGCGCGGCGCCAAGGTGGTGTCGATTGCCATGCCGGAACCATTTACGCACGACAACGTCATTGCTGCCTATGTTGCTGCCATGGAACGCCATCCACAGCTGAAACTGATGCTGCTCACGCATGTCAATCACCGCAACGGCATGGTCTTGCCGGTGGCCGAGATCAGCCGCCTGGCGCGCGCACGGGGCATCGATGTCATCGTCGATACGGCGCATGGCTTTGGCCAGCTGGACATGACGATTCCCGACTTGCAGGCGGACTTTGCCGGCATCAACCTGCATAAATGGATAGGTGCGCCCGTGGGCGTGGGCGCCGCCTACATCAAGCGGGGCAGGTTGGCCGATATCGACCCGTACATGGGGGAAGCGAGGGGAGAAAAAGCGGGCGACGATATCCGTACCCGCGTGCACACTGGCACGGTCAATTTCGCCGCCTATCTGAGCTTGCCGATGGCGCTGGACTTGCATGCGCAGATCGGCGTGGCCAACAAGCAGGCGCGGCTGCGGCTGCTGCGCAACCGCTGGGTGGAAGCGGCGCGAGGCATCGATGGCATCGAGGTGCTGGCGTCCAGCGACTCCCGCCTGACGAGCGCCATCGCCTCGTTCCGGCTAAAAGGCAAGACCAGCGTGGCGGACAATTTTTCCCTGTCGAAAAAGCTGGTGCAGCAACACGGCATCTTTGCCGTACCGCGCGACGGTCTTGCCAGCGGCGCGTGCGTGCGCGTCACGCCGGGCATCTTTACGCCCGAGGCGCACCTGGACAAGCTGGTCGATGCCCTGCGCCAGGTGGCTCGCGGCTAGTGGCCATGAGGCGCTCCAGCGATGGGGCGCCCCATGTTTTCACTGCTGAACTTGATAGCCATCCGTCAGGATGGCCAAAAACTTCACCATATCCTCGATCTCGCCCGCCGTCAGCGCCGGCGCCATGCCGCGCTTGCGGTCGAACGGCGCTTCCTTGACGTTTACGTTGGCGCGGTACCTGGCGGGTATGTCATTGAATTTCTGCACTTTCCCCCACTTGTCGCGCGGATACCATTCTTGCGGATGCGTATCGCGCCGCGCATAAAAACGCAGGGCATCCGTCAGATTATCGAACACGCCGTTATGGAAAAACACCTGGCGCGTGGTCACATTGCGCAGGCTGGGCACCTTGAAGGCGCCGCATAACTCGCCTTTCGTCGCCAGGTCCGTGCGGTCGGGGCCGCAAAAGCCCAGGTCGAAATAGGCCGGGTCGGCGGTGGCGGGAAGGCGCGTATTGCGCGGCACGCCCAGATTGTCGAAACTGAAGTCCGTAAACAGGGGCGGCGCGCCATGCTCGCCCCGCACGCTGGGGTGGCAAGCGGCGCAATTGCCCTTGCGCTCATCGTTGAACAGGGCCAGCCCCCGTAATTCCGCCAGTTCCAGGGGAACCTTGTTGGCCAGATAAAGGTCATATCTTTATTGGTCCCATGCAGGATGAGTTGATGGCAAGAAGAAAGACAGGGATGCTGCGGCCAGTATAGGCAGCAATAAACGCGTGGCAACGCTTTACGATGTTGCGCTGCGCAATACGAAGGTAGTGGAATAGCCGGCGGCAGCGGTGTCGCCGGCCCGGTCCGTCATGTGTGGCGGACCAGTATCAGCCGCGGATCAGGCGCGCAGGGTGGACAGGATAGGCTGCAGTACAGCCGCGCCCAGGGCGGCGCTGCGGGCGCCGCTCCAGCCAGTTTGCGGGTCGGGATCGTTGGCATTGTCCTTGAACGGCAGTTCCAGGGTCAGCGACAGGCAGCCGAAGGCGTGCGTGATGTGGGGCGAACCCATGGTCAGCACTTCCGGCGTGAACGGGCCGTCTTCATAGCCGTGTTCATCCTGGAAGTCGGGACTGGCCACCTTGAAGTCGGCGATGAACCGGTCTTGCTCGGCTTTTTGTGCTGGCGTGAAATTTTCCAGCGCATCGCTGCCGGCGACGAACACGTAAGGCAGACCTTCGTCGCCATGTACGTCGAGGAACAGGTCGCAGCCGATCTCATGCATTTTCTGTTTCACCAGGAACACTTCCGGGCTGCGTTCCGTCGTCGGCGTCATCCATTCACGGTTCAGGTTGGCGCCGGCCGCGTTGGTGCGCAGGTTGCCATGCACGGAACCGTCGGGGTTCATGTTCGGCACCACGTAGAAGACGGCGTCTTGCAGGCACTGGCGGGCAAACGGATTGGCCTGGTCCAGCAATGCTTCGAGCATGCCTTCGACAAACCATTCCGCCATCGTTTCGCCGGGATGCTGGCGCGCGATGACCCAGACTTTCTTCTCTGCATCGGCGTCGCCGACCACCAGCAGATTCATGTCGCGCCCTTCCACGGTGCTGCCCAGGTCGATCAAGCGCACCAGCGGCGACGCTTGCGCACTGTCGATCAGGGCCAGGTGGCGATCCCATGGGTACGGTTCGAAGTAGGCGTAGTACACGCTTTCTTCTTCCGGCGTATGGTTGATCGTCATCACCGTGCCATCGAAGCTGGTCGGCACGCGGAACCAGGTTTCGCGGTCATAGCTGGCCACGGCCTGGTAGTCTTTCCAGCCGTCCGGGTAGGCCGACTTGCCTGCATTCATGAAGCGGATCGTGCACGCTTCGCCTTGCGCGCCTTGCAGGCGGAAATAAAACCACTGCGTGATGTCGGCGTGGGAATCCTTGCGGATGTTCAGCTCGATGGAATGGGCATCGTCGGCGCGCAGCACCTCGATCGCGCCGGCGTCGAATTGCTGGCTGATTTTAATGGTCATGAGTGTTCCTGATAAAAACGTATGGGTTTTGCATCGTGTGCAATGGCGCGATGATACCTGTTTTGCGGTGGCCTTTGTGCTGGCGCAAACGATAATGGACGTGCTTTGCTAACGTGGAAGCTCCAACACGGGGAGATCATCATGGACGACAACGGCAACCACATACGCGAACTGGAAAAGAAAGTCAGCGCCCTCAGCGACGCTCTGGCGCACCTGGGCAAGGGCACCACCTTGCAGGAATTGCTGCGCATCCTGCGTTTCCCCGGCTACACCACGCCGGCTGAATTTACCTTCAATGCCGCCATCCTCGATACCATGCTGGTGCAGGCCAATGCGCTGGAAAAGCTGGGGCAGGATTTGCTGGCGGGCGCGAAGCAGGTAGTGGCGAAGCAGTAATCGATTCCTGAGCGCCTGAAAAATGTTCAGGGCCAGGCGCATTGCCGCAGGCAGTACGAAGGTACGCCCAGGCATTGCAACGCCGCCATGGACATTTTATCAGGCGTTCAGTCCGCCGAAGCGCTCGTAGAACCAGGGTGCTACGTCTGCCGCCTGCTCATCCTCGCGCCGCAGGGTGGCCAGGATATGTTCCTCGGCCGACGCATGGGTGATGCGGTACAGGTCGCGCGCCAGTGCATACGCTTGCGTGCCTGGCCACGGTTCGGGCAGCAGTTCGACCGGTAGTTGCGGATCGTGCAACTGCACGCGGCGGTAGGCGTGCGTCAGCAGCGAGCGTATGACGAAGGCTTGCTCGGCATCGAACACGGGTTCTTCCTGCAGCAGGGTCAGCAGCGGCTGGAAGCGGGCGATGAATTTTTCGTAGCCTGCCATCACTTCCGACAAGTCCCAGCATTCGCCCACCATGTCGCGCAGTGGCCGTGTGCTGACACCTGGCAGCTCCGTGGTGTGGCAGACATACAGCTTGCCCTGTACTTCGTTGCGTACGAGGATGTCTTCCAGCGCCTCCGAGTTGCTGGCCGGATGGCCAAAGATGCCAGGAGAGATCAAGCCATAGCCAGCCCACAATAATTCCTTGCGCAGCGCGCCCCGTTCGGCGGCACCGATGCTGCCGGCCGGCCCGATCACCAGGGTCCAGCTGCCATCCCAGTGCACGACCAGTGGCGCATAGATGCGGCGATAGGCGCGCTCGAAGCGGGCCAGCGCCTCCGGGCGTATCGTATAGGCGCTGCGGCGACCGTCGCGCTGCGAGCTGAGCCAGCCCTCCTGCGCCAGGCGGAATACGCTGGTGCGCAGCAAGCGGTCATTCACGCCGAATGGCGCGAGCAGTTCGATCAGGCTGCCCAGCCAGATGGCGCCGCCGCGCGGCACGATGGCGTCGCCAAAGATGGTCATCACCAGGGACTTTGAACGCGGTGGGTCGCTTTCCAGGAAATCGGCTATCCATGCCGTGCAGCGGGTGTTCTTCATGTGGTTCCGGTCTGGCCGTGTTGCGGTCGATTCAATAAAAGCAGCAGTTTACTTGGCTGCGCGGGTAGCGCGTCAATAATTTGCCGGAAGCGCTGGTGGCACTTCGAAATGTTTTCTCATCAGCAATATCATACGCACAAAAAAGCTGCACAAGATACGAATTTTTAAAATGACTCACATCAAGTGTATGCAAATAGTTTTTTGTATCGTATTATCTGTTCATCGCACCGCGTTGCTGCGCAAAATCAAAGACATGGGAGACAGATCATGTACGCACAAATGGTTGAAACCGGCCTCAAGAACGTCTGTTCCATCGATGACATGGGGGCGGAAGAGCGCGCTTTTCAGGCGCGCATCGACGAAGGCATCAAGATCGAGGCCAAGGACTGGATGCCGGACGCTTACCGCAAGACCCTGATCCGCCAGATTTCGCAGCATGCGCATTCGGAAATCGTAGGTCAATTGCCCGAAGGTAACTGGGTCACCCGCGCGCCGACCTTGAAACGCAAGTCTATCCTGCTGGCGAAGATCCAGGATGAAGCCGGTCACGGCCTGTACCTGTACAGCGCTGCCGAAACCCTGGGCGTGTCGCGCGACGATCTGCTCGCTGCCTTGCACTCGGGCAAAGCCAAGTATTCCAGCATCTTTAACTATCCCACCCTGTCGTGGGCCGACATGGGCGCCATTGGCTGGCTGGTCGACGGCTCCGCCATCATCAACCAGATCCCGCTGTGCCGCTGCTCGTATGGCCCGTATGCGCGCGCCATGATCCGCGTCTGCAAGGAAGAATCGTTCCATGCGCGCCAGGGTTACGACATCATGATGTCACTGTGCAAGGGCACGCCAGAACAGAAAGCCATGGCACAGGATGCGCTGAACCGCTGGTGGTGGCCGTCCTTGATGATGTTCGGCCCGTCCGACGCCGCCTCCGTCAACAGCGCCCAATCGGCCCAATGGCGCATCAAGCTGTTTTCGAATGATGAATTGCGTCAGCGCATGGTCGACCAGACCGTGCCGCAAATCGAATACCTGGGCCTGACCGTGCCCGATCCCGACCTGAAGTTCAATGCCGAGACGGGTCACTATGAATTCGGCGAGATCGACTGGTCCGAGTTCAACAATGTATTGAAGGGCAATGGCCCGTGCAACCGCGAGCGCCTGCAAACGCGCGTGAAAGCGTATGAAGACGGTGTATGGTTCCGCGATGCCTTGCTCGCGTATGCAGATAAACAAGCCGCAGTCAAAGCGGCAGCGTAAATACATAAGGCAGATAGGGGAGAGCAATATGAGCAAAGAATGGCCATTGTGGGAAGTTTTCATCCGCAGCCAGCACGGCCTGGCGCACAAGCATGTGGGCAGCCTGCACGCCTCCGACGCCACCATGGCGGTCAACCATGCGCGCGACGTCTACACGCGCCGCAATGAAGGCGTGAGCATCTGGGTGGTGCGCGCGGCCGATATCGTCGCCAGCAGCCCCGGCGACAAGGGGGCCCTGTTTGAGCCGTCGAACAGCAAGGTGTACCGCCATCCCACCTTCTTTCCGATGCCGGAAGAAGTCAAGAACCTGTGATGGGAGCGATCGCAATGGATGACAAGCTCACTCAACAAAAGTTCAATTACCTTTTGCGCCTGGGCGACAACGCCCTGATCCTCAGCCAGCAGCTGTCACAGCTGTGCGGCAAGGGGCCCGCGCTGGAAGAGGACATGGCGCTGACCAACGTGGCGCTGGACTTGCTGGGCCAGACGCGTTTGTGGTTCAGCTATGCGGCCGAACTGGAAAATGCTGGCCGCGACGAGGACGACATCGCCTTTTTGCGCGACGCCCACGACTTCAAGAATTGTCTGCTGCTGGAGCAGCCGAACGGCAATTATGCCGACACCATGATGCGCCAGTTCTTCTTCGACACCTGGCACTACTTCCAGCTGCTGGAACTGGCGAAATGCAGTGATCCACGCATTGTCGAAGTGGCGCAGAAGTCGATCAAGGAAGTCACCTATCACCTGCGCCGCAGCGGTGACCTGATCGTGCGCCTCGGCGACGGCACGGCGGACAGCCACGCGAAGACGCAGGCCGCAGCCGACAAGCTGTGGATGTACACAGGCGAGATGTTCAAGTACGACGCCGTCGACCAGGCCATGCTTGCCGTCGGCATCGCGCCGCCGTCCGACATCCTGCGCCAGGCATTCCTGGAGCATGTGGCAGAGATCTTCGCCGAAGCCACCTTGACCATGCCGGCGCCCGACGCCTGGATGCAAAAGGGCGGCAAGCAGGGCACGCATACGGAACACCTGGGATTCATCCTGGCCGAGATGCAGTTCCTGCAGCGCGCCTATCCCGGGGCGGAGTGGTAATGAACACGGCCACGGCAGCGCTGGACGCCGCCCAGGTCTGGGCCTGGCTGGGCGACGTGCCGGACCCGGAAATTCCCGTCATTTCGGTGGTGGATCTGGGTATCGTGCGCGCCGTCGATGTGGTCAGTGGCGAAGAGTGCATCGTGACGATCACGCCCACCTATTCGGGCTGCCCGGCCATGCAGGTGATCGCCGATGCCGTCACGCAGGCCTTGCGCAGCCATGGCGTGGCCAAGGTGACCCTGGTGAACCAGCTGGCGCCCGCCTGGACCACGGACTGGATGAGCGAAGCGGGCAAGGCCAAGCTGAAAGGCTATGGCATCGCCCCGCCACAGCAGCAGGTGATCGACATCAGCGGCCTTCATAGCGGAACAGCGGGCGGGGTCAAGCGCCAGCCCATGCCGAAGCTGGAGGTGATCTGCCCGAACTGCGGTTCCACGCATACGCAGCTGACCAGCCAGTTCGGTTCCACGCCGTGCAAGGCCCTGTACAAATGCCTCGATTGCCGCGAACCGTTTGACTACTTCAAGTGCCACTAAAAAAATCAGGCACACGTTCCGAAGAAACTGGAGATGAAGCATGAGTAAATTTTATCCGCTGTGCGTATCGAACGTGCGCAACGAAACGCGCGACACCATCGCCGTCACGTTCGACGTGCCAGCGGAACTGCAGCAGCAGTTCCGCTTCCAGCAGGGCCAGCACCTGACCCTGCGCGCCAATATCAATGCGGAAGACGTGCGCCGCTCGTATTCCATCTGTTCTGCGGTGCAGGATGGCACCCTGCGCGTGGCCATCAAGCGCACGCCGGGTGGCGCCTTTTCCACCTGGGCCAACGACACCCTGAAAGCTGGCGCCACCATCGAGGTGATGCCGCCCATGGGCCACTTCAACGTGCCGCTCGACTGCGTCAACCGCAAGCATTACCTGGCGTTTGCGGCCGGCAGCGGCATCACGCCCATCCTCTCCATCATCAAGACGACTCTGCTGACGGAGCCATTGAGCCGTTTCACGCTGTTCTACGGCAACCGCGCCTCGTCGTCCGTCATCTTCAAGGAAGAATTGACGGACTTGAAGGACGTGTACCTGGAGCGCCTGAACCTGGTCTACGTGATGAGCCGCGAGCAGCAGGATATCGAACTGTTCAACGGCCGCATCACGCAGGAAAAATGCGAGCAGTTCCTGCAGCACTGGATCCGTGTGGAAGACTACGACAACGCCTTCATCTGCGGCCCGGAAGACATGATGCTGGGCGTCTCCGCCGCCCTGCAGGCGGCCGGCATGCCGAAGCAGAATATCAAGATCGAGCTGTTCGCCGCCAGCATCCCGAAAAACGCCCACAAGCCGCGCGCCCAGCTCGACGCAGGCGCCGTGCAGGAAACGGAAGTGACCGTCATCATGGACGGCAACCACACCACCTTCACGATGGACAAGGACAAGGAATCCATCCTCGACGCGGGCCTGCGTCAGGGTATCGACATGCGCTACTCGTGCAAGGGCGGCGTATGCTCGACCTGCCGCTGCAAGATCCTCGACGGCAAGGTCGAAATGGACGTCAACTACGCGCTGGAAGACTATGAAGTAGCGCGCGGCTTCGTCCTCAGCTGCCAGAGTTTTCCGCTCACCGACAAGGTTGTGGTCGATTTTGACCAGGCAGAATAAAGCCGGCGCAGGGCACGCGCCCTGCCGTACCCATTAAAAAAGCGAGACGCCATGAGCTACCAAAACATCCTCTTTACCATCGAGCAGGGCATCGCCACGCTGACCCTGAACCGTCCCGACAAGCTCAATAGCTTTACTCAGGCCATGCACGAGGAAGTGCGCGATGCGATTGCGAAAGTGAACGCCGACAGCTCCGTGCGCGTGTTCGTGCTGACGGGCGCTGGGCGTGGCTTTTGCGCGGGCCAGGATTTGTCCGACCGCGCCGTCGAACCAGGCTCGAAGGGCGTGGACCTGGGCGAGTCGGTGGAAAAAAACTACGCGCCGCTGGTGCTGGCCTTGAAGGCCTTGCCGATGCCCGTGATTTGCGCCGTCAATGGCGTGGCGGCAGGCGCGGGCGCCAACCTGGCGCTGGCCTGCGACATCGTCATCGCCGGCAAGTCGGCCAGTTTCGTCGAAGTGTTCTGCAAGCTGGGCCTGATCCCGGACACGGGCGGCACCTTCTTCCTGCCACGCCTGATCGGTTCGGCGCGCGCCATGGGCCTGGCCATGCTCGGCGAAAAACTGACCGCCGAAAAGGCCGAGAACTGGGGCTTGATCTGGAAGTGCGTGGACGACGCGCAGCTGGCGGAAGAAGCGCGCAAGCTGGCCGTGCACTTTTCCACGGCGCCGACCAAGGGCCTGGCCTACACCAAGCAGGCGCTGGCCGCCAGCGGCGCCAATACCTTGCCGCAGCAACTGGCGCTGGAAGCGCGCATGATGAGCGATCTCGGTAACAGCGACGATTACCGCGAAGGCGTGGCCGCCTTCATGGAAAAGCGCGCACCGCAATTCAAGGGACACTGATATGACCGCATTGGCAAACAACAGCATCATCGCCGTCATCGGCAGCGGCGCCATGGGCGCCGGCATCGCGCAAGTGGCCGCCGCCGCCGGTTACCGGGTAAAACTGTACGACACGCGCTTTGACGCCGTCAGCAAGGCTTTGCTTGATATCGGCAAGATGTATGCGAAGCTGGCCGAAAAGGGCCGCATGACGGCCGATGATGCGGCGGCCGCCACGGCGCGCCTGCAGGCGGCTGGCAGCCTGGCCGACGTGGCAGATGCGGCACTGGTGGTGGAAGCCATCGTGGAAAACCTCGACGTCAAGCGCGGCCTGTTCGCCGAGCTGGAGGCCGTGGTCAGCGACGACTGCATCCTGGCGACAAATACGTCGTCGATTTCCGTCACGGCCATCGCCGCCAAGCTGCGCCGTCCGGAACGCCTGGTCGGCATGCACTTCTTTAATCCCGTGCCCCTGATGGCGCTGGTCGAAGTGATCAGTGGATTGGCCACCAGCGAGCAAGTTGCCGCCACCGTGTATGACACATCTATCGCCTGGGGCAAGAACCCCGTGCATGCCAAATCGACGCCCGGCTTCATTGTCAACCGCGTCGCGCGTCCGTTTTACGCGGAAGGCTGGCGCTTGCTGAACGAACAGGCGGGCGACGCCGCCACCATCGACGCCGTGCTGCGCGAAGCGGGCGGTTTTCGCATGGGGCCCTTCGAGCTGATGGACTTGATTGGCCACGACGTGAATTTCTCCGTCACGCAGTCCGTGTTCGGCGCCTATTTCAACGACCCCCGTTTCACGCCGTCCGTGCTGCAACAGGAAATGGTCAACGCCGGTTTCCTCGGCCGCAAATCGGGCCGTGGCTTTTACCTGTATGGCGAAGGCGCACCTGCCCCCGTGGCGCAGGCGGAAAGCGCGCAGCCGAAACCGGAATTCGTCGCCCTGTCGGCTGCCATCGGCGGCGATGGCCGTGGCCACAGCGGCATCATCCGCAGCCTGGTACAGCGGCTGGAGCAGGCGGGCATCACCGTCAGCCGCCGCGTGACGCAGGAAGGCCAGGCGCACGACGAGGCGCCCGCCCTGCATTGCCATGGCGCCGCGATTTATCTGACCGACGGCCGTAGCGCCACCCAGCGCGCGCATGATAACCAGCATCCGGACACGGTGCTGTTCGACCTGGCGCTCGATTACGCCGCTGCCAAACGCATCGCCGTGGCGCGCGCCGACCAGTGCAGCGATGCCGCCTACGCCGCCGTCGTCGGCCTGTTCCAGGCAGCCGGTTTCATCGTCACGCGCCTGGACGACGTGCCTGGCCTGGCCGTCATGCGCACGGTCGCCATGCTGGCCAACGAGGCGGCCGACGCCGTCAACCAGGGCGTGTGCACGGTGGCCGCCGTCGATATCGCCATGCAGAAGGGCGTCAATTATCCGCGTGGACCGCTGGCCTGGGCCGATGCGGTGGGCGTCGCGCACATCGTGACCGTGCTGCAGCACCTGGCGCAAGGCTATGGCGAAGACCGCTATCGTGTCTCGCCGCTGCTGCGCCGCAAACTTGCCACTGGAGCCTCGTTTCATGCCGAATGATATGTCAAATGAGGACCACAACATGACTGCGCAAGCCCTGGCCGAAGCGGCTGCCGCTTCCATGCTGTCGCGCGATAACGCCACCGCCGCCATGGGCATTGCCCTGGCCGAGGTGGGTCCCGGCCATGCGCGCATGACGATGACGGTACGCGCCGACATGCTCAACGGCCACCAGACCTGCCACGGCGGTTTCATCTTCGCCCTGGCCGACAGTGCTTTCGCGTTTGCCTGCAACAGCTACAACATGAACACGGTCGGCGCCGGCTGCACCATCGATTACCTAGCACCGGGCCGCGAAGGCGACGTGCTCACGGCGCACGCCGTCGAACAGGCGCTGGCCGGAAAGAGCGGCGTCTACGACGTCAAGGTCAGCAACCAGGATGGCCGCGCCATCGCGCTCTTTCGCGGCAAGTCGATCCGCGTGGCGGGTGAAGTCATACAAGAGCAGTCTTGAACTGCCATTGCCGCTTTAAATAGTTAAAGAACCGATTAGGAGACAGAAATGGTCCAACGTACGCCTTCCCCAAATGACCTGGAGCCGATCGAGCGCGCCAGCAAGGATGAACTGCAGGCGCTGCAGCTCGAACGCATGAAATGGACGCTCAAGCACGCGTATGACAACGTGCCCCATTACCGCGCCGCTTTTGACGAAGCGGGCGTGCATCCGGACGACCTGAAGTCGCTGTCCGACTTGTCGAAATTCCCGTTCACCGATAAAAAAGTCTTGCGCGATAATTATCCGTTCGGCCTGTTTGCCGTGCCGCGCGAGCAAGTGGTGCGCATCCACGCGTCGAGCGGCACCACGGGCAAGGCCACGGTGGTTGGCTACACGCAGAACGACATCGATACCTGGGCCAATGTGGTGGCGCGCTCGATTCGCGCCGGCGGCGGCCGCGCGGGCGACATGGTGCATATCTCCTACGGCTACGGCCTGTTCACGGGCGGCCTGGGCGCGCATTATGGCGCCGAACGCCTGGGTTGCACGGTCATCCCGATGTCGGGCGGCCAGACGGAAAAGCAGGTGCAACTGATCCAGGATTTCAAGCCGTCCATTATCATGGTCACGCCGTCGTACATGCTCAACATCATCGAGGAATTCACGCGCCAGGGTCTCGATCCGGCTGAATCGTCGCTGAAGGTGGGCATCTTCGGTGCCGAGCCGTGGACGGACGCCATGCGTTCGGAAATCGAAGCGCGCGCCGGCATCGATGCCGTCGACATCTATGGCCTGTCCGAAGTGATGGGGCCTGGCGTGGCTTCCGAATGCATCGAAAGCAAGGACGGTCCTGTCATCTGGGAAGACCATTTTTATCCCGAAATCATCGATCCGGAAACGGGCGAAGTACTGCCGGACGGCGAGGAAGGCGAACTGGTCTTCACTTCGCTGTCGAAGGAAGCGCTACCCGTTATCCGCTACCGCACGCGTGACCTGACCCGCTTGCTGCCGCCCACCTCGCGTTCGATGCGCCGCATCGGCAAGATCACGGGCCGTTCGGACGACATGCTGATCATCCGCGGCGTGAACGTCTTCCCCACCCAGATCGAAGAGCTGATTTTGAAAATGCCGAAGCTGGCGCCGCAATACCAACTGGTGGTCACGCGCGACGGCCACCTCGACAAGCTCGAAGTGATCGCCGAGCTGCGTATCGATCTCACTGCCACCATCTCGGCTAGCGAGACCGATGGCCTGGCGCGCGAGCTGGAACACCGCATCAAGACGCATGTGGGCGTGAGCACGCGCGTGCGTCTGGTGGCCGCTGCCGGCATCGAACGCACCTTGACGGGCAAGGCCCGCCGCGTGGTCGACCAGCGCCCGAAGCTTTTCTCCTGATAGCCCGAACAAGGAACCAAACATGAACGACGCTTTTATCTGTGATGCCGTACGCACCCCCTTTGGCCGCTATGGCGGGGCACTCTCCAGCGTGCGCGCGGACGACCTGGGTGCGCTGCCGATTGCCGCGCTGATCGCCCGCAACCCGTCCGTCGACTGGTCCGCCATCGATGACGTGTTCTACGGCTGCGCCAACCAGGCGGGCGAAGACAACCGCAACGTGGGCCGCATGGCCGCGCTGCTGGCTGGCTTGCCTGCCGCCGTACCCGCCAATACCATCAACCGCCTGTGCGGCTCCAGCCTGGATGCCGTCGGCATGGCTGCCCGCTCCATCAAGGCGGGCGAAGCGGAGCTGATCATCGCCGGTGGCGTGGAAAGCATGACGCGCGCGCCTTTCGTGATGGGCAAGGCTGACAGCGCGTTCTCGCGCGCGGCGAAAATCGAAGACACGACCCTGGGCTGGCGCTTCGTCAACGGCAAGATGAAAACGCAGTACGGCATCGACACCATGCCGGAAACGGCGGAAAACGTGGCCGTGGAATTTGGCATCAGCCGCGCCGACCAGGATGCGCTGGCCTTGCGCAGCCAGCAGCGCTGGGCGGCCGCCAACGCGGCTGGCGTCTTCGATCGCGAAATCGTGCCTGTCGCCGTGCCGCAGAAAAAAGGCGAACCGAAGATGGTGACGATGGATGAGCATCCGCGTCCCGACACCTCGCTGGACATGCTGGCAAAGCTCAAGGGCGTGGTCAAGCCGGACGGCACGGTCACGGCCGGTAACGCCTCGGGCCTGAACGACGGCGCCTGCGCCATCCTGCTGGCGTCCGCCGCCGCCGTGGATAAATACAAATTGACGCCACGCGCAAAAGTGCTGGGCATGGCCACGGCAGGCCTGGCGCCGCGCATCATGGGTTTTGGTCCCTCGCCCGCTTCGCGCAAGGTGCTGGCGCAGACTGGTCTCACCATCGGGCAGATGGATGTCATCGAGCTCAATGAAGCGTTTGCCGCGCAGGCGCTGGCCGTCACGCGCGACCTGGGCCTGGCGGACGATGCTGCCCACGTGAACCCGAATGGCGGCGCGATTGCCATCGGCCATCCGCTGGGCGCATCCGGTGCGCGCCTGGTGATGGCGGCCCTGAACCAGCTGGAACGCACGGGCGGGCGCTATGCGCTGTGCACCATGTGCATCGGCGTGGGGCAGGGTATTGCTGTCGTGATTGAACGCGTATAAACGAGTAAAAACAAAGTAAAAACAAAAAAGGCGCAGGCTTGTAAAAAAGCGCCAACCCTACATTGACCGTAGTGCCAACCTGGTGGAGACCACAATGATTGCCAATATTTTCAAGAAAACCCTGATCGCCGGCGTGCTGGCCATGTCCGCCGCGGGCGCGTATGCGGCCGAGAACATCAAGATCGGTTCCGTGCTGTCCGTCACGGGGCCTGCCGCCTTCCTGGGCGATCCTGAGCTGAAAACCCTGCAGCTGTACATCGAGAAAATCAATGCGGCTGGCGGCGTGCTGGGGCGCAAGCTGGAACTGGTGCACTACGACGACTGCAGCGACGCGGCCAAGGCCAACGGTTTTACCAAGCGTCTGATCGAGTCGGACAAGGTCGATGTGCTGATCGGCGGCACCACCACCGGCGCCACGATGGCGATGGCGCCGCTGGTGGAGCGCGCCAGCATGCCGTTCATTTCGCTGGCGGGCGCTGTGGTGATCATCGATCCGGTCAAGAAATGGGTCTTCAAGACGCCGCATACGGACCGCATGGCAGCCGAGAAGGTGTTCGAGGACATGAAGAAGCGCGGCATCAGCAAGGTGGGCCTGCTGTCGGAAACGAGCGGCTTCGGCGCCTCGGGCCGCAAGGAATCGCAGATCGTCGCCTCGAAATATGGCATCACCCTGGTGGCCGATGAAACTTATGGTCCGAAAGATACGGACATCACGGCGCAGCTCACGCGCATCAAGAACACCGCCGGCGTGCAAGCCGTATTCGTGTTCGGCCTGGGCCAGGGCCCGGCGGTCGTGACCAAGAACTACGGCCAGTTGGGCATGGCCGCGTTGCCGCTGTACCAGTCGCATGGTGTGGCGTCGGACGAGTACCTGAAGCTGTCGGGCAAGGCCGCCGAAGGCGTGCGCCTGCCAACGCCGGCCCTGCTGATCGGCGCCATGCTGCCTGACGCCGATGCGCAGAAAGCCATCGTGGTCGGCTACGACAAGACGTACAAGGAGCGCTACAAGATCGATCCGTCGACCTTCGGCGGCTATGCGCTCGACGCCCTGAACCTGTCGGTCGACGCCATCAAGCGCGCCGGCGGCACGGATCGCGAAAAAGTGCGGGTGGCGCTGGAAACGACCAAGGGTTTTGTCGGCACCACCGGTGTCTTCAACATGTCGGCGAAAGACCACATGGGCCTGGACCTGTCGGCTTTCCGCATGGTGGAAGTGAAGAACGGCGAATGGCAATTGTCTAAATAAGTTCGAGAAGGTAAGCCAGAAGTACCTGCGCGAGGCCGTCCTCGAAGGTGGCCCGCGCATAGCCGAACATAATGGAGACACCATGGAAGTCGCTCAATTTCTACAATTTCTGTATTCCGGGATGACGGTCGGTTCCGCCTACGCACTGGCTGCGTTGGGCTTTACCATCATCTACAACACCAGCGGCGTGATCAACTTCGCGCAAGGCGAATTCATCATGCTGGGCGGGATGCTGGCCGCCGTGATGTCCGCCGCCGGCGTGCCGCTGCCGCTGGCCATCATCCTGGCCGTCATCGCCACGGGCCTGGTTGGCCTGTTGATGGAAAAAACCGTGATCGAACCGGCGCAAAATGCGCAGGTCATCACCCTGTTGATCATCACCATCGGCGCCTCGCTGGTGCTGCGTGGCCTGGTGCAAATCTGGCTGGGCAAGGATACGCATACACTGCCAGCCTTTTCCGGCGACGCGCCGATCGAATTCCTGGGCGCCAGTCTGCTGCCGCAAAGCCTGTGGGTGCTGGGCGTCACCGTCGTCATCGTGCTGGTGCTGGGCTGGTTCTTTGGCCGCACCTTGATGGGCAAGGCCATGCTGGCCACATCGCACAACAAGCTGGCCGCGCAACTGGTGGGCATCAACACGCGCAAGGTACTGCTGTTTTCGTTCGGCCTGTCAGCCTTGCTGGGGGCGGCGGGCGGCATCCTGGTCGCACCGATCACGTATACCTCGTATGACGCGGGCATCATGCTGGGCCTGAAAGGCTTCGTCGCCGCCGTGCTCGGTGGCCTGGGCGGTGGCGTGGGTGCAATTGCCGGTGGCCTGATCCTGGGCATCGCCGAAGCCATGACGGCCGGTTACATCTCCTCGGCCTACAAGGACGCCGTTCCCTTCGTGCTGATTTTATTGATCCTGTTCTTCCTGCCGCAAGGCTTGTTTGGCGCCAAGAATTCGGAGCGTGTATGAAGACGCGGTTATCAACATTATTCTCTCGCTCGCGCCACGGCGGCTTGCTGGTGCTGGCCCTGGTGCTGGCCATCTTGCCCCTGTTCCTTACCAATGCGTTCTACTATGACGTGGCGATCCGCATTGCGCTGAACGCCATCGTCGTCATCGGCCTGAACCTGCTGATGGGCTACACGGGCCAGATCAGCCTCGGCCACGCGGGTTTCTATGGCCTGGGCGCGTATGCGTCGGCCGTGCTGACCACGCACTACAGCTGGCCGCCGCTCGCTGCCCTGGCCGCCGGCGCCGTCGCCACTGGCCTGCTGGCGCTGTTGCTGGCCCGCCCTGTATTGAAACTCAAGGGCCATACCCTGGCCATGGCAACCCTGGGCCTGGGCATCATCATTTCCATCGTCATCAACAACGAGACGCAATGGACGGGTGGCCCCGATGGCATCGGCGTGTCCGCCTTCACGGTGGCCGGCCTGGAAATCGCCGGTGAAAAATCGTGGTACCTGGTGTGCGCCGTGCTGCTGTTGCTGGTCACCTGGCTGGCCCTGAACCTGATCGATTCGCCCGTCGGCCGCGCCTTGCAAGCCATCCACGGCTCGGAAGTGGCCGCGCGCGTGGTCGGCGTCGACACGACCCGCTTCAAGGTGCGCGTGTTCGTGCTGTCGGCCGTCATTGCCAGTATCGCGGGCAGCATCAGCGCCCATTACATCGGTTTCATTACCCCCAACCTGGCCGGTTTCTTCCACTCGATCGAGCTGGTGACGATGGTGGTGGTGGGCGGCATGGCGTCGATCTTCGGCTCCATCATCGGCGCAGCCCTGCTAACGATCCTGCCGCAACTGTTGTCCAGTTTTGAAGGCTGGGAAACGGTGGTCTTCGGCGTGATCTTGATGGCCACCATGATCTTCATGCCAAAAGGTCTCGTACCCAGCCTGGCCAGCCGTTCGCGCAAGCGGGCAGCGATGCCCAAGGCGCCAGCAGCATCAAATAAACCACCGGCGCAGGAGGCTTGAGATGCTGACGATTAACAATCTGAGCAAGAGCTTTGGCGGCGTGCACGCGGTGCAGGACGTGAGCTTCACCGTCAAGGAAGGCAATATCCACTCCGTGATCGGGCCGAACGGCGCCGGCAAGACGACCTTGTTCAATTTGATCACGGGCGTGTACACGCCGACCAGGGGCGAGATTTTGCTGAATGGCGAAAACGTGGCCGCCATGCCGCCCGATGCGCTGGCGCGGCGCGGTATGAGCCGCACCTTCCAGAACCTGCAAGTGTGCATGAACATGACTGCCATCGCCAATGTGATGGTGGGCGCGCATCTGCGCCTGAACCAGAACCTGTTTGCCTCCATGCTGCGTTTGCCGTCCGTGCGCCGTGCCGATGCGGCCTGCCGCGACGAGGCGGCCAGCCTGATGGAGTTTGTCGGCGTGGGACGTCATATTGACGACGAGGCGGGACAGATGTCGTATGGCGCATTAAAACGCCTGGAAATCGCGCGCGCGCTGGCTGCCAAGCCGAAGGTGCTGCTACTCGATGAGCCGGCGGCTGGCCTGAACCATACGGAGACAGGCGAGATCGAAGCCTTGATACGCAAGGTGGCGCAATCGGGCGTGACGGTGGTGCTGGTCGAGCATGACATGAAACTGGTGATGAATTTGTCGGACCATATCCTGGTGCTCGACTATGGCAAGAAGCTGGCCGAAGGGACCGCCGCCGAAGTGCGCGCCAATCCCGACGTGGTGGCCGCGTATCTGGGAGTGGCGGCATGATGAAGATGGAAAAACCTCAAACTCCGCTGGTGCTCGATATCGCCGGCTTGACCAGCCATTACGGCCGCATCCAGGCCCTGCACGGCATCGACTTGCAGGTGCGCCAGGGGCAACTGGTGGCGCTGGTGGGCGCGAATGGCGCCGGAAAGACGACCCTGTTGCGGGCGATTTCGGGCGTGCAGCCGATCAGCGCCGGCAGCATCGACTTCGCTGGCCAGGACGTCAGCCGCATGAGTGCGGACAGACGCGTGCGTGCCGGCATTTGCCAGGTGCCGGAAGGGCGGCAAGTGTTCGGCCCCATGACCGTGGAAGACAACCTGCGCCTGGGCGCCTTCACCCGCCCCGCACAGGACGTGGCGGGCGACATGGCGCGCATGTACGGCCTGTTTCCCATCTTGAAGGAAAAGCGGCTGCTGCTGGCCGGGACCTTGTCGGGAGGACAGCAGCAGATGCTGGCCATGGCGCGCGCGCTGATGGGCCGTCCGCAACTGCTGCTGCTCGATGAGCCCAGCATGGGCCTGGCGCCCTTGCTGATCGCGGAGATCTTCCGCATCGTGGCCGAGTTGCGCGACCAGGGCATCACCATCTTCCTCGTCGAGCAGAACGCGCACGCCGCCCTGTCGATCGCCGACGTGGGCTATGTGATCGAGACTGGGGCCATCACCTTGTCCGGACCCGGTCCCGAATTGCTGCACAACGAGCAGGTACAAAGCGCGTACTTGGGTATGTGAAGACAGCAGCGGAGGGCCGGGGTCAGACCCGCCGGGTCTGACCCCAGTTTTCCGCTGCGTCTAGTAATAGCGTGCATGGCGCGCAGATGAATAGGAGTTTTCATGGTCAAAGTCTACGAAATCAACGGCGTCACCCCCGTCGTCCACCCCAGCGCCTATGTGCATCCGAGCGCGGTATTGATCGGCGACGTGATCGTCGGCCCGCGCTGCTATATCGGTCCGCTGGCCTCGATCCGCGGCGACTTCGGCCGCCTGATCCTGGAAGAGGGTGCCAATCTGCAGGATACCTGCGTCATGCACGGTTTCCCCGGCTGCGACACGGTGGTCGAAGTCGACGGTCACATCGGCCATGGCGCCGTGCTGCATGGCTGCCGCATCGGCCGCAACGCGCTCGTTGGCATGAACGCCGTGGTGATGGATAACGTCATCATCGGCGAGGAATCCATCGTCGCCGCCATGAGTTTCGTCAAGGCGGGCATGATCGTCGCGCCGCGCAGCATGGTGGTGGGCACGCCGGCCAAGGTGATACGGTCGCTCACCGACGATGAAATCAAGTGGAAAAGCTCGGGCACCAGCCAGTACCACGAACTGGCCGTGCGCTCGATGCAGACGATGCGCGAAGTGGAGGCCCTGACGGAAGTCGAGGCGAACCGCCAGCGCCTCAATTTTGAATCCGCCTTGCCGCTGCATTTGCACAAGAACGCCGCAGCGCAGTAAGCACGCAGTACACCAACATAGGAGTAGTACACATGGCTCAAATATCCACCCTGCAAAGCCTGATCGCCGGCCGCTGGCTGGGCGAAAGCGCCGCCGTGCCCCTGCATAGCGCCTTGAACAACCGCGTGATCTATCACACGCATGCCGAGAAAATCGACTTCGACGAAGCCGTCACGTATGCCCGCAAGACGGGCGTGCCGGGACTGATGGCGCTGGACTTCCAGCAGCGCGCCGCACGCCTGAAGGCGTTGGCACTGTACCTGGTCGAGCGCAAGGAAGAACTGTATGCGATCTCGCACCTGTCGGGCGCCACGCGCGCCGATAGCTGGGTCGACATCGAAGGCGGTACGGGCACCCTGTTTGCCTACGCCAGCATGGGCAGCAATGAATTGCCATCCTCGAACGTGTTGCACGAAGGCCCGGCCATCGCGCTCGGTAAAAAAGGCGGCTTCGCCGGCACGCACATCCTGGTGCCGCGCGGCGGCCTGGCCGTGCACATCAACGCCTTCAATTTCCCCATCTGGGGCTTGCTGGAAAAATTTGCGCCGAGCTTTTTGGCCGCCATGCCCTGTATTGCCAAGCCGGCCACGGCGACGAGCTATCTGACGCAAGCCGTCGTGCGCATGATGCATGAATCGGGCTTGCTGCCGGCTGGCAGTTTGCAACTGGTGATCGGCTCCACGGGCGACTTGCTGGACCGCCTGAATGGTCAGGATTTCGTGACCTTTACTGGATCGGCCGCCACGGCGGCCAAGCTGCGCACCAATCCGAACCTGATCGCCCAGTCTGTGCCCTTCAATGGCGAGGCCGATTCGCTCAACTGCGCCATCCTGGCGCCGGACGTCACGCCCGACGACGTGGAATTCGACCTGTTCGTCAAGGAAGTCGTGCGCGAAATGACGGGCAAGTCGGGCCAGAAATGTACGGCGATTCGCCGCATCATCGTGCCCGAGCACCTGATGGACGCCGTCGGCACGCGCCTGCGCGAGCGCCTGGCCAAGGTGGTGGTGGGCGACCCGTCCATCGAAGGCGTGCGCATGGGCGCGCTGGCCTCTAAAGAACAGCAGAACGATGTGGCGGAGCGCGTCGCCACCCTGTCGCAGGGTAACGAAGTGATATTTGGCGCGGCCGACGGCTTCAATCCGCTCGGCGATGGCGCGCACGATGGCAGCTTCTTCTCGCCGACCCTGCTGCTGTGCCGCGACGCCTTCGGCAACGATGCCGTGCATGACGTGGAAGCGTTCGGCCCTGTCAGCACCATGATGGGCTACACGGATATCGACGAAGCGCTGGCCCTGGCTGCGCGCGGCAAGGGCAGCCTGGTGAGCACCCTGGTCACGCGTGATCCGAAGATCGCCGCGCGCGTGGTGCCGCAGGTGGCGGCCACCCACGGCCGCGTGCATGTGCTCGAGCGCGTGGCCTCCGTCGATTCGACGGGCCATGGCTCGCCCTTGCCGCAACTGAAGCACGGCGGCCCAGGCCGCGCGGGCGGCGGCGAAGAGCTGGGCGGCGTGCGCGCCGTGCGCCACTACCTGCAACGGGCGGCGGTGCAAGGTTCTCCGACCATGCTGGCGGCCATCACGGGCGAATACGTGCGCGGCGCGGACGTCAACGAAAGCCCGATCCACCCGTTCCGCAAGCACTTCGAAGACTTGAAGACGGGCGACTCGCTGCTCACGCACCGCCGCACCGTCAGCGAAGCGGATATCGTCGCCTTCGGCGGCATCTCGGGCGACTTCTTCTACATGCACTTCGACGAAATCGCGGCCAAGGAATCGCAGTTCGGCAAGCGCATCGCCCACGGCTATTTCGTGTTGTCGGCCGCCGCCGGCCTGTTCGTCTCGCCCGGCGTCGGTCCCGTGCTGGCCAATTATGGCCTGGACAACCTGCGCTTCGTCGCGCCCGTCGCCATCGGCGACACCATCCGCGCGCGCCTGACCTGCAAGCGTAAGGTCGACCGCAACCGCAAGGACGTGTTTGGCGTAGGCCAGGGCGTAGTCGCGTGGGATGTGCAGGTGACTAACCAGAACGAGGAACTGGTAGCCAGCTACGATATTCTGACCCTGGTGTCGAAGCGCGAGTAAGCGTCTCCGGCAGGACTGGTTTGAACGGCGCCGCCCGCGATCTTCGCGCGGGCGGCGCTTTTTTATGGGCGCCACATGGTTCAGGTGCAGCTTAATTATTTTTCTCTTGAATTATCCATAAGTGTATGAAAAATATAGTGAAAGTGTGGTTTTGCACGGCGTGCTATTTAGATAAACCCCTCTAGAACGCGTGCTTTTTTGCTGAAAAGCGGGCAATTCGCTCATTGCCTCAAGAAAACTTTCCAAAGTAAAACCTTTTCTCTGTAGCATGGTTTTACTCACTGGTCACCGCCGCAATGCACACCCAAGGCGATGGTGGCGCGAAAAAAACGGACCCGGCCTTTACGGCCGGTGAGCCATCGACCTCGAGTCCACTCCACGATTACTGTTCACCGTTACGGGTATTTAATTACTATGAATAAACACGTCCTGATTTTTCTGATGGCCATGCCTCTGGCCATCAGCCATGCCTACGCTGAAGATGTTGCCAGCGGCCCCACTGTCAAGATCAGCGGTTACGGCACCGCCGCGCTGACCATGGCCGATACCGACAACGCGCAGTTCGCGCGTCCCAACCAGGCTGCCGGCGCCGGTCGGACAGCTCGCACGGGCGTCGATTCGAACCTGGGCCTGCAGGCGAACGTCACCGTCAACCCGTGGCTGTCGGCCACCGTGCAAGGTCTGGCGCGCAAGGATGGCGAAGATGATTTCGGCGCCGAACTGGCCTGGGCCTTCGCCAAGGCCAAGGTATCGGACAGCTTCAGTGTGCGCGTCGGCCGCATGGGCCTGCCCGTCTTCATGATTTCCGATTACCGCAACGTGGGCTATGCCAATACCCTGCTGCGCCCACCGGGCGAAATGTATTCGCAGGTGCCGCTCAGCAGCATCGATGGCATCGATGGCACTTATCAGTTCAACGTGGGCGATACCAGCGTGACCACCCAGTTGGCGCTGGGGCGCACCAAGGCCACCCTGGCAACGGGCCCCGATTCGACCGTGCATGTGGAAGGCAAGTCCATCGTCGCGCTGAACATGGTGGCCGAACATGGTCCCCTGACCCTGCGTTTCGGCCGTGCCGAAACCAAGCTGACCATCGACGATTCCGCCAGCCAGAATGCGCTGATCGGGGCCTTGCGCGCGGCTGGCGCCGGCTACAAGTTCGCCCAGCTGGGTGCCCTGGCCGATGCGCTGGTGGTGAAGGACAAGAAGGCATCATTCACTTCTGTGGGCCTGGGCCTGGATTGGAACAATGTCCTGGTGCAGTCCGAGTATGCCAAGCGCAAGACGGACAGTTATATCAGCGACAGCACCTCGTGGTACGTGATGGGCGGCTACCGCATCGGCGCCTTTTTGCCGTATTACAGCCATGCCAGCCTGAAGGCCGATGACCGCGTGAATAACACCGTGCCGGCTGCCTGCCCGGCCGGTTATCCAGCCGCCTGCACGCCGACTCTGCGCGCGCTGTCGGCCGGCGTCAATACCATGGCCAACACGCGCAACCAGCTGGAGCAATCGACGGACAGCATCGGCGTGCGCTGGGACTTCCACCGTTCGGCCGCCTTGAAGGTGCAGATCGACCGCATCAAGCCTAAGAATGGCCAGGGCCTGTTCGTGCAAGCCAAGCCGGGTTTCAGCGGCCCCGTCACGGTGGTGGCTGCCGCCATCGATTTCGTTTTCTAAGGAGCGCCGCATGAAACCATTTATTTTGCATATGGCTGCCTTGCTGGCCTTGTCGATGAGCGTTCCCGCCATGGCCGAAGTGGTCGTGGTGGTCAATCCCAAAAGCGCCGCCGGCGCCATGACGAATGAACAGGTAGCGCAGTTCTTCCTCGGTAAATCGACGGCCATGACGCCGATCGACCAGCCTGAAGGTACCGCCGTGCGCGCCGAGTTCTACAAGAAGGTGACGGACAAGGAACCGTCGCAGGCCAAGGCCCTGTGGTCCAAGCTGGTCTTCACTGGCAAGGCGACCTTGCCGAAAGAGGTGGCCAATAGCGCCGACGTGAAAAAGGCCGTGGCCGCCGATCCGAAAGCCATCGGCTATATCGAGAAGAGTGCCGTCGACGGCACCGTCAAAGTAGTGCTGACGGCGCCATAAAGCCGGCTCGGGCCGCGCGCCATGCAGCGGCCCGATAATTCATCAACATCAGGAGACAGCAATGAGCATCAAACGCAAGATATGGGCGCTGCCCGTCGTCTCGGCCGTGATCTTCGGCCTGGGACTGGCCGTCAGTGCCTACCTGTCTACGGCCGCGCTCAATTCCATTCACGCCACCGAAAGCGCCGACTATCCCGTGCTCGACATGGCCAAGTCGCTGACGCTGGACGTGGCCTCCGTCGGCGATGGCTTGCGCGACGCCGTCAGCGAAGGTGACAAGGAGCGCATTGCGCAAGTCGATGGACAGGCCGTCAAGCTGCGCGCCAAGCTGGCCGCCTTTGCCGCCATTCCCGGCCAGCGCGAGCACGGCCAGCAACTGGCGAAGGAGTTCGACGCCTACTATGCACCGGCCCTGAGTGCCGCGCGCATCATGCTGGAGATGGAGCAGGGCGACCCGCAAGCCACCGTGGCCCGCATGCAGGGCGCGCTGGCGGTGCTTAACACGGACCTGGCAAAGACCAACGAGCAGGCGCAATTGCAATTCAAGGATGGCATCGCCCGCAGCGCGGCGAATGTGCGCCATGCCCTTAATACCAGCATCGCCGTGGCGCTGGCCGTCATCGTCTGCCTGGTGGCCGTGTCGCACTTCGTCGTGCGCGCCATCTGGCAGCAACTGGGCGGCGAACCCGAATATGCGCGACAGATCGCGCGCGCCGTGGCCGATGGCGACCTGTCGATGGAGATTGCCACCGAGGCGGGCGACCAGGCAAGTCTGCTGGCGGCCTTGAAGGAGATGCGCGGCAAATTGGGCGGCATGGTGGCCGATATCAAGGCTTCCGCTGAAACCATCCAGGTGGCCAGCGCCGAAATCGCGCAAGGCAATGCGGACCTGGCCGCGCGCACGGAGTCGCAGGCGGGCAGCCTGGACCAGACGGCGCGCGCCATGGATAACCTGACGGTGACCGTGCGCGACAACGCGGCCAATGCGGGCCAGGCGCATGAACTGGTGGTGTCGGCTTCTTGCGTCGCCGTGAAAGGCGGGCAAGTGGTCAGCCAGGTGGTGACCACCATGGGCGAGATCAACGATTCGTCCAGGCGCATTGTCGACATCATCGGCGTCATTGACGGCATCGCCTTCCAGACGAATATCCTGGCCTTGAACGCGGCCGTCGAAGCGGCGCGCGCGGGCGAGCAGGGACGCGGCTTTGCCGTGGTGGCTTCCGAGGTGCGCAATCTGGCGCAGCGCAGCGCCAGCGCGGCCCGAGAAATCAAGGAATTGATAGGCGATTCGGTGGCCAAAGTCAACGTGGGCTCGAAGCTGGTTGACGAGGCGGGGCTGACCATGGGGCAGATCGTCGATTCAGTGAAAAAAGTGGCCGACATCATGGCCGAGATCAGCGCCGCAAGCCAGGCGCAAAGCGCCGGCATCGGCGACATCGGCGTGGCCATCGGCAGCATGGATCAGATGACGCAGCAAAACTCCGCGCTGGTGGAAGAGGCGTCAGCGGCGGCCGAATCGCTGCAGGAACAGGCCGTACAGCTGGGCACGGCGCTGGCCGTGTTCAAGCTGGCGCAGGGCAGCCTGGCGCCGATCGCCACCGTGCAGCCGGCACGGCAGCTGGTGCTGCGGCAGGCGGCTTAGCGCTGCAGCCCGAACGGATCGTCGATGCTGTGTGCCGGTTCGGTGAACCAGCGCGGACCGCTTTCCGTCATGTAGAAATGGTCTTCGTGGCGGATGCCGAATTCGCCGGGGATGCAGATCATCGGCTCGTTCGAGAAACACATGCCCACGTCGAGCGGCGTGGTGTCATTGCCCACCAGGTAAGGCCATTCGTGGATATCGAGGCCGATGCCGTGGCCCGTGCGGTGCGGCAGTCCCGGCAGCTTGTAGCCGGGACCAAAGCCGTCCGCTTCCAGGGAGACGCGCGCGGCGCGGTCCACGTCGCCGCAGGGCACGCCCAGCCGGGCGGCGGCGAATGCGGCGGCCTGCGCCGCTTTTTCGCTGTTCCACACGCTGCGCTGGCGCCCGCTGATGGCGCCAAACACATAGGTGCGCGTGATGTCGGAGATGTAGTTCATCACCTGGCAGCCCGTGTCGATCAGCACCGTGTCACCCGCCTTCAGGGTCTGCACATAGTTCACGCCATGCGGATAGGCCGTCGCCTCGCCAAACAGCACGATGCAGAAGTAGGAACGGGGCGCTCCCACCTTGCGGTGCGCGCGCTGGATGAATTCTTCCACTTCCAGCGTCGTGATGCCTTCGTACAGCATGCTGGCCGTGGCCACATGCACGGCCAGGGTCATGTCCATCACGCGCTGCATCAGGGCGATTTCCGCCTGTGACTTGCGGCTGCGGCAGTACGCCGTGACGGCGCGCGCGTTTTCCAGCGCGTAGCCGGGGGCCAGCGGCTTGATGCCGTCATAGATGAAGAAGGCGGCGCTTTCGCAGATGCCCACGCGCGGCGGCTGGTGCGCGTCTTGTGCCACGCCCATGCGCGCCAGCACGTCGACGAACAGCTGGTATGGGCTTTCATGCTCTTCCCAGCAATTGACACGACCTTCGATGAGCATGAAGCCCGTCAAGGTGCTTTCCTCGAAGGCGGGAGCGATGTATTCGATGTCGCCGCTGGCCGGCAGGATGGCGCCTACCATGCGTTCGCTGGCATACCATTTGGTACCCGTGAAATAGGTGAGGTTGGCGCCCGCGTTCAGGTAGATTGCGGCGATGCCCTGTTCGCGCATGAACGCTTGCGCCTTGACGATGCGTTGCGCATGTTCGGCCTTGCCGATGGCGACCATGCCGCCCGTCATGTCCGACAACGATGCCAATGCCTGTTCGATGGAAGTGCCACCTATGCTCATGCCTGCTCCTTTGTTCTATGCGTGATACGGAAAGGACGCATGATATCAGTTCGCGCCTTTCGGCTTGAGCCCAGGCGCGCCGCCGGCGGCATCGGGCTGGGCCAGAACCAGGTCGTGCGGATAGGTAAAATGCCAGTCCGTGTAGCGCTGCTTGCGGCGCAGGCTGGCGTCTTCGTCGAGGAAGTTGTCCTGTTTGATGGGGATCTGCGGCGACAGCGAATGGATGCCGACGATGCGTCCCTCCTGCCGCAGCACGCCCCATTCCACCTTGCCCGTGACAGGGTCCGCATACAGGCGGCGCAAGTGCCGCCGTGCGTTGGCAAAGCGCGGGTCGCGCAGCAATTCCTGCAAGGTCAGGGGATAGCGGGGCCGCCCGTCGCCCGGCGTGCTGTCGTAGTAACGGCCCAGCGCATTGCGAAATTCATGGCCGATGAACAGCAGCTCGCGCTCTTTGTCGCGCCGCGTGGCGGTGGCATGCAATTCGCTGGCCAGCACCAGGCCCACGCCCATGAAGGCCACCAGCATCAGAGTCCAAATATACGCGAAGCCCCTTGCGCGGCGTTGGAAGCTAGAGCTGCTCAAAGGGGATGCCCTCGCGCGTCTTGCCCTTGGCGCCGCTGCGCACGTCGGCCACGCCGCCGATCTCGCCATTGGGCGAAGGGATCAATTGCCAGGTGGTGGCGGACTCCGTGACGGGGTCCAGCGGCACGCTGCGGAAGTAATGGTGGGTCACCAGGTCGGCCAGCGCGGCCGGATATTCTCCTTTGTCGGCATAGTATTTATCCAGGCCGCTCCTGAGCACCTGCAGGTTTTCCTTCAACGCGACTTCCTTGGATTTTTCCACCGAGCCGAAATAGCGGGGAATGGCGATCGTCAGCAGCAGCGAGATGATCGCCAGTACCACCAGCAGTTCGACCAGCGTAAAACCGCGGCGTGGAGTAGAGCAGGGCATCGACATCACCATTCCTTGAGTGGCACGCCGTTCAGGCCCACCTTGGTCGAGCGCGAGGCGACGTCGAATACGTCTTCGCCTTCGCTGGGATTGTCGGGCGGCGAGGCATAGGCGCGCTTGCTCCAGCTGTCGGCGGCGCTGCCTTCTTCCCTGGGCTGGAACGGGTCGCGCGGCAGGCGGCGCAAAAAATAGATGTTCTGTTTCGCAGGGCTGCGCTGGTCGGGCACGCCCTCGACCAGTTCATCGAGTTTTTTCGGATAGCCGGATGCGCCCAGCGACAGCTTGATGCGGCCATTGTCCGAGGCGCGCTTGTAGGCATCGATGGCTTCCCGGATCTCGATCAGGGCGCTGCGCAATTGCTGTTCCTTCGCCCGTTGCAAGGCTACCTGCGCCATCGGCACGGCCACCGTGGCCAGGGTCGCCATGATCGCCAGGGTGATCATCAGCTCGATGAAGGTAAAGCCCTGCTGCTTCACTGGCCACCTTTGCTGGCCTTGTCGCCGGCGGCCGGCGCTTCGTCGCCGCCCGTCATGGGCGAGCCGGCACGCGGCGCTGCTTGCTCGGGCGCGGCGACGGCGTCAAGCGTACCGCCGACGCTGGCGCGGCCGCCCACGGATGCCTCGGTGCCGGAGTTGAATTCGGCCGTCATCAGGTCCGGGCGGCGGATACTGCGCAGCAGACGCGGCGTGATCGACAGCACGATCTCGCTGCGCATGGCGTCGTCCTTCTGGCTGCCGAACAGGCGGTTCAGCACGGGCAGTTCACCCACGCCGGGCACCTTGTTCGCCGTGCCCCTGTCCTCGTCGCTGATCAGGCCTGCCAGCACCTGCGTCTCGCCATCCTTCAGTCGCAACACGGTGGAAGCGCTGCGCGTGCCGATCTGGTATGCCTGCGTGCCCGTCTTGCTGATCACTTCCTTGACGACGTTCGATACTTCCAGGTTGATCTTGATGGCCACTTCGTCGTCCAGGTAGACGTTCGGCTCGACGTCCAGTTTCAGGCCCACGTCGATGTAGTTGACGCTGTCGGAACTGACGCCGTTATTCGTGGTGACGGTAATGACGGGGACGCGGTCGCCGATCAGGATCTTGGCCTTTTCCTTGTTGCGCACGCGGATGCGCGGGTTGGCCAGGATATTGCTGTCGCTATCGGTCTTGTTGGCGTTGAGCGTCACACCGCCGATGCCCAGGTTGATGTTCTCTCCATTGATGCGGTGCAGGTCGGCCACCTTCAGGCCACCCAGGCCGCTGCCGATGCCGGCCAGTGTCAGGCTGGCCTGGTCGGGCCAGCGCACGCCCAGTTCCATCAGGCGCGTGCGCTTGACTTCCAGCACCTCCACTTCCAGCATCACTTCCGGGTCGGCCAGGTCCTGCACGTTGATGATGCGTTCGGCCATGCGCACCATTTCCGGTGTATCGCGCAGCATGATGATGCCCAGGCGCTCGTCGGTGACGACATCCTTGGCCTTGAGCAGGGTCTTGATGGAAAACGCCACCGTCTTGACGTCCGCATTGGCGAGGAAGAAAGTGCGCACCACCAGCTGCTGGTAATCCTTCACCTTTTGCGGCGTGTTCGGATAGATCGTGATCGACTTGTCGCTGGTGACGCTTTGTTCCAGCTGGTTGGCACCCAGCAGCATGGCAATCGCCTCTTCGATACTGGTGTCGCGCACCGAAATGGTGGCGCGCAGGGCAGGGTCGACTTCCTTGTCGAAGACGAAGTTCAGGCCCGAGACCTTGCTGATGAAGTCGAACACGGAGCGCAGGGGCGCGTCGCGAAATTCCAAGGTCACGGGTTTGCGATAGGCGGCGGCCAGCTTGCCGCCGGTCGGCCGTGCCTTCGCCTGCTCGTCGCCGATGCGGCTTTTCAAGGCCAGCGCCTCGCGCTGCGCGGGGCGCTCCTGCAGCACCTGGCGCAAGGCTTCCTGCGCTTGCGCGATATTCGCTTCGCCGCCGCGCTGGTAGCTGGCCTGCGCTTCCTGCACCAGCTTGCGGTGCCGCTCATCCTGCGCCACGCCGGCCAGGCCCCGCTGCGCCACGTCGTTGCTGGCATCCAGCGCCAGCGCCTGTTGGTACAGCGCTTGCGCTTCGGGCAGCTTGCCCTGCTGGCGCAGCGCTTCCGCAGCGCCATTCAGCTTGTTCAGCGCGCGCATCCTGCCGTTGGTGACGGCGATGCGGTACTTGGCGTTGGTCGGCTCGGCTTGTGCCGCCTGTTCCAGCAGGGCCAGGCCCTGTTCCGTGCGGCCCGCGCCCAGCATGGCCTGGCCATCGTTGTAGGCCTGGTTGCCGGCACAGGCGGCCAGCAGGGATAGCAGAGGGAGCAGGGCGAAGGTGCCTGACATGCGTGGTGCGCGTCGTTTCAATTGAGGTCCCCTACGGCGAGTGTCTGTTTCAGGTTGAGCGGCAGATAGGTAAATTGCAGGGCGCCCTGCACCACGCCGTCGAAGCGGTAACGCTCTTCGAGCGTGTCGCCTGGGCGCGCCACCACGTTGCGTTCGCCCGCCTGCAGGAAGTAGGCCGCCTTGCCTTCATCGACAAAGCGGCCGAGGAATTGAAAGGGCAGCGGTGGCGGCGCGTTTGCATCGACGCGGGCGGCGGGCAGCGCAGCCTGGGCCGCCTGCTGGTCGAGCATGATCTTTTTCGGCGTCTCCGGCTGCCAGCTTTGTTTGGCGAACAGGGTGGCCGCTTCCTCGTCGTCGAGCGCCCGGCGCGGATGGATGGCCAGGGCGCGATCAGTTTGCGCAGCGGCGGTGGCTGCAGCGAGAGGCGCGACCGCTACCCGCTCCACCTGGCGCGTGGTGGCCGTGGCCGGCCCCACGATGCTGCCCTCGTCCTCGGGGGCGAAGAGGGCGGCCAGCAAGGTCGCCACGGCGGCGCCTCCCAGTACGATTTTTTTCATGGCCGCGCCTCCGCCTTCTTCACCAGCAAGATGAACTGGATGCGTGCGTCGATCTCGCCCGCCTCGATCTGCTCGCGCTTGAAGAGCACGGAGTCGAGCGTCAGGGTGGGCAGCGCTTGCAGGGCGTCGACGATAAAGGTTTGCAGCTGCGCGTATTCAGCGCGTACGGGCAGGGTGATCTGGTAGCGCAAAAAGGCCGTGTTGCCATCTTCCTGAGGCTTGTAGTCCGCCTTGGACAGGGTGACGCCGCTCTTCTGCGCCACTTCCAGCAATGCCTTCAACTGTTCGGGAATGCTGTCATGCGCGGGCAGGTAGGCGTGAAAGGCGGCCAGGCTGTCGGCATCGGCATCGAGCGTGACGGCCGCCGTCGGCAGCGCCGACTGTCTGGCCGCAGCGGCCAGTTGCGTCGTCAATTGCTGCTGGCGCGCGTCCAAGGCATCGCCCTGCTGCACGGCGAAAGCGGCCAGCGCCAGACAAGTCGCGCCAATGACGCTGGGCCAGCCCAGGGTGCGCCACAGCCGCTGCGCTTGCCACTGCAGACGTGGGGGGAGGCGCAGTTGCAGGCGTGGACGTGCCAGGGAAGCGTTGGCTTTTAATTCGGGTTTTATTGTCGCCATTGCGCCTCCAGCTGAAAACGATACGCGTGTTCCGGCGCGTTGGCGTTCATCTCGTGCTTGAGCAGATACACGGAGCTGAACATGGGTTGCTGGTTCAGGAAGGCCAGGTAGTTGAGCATGTCCTGCGGCGTTTCCGCCTCGGCGGCGATTTTCAGCACGCTGGCGCCATCCTGTCCCTGCTGCGCATTCAGGTCCAGTCCCAGGAGCGCCACGCGCACGTCGCGCGGCGGCTGCACCGTCCTGACCAGGCGCGTGACGGGCAGGTTGAGCTGGTGCACGGCGGCAGCCACCTGTTTCAGTTCGAGGTCGCGTTCGCGCTGCTGGTTCGCCGAGAGGGGCGCGCGCACGGGACGCGCGGGCTGCAGCTGCGCCAGCTGCGCTTCCAGGCGCCGCGTTTCCTGCGCCTGCACCAGCCAGTACACGGCCGCTGGCAGCAGCATCAAGCCGCCCGCCAGGCACAGGGCCAGGCGCCAGCCCTTGAAGCTCTGTTTTGCTCCGGGCGCCAGCAATTCCAGGCGGCTCAGGCCCATGCTGTCTCCCGCATCAAGTGCGCGGCGCCGGCCACGGGAAAGGGCTGGAAGTGCCCCGGCAGATTCTCCTGCGGCATGCCGCTCAAATCGAGCAGCGCCACCTGTTCGATGGCGTCGAGCTGTGGCGCGCGCAAGTTCCAGCGCCGCCAGGCCCGATCCAGTTCGTCGCCCCAGGCGGCGCCGCAAGACTGGCTGTGCAGGGCCGTGATGCGCCCGCCGCTCGTCGTTGCCAGCAGCAGCCGTCCCGCTTCCACCAGGGCGAAGGCGGCGGGTTTCTCGCCGGCGATGCTGCGCCAGGCCGGCCCGACGATGGGTTCGATGGACAGGCAGCGCCGGCCATGCGCGGCCGCCGCGTCCTGCACGCCTTGCAGCAGGGCCGCATCGATGCCGCAGGCCAGGCGCGGCCTGCCATAAGGTGCATCGTCGGTAGCCAGGCGCCAGGCGCGCGCGCCATCGCCGTAGACGGCAGCGAACTGGCTGTGCAGGAAGCGCTGTGCGCTGGTTCGGTCGAGCAGGGCGCCGCTCCACGGCACTATCAGCATGGCGCACCAGCGGCTGGCCAGGCTGACGGCCAGCGGCAGTTTTTTGCCGCCACCCTGTTCGAGCCAGCCGCGCAGGGCCGCCAGCGCCACTTCCCAGCTGGCGTCGGGGTTCAGGATCGGCAGGTGGAAGGCGCTGTCGGGCAAGGGACGGCCGGCGCGGCGCAGCACGCCGTGCAATCCGTGCGGCGCCAGGTGCAGGCACAGGGTGGCCCGGGTAACCCGTTCAATAAGTGACACGATTGAGCTCCGCTAAAGTGGTTTCGCCGCGCCGCACCAGGTCCAGGCCCGCCTCGCGCGCCAGGCGAAAACCGTTGCGCGCCGCTTCTTCCTTCATCTGGCTCAAAGGCGCGCGCGTGCAGATCATTTCGCGCATCGCATCGCTGAGCATCAAGACTTCGGCGACGGCCTTGCGGCCCTTGTAGCCGGTGCCGCGGCAATGGCCGCAGCCCTTGCCGGCCATGAACTGCCAGTCCTGCACCTGGTGCAGGGCCAGGCCGCTGTCGCGCAGCTGCTGCGCATCGGCCAGCACCTCGGCGCTGGCGTCGACGGCGCAATGGGCGCAATTGAGGCGCAGCAGGCGCTGCGCCACGATGCCGTTCAGGGCCGCCGCAAAGCTGTAGGCATCGACGCCCATGTGCAGGAAGCGGCCCACCACATCAAAGACATTGTTCGCGTGCACGGTGGTAAATACCAGGTGGCCCGTGAGCGCCGCCTGCACGGCGATCTGCGCCGTCTCGTCGTCGCGGATCTCGCCGATCATGATCTTGTCGGGATCGTGGCGCAGGATGGAGCGCAGGCCGCGCGCGAACGTCAGTCCCTTTTTTTCATTGACGGGTATCTGCAGCACGCGCGGCAAGCGGTATTCGACGGGGTCTTCGATGGTGACGATCTTGTCGCGTCCCGTATTGATTTCCGTGATGGCCGCGTACAGGGTGGTGGTCTTGCCCGAGCCCGTGGGCCCCGTCACCAGCAGCATGCCGTGCGGCTTGGCGGCCAGGCGGCGTATCTGTTCGATGGCGTCCTCGTTCAGGCCCAGGCTTTCCAGGCGCAGTGCCTGCGCCGCTTCCGTCAGCGCACGCCGGTCCAGCAGGCGCAGCACGGCGTCTTCGCCAAAGATATTGGGCATGATGGAAACGCGGAAATCAATCTCCGCCCCTTTCACGCGCACCTTGAAGCGGCCATCTTGCGGGACGCGGCGCTCGGCGATGTCGAGATCGGCCATGACCTTGATGCGCGAGATGATCTGTTCGGCCATTGCCAGCCCCTGCACCTGGCCCGCCTGCACCAGCACGCCATCGACGCGGTATTTGATGACCAGGCTGGCCACGTCGCATTCGAGGTGGATGTCGCTGGCCTGGAATTTCAGGGCGTCGTAGATGGTGGAGTTCACCAGTTTCACCACCGGGCTGCTGTCCTCGCTGATGCGGATCAGGGAAATGTCCTCGATGCTCTGGTCGAGTCCCGGCACGTCATCGCCATGTTGCATCTCCTGCATCGCCTGCTGCACGCTTTCCTGCTGCAGCAAATAGGCGGCCAGGTCGTCCGGGTGCGCCAGCGCCACCGTGAAGGGCGTGGACAGGGCGAAGTCGGCCCATTGCAGCAGGTCTTCGGCAAACGGGTTGCCAATGACGAGCACGGGCGGCGCGCCGGGAGCACCCGGCTGCAGCAGAACGCAGTCGCGCTGTGCGCAATCCGTGTAGGGCAGCAGGGCAAAGGCGGGCAAGGCGGCCTGCAGCTCGGCCATCGTCAAGGCCGGGTAGCGGAACAGGGCGGCCAGCTGGCGCAAAAAGACTTCGGGCGGCAGGGCTGCCGTTTCCTGCAGTACGGCCATTTGCGGGCGGCCCTGTTCCAGCGCGCTGGCGTGGGCCCGGCGTAGCATGGCCGCATCAAGCACGGTGCGTTCTTCGTCGCGTGCGTTCATGACATGAACTTCAAGATAAGCTCCCGGCCAGTTCAAAGATCGGCATGTACATCAGCACCACCACGCCGCCGATCACCACGCCGATGATGGTCATCAGCAGCGGTTCGAGCAGGCGCGACGCCCAGTCCACCCAGCGGGCGAATTCCTCGTCGTGGAACTTGGCCGAGCGTTCCAGCATGTCGCCCAGGCGGCCCGTGTTCTCTCCCACTTTCAGCAGCGATTGCGCCACCGGCGTGGCCATGCTGGCGTGTTCCAGCGCGGTGGAAAACGGCATGCCCTCCTGCACCGCGCGGCGCGCCTGCGCCAGTTGCTCTTGCTGCGCCGGCAGCAGCATGGGTGCCACCATGGCCAGCGCCTTGTGCAGCGGGATGCCCGCGTGCAGCAGCAGGCTCAGGGCGCGGTAGAAGCGGGCCAGGCGGAACTCCGCCGCCTTCCCCGCCAGCACGGGCAGGCGCAGCAGGCGCAAGACCAGGGCCTGGCGCGCGCCGGCGTTGGCAGCGCCAAAGACTACGGCGCCAACCGCGGCGGCCAGCGCACCGGCGCACAGCAGCGGGTGGGCGGCCAGGTTCTGGCCAAAACCGAGCAGCATCTGCGACATCCACGGAATCTCGCGGCCCGAGCTTTCGTAGACGACGCTGAACTTCGGCACCACGTAACCGAGCAGGAATAGCGTCACCAGGCCGCCGACGACGAGCAGCATGCACGGGTAGATGGCAGCTGAAATGAGTTTTTTGCGGATGGCGTCGAATTGCAGCTGGTAGCCGACGAAGCGCGCCAGTGCCTCGGGCAGGTTGCCCGAGCGTTCGGCCGCATGCACGGTGGCGATGTAAATGTCGGGGAAGATGTCGGGGAAACCGGCCAGGGTGTCGGAAAAGCTCTGTCCCTGCTGCAGGGTGAGCACGATGGCGGCCAGGGTGGCCTTGGCGCCCGGGCGCGTTTCCTTGTTGTGCAGGGTGGCCATGGCCTCGCCCAGGTTCAGTCCCGCTTCGAGCAGGGCCAGCAACTCCTGGCTGAATTGCAGCAGGGGCAGGCCCTGTTTACCGGGACGTAGCGCGGCGCCCGCATCCTGCGCACGGCCATCATCGACGGCCAGCACGCGCCAGCCGCCGCGCACGGCCGCGCGGATCGCTTCGGCCTCGCTGGCGGCGTCGATGGCCAGCGCCTGGCTGCCCGCAGGGCCCTGCACCTGGAGGTGGAACTGCATCGCCGGCTCAGGCGAGCATGATGGCGGACGAAAAAATGGATAGGTTGGAATGAGAGAAAGCGCGTGCGGGCAAGGTCAAAGTAGGCATCGGTCGGGAACAATCCAAAAAAAGTTCAATTCGTCGCGGGTACCGGCAGCAGCAAGATGCAATGAGTTGCCTCAGGGTAGACTGGAATTGCCAGAAAATCAATCGTGTTGTGCGGGCAAGCCCTTGTATCGATGGCTTGCCCGCATCTTCAGCCGCTTACTGGGTGACCAGGCTGACCTTGTCGATCACGAACGAGGTTTGCAGCGAAGCGTCCTCGGTCGCGGCGAACGACAATTGCACGGTCTGGCCCTTGTAGGCGATCAGGTCAAACGTGCGGATCTGGTAGCCGGCCGCCTTGTTCACGTTCGAATACGTGGCCAGGGTGCCCAGCACCGTGCCGGCGCTGTTCTTCACGGTGACGACCAGCTTGTCGTACACGGTATTGCCCGTTTCCGCCGTGTCGATATGCAGCGCGAAGCTCAAGCTGGCCGCCGTGGCGGCGGCCGGAATGGCCACGCTTTGCGTCAGCGATTCGCTGGCCGTGGCGCCATTACCGCCCAGCCAGGCGTACTGCGTGCCTTCGTACGCGGTTTGCCCCGTGAAGGTGCCGATGGCGCCCGTGGTGCCGCTCCAGCCCGTGGCGCCGGACTCGAAGCCGCCGTTCGTCACGCGTTCGGTGGCGCTGCTCGTGCCCACCGTCAGCGTGGCGTTGTTCGACGTGGCCGTCACGGCAGGCGAGGAGGCATCCGTCACTGTGGCCTTGAAGACGGCGCCGTTGTCGGCCGCCACGGTCGTGAAGCTGTAGGCTGGCGAGGTGGCGCCGCTGATCACGGCGCCGTTGCGGTACCACTTGTAGGTGTACGGCGCCGTGCCGCCACCCGCGCCCACGGCGAACGAGGCGGTGGCGCCTGGCGCGACCGTGATGCTGGCCGGTTGGCTGGTGATGGTCACCGCGCCGCCCGTGGTCGATTCATCGACGTCGGTGCCGACGTTGATGGCCGCATACGCGCGCTTGACGGCGATAGCCTCGGCGCTGCCCACGCCATACAGTTCCTCGGCTGCCAGCAGCACCTTGTTGCGCGCATCGGCGTAGTTGGTCGACGAAGTGAACTTGGTGGTGGCTGCCTTGAACCAGATGCGGTAAGCCTTGTCGCTGCCGATGCCCGTCATGGCCAGCGGGCTTTTGTTCAGGTAGGAGCTGTAATAGTCGCTGCTGGCGGTGGAGTTTGAACCTTGCGACAGGAAGTAGAACATGCGGTTGTTCGGGCCGCTGCTGTAGTGGACGTCGAGGTTCTTGATGGTGCTGCTCCACGCATTCGGGCTGCTGCCATCCTTGCTCGGCTTGTACAGCCAGCGCAGCGGCTGGCCATTCTTGGCGATTTCCTTGCCCGTCATCCAATCGTTGCCCGTGTTGGGAATGCTGGTACCCGTGCCGCCGGCGCGCGCATACGCTTCCACCATTTCACCGGCGATGTCCGAGCTCGATTCGTTCAAGCCGCCTGACTCCTGCGAGTAGACCAGGCCCGAAGTGGCGTCCGTGATGCCGTGGCCCATTTCATGGCCGATCACGTCGATGGAACCGAGGTTGTTGAACGAGCTGCCGCCGTCGCCGATGTACATGCATTTGCAGCTGCTGTCGTAATAGGCATTGTCGTAGGCCGTGTTGACGTGGGCGGCGATGTGGGTAGCCGTGTTGTTGCCGTCCAGGCTGGACCAGCCCAGCACATTCTTGTGCGTGTCGTAGGTGTTCATCAGGCCCCACATCGCGTTGACGGCCGCCGTCTGGCCGTTGGCGTTGGTGGTGCTGCCGCCGCTGATGTACTGCTGGCCGTCGCCCCAGGTATTGCTGGTGCTGCTGTACACGCTGCCCGAGGTGGTGCCGTGGTTGGCATTCGTGATGGCCATGCCACCGAAGCTGCCACCCGTGCCGCGGCTGGGGTCCTTCATGGTGTAGGTGCTGCCCGTGAGCGTGGTGTTGAGCGGTACCTGGCCGTTGTACTGGCTGTTGCCGATGCCGGCGACGGTTTTCAGGGCTTTCCATTGACGCAGGATGCGGCCATCTTTGGCGCTGACGACGGTGTCATAGTAAACAGGCTTGTTACCGCTGATCATGCGCGTCTGCACCAGGTAGGCCAGCTCGTAGTGGTCGACCACGTCCTGTACGTCGAGGGCGTTCAACGCGGCTTCCGATTTGTTCTCGGCGCCCGCCACGCGCACCGTTTTCATCACGGGGTAGATCAGCAGCTGGGCATGTGGCGGCACATGGTCGACTGCCGGCACGCCGATGCTTTTCACGGCGGCGGCGATGGCGGCGGCGGCGCTGACGGCCGGCGTGGTATCGATATCGGTGGTGGCGCTGCGGGTGACTGCATTGACGCCGCCGCTACCGAGACCGGACGCGCGGTCCGACACGGATTCGCTGACGATGTCGCCGGCGCTGTTGCTGACCACTACGGTCTCGGAACCGAAGACGGGCAAACCCTTGTAGGTGTGCTGTACGCGGCTCACGCGCGTGCCGCTGACGCCCGGATGCTGGGCGCCGACGGCAAAGCCATGTTCGGTATTCAGACCCCGGCTGCGCGCCTGCGCGGCCAGCTTGTTGACCAGGCTGGCGTTCTCTTGTGGAGAGGCCAGGGTGACCGGGGCGGCCATCAGGGTCAGTGGCAGCGGCGTGGCGGCGTCTGCCGTGGTGGCCATCAGCGGCAGGGCGGCGATGGATGCGGCAACTATCGTCAAACGTAAATTCATTTCTGCTCCATGGTATCGGTTAAGGAAATGGTGAATGAGCTGGCCGCGATGCCTGATGGCCACCCCGGCGTGCCTGACGGAGGGCGGATAGCCAGCCGTTTTGTGGTGGCATGACGCCGGGTAGGGGGACACTAAACTTGTCGAGATCGCCATGTCAAAAAATTCAAGAAATGGGTCATTACGCGAATTTTTGTTAAGAATTGAACATTTATCGGCGCTGTATCGTCGTAAAGTTTGATTTACCGCAAGCTGCAACTTTTGTTTTGGACTACTTCCCCTAATGACGTGTTCTGTTGGAAAAACACTGTTGCATTTTCTAAATGTTGCGATCTACACTAGGTCTTCGCATGGTCCCAGCGGACCACGCGAAGACAAAAAAGCGCACGCGGCAATGACCGCGTCCAGATACAGCGCATCGGGAAAAAAATCGGGAGTTTCACATGACGTCAGTTCTGTTTTCTGCTGTTGGTTTCAGCCATTTCCCCTCTGGAGCGGCATTCATGCTGCATCCGCCTTCCTAGCCGCCGCTACCCGGCTCTTCCCCCTGCGACGGGGGCTTTCAGCAAGTCCGACCGCGCCGCCCGGCGTGGCCGCTGGCGCAGTGCATCCTTTTTTCAGGAAGGGTTGCCGGCTCCTGGTGCGTGCACCGGAATCACCGGCCCGAGGAACTATGCTTTCGATAGCGACCAAAGTGGAACAGATCGTGATGGAATCGGCCTTTCTCAGCGAGGGATTGGGCCGGGGCTTGCTCAACCTGTCGGAACTGGCGCGCCAGTTGCAGCCGCAATTGCAGACCGACTTGTGGAAACCGGTGGGGCAAGCCGCCGTGGTGATGGCGTTGCGCCGCCTGGCCGAGCGGATGCCGCAGCAGAAAAACGGCGAGATCGTGCTGGCGCACCGCGCGGGTGAACTTTCCACGCGCAGCGAATTGATGATTTTTACTTATCGTTACTCCGACCAGACGTATGCCTGCCAGCGTCAGTTGCTGGCGCTGGCCGCACCCCAGCGCGGCACGTTCATTACGGTCACGCGCGGCGTCAACGAGGTGATGGTAATCTGCAGCCGTTCACTGCATGCGCTGGTGGAGGAGGTCTTTGGCGGCGAGCAGGAACTGGCGCGCCTGGAGCGGGTGACGGCCGTGACCTTGCACCTGGCGCCCGAAACCTGCTATACGCCGGGTGTGTATCACGCCATCCTGCGACGCCTGGCGTGGGACCGCATCAATTTGATCAACATCATCTGCACGTATACGGAGCTGACCCTGCTGCTGGAAGCGTCGCAGACGGGCGCCGCCTTTTCCGTGTTGTCGAAAATCGTCGCGCAATGAAAAACGCCCCGCTGCAGCGATGCAGCGGGGCGCTTGAGCGCGCAAGCGCGTTTTATTTTTCCAGCTGCGTGCGCACGCGGGCGATCGCGGCGCGCACCTGGCGCGGCGCGGTGCCGCCCACGTGGTCGCGCGCGGCAACGGAGCCTTCCAGGGTCAGCACTGCAAACACGTCTTCGCCCGTCAATGGTGAAAACGCGCGCAACTGCACCAACGACAGGTCGGCCAGGTCGCAACCGGCATCGACGCAGGCGCGCACGGCCAGGGCCACCGCTTCATGAGCATCGCGGAACGGCAGGCCCTTCTTGACCAGGTAGTCGGCCAGGTCGGTCGCCGTAGCATAACCCTGCAGGGCTGCCGCGCGCATCGCTTCCGGTTTCACCGTGATGCCACCGGCCATGTCGGCGAAGATGCGCAGCGTGTCGATGACGGTGTCGACGGTATCGAACAGCGGTTCCTTGTCTTCCTGGTTATCCTTGTTGTAGGCCAGCGGCTGGCCTTTCATCAGGGTCAGCAGGCCAATCAGGTGGCCATACACGCGGCCTGTCTTGCCACGGGCGAGCTCGGGCACGTCAGGGTTTTTCTTTTGCGGCATGATCGAGGAGCCGGTGCAGAAGCGGTCGGCGATGTCGATGAAGCCGATGCGTGGGCTCATCCAGATCACCAGTTCCTCGGCCATGCGCGACACGTGCATCATCAGCACGGCGGCAGCGGCGCAGAATTCTATGGCGAAATCACGGTCCGACACGGCGTCGAGCGAGTTGTGGCACACGTCGTCGAAGCCCAGCGTCTTGGCCACGCGCAGGCGGTCGATGGGGAAGGTGGTGCCTGCCAGGGCGGCGGCGCCCAGCGGCAGGCGGTTGACGCGCTTGCGGCAGTCGGCCATGCGCTCGGCATCGCGGCCGAACATTTCAACATATGCCAGCATGTGGTGGCCGAAGGTGATCGGCTGGGCCACCTGCATGTGAGTAAAGCCCGGCATGATGGTGTCGGCATGCTGCTCGGCCAGGTCCGTCAGCGCGCTGCGGAACGTCGTCAGCAAGGTGGTGATGTCGTCGATGGCGGAACGCACGTACAGGCGGATGTCGGTGGCCACCTGGTCGTTGCGCGAACGGCCCGTGTGCAGGCGCTTGCCCGCATCGCCTACCAGTTCGGTCAGGCGTTTTTCAATATTCAGGTGGACATCTTCCAGGTCCAGCAGCCATTCGAACTGGCCGGCGGCGATTTCCTGCGAGATTTGCGCCATGCCGCGCTGGATTTCCGCGTAGTCGGCCGGGCTGATGATGGCTTGCGCATGCAGCATTTCCGCATGGGCCAGCGAACCTTCGATGTCGAACAGCGCCAGGCGCTTATCAAAAAATACAGAAGCTGTGTAGCGTTTGACGAGGTCCGAGACCGGTTCGGAAAACCGGGCCGACCAGGCTTCGCCCTTTTTGGAGAATTGATCAGTCATGAAAGAAGTCCTTTAGTGTAGGGCGATTATAAACAAGGTTGGCCTGCGGTAGGGCTTTTAGGGGCTTGCAGGGCGCTGAAATGGCCAGGAATGGGGCTGGCACGCGTCAAATGTCACGCTGCGGGTGCTGTTGTGCGTTCCATCCTGTCTTTTTGTATTCTGTCCCGCAAATCGTGCGTTTTGTCGCAATCCGATGGCAGTTCAGAGGGGATCGGCCTACAGTTCAATCATCGCAGGACAAACAGCAACGCCCCTCAACCTCAAGGAAAATATCATGAACATCGCTAAAAACATGGAAGCCATCTTCGTTGCCATCATTGCCATCGCCGCCGCCACCAGCCTGGCCACCGCCGCCGTGCCGAAGTTCCGCGCCGCGCCGGCCCCTATCCTTGCCAGTGCCGATCAAGCCACCGTGCACACCGTGTATGTCAGCGCCAAGCGTTTGAGCGCCGAAGAAAAAGCCGCGCTGTAAGCGGGGCCAAGCAATGCAGGCAGTACGAAAGATATTCGCAGCAAACAGCAGTACCGCATCACGGACAGTCAGCACGGGTGGCGCCCCCGATTTTTTCCAGTCCTGGTGACAGCAGCAGAAAAAAGACCGATGATCGTGTTTTCAACGATAGCAAGGCTTGCATAATGCCACCTTTGATGATCAGTACCGACAAGGCGGAACTCGACGTTCCGGCCATCCACCATTTTCTCAGCACGCAATCGACATGGGCCATCGGCATCCCGCTCGTTACCGTGCAGCGCGCCATCGACCATTCGCTATGCTTCGGCGGCAGGCTTGACGGCCGCCATGTGGCGTTCGCCCGCGTGGTCAGCGACTACGCCACGTTTGCCTATCTGGTCGACGTGTATGTGCTGGAAGAGTACCGCGGCCGCGGCTACAGCAAGCGTCTGATGGAGGCCGTGATGGCACATCCCGACTTGCAGGGCTTGCGCCGTTTCATGCTGGCTACCAGCACGGCGCATGGCTTGTATGCGCGCCATGGCTTTTCGGCGCCGCTCAGGCCGGAGACGCTGATGGAACGGAACTTCCCCGATATTTATCGGTGTTGAACAGCTGCCGCAGTTTTGCGCGCGGCCCCGGTTCTGCCCTGATATCTGCGGTTTCTTGATCAACGACGCGACAACCTCTACCGGACCTTGACTCCATGACATCTTCTTTTCTCTGGCCTTTCCTTGCCGTATCGCTCACGGCGACTGGCGCACCCTTGCCAGATGCATTCAGCCCGGCGCCTTGCGAGACGGGCATTTTTCGCCAGGATCACAAGGGCTTCGTTGCCGTCACAAAAGGGGGGAAGGGATACGGCTACACCTTCAGCGACGGGACCGTTGGCAACACGCAGGATGCCGGGGCACTGGTCGCGTGCGGAAAGGACGCCGTGCTTGTCAGTGGCAAGGAACGCTGGCCGAAAGTGGCACTGGCCGAATCGAATACGCGTTTTGAATCCGGCGGCATCATGCTCGCGGGCCGCTTGATGGAGGCGCCGGGTGCAGGCAAGGACACGCCACTGGTGGTGTTTGCCCATGGTTCCGAAGGCAGCGGCTGGATCGACCGCGCGCGCGATCCTTACCAGATGGTCGGGCGAGGCGTATCCGTTTTCGTGTATGACAAGCGTGGTACGGGCCTGTCTGAAGGGGAGTATACGCAGAATTTCCCGCGCCTGGCCGATGATCTGGTGGCCGCGTCGCGCGAAGCCAAACGGCTGGCGCAAGGCCGCTACAGCCGCTTCGGCCTGATGGGGGTGAGTCAGGGCGGCTGGATCGCGCCGCTGGCGCAGGCGCGCGCCAAGGCGGAATTTCTCGGCATCGGCTATGGCCTGGTGGTCGATATCACGGAGCAGGATGCGGCGCAGGTTGCCAAGGAATTGCGGGATCGCGGCTATGGCGACGACGTCATCGCCAAGGCCCGGACGATGACGGATATTACGGCAAGACTCGTCAAATCCGGCTACAAGGATGGCCTGGACGACTTGTCGACATTCCAGCAGCAGTTTGGCAAGGAGCCATGGTTTGCGCTCATCAAGGGCGGATACACGGGTGTGTTGCTGGGCATGCCCATCGAGGAGCTGCGCAAGAATGGCGTGCCGCGATTCGACAAGCTAGGTGTCGACTGGTCGCAAGATCCCGTGCAGGTCTTGCGCCAGGTGACAGTACCGCAGTTGTGGGCCTTGGCAGAGGACGACCGTCAGGCACCGCCAGCTGTCACCGTGGAGCGCTTGACGGCGTTGCGCAGCCAGGGCCAGGCCATCTCGGTCTACCTCTTTCCGCAGGCCGATCACGGCATGCGCAGTTATGATCAGGCATCGGATGGAACGCGCAAACCCACCGTCATCACGCCAGGGTTTTACGATCTGATGGCCGACTGGGCAAAGGGCGGCGTCGCTGGAAAGTACGGACAGGCGTATCGCAAATAAAGAGAAAGCCACGGCGACTGTGCCTCGCCATGGTATTTTTTACTGCCAGTGCATCAGGCAGGGTGGAATCAGCAGCAGCAGCGCCAGCACCAGGTAAATCAGCTGCAGCGGAATCATCCACCTGGCCCAGGTAATCCAGGGCACGCGCGCCAGTGCCAGCACGCCGACGGTGATGCCGGAGGTGGGGATCATCGGCGTGGTGAATTCGCCGAACTGGAAGGCCAGAATGGCCGTCTGGCGCGTCACGCCCACCAGGTCGGCCAGCGGCGCCATGATGGGCATGGTCAGCGCGGCCTGGCCGCTGCCGGAATGGATGAAGAAGTTGATCACCGACTGCATGAAGAACATCTTCTGCGCGGCAAAGACGGGGCTTGACGACGCCACCAGGGGCGTGAGCGCATGCAGCATGGTGTCGATGATCTGCGCATCGCGCGCCAGGATCATGGTGCCGCGCGCCAGCGCGATGACGAGTGCCACGCTCACCATGTCGCGCGCGCCCTGCACGAAGGATGCCACCAGGCTGTCCATGTCGAGCCGGCCGACCAGGCCGACGACGATGGCCATGACCAGGAACAGGGCGGCGATTTCATCGATGAACCAGTCGTACTTGACGACGCCGACGACCATCGTCAGCAAGGTCGCCATGAAAATCCACAGCACCGCGCGGTGCGTGCGGGTCATGCCGGCAAAGCTGTCCAGGTCCATCGAATGCTCGCTGCGCTTTTCGATATCGAGCAGGTAAGTCGGGCTTTTTTCCGGATGGCGCTTGATGCGCGCCGCATACCACATCAGGAACACGATGCTGACCGCTGTGGCGATGGCCCATACGATCAGGCGGTAGCCGATGCCGGAAAAGATCGGCACGCCGGCGATACCCTGCGCTATGCCGACGTTGAACGGGTTCAGGAAGGCGGCGGAAAAGCCCACCTGCGAGCCGATGAAAGGAATCGAGACGCCCGTGATGGTGTCATAGCCCAGGGCCAGCGCCAGCGGCACGAAGATCAGGATGAAGGGAATGGCCTCCTCGTTCATGCCGAAGGTGGCGCCGCCGAGCGAGAACATGGTGAAAAAGACGGGAATGATGGCGGCGCGCACGAAGCGCGAACTGGTATGCGCCTTGGCGATGGCCTTGATCAGCGAATCGAAGGCTTCCGTCTTTTGCAGCACGGCGAAGGCGCCGCCGACGATCAGGATGAAGCCGATGATCAGGCTGGCGTCGACGAAGCCCTTGATGGGCGCCATCATCAGGGCGGCGAGTCCCTGCGGTTTGTTGTCCACGTAGTGAAACGTGCCGGGGATGATCAACTGCTTGCCGTTGACCAACTGTGTATCGAATTTCCCGCCCGGCACCAGCCAGGTCGCCAGGGCGATCATGGCCAGGATGCCGCACAGCAGGACGAAGGTGTTGGGGAGCTTGAATTTTCTCATGGCGTCATTGGCTCAACAGGCTGCCGCCGCGGAAGGCGATGGCGCCGGCAACCTTGCCGACGTTCATGCCGCGCAAGACGTGGCGGTGGGCGCTGCGCGCAAAGAAGACACCGGCGACGGTGCAGCGCAAGGTCGTCGTCTCGCCGCTGACGGGATCGATCAGGTCGGCCAAGGCATCGCCGGCGGCCAGCACCTCGCCCATTTCACGCAGATACACCAGTACGCCGTGATGCGGCGCGAGGATCGGTTCCACGCCGGCCAGCGGCGTGGGCTGGCATTGCGGTGCGGGCAGCTTGTCGCCGGCGCCGTCGATCTCCAGCACGCCTTCGAAGGCGAGAAAGCGCAACAGGGCGGTGGCGTCGCGTTCTGCCAGGGCGTAGCTCACTTCCACTTCGCCGCGCAATTCGACGGTGGTCGACAGGCAGGCGGCGGGAATCGGAAAGCGGCCCTTGAAGTGTGCGTCGAGGTCCCACCACAGGCGGCTGCAGGCTTCGTCGAACGGCTCTTCGCCGGCTGCCAGTTCCAGCAGCACGGCGCGCGCGCCAAGCAGCGCGGACAGGGGCGCGATCTGCGCTGCCAGCGGCGTGCCCGTATAGATATGCAGGGCCGCCTCGTTATCGCAATGCAGGTCGAGCACGATGTCGGCATCGATGGCCATGCCCAGCAAGGTCTTTTTCAGCGTCTCCGCATCCGTGGACGGCCGCCAGGCGGCGACGGCATCGCGCGCATGCTGGCGTATCAGCGCCACGTTGGCCTTCGCATCCTGTCCCAGCTGGCCATCGAGCGTGGTTTTCAGTTCATCTGCCACGTGGCGGTAGGCGCGGTTGAAGTTGATGCCGGTGGTCAGGTCGAAGCGACCGAACGGCGCGCCATGGATGGCTTGCGCCAGGCCGATGGGATTGGCGGCCGGCACCAGGATCACTTCGCCGTGGATCTTGCCCGCCGCCTCCAACGCCAGCAGCTCGCGGCGCAAAAATTGCGATACCAGCATGCCCGGCACTTCGTCCGCGTGCAACGCCGCCTGGATATACACCTTCTTGCCGCTGCGGCTGCCGGCAGCCGTCGTGCCAAAGTGGAAGCTGCTCAACTGGCACGATACGCTGGCGTGCGCGGTGGAGATGGGATGCTGTTGTACTTGCATGGTGAATTCGCCCCAAAACGGGGCGCGGTTGATGGATTTCGGTCGATTATGTAGCATTATTTTCACGAAGTAAATCAATGAAAATCCTTTTACAAATATTTGTTGAGTTTTCTTTTTGATATGAGTAGAGTAAGTTCCAGCGACCCGTTTTCGCTTTTTTATCCGTTATCCGCCATACACAAGAACACAGGCCGCCAGTGATATGAAATCATCCGCCAGTCCTGCCCGTAACAGCTCCCGCACGCCAGTGGCCGGCACCCTGTCGTCGCCCGATGCCGCCTTCGCGCAATCGCCGCTGGGGCAGGCGCTGATGCATGTGCTGGCCACCGGCTCGGCCTCGCAGCGGCAGATCGCCGATTACCTGCTGCGCAACCAGATGCGCGTGACGGCGCTGGGCATCGAGGAACTGGCCGACAGCTGCCAGGTATCGACGGCGACCATCAGCCGCTTCGCGCGCGACATCGGCCAGAAGAATTATTCGGCCATGCGCAGTGCCATGGCCGAAACCCTGCAATCGCTGTTGCAGCCAGTCGAGAAATTGCGCCGCACGATAGAACGGCGTGCGCGCGCCACATCACCCGTCACGGAAAGCCTGGAATATGCGGCCGCGAACATCGCTGCCACATCCGATGCCCTGTCGCCGCCTGCCATGCAGGCCGTGGTGCGGCGCCTGACGCGCGCCAAGGTAGTGTATGTGATGGGATTCGGCCTGTCGGCCAACCTGGCAGGCATGCTGGTGCAGCATCTGCAGCCGTTTTGCCCGCATGTGGTGGAAGTGGTGGGCATCGGCGGTTCGGAAGTGGCGGCTGGTCATCTGGTCAATCTGACGGCGCAAGATGTGCTGCTGGTGATCTCGTTCCCCCGTTATACGCTCGATTGCATCGGCCTGGCCAGCTTCGCGCGCGACCGAGGCGCCTGCGTCGTGGCGCTCACCGACTCTCCCGCATCCCCCCTGGCCGAACTGGCCGATCATGCCTTGTATGCGCAAAGCACGCATCCCGTCCTGCCCAGCAGCGCCAGCACGGCACTGGCCATGATCGAGGCGCTGGCCGTGGCGCTGATGGTGTCGAACAAGAAGAACGTTGAAAAAGCGGCCCGCCTGAGCGAAGTCATTTCTGCCTATCTGTACGGCGGCGAGCATGGCGTGCCAGGGCCCCGGAAAGCAGTATCCAGGCAGCGCAAGGCAGTGAAAAAATCATGATAAAAATCAGATACATACCATCGGGGAGAGTTGCAATGTACATGAAAAGACAGGATGGCGGTTCCATATTGCCGCGCGAGTCGGTGCTGGCGCAAGGTGTGCGCCTGGCGCTGGGCGCCTTGAGCGTGTCCGCGGCGCTGGGCCTGCTGGCCAGCGCCGCGCTGGCGCAGGAGCAGGGGCAGGACGGGGAGCCGGCGCAGAAAAAAATGCAGCGCGTTGAGATCACGGGTTCGGCCATCAAGCGGCTGGAATCGGAGACGGCGCTACCTGTGCAGGTCATCACGCGCGCCGATATCGAGAAGGCGGGCGTGACGACGGCGGCCGAACTGATGGCGCGTGTATCAGCCAACGTCGGGGGCTTGACCGATGGCGCCAGCATCAACGTGGGCGGTGACCAGCGCGGTTTCAACAGCGCCAACCTGCGCGGAGTGGGCACCTCATCGACCCTGGTGCTGCTGAATGGCCGGCGCATGGCCAACTTTGCCTCGCCGGGCGACGATGCGGGCGTGGACCTGAATAACATTCCCGCCGCCGCCCTGCAGCGCGTGGAAGTACTGCTCGACGGCGCTTCGGCCCTGTACGGCACGGACGCCATCGGCGGCGTCATCAACTTTATTACGCGCAAGGATTACCAGGGCGTGGAGCTGAACGTCTACGGCAGCGGCACGCAGGAGGGCGGGGCCGGCAAGCGTACTGCCAGCATCACGGCCGGCACGGGTGACCTGGCCTCGGATGGCTACAATATCTTTGCCGTGTTCGATGCGCAGCAGACGGACCGCCTCAGCACCTCGCAGCGCAAGTTCATTCCGAACCTGAACGTGCCCGAGCGCCTTGGCCATTTGCTGTCGAGTTTTACCAGCCCGGCAAATATCCGCCTGTCGAGCGCCCAGCGCGATCACCTGCAGGAGAACGGCTTCCTGTTGAACGGCAAGCCGATCACCAACCGGCAAATCAACCTGTCCATTCCGGACTGCAACGCACCCGCCAATTTGTACCTGCCCAACGGCACTGGCGGCGTCGATGGCTGTACCTACGATTACATGCGCGACACGGAGTTGTATCCGAAGTCGGAGAAGCAGAACTTTCTTTCGCGGGGCGTGTTGAAGCTGAACTCGGAGCATCAGCTATATGCGGAGGTGGCATTGAGCCGTTCGCGTACCAATTATGTCGCGTCGTCGACACGGGTGATCGGTTACCTCGATTACAGCAAGGTGCCACAACTGGCCGATGCCGGATTCAATACCATATTGGATGACGATGGCAAGCAGGTGGAGCGCGAACTGGAAGTGCGCATGCGATTGAAGGAGGCGGGCAACCGCACCAGTGAGTTGACCAGTGAAAGCCAGCGCTTCGTGGTGGGGGCGACCGGTGTTGTGGCGGGATGGGATTATGATGTAGGACTGAACCATAGCGTCAATACCGTCAGGGACCGTGATACCAAAGGCTATCTGCTGAAGGACAAGCTGCGCGCAGGTATCGCCGATGGCAGCATCAATCCCTTCGGGCCTTCCAGTGCCAAGGGCCTCGCACTGATTGAGAGCATCCAGGTCAACGATGAAGTGCGCCATGCGCGCGGCGTCATGGATTCGCTTGATTTCAAGGCGTCACGCGCTTTGATGGCCATGGGTGGCGGCGACATGGCACTGGCAGTTGGCGGAGAGGTGCGCCGTGAGCGTACGCAGTTCCGTCCTTCCAAATTACTGATGAGCAATAATATCAATGACGATTCGGCGCCGGAAGGCGGCAAGGACACCAGTGACAGCCGCAATGTGCAAGCTATTTACAGCGAACTGCTGCTGCCGTTCACCAAGCAATGGCAGGCGCAGCTGTCTGGCCGTTATGACCATTACGAGCAGGTGGGCGGCGCCCTCAGCCCCAAGGTGGGCCTGACCTACATGCCCAGCAAGCAGGTGCTGATGCGCGCCTCGGCCGGCAAGGGTTTCCGCGCACCGTCGATGTCGGATTTGCACCGTCCCACCGTCTACAGCAGCACGGCGACCTTGCCCGATCCCGTGCTGTGCGCCACCGTGGACAACAACTATGCCGATTGCGCGCAAAACTGGGATACGCGCCGCTACAGCAACGACAAGCTGAAACCGGAACGCAGCCGCCAGCTCTCCGCCGGCCTGGTGCTCGAACCCAGCCAGCACTGGACCTTCAGTGCCGACTACTGGAACATCAAGCGCACGGACCTGATCAGCGAAATCGGCGACGACATCATCCTGGGCAACCTGGGCAAGTACGGTGACCTCGTGCATCGGAACAAGGACAATGAAATCGACTACATCGAGCTGCGCAAGGAAAACCGCGGCGCGCAAAAAGCCTCGGGCATCGACATCACGGCCGACCTGCATGGCGTGAAAACGGCATGGGGACGTTTTGGTGGCCACCTGAGCGGCACGTATGTGCTCGATTCGAAAATCCAGACCAGCCCCGGCGACGTCTTTATCAGTAACCTGAATAAATTCGTCACGGAAGGCGTGGTGCAGCGCTGGCGTCATACGATCACCTTCGACTGGGACAATGGCCCGTATTCGGCCAGCCTGTCGAACACGTATTCGAGCGGCTACGATGACCAGAATTCGGCCATCAACACGGACGATGGCAGCGTGGTCAAGCCGAACCGGGTGAAGGCGTATACGCTGTGGGACATGTCGGGCGCGTATGCGGTCAGCAAGCAGTTCAAGCTGCGCGCGGGCATACAGAATCTGTTCAATACCAGCCCGCCGTACTCGAACCAGGCGTACTTTTTCCTGTCCGGCTATGATCCTAGCTATTCGGACCCGCGTGGCCGGCGCTTCTATGCCAGCGCCAATTACAGCTTCAAATAAGGCGGGACAGCAGGAGATACCGCAATACCGCTGTCACACGCAGCGGGTAATATCGTAGTTCGATGGCGTTGGGTTGCAAGCAGCATTGGCATCAAGGGCGCGCGCCTGTAGCAACAAGTGTGCGCCACTTTCTTTGCATTTGAAAGGCACCATGAAATCATCTTCAAGCCTGTATCAGACCTTCTGCGCCGCGCTGCTGTTCGCGCTGGCATTGTGCAGCTTCCATGCCGTGGCGGCGCCTGGCGGCAGTACCATCGGCAGTGCCCCGCAGGGTACCCTCGTCATCATTGGCGGCGGCCTGCGCGCCGACAATGCCGAAGTCTGGCAGCGCATCGTCAAGTTGTCGGGCGGACCAGGCGCGCGCATCGCCGTGCTGGCTTCGGCCGCGATGAACCCGGAAAAATCGGGTGAAAGCATCATCAAGAAACTCAATCAATATGGCGCCGATGCCTTTTTCGTGCCGCTGGCCGTCAAACTGCCCAATCGCGATTACCGCAAGGCAGCCGAGGATCCGGCCATCGTCACGCAGATCAAGTCGGCCACCGGCATCTATTTTGCCGGCGGCGACCAGGGCCGCATCACGCAAGCCTTGCTGCGCCCGGACGGCAGCCGCACGGCCGCGCTGGAAGCCATCTGGTCGGTCTACCGCAACGGCGGCGTGATCGCCGGTTCCAGCGCAGGCGCCGCCATCATGAGCACCACCATGTTTTACGATGCCAAGCCCGTGCTGGACATGCTCAAGATGGGCGTGACGGATGGCCGCGAGATTGCGCCTGGACTGGGCTTCATCGGCAGCGATGTTTTTGTTGACCAGCATCTGCTGGTACGCGGGCGCTTTGCGCGCATGATTCCCGTGATGCTGAAAAAAGGCTATCACCTGGGACTGGGTATCGATGAAAACAGCGCCATGGTGGTCGACGCCATGCGCGACGTGGAAGTCATCGGCTACAGCGGCGCCTTGCTGATCGATCTGTCGGGCGCCATCAGCGACCGTGGCGTGAAAAATTTCAATATCAGCAACGCAGCCATAAGCTATCTGGACCGGGGCGACAAATTCAACCTCGTCACGCGCGTGTTTACGCCCTCGCCGGACAAGGCCGACAACAAGCTCGATCCGAACCAGCCCGACATGCGCGAACCTGTGTTTACCAACGATATTCTCGGCAATAACGCGGTGCTGGACCTGATGGGCAACCTGATCGACAACGCCCAGCAGGAAGCCATCGGTATCGCCTTCGGCAACCCGCGCGATCCGTATCCGGACCTGGGCTTCGAGTTCCGCTTCAGTAAAACGGTCAACAGCGTCGGCTACAGCTCGACCGAGGCGGAAGCGTATTCGGTGCTGAAACTGCGCCTCGATATCCGTCCGATCCAGCTGCGCCAGCCGCTGTACCGCTACAAGTAGCTGGTGCTGGCGCGCCGCCAGCGCGGCCACGCGGCAATCGTCAACGCCCGGAGCAGCCATTCGACGGGGCCATACGCGTGCTTGCGCAGCCACCAGCGGCTCAGTGGCAGCTGCAGGCTGAAGAGGATGGCAGCCAGCGCCAGGGCGCCCAGCGGCGAGACGCTGCCCATCAGACGCGCGCCATACGCGAGGAATAGCCAGGCGCAGACGGCTGACTGCAGCAGGTAGTTCGACAGAGCCATGCGGCCCGTATCGGCCAGCTGGGCAAACAGCGTGCCGTGACGCAGGCGCTCGAACAGGGCCAGCGCCAGGGCCAGGTAGGCGCCCGCCAGCAGCGGCGCGCTCGCCAGTCCCACGGCCAGTCCCGCCACCTGCCATGCCTGGTTGCCACCATACACGGAGGTCCACGCATAGAAGGCGGCGCCGGGCAATCCCGCCAGCGCGCCGGCCCACAGCATGCGTCGGCGCAGCGGCAGGTAATCGCTTGCGTGCAGCAGCATCTCGCGCTTGCCGGCGGCCAGGCCGCACAGGAACATGGCCAGCGCGCAGGGCGCTTGCACCAGCAGCAGGACGATCCAGATTTCACTCAGTTCGCGCAAATGCTGGGTGATGACGGTGGACGGGGTGGCGCGGTAGGCGGCCAGCGCGGTCGCTGCCTTCTGCGCCATGGCCACGGCCAGCTGGGCGGCGTCGCCCTCTGGCTGCAGGCTTTGCAGCCAGGCCATCGATCCCCAGAACCCCACGCAGACGGTGACGAAAATCAAGGCAAGTGACAGTGCCTGGCGTTCGCCGCAGTGGTGCAGTGCCAGCAGCACGATGCCCAGCAGGGCATAGGTGGTGAGTATGTCGCCATGAAACAGCAACACGGCATGCAGGGCGCCGATCAGCCACAGGCCCGCTTGCCGGCGCAGCATGCGCGGCACGAACGGCGCATTGGCGCGCGCGGCCGCCTGCATCTGCAAGGTGAAGCTGTAGCCGAACAGGAAGGAAAACAGCAGATAGAACTTGGTCTCGAACAGCAGCGCGACGAGGAAGTGCGTGGCGCGGTCCACGTTGCCGTGAAAGGCCGGATCGGTCAAGCCCAGGCCAAACCAGGGCGTGGCGAAGGCGCCGATATTGACGACCAAAATGCCAAACAGGGCGCAGCCGCGCAGGGCGTCGACGTCGGCGATGCGCGCCGGTGTTGCCGTCATGGCGCCGCTCATGACCGGGCAGGGCGCAGGAAGCGCGCCAGCAGCAGGTGCAGGCCGGCGCGCTGCGCCAGCGGTGCGTAATGGGGATCGACGGCGACCCGGTTGAAGATGCCGTCGATCAGCGCAGCGAGCCAGCTGGCCGTTTGCGCGGGGTCGAGCGCGGCGTCGACCTGACCCCGTGCGGCCGCCTCTTCCAGCAAGGCTTGTATGCCGCCGCGCAGGCTGGCGTCATTGCGCGCCACCCTGGCCGCGATATCCGTGTCGCGCATCGCCTCGGCCGCTATTTCCAGTGTTAGTCCCGCAAAGTCCGCGTCTGCCGCCAGTGCCAGCACCAGGTCCATGAAGTCGAGCAGGGTGCCATGGGGATCGATGCTGCCTTGCACGCCGGCGAAATAGGAGGCCGTCTCGCTGCCTTCCTGGTCGACGATGGCGGCGATGATGGCTTGCTTGGTGGGGAAGTAATGAAACAGGTTGCCGGGACTCATGCCCGCCTGCGCGCAGATGGCGGCGGTGCTGGTCTGGTGAAAGCCCTTGCGGGCGAAGCAGTGGCGCGCCGCGGCGAGAATGGCGTCACGGCGGGCCGCGTGTTTGTCGGGATCGATGGTGCGCATACTTTCCTTATTAATTAATCGATTGGTCAGTCTAATATATGGCAAACTGCTTTCAAGGTCAAGCGTGCAGGCTGAAAACGCGTGCTTTGCATGCCCGCTTCCTGTCGCTACAATGTGCCGCAGCGGTTATGCCGGGGCTTGCCGCCAGGCCCGCCGATTGTTTGGAAAACCGTTCCCTCCACCTGTTTTTCTACTGTTTTAGGAATGACATGCAGCAGACCACGATTCGATCCTTCCTCTGCGCGCTGGCGCTGGCCGCCGGCATGCTTCCTGTCGCGCAGGCGACCGGTGCAGTGTTGCCGGCCACCATGCGCCTCGATTACCAGCACAGCGGCAATGCGCTGGGCGAACATTATGCGGTCGAGCGCGTGCTGGTCGAGCCCCTGCCTTGGCCGGGCAATCTGGCGCGCCCCATCGACGACAGCAACCGCGGTAACAACCTGCTGGAAGTGGTCGATATCAAGTCGGGCAAGGTGCTGTATTCGCGCGGTTTTTCCACCATCTTCGGCGAGTGGGCCAGCACCGATGAAGCGAAAACCACCACGCGCGCTTTCCAGGAATCCGTGCGCTTCCCGCAACCGGAGCAGCCCGTGCGCGTGCGCATCCTGAAGCGCGACGAGCGCGGCCTGTTTTCCATTGTATGGAGCACCGACGTCGACCCGGCGGCGCAGGATGTGATCCGCAAGCAGCCACCGGCGCCCGTCAAGCCGATACCGATACGCATCAGTGGCCCCTCGTCCGAGAAGGTCGACCTGTTGATCATGGGCGACGGCTACACGGCAGCCGAAATGGGCAAATTCGAAGCGACGGCGCGGAAACTGGCCGAGCACCTGTTTACCGTCTCGCCATTTCGCGAGCGGGCCAATGACTTCAATGTGTGGGCCATGGCCGCGCCGACGCAGGAATCGGGTGTGTCGCGTCCATCGACGGGCGTGCATCATGCTTCGCCGCTGGGCACGCGCTACGATATCTTCGGCAGCGAGCGCTACGTGCTGACGACGGATAACCGTGCCCTGCGCGACCTGGCGCAGTATGCGCCGTATGAATTCATTGAAATCCTCGTCAATAACGATACCTACGGCGGCGGCGGCATCTTCGGCCAGTTCAGCACGGCCGCAGCGAATAACGACTGGGCCAATTACCTGTTCGTGCATGAATTCGGCCACCATTTCGCCGGCCTGGCCGACGAGTACTACACCTCGCCCGTGGCTTATCAGTCGAATGGCGAGCGCCAGGAACCGTGGGAGCCAAACGCCACGGCGCTGCGCGATCCGGCCAGGCTGAAATGGCAGAACCACGTCAAGGCCGGCACGCCGCTGCCCACGCCGTGGCCGAAGGAAGCCTACGACAGCCATGCGCGCGAGTACCAGAAGCAGCGCGCCGCCCTGCGCGCGGCCAACCGCCCTGAAAGCGAGATGAGCGACTTGTTCAAGGCCGACCTGGCGTACACGCAGCAGCTATTCTCCAAGGCGCCGCAGCGCCATGCCGTTGGCGCCTTCGAAGGCGCGAACTATGAGTCGTCCGGCTACTACCGGCCCGAGATGCAATGCATCATGTTCGACCGCAGCGAGACGTTCTGCTCCGTATGCCAGGATGGCATCAGCACCATCATCGACCTGTATTCGCGTCCCGCCGCGGCACCGCGCAAATAAGGCCGTTCAGCGCAGTCCCGTAAGGCATGGTGGCCATGTTGCAACGCAATAGCATGGCCACCGTTCTGTCTCTCCCCCGTCATCCGCCGTCCGCCACCGCCCGGCCATGATTGTTTTTCAGGCAACAACAATCCCCGCTGGCAAAGACCCATTTCTTCCCGTCAGCCCGACAATATTATCAAATGCGCATGCCCGCACGCTTGCTTCAAAAATATTTCATTTAGATAATATTGAGGTAAAATTTGATTTACATCAATGTTGCATTGCCGCAATCGCACTTATAGTTGACCTAGCTCAAGGCGTCATGGAATGCGGATCGGACTCATCACGAATCACGCGTCTAAATGCTGTAGAGTAATTTCGCCCCGTACCAGTTCCCCGAGAATGCACTGGTGCTGGCCTCGAATTTCAGTGACGGAAGCCCGATTCATGAAGATGCAGATCCCCGCGCCTGACGCGTGCAGTACCTTACATCCCCACACTCCCATTGCTTTGCCGTATGCGCGCGCCGGTGGCGTCACCCTGGCCATGTGCGCCGCCGCCATGCGTGCCGGCGCGGTGCGATGCGTGCATGCGGCCACGCCGTGGCCGGCCCTGCGTCCGAATAAACCATGACGCCCCTCGCGCCGCAGTTCCTGCCATTGCAGGGAAAACGCGGGCTGGTGGTCGGTATCGCCAACGCGCAAAGCATCGCCTGGGGCTGCGCCAGCGCATTGCGCGCAGCCGGTGCCGAACTGGCCGTGACCTGGCTCAATGACAAGGCCCGTCCGCATGTGGAGCCGCTGGCGCAGCAAGTGCAGGCGGCCATCATGGCGCCACTCGACGTGGCCGTGCCAGGGCAGCTCGAAGCGCTGTTTGTGCAGATCGAGCAGCAGTGGGGGCGGCTCGATTTCGTCGTCCATTCCATCGCTTACGCGCCCAAACAAGACTTGCATGGCCGCGTGACGGACAGTTCGGCCGACGGTTTTGCGCAGGCGATGGATATCTCCTGCCATTCCTTCATGCGCATGGCGAAGCTGGCCGAACCCCTGATGCCGGACGGCGGCAGCTTGATGACCATGAGTTATCTGGGCGCCGAGGAAGTCATCGCCGACTATGGCCTGATGGGTCCCGTGAAGGCGGCGCTGGAAGCATCGGTGCGCTACCTGGCGGCCGAACTGGGTCCGCAAGGCATCCGCGTCAACGCCATTTCACCGGGGCCCCTGGAAACGCGGGCCGCTTCCGGCATCGCCCATTTCGACCGCTTGATGGCCGACGCCATCGAACGCTCGCCCATGCGGTGCCTGGCCACCATCGAGGACGTGGGCGCGCTGTGCGCCTTCCTCGCCAGCGACGGCGCACGCGCCATCACGGGCGGCACCTTGTATGTCGACGGCGGCTACAACATTCTGAATTGACTGGAAGAAGATGACTATGGCTGTTTCCGTTTTGCCCTCCTGCGCCCGAGTAGCGGCGCTGGCCGCCAGCCTGCTGCTGGCTGGCTGCGCCTCGATGGCGCCATCGTACGCGCCACCTCCGCTACCGGTGGCGGCGCAGTATCCGGAAACCGATCCCGCCGGCGCGCACGCTGCGGACATCGCCTGGCAAGCCTATTTTGCCGATGCGCGCCTGCAGGCGCTGATTGCGCAGGCGCTGGCCAGCAACCGCGATATCCGCATCGCCGCCCTGCGCGTGGAAGAGGCGCGCGCCGCGTATGGCATCCAGCGCGCCGAACAATTTCCCACCATCGCGCTGGGCGCCTCGGGCAGCCGCGCGCGCGTGCCCGGTGACCTGAGCGTGACGGGCCGCCCCATGACGAGCGCGCAGTACCAGGCGGGCTTGAACGTGAGCGCCTGGGAGCTCGATTTCTGGGGCCGCGTACGTAGCCTGAAGGACAGCGCGCTGCAAACCCTGCTGGCCAGCGACGAGGCGCGCCGCGCCGTCGGCGTGGCCCTGGTGGCGCAGGTGGCCAATGGCTACCTGGGCTTGCGCGAACTCGATGAACGGGTGGCGCTGGCGCGCGCCACGGTCGACAGCCGCGCCGAGTCGCTGCGCATCTTTACGCGTCGCTTCGAGGTCGGTTCGATTTCCAAGCTGGACCTGACACAGGTGGAAACCTTGCTCAGCCAGGCCTTGTCGCTGTCGGCCCAGCTGGAACAGGCGCGTGCCGTACAGGCGCACGCGCTGGCCCAACTGGTGGGCGGCCCCGTCGACCTGACGCCGGACACACGCCGCTTCGACGACGCCAGCGTGCTGCAGCCGCTGCATGCGGGCCTGCCCTCGGCTTTACTCACGCGACGCCCCGACCTGGTGGCTGCCGAGCATCAGCTGCGCGCCGCGCAAGCCAATATCGGCGCCGCGCGCGCCGCCTTCTTCCCGACCATTTCGCTGACGGCTGCCTACGGCACGGCCAGCGCGGAATTGAGCGGCCTGTTCGACTCGGGCAGCGGCGCCTGGAATTTCGCGCCGCGCCTGGTGCTGCCGATCTTTGACGCGGGCCGCATCCGTGCCAACATGGACCTGGCCGAGGTACGCCGCGACGTGGCCGTGGCCAATTATGAAAAGAGCGTGCAGGGCGCTTTCCGCGAGGTGGCCGACGCGTTGTCGAACCGGCGCTGGCTGGCGCTGCAGGTCGACATCGGCAAGACCACCCTGGCTGCGCAAAGCGAACGGGCGCGCCTGGCCAAGCTGCGCTACGACAACGGCGCTGCACCTTATCTGGAAGTGCTCGATGCGCAGCGCGACTTGCTGACGGTCGAGCAGCAACTGGTGCAGACGCGCCGCGCGCTGCTCTCCAGCCAGGTCAGCCTGTATGCCGCCCTGGGCGGCGGCGCACCCGCTGCCGCCACCACGTTCTCCGATTAATTGCGATTGCCGACACCATGACTCCACAACTGAAGAAAAAACTCATTCCCGCCGCGCTGATCGTGGCCGTTCTCGTGCTGGGCTATGTGGCCTGGCAAAAAATGCGTCCCACCGGCCCCGGCGAAGGTTTTGTCAGCGGCAATGGCCGTATCGAAGCGACCGAAATCGACGTCGCCACCAAGCTGGCTGGCCGCGTCAAGGACATCCTCGTGCGCGAGGGCGACTTCGTCAAGGCGGGCCAGCCGCTGGCCACCATGCAGGTCGATTCGCTGACGGCGCAGCGCGACGAGGCGCGCGCGCGCCAGCAGCAGGCGTCCGACGCGGTGGTCGGTGCGCAGGCGCAGGTGGCCGTGCGCGAGAGCGACAAGGCGGCCGCGCTGGCCATGGTGGCGCAGCGCGAAAGCGAACTTGATGCGGCCCGGCGCCGCCTGGCCCGCTCGGAAACCCTGTCGAAAGAGGGCGCTTCCTCGGTGCAGGAACTCGACGATGACCGCGCCCGCGTGCGCAGCGTGGCCGCGGCCCTGAATGCAGCCAAGGCGCAGGTCACGGCGGCGCAGGCGGCCATCGACGCGGCCAGGGCACAAGTGGTCGGTTCGCGCTCCGCCGTGACGGCCGCCGAAGCGACCACCGCGCGCATCGACGCCGACCTGGCCGATGGCCAGCTGGCGGCGCCGCGCGACGGCCGCGTGCAGTACCTGGTGGCGCAGCAGGGCGAAGTACTGGCCGGTGGCGGCAAGGTGCTCAACCTGGTCGACCTGTCGGACGTCTACATGACCTTCTTCCTGCCCGAGACGGCGGCCGGCAAGGTGGCAATGGGCGGCGAAGTGCGCATCATCCTCGACGCAGCGCCCAATTACGTGATTCCGGCGACGATTTCCTTTGTCGCTGCCAGCGCGCAGTTCACGCCGAAGACGGTGGAAACGGCCAGCGAGCGCCAGAAGCTGATGTTCCGCGTGAAAGCGCAGATCAGCCGCGAGCTGCTGCAAAAGCACCTGGCGCTGGTGAAGGTGGGCTTGCCCGGCGTGGCGTGGGTGCGTCTCGATGCGAAGCAGGCATGGCCCGCTGAATTGACGAGCAAGGTTCCGCAGTGACCATGGACGTGAACCCATTTGTCGTCAGCATCAAGGGCGTCAGTCAGCATTACGGCAAGACGGTGGCGCTAGCCGCCATCGACCTCGACGTGCCGTCCGGCCGCATGGTGGGCTTGATCGGGCCCGATGGCGTGGGCAAATCGAGTCTGCTGTCGCTGGTGGCCGGCGCGCGTGCCGTGCAGCAGGGCAGCGTGATGGCGCTGGGCGGCGACATGCGCGATGCGCGCCATCGCGACGATGTCTGCCCGCGTATCGCCTACATGCCGCAAGGCCTGGGCAAGAATTTGTACCCGACCCTGTCGGTCGAGGAAAACCTGCAGTTTTTCGCGCGCCTGTTCGGCCATGATGCCGCCGAACGCCGGCGCCGCATCGACCAGCTGACCCGCAGCACTGGCCTGCATCCCTTCCTGGCGCGCCCGGCGGGCAAGCTGTCGGGCGGCATGAAGCAGAAGCTGGGCTTGTGCTGCGCCCTGATCCATGACCCCGACCTGCTCATTCTGGATGAACCGACCACCGGCGTCGATCCGCTGGCGCGGGCCCAGTTCTGGGACCTGATCGCCGGCATCCGCGTGCAGCGCCCGCAAATGAGCGTGATGGTCGCCACGGCCTACATGGACGAGGCGCAGCGCTTCGATTGGCTGGTCGCCATGGATGACGGCAAGGTGCTCGATACGGGCACGCCGGCCGAACTGTTGGCGCGCACGCAAAGCGACAATCTGGAAGCGGCCTTTATCAAGCTGCTGCCCGAAGCCAAGCGCGCGGGTCACCAGCCCGTGGTCATCACGCCGCTCGATGCCGCCAGCGCGCAGGACGTCGCCATCGAGGCGCAAGACCTGACCATGCGCTTTGGCGATTTTACGGCCGTCGACCATGTGAATTTCCGCATCGGCCGCGGCGAGATTTTCGGTTTTCTCGGCTCGAACGGCTGCGGTAAATCGACCACCATGAAAATGCTCACGGGCCTGCTGCCGGCAACGGAAGGCAAGGCCTGGCTGTTTGGCAAGGAAGTCGATTCCAACGATATCGACACGCGCCGCAGGGTCGGCTACATGTCGCAGGCGTTCTCGCTGTACAGCGAACTGACGGTGCGCCAGAACCTGGTGCTGCATGCGCGTCTGTTCCACGTGCCCGCGAGCGAAATCGGGGCCCGTATCGACGAAATGGCGCAGCGCTTCGACTTGCGCGAGGTGATGGACGACCTGCCCGACAGCCTGCCGCTGGGCATACGCCAGCGTTTGTCGCTGGCCGTGGCCATGGTGCACAAGCCAGAGATGCTGATCCTCGACGAACCCACGTCCGGCGTCGACCCGATCGCGCGCGACAATTTCTGGCGCCTGATGATTGAGCTGGCGCGGCGCGACCGCGTCACCATCTTCATCTCCACTCACTTCATGAACGAGGCTGAACGCTGCGACCGCATCTCGCTGATGCATGCGGGTAAAGTACTGGTCAGCGATGCGCCGGCCGAACTGGTGCGCAAGAAGGGCGCGCCATCGCTGGAAGCAGCCTTCATCGCCTACCTGGAAGAGGCGGGCGGTGGCACGGCAGCGGCCGAAGCGCAGGAAAGCGAGGCGCCGGGGCAAAAGGCGGCAGTGCAGGCACCGCAGCAGGAGCGCCGCCGCAATCGTTTCAGCCTGGGGCGCATGCTCAGCTACATGTGGCGCGAAACTCTGGAACTGCGGCGCGATCCCGTGCGCCTGACCCTGGCGCTGGGCGGCTCCGTGCTGCTGCTGTTCGTCATCGGCTTCGGCATCAGCCTGGATGTGGAAGATCTCAGTTACGCGGTGCTCGACCACGACCAGACGACCCTGAGCCAGAATTACACGAACAACCTGGCCGGCTCGCGCTACTTCGTCGAGCGCCCGCCGCTGCGCGACTATGCCGATATCGACAAGCGCATGCGCATCGGCGAATTGTCGCTGGCCATCGAGATTCCGCCCGGCTTTGCGCGCGACGTGCAGCGCGGCGCGCCAGCCCAGGTGGGCGCGTGGATCGACGGCGCCATGCCGATGCGCGCCGAAACCGTGCAGGGCTACGTGCAGGGCATGCATCAGCTGTGGCTGGCCGACCAGGCCTTGCACCGCTATGGCATCACGATGAACAACCCCGTCGCCATCCAGACGCGCTACCGCTACAACCCCGACGTGAAAAGCCTGCCCGCCATGGTGCCGGCCGTGATTCCGTTGCTGCTGCTGATGCTGCCGGCCATGCTGGCGGCGCTGTCCGTGGTGCGCGAAAAGGAACTGGGCTCCATCATCAACCTGTACGTGACGCCCGTCACGCGCCTGGAATTCTTGCTCGGCAAGCAGGTGCCGTACGTGGCGCTGGCCATGCTCAACTTCGTCCTCATGGCGCTGCTGGCGGTCACCGCCTTCGGCGTGCCGATCAAGGGCAGCTTGCCGACCCTGATCGGCGCCACCTTCATCTTCAACATTTGCGCGACCGGCATCGGCCTGTTCGCCTCGACGTTTACGCGCAGCCAGATCGCGGCCCTGTTCGTGACCATGATCGGCACCATGATCCCGGCCATCCAGTTTTCCGGCCTGCTCAACCCCGTCTCGTCGATGGAGGGCGTGGGCAAGGCGATCGGCCTGATGTACCCGGCCACGCACATGCTCAATATCAGCCGCGGCGTGTTTAACAAGGCGTTGGGATTCGGCGACCTGCACGCCTCGTTCTGGCCCCTGATCGTGGCGATCCCCGTGATCCTCGGCGTGACGGTGGCGCTGCTGAAGAAACAGGAGTCGTAAGCGTATGCGCCATCTTGAAAATATCTACCGCCTGGGCGTGAAGGAAATATGGAGCCTGATCCGCGATCCCATGATGCTGATCCTGATCCTCTACACCTTCACTTTAGCCATCTACGTGGCCGCCACGGCCAAGCCGGAAACTCTGCACATGGCCTCGATCGCCATCGTCGACGAGGATGGCTCGCCGCTGTCCGGGCGCATCGCCTCGGCCTTCTTCCCGCCGCAGTTCACGCCGCCGGCCATGATCAACCAGAGCCAGGTCGATGCGGGCCTGGACGCGGGCCAGTACACCTTCGTGCTGACGATACCGCCCAAGCTGCAGGCGGACGTGCTGGGCGGGCGCCAGGCGGAGATGCAGCTGAACGTGGATGCCACGCGCATGAGCCAGGCTTTCAGCGGCAGTGGCTACATCCAGCAGATCGTCGCCGGCGAAGTGGCCGAATTCGCCAAGCGCTATCGCGGCGCGACGGTCTCGCCGGTGGAGCTGGTGATGCGCGCGCGCTTCAATCCTTCGCTGAGCCAGGCGTGGTTTGGCTCGCTGATGGAGCTCATCAACCAGGTGACGATGCTGTCGATCATCCTGACGGGTGCGGCCCTGATCCGCGAGCGCGAACACGGCACCATCGAGCACTTGCTGGTGATGCCCGTGACGCCGGCCGAAATCATGCTGGGCAAGGTCTGGTCGATGGGCCTCGTGGTGCTGCTGGCCGCCGCCCTGTCGCTGAACCTGGTGGTGCGCGGCATGCTGCATGTGCCCATCGAGGGCTCGATCGCACTGTTCCTGTGCGGCGCGGCCCTGCACTTGTTTGCCACCACCTCGATGGGCATTTTCCTGGCCACCGTGGCGCGCAGCATGCCGCAGTTCGGCATGCTCCTGATCCTCGTGCTGCTGCCGCTGCAGATGCTCTCGGGCGGCAGCACGCCGCGCGAAAGCATGCCCGAACTGGTGCAGAACATCATGCTGATTGCACCGACCACGCATTTTGTCGAATTGAGCCAGGCGATCCTGTATCGGGGCGCCGGCATCGACGTGGTATGGAAACCGTTCCTGGCCCTGCTGGCAATCGGCACGGCCCTGTTTACCTTCGCTCTGGCGCGCTTTCGCAAGACCATCAGCCAGATGGCGTAGGCTCTGCGCCGGAATGTTCCGGCGTTTGTTTGCATGAAAAGGATAGCCATGAAGATTGAACCTGCTCCATTTTTTTCCGCCGGCGGCTTGCCGTCCCTGGGCATGCTGGGCGACTATGCACGCGACTCGTGGCAGCGCATCGTGCTGTACGCGGACGTGATGCGCCGGCGCGGCAACCAGTACCAGGAGCATCTGGCCGAGGAAGTGCCGAACGTGCTGGACTTCCCCGCAGAACTTGTGATGTCCGGCCTGGAACTGGCGCGTCCCGTCAACTACGGCCTGGCGCGCATATTGACGCCTGATGCACCGGATCCCGATCCGAACAAGCGGCCGTTCGTCGTCGTCGATCCGCGCGCTGGCCACGGTCCCGGCATCGGCGGCTTCAAGGCGGAAAGCGAAATCGGCGTGGCCCTGCGCGCCGGCCACCCGTGCTACTTCATCGGCTTCCTGCCCGATCCCGTGCCGGGACAGACGGTGGAGGACGTGATGCACGCCGAGGCGGCCTTCCTGGAAAAAGTCATCGCCCTGCATCCGCTCAGCGAGGGCAAGCCCGTCGTCATCGGCAATTGCCAGGCCGGCTGGCAAATCCTCATGACGGCGGCCGTGCGCCCGGAGCTGTTCGGCCCCATCATCGTGGCCGGCGCGCCCGTGTCGTACTGGGCCGGCTGGCATGGCCGCAATCCGATGCGCTACGCGGGTGGGCTGATGGGCGGCAGCTGGGCCACGGCGCTGGCAGGCGACTTGGGCAACGGCCGTTTCGACGGCGCCAGCCTGGTGCAGAATTTCGAGAAGCTGAACCCGGCCAACACCCTGTGGAGCAAGCAGTACAACCTGTACGCAAACATCGATACGGAAGCGCCCCGTTACCTGGAATTTGAAAAATACTGGGGCGGCCATGTGTTCCTCAACGACGTCGAGATGCAGTACATCGTCGACAATCTGTTCATCGGCAACCGCCTGGCCACGGCGGAGTTGATCACCTCCGACGGCGTGCGCCTGGACTTGCGCAATATCCGTTCGCCCATTGTCGTATTCTGCTCGAACGGCGACAACATCACGCCGCCGCCGCAGGCGCTGGGCTGGATCACGGACCTGTATCGTGACGATAACGATGTGCTGCTGCACGATCAGACCATCGTGTATGCCGTGCATGACAGCATCGGCCACCTGGGTATTTTCGTGTCGGCCAAGGTGGGGCACAAGGAACACCAGAAATTCGCCAGCAATATCGATCTGATCAACCTGCTGCCGGCCGGCATCTACGAAGCAAGGATCGTCGACAAGACGCCCGATACGCCGAACGCGGACCTGGCCAGCGGCGACTATGTGCTGCAGGTCGAACACCGCAGCATCGAGGACGTGCGCGTCATCGTGCAGCCAAGCGTGGAAAACGACCGCAAATTCGCCGCCGCCGCGCGCGTGTCCGAAGTGAACCTGGCGCTGTACCGCACCTTCGCGCAGCCGTGGGTGCGCGCCATGGTCACGCCGCAGTCGGCGCGCTTCCTGCAGCTCACACATCCGCTACGCATGTCGTATGAGCGCTGGACCGACCATAATCCGCTGGCCAAGCTGGTGGCCAAAGAGGCGGAAAAAGTGCGCGCCCATCGCCAGCCGGTGGCGCCCGACAATCCGCTGCTGGCCATGCAGGAGGCCATCTCCGGCGCCATCACGGCCGGCTTGAACAGCTGGCGCGACTGGCGCGACACGGTGCAGGAAGCGACCTTCGACCTGGTGTACGGTTCGCCCCTGGTGCAGGCGCTGACGGGACAAGCCATCGGCGACGCCGCGCCGCCGCGCCCCCATCCCGGTATCTCGCCCGAGCATTGCGAATACGTGCGCTGCGAAACGCGCAAGATGGACGAGGACATGCAGCACGGGGGGCTGGTGGAAGCGGCCGTGCGCGCGCTGTTCTACATCTACCGCTTCCGCATGATCGCCGATGAGCGCCGCGTCAACCTGGCCCTCAAATTGGTCAAGCCGCAGTACACGCAGGGCTTCAGCATGGAAGAATTCCGCGGCATCGTGCGCCAGCAGGCGCGTTTGATGCTGCATGATTTCGATGCCGCCATCGCCGCCTTGCCGACTTTGCTGTCGCGCGCCGAACCGGATGCCATCGGCGCGCTGGGCGAATGGCTGCAGCAAGTGCTGCAAGTACCCGAAGCACCGACGCCGGACGAGGAAGCGAGCCTGCAGCAAATGCTGGAGGTATTCGACCGTGCGATCAAGGCGCACGCGAAGGCGCTGCCAGCGGCCGCGCGCGCATCCCAGCCAGTATCTCAGCCTGCCGTCCAGGCCCAGCCCCAAGCCAAACCTGCCAAAAACACTACCTCTGCCTAGAAGACCACGATGACTACCACCCAAGACGATGATTTGCATATCGTGCGTAACCGCACCTTCGACCAGATCGCCATCGGCGACACTGCCAGCATCACGCGCACCCTGAGCATGGACGATATCGCCCTGTTCGCGGTGATGTCGGGCGATGACAACCCGCAGCACCTGGATGCCGAATTTGCGGCCTCCAGCCGCTACCAGGGCGTCATCGCGCACGGCATGTGGGGCGCTGCCCTCATCTCCGCTGTGCTGGGCACGCGCCTGCCGGGCGCCGGCACCGTCTACACGGGCCAGACCCTGCGTTTTCTGCAGCCCGTGCGCGTGGGCGATACGCTGGCCATCAGCGTCACCGTCACCGCGCTCGAGCCGCGCAACCGCCACGTGACCCTGGCCTGCCGCTGCGTCAACCAGCATGGCGCCGTGGTGCTCGATGGCGAAGCGCAGGTGATTGCGCCCGCCGAACAGATCGAAAGAGTGCGCGCCACCTTGCCCGAAGTTCGCCTGCATAACGGCGACGGCACGCGGCGCCTGCTGGAACACGCGCGCACGCTGGGTCCGATCAGAGTGGCCGTGATTCACCCTTGCGATGAACTGAGCCTGTCGGGCGCGCTGGACGCGCATGCGGCCGGCCTGATCACGCCCGTGCTGGTGGCGCCGCGCGCGCGCCTTGAAGCGGTGGCCCTGGAAGCGGGCCTGAGCCTGGCCGGCATCGCCATCGAGGATGTCGAGCATAGCCATGCGGCCGCCGCGCGCGGCGCCGAACTGGCGGGCAAGTGCGAAGTCGAGGCGCTGATGAAGGGCAGCCTGCACACGGATGAACTGATGTCGGCCGTGCTGGCCGCCAGCGCCGGCCTGCGTACCAAGCGCCGCATCAGCCACTGCTTCTTGATGCAGACGCCCGCCTATCCGCGTCCTTTTATCATCACGGATGCGGCCATCAATATCGCGCCGAACCTGGCCATGAAGGCCGACATCGTGCGTAACGCCATCGACCTGGCGCACGTGATCGGCGTGGCCTGCCCGCGCGTGGCCATCCTGGCCGCCGTGGAAACGGTGAATGCGGACATGCCGGCCACCTTGGACGCGGCCGCCCTGTGCAAGATGGCCGACCGCGGGCAAATCACGGGCGCCATCCTCGATGGCCCGCTGGCCTTCGACAACGCCGTGTCGATTGCCGCCGCCACCGTCAAGGGCATCGTCTCCGAGGTGGCGGGCCGCGCCGACATCCTGCTGGTGCCCGACCTGGAAAGCGGTAACATGCTGGCCAAGCAGCTTGAATACATGGGCGACGCGGACAGCGCCGGCATCGTGCTGGGCGCGAAAATCCCCATCATCCTCACCAGCCGCGCCGATTCGCGCGCCAGCCGCATCGCCTCGTGCGCCATCGCCGTGATGCTGGCCAATCATTACCGGAGCACGCCGCCATGAACGCACCAGTCCAACGTGCCGACGAATACGCCGATGGCGCCCTGATCCTGGTGCTCAATTGCGGTTCGTCGAGCATCAAGTTCGCCCTGTTCGAGCAAGCCGGCGGCGTGCTGCCGCAGCAGGCGCAATGGGGCGGCAAGGTCGAAGGCATCGGCCGTGAAAACGCCACTTACCGCGCCGGCGGCCTGCCTGCAGTCGCCTTGCAGCTCGATGCGGAGCAGCCCCATCACGCGGCTCTCGAATACATCCGCGCGCAAGTCGTGGCGCAGCTGGCCGGGCGCCCGCTGCGCGCCGTGGCGCATCGCGTGGTGCATGGCGGCAGCAAGTATTTCGCCCCCGTGCGCATCGATGCCAAGGTGCTGGCGGACCTGAAAAGTTTTGTGCCGCTGGCACCCCTGCACCAGCCATTTGCATTGGAGGCGATCGAGGTGCTGCTGGAATCGCGCCCCGATATCGCCCAGGTGGCGTGCTTCGACACAGCCTTCCACCACACGGTGCCGCAGGTCGAACAGATGCTGGCCCTGCCTTACGATGCGTGGGAGCGGGGTTTGCGCCGCTACGGCTTCCACGGCCTGTCGTACGAATATCAGTCGCTGGTGCTGGAGCAGCGTTTTGGTGCTGTCGCGCGCGGCAAGGTCATCGTCGCCCATTTGGGTAGCGGCGCCAGCCTGTGCGCCATGGAGAATTTGCACAGCGTGGCCACGACCATGGGCTTTTCCGCGCTCGATGGCCTGATGATGGGCACGCGCTGCGGTTCGCTCGATCCCGGCGCCGTGATCTACCTGATGGAAATTGAAAAACTGTCGCTGGAAAAAGTGGCGCATGTGCTGTATCACGAGTCGGGCTTGCTGGGCGTGTCGGGCGTGTCGGCCGATCCGCCGGTGCTGCTGGCGCAGCAGGACCGGCAAGATGCCACGGGCGAGCGCATCCGCGCCGCGCTGGCCCTGTATATCCGCCGCATCGTGCGCGAGATCGGCGCCTTGACGGCCGTGCTGGGTGGGCTGGACATGCTGGTGTTTACGGCCGGTATCGGCGAGCACAGCGCCGAACTGCGCCAGCGCATCTGCACCGAGCTGGGTTTCATCGGCCCCGTGCTTGACGCGGAGGCCAATGCGCGCAACGCCAGCGTCATTTCCACGCCGGATAGCCGTATCGTGGTGGGTGTGGAACCGGCCAACGAGGAATGGGTGGCAGCGCGCCACGCAGCATTGGCCGTGAGCGCATGAAGTCCTGAAAGTCTGCATTGTGCTCAATGGGAAATTTGCCGAATTGCACATATTTTCCATTGAGTGCGATAGCGCACAGTCTGGTTTTAGTTTTGTCTTTACTATGAAGTCATGCCATTGCGCTACATCAAGAAACAGCGCGATGCTTGGCAAATTTTGAACATTTTGCCCGCCTTTAGTAAGAATAAAATTAATCCATATTGAAAGGTCACATCATGAACAAATTACTCGCCGCCCTGATCGCTACCCTGTTTGCTACCGCCGCCTTCGCTCAAACCGCACCGGCCACGGAAGCTGTCGTGAAAGCCCAGGCTTCCGCACAAAAAGACGTTAACAAGGCTGCCGCTTCGGAAGCCAAAGTCGATGCCAAGGCTGACGCGAATGTCGCCAAGACCGAAATGAAGGCCGACGAAAAGAAAGCCGACGCCCATCACAAGGCCAATAAAACCAAGGCCAAGGCCCACGACAAAGTCGTCAACGCCGATGCGGAAGACAAGCTGAAAGCGGAAGCCAAGGCAGACAAAACCGATGCCAAGGCCGATGCGAAAGCCACCAAGACGGCCGTGAAAGCGAACGCCAAGGTCGCCAAGGAAAAAGTGGAAGCGAACGCCGATAAAGCCCTTGCCGCCACCAAGACGGCAGAAGCCAAGGCCAAGGCCGACGCTGAAGTCAAGGCAGCCGCCGCCAAGTAATTCCCTGTTTGCGGGCCACGGCCTGCAAATCCAAAAGACAGCTTCGGCTGTCTTTTTTTCGTCTGCCACTTTTCTTTTGCACCGCTTGCCAATCTTGATCTGGCGCAAATGCTCCTCTTTTCGCCGTGCCATAGTGAACTGGCAAACAGACGAAGGGAGACATCATGAGCACCGCTAAAACGAAAAAATCACCGGCTGCCGGTTCGGCTGAAGGCATGTCTGCCATGTCTTCCATGCAGTCGATGCCGGTCGAGGGCGACGTACGGGCCGACGCTGGCGCGGCAGGCAGCGACGATGCCATGTCCGGGACGCGCCCGGGCATGTCGTACGCTTACCAGGCCGCCACCCATGCTGGCGCCACTCCTGCCGCCGGGAGCATGCCTGGCGGCGGCATGCAGCAGGCATCGCAGGGCATCGCCAGCGGCAGTTGCATGCACGTGGGCGATGGCGGCGGCATGGGTGGCGACCGCGATGGCGATGGCGGCGGGGGCGGCATGGGTGGCGACGCTGGTGGACAGGGTGGCGGCACGCCGCAAACGCGCACCTGCGCCACGATGGACGTGCATCGCCGCCTGCTGACCGAAGATCCTTCCTATGCGAGTGCGCGCGCCGATATTGAAAACCTGGCCGGGCTCTACGAGGACGACAGCGGCATTGCCGGACGTTCCGGCGTGACGCAGATACCGGTGGTGGTGCACGTGGTGTGGAATACAGCCGCGCAGAATATTTCGGATGCGCAGGTCGCCAGCCAGATCGATGTGTTGAACCGTGATTTCCGGCGCGTCAATCCGGACGTGAGCAGCACGCCGGCAGCGTTCCTGCCGCTGACGGCCGATGCGCGCGTGGAGTTTGCGCTGGCCACGATCGATCCGCATGGCGCGGCTACCAGCGGCATCGAGCGGCGCCAGACGACGGTGGCTTCGTTTGGCGCCGACGATGCCGTCAAGTCGCAGGCGACGGGCGGCATGGATGCCTGGCCGGCCGACAGTTACCTGAATATCTGGGCCTGTCAGCTGGGCGGCGGCTTGCTGGGCTACGCGCAGTTTCCCGGCGGCCCGGCCGTCACCGACGGTGTGGTGATCCTGCAATCGGCGTTCGGCACGACCGGCACGGCCGCGCCACCGTTCCACCTGGGACGCACGGCCACGCATGAAATCGGCCACTGGCTGAACCTGAACCATATCTGGGGCGATGACGGCACGGGGTGCTCGGGCACGGACAATGTGGCCGACACGCCGAATCAGGGCGGGGCGAACACGGGCCAGCCATCGTTCCCGCATGTTTCCTGCGGCAACGGACCGAATGGCGACATGTTCATGAACTATATGGATTACGTCGACGATCCCGCCATGTTCATGTTCACGGCGGGCCAGGTGGCGCGCATGCAGGCCTGTCTCGATGGTCCGCGCGCCAGCATCGGCACGGGGACGGGCGGCACGGGCGCCCCGCCGCGCCAGAGTTCCTCGCCCGTCGTGGCCTGGGGCGCGAATCGCCTCGACGTCTTCGTGCTGGGCACGGACCGCGCGCTGTATCACAAGGCCTGGAATGGCACGGCTTGGGCGCCGTCCGTCACCGGCTACGAAGGGCAGGGTGGCATCTGTGCCAGTGCGCCGCAGGTGGTCTCGTGGGCGCCGGACCGGCTCGATGTATTCGTCACGGGTACCGACAGCGGCTTGTTCCACAAATGGTGGAATGGCACGGCCTGGGGGCCGTCGCTGACCGGCTATGAAGCGATGGGCGGGCTGTGCGTGGGCGACCCGCGCGCCGTGGCCTGGGGGCCGAACCGTCTCGACGTGTTTGTCGTCGGCACGGACCGCGGCCTGTATCACAAGTGGTGGAACGGGTCCGCCTGGGGGCCGTCGCTGACGGGCTACGAAGCCATGGGCGGCATCTGCCTGGGGCAGCCGGAAGCCGTGGCGTGGGGGCCGAACCGCCTCGACGTCTTCGTCATCGGTTCCGACCATGCGCTATACCATAAGTGGTGGAACGGCACGGCCTGGGGACCGTCGCTGACTGGCTATGAGCGCCTGGGTGGCATCTGCACTTCGTCGCCGAAGGCGGTGGCGTGGGGCCCGAACCGGCTCGATGTGTTTGTCACGGGCACCGATGGCGCGCTGTACCATAAATGGTGGGATGGCGCGAAATGGGGGCCTTCCAACGATGGATTCGAACGTCTGGGCGGCATCTGCGTGGGCGAGGTGGAAGCCGTGTCGTTGGCAGCCAACCGGCTTGACCTGTTTGTCATTGGCACCGATAGCGCCCTGTACCACAAGGCGTGGAACGGATCTGCCTGGTCGCCATCCTTGACGGGCTTTGAAAACCTGGGCGGCGTGTGCACCTCGCGGCCGCGCGCCACGGCCTGGGCGCCGAACCGCCTCGATGTGTTTGTCACGGGCACGAATGGCGCCCTGTTCCACAAGGCGTGGAACGGTACTGCCTGGTCGCCCTCCGTGAGCGGCTATGAAAACCTGGGCGGCGTGGTATCGTATTTCTGACGTCAATGTGATCAAGGGGAGGCGGCATGACGATGGCATTGCCCAGCGGTAGCTGGACGCATTCCTTCGAAGAGGATGCAGACGGTATCGAGGTGTACCGGCCCACGGCCACGTTCGCCTTTCCCCCCAGCCGCAAGGGGCGCAAGGTGCTGGAGTTTGGCGCCGGTACCGGGAGCATGGCAGGAGAGGAAGCGAGCATGACCAGCCTGTCGCCCGGCCCCGATGACCGTCCCCGTGCCGGCCCGCTTACCCGGCTGCTTCCCTTGGGCATGGGGCGCTATGCACTGGCTGGCGCGCCGGGGCCGCAAGAGGTGATCGACATCGTCGAGGCGACGCCCGACGTGCTGCGCCTGTCGCGGCGTTAAGGCTTGCCGCGCAGTTTGCAGGCGAGCGCCGTGCGGTTGCCCACGCCAAGTTTCTGGTAAATCGCATGCAGCTGGTTGCGCACGGTGGCTGGCGACTTGCCCAGTTCCCTGGCGATGCTTTTATACGGCAAGCCTTCGGCTGCCATGGCCGCTACCAGCCGCTCGGCCGGGGTCAGGCGCTGCATGGCAGCTTGCCTGTCTCGTTGTTGCTCATACCTGCTCTCCTGTCTGTGGCGGCATGCCGATGGCATGCCTGCAGGGATAACGGGAACGCGGGAAGTATATGTAAAATTATCTGTAAAAATTTTTTCCTGTTGCCGGTACGCGGCGATGGACGAAAAAAAAAGACAGGCGAACCTGTCTTTTCGTATGGCCGGATGGAGATCAGCCGATGGCTGCCATCGAGACTGGTTTCAGCTTGGCCGCCAGCAGCTTGCCCTTCTTCGCGCGCTTGCCGAAATGCTCGGCCAGGGCCGTGGCGCCGAGCGATGCATCCTGCGGTTTCGAGGCCCGGCCGATGCCCGAGACCACCACGCCGCGCTGGGTGATCGGCTGCACGGCCAGCAGCTTGTCCTTGGCGTCCAGGTCGATCAGCTTGACGCCAGTGCCGCCCTTGGACAGGGTTTTCATTTCATCGAGGCCGAACACCAGCAGGCGCGCGCCTTCCGTCAGACAGGCCAGGGCGCTGGCCGTCTCGGGGATGACTTTCGGGGCCAGAGGCACGTCACCGTCGTCCAGGGTGATGAAGGCCTTGCCGCCTTTCAGACGGCTGCTCATGTCGCCCGCCTTGGCGATGAAGCCGTAGCCGGCGCTCGACGCCAGCAGCAAGTTGGTGGCGCCATTGCCCGCAAAGTAGTGGAGGATGCGTACGGCGTTGCCGGGCGTGCCGCCGCTCAGGTCGCACAAGGTCGTGATCGGCACGCCGTCGCCACGCGCGTTGGGCAGGGCGGATACCGGCACGGAATAGATCTTGCCGTTGTTGCCAAAGCCCAGCAGGGTATCGACCGTGCGGCACTCGAAGGCGCCATGCAGCGTATCGCCCGCCTTGAAGGTGAACTGCGCCGCATCATGGCCGATACCGGTGCGTGCGCGCACCCAGCCTTTTTCCGAAATGATGACGGTGACCGGTTCATCGACCACTTTTTGTTCGGCCACGGCTTTTTGCGCTTCCTCGATCAGGGTACGGCGCGCATCGCCGAACTGCTTGGCGTCCGCTTCGATTTCGCGGATGATGGCGCGCTTCATCGAACCCGGGTTGTCGAGCAGGTCTTGCAGCGACTTTTCTTCCTTGCGCAGCTCGGCCAGTTCCTGCTGGATCTTGATCGTTTCCAAACGCGCCAGCTGGCGCAAGCGGATTTCCAGGATGTCGTCGGCCTGGCGTTCGGACAGTTTGAACGCCTCGATCAGGGCGCTTTTCGGCTCATCCGAATTGCGGATGATCTGGATCACCTTGTCGATATTGAGCAGGATCGCTTCGCGTCCTTCCAGGATATGGATGCGGTCCTTGACCTTGCCCAGTTTGTAGCCGGTGCGGCGCGTGACGGTTTCGAAGCGGAAGTCGATCCACTCGCGCAGGATGTCGCCCAGCCCTTTCTGGCGCGGGCGTCCATCGCCGCCTATCATCACCAGGTTGATCGAGGTCGACGATTCCAGCGAGGTGTGCGCCAGCAGCATCAGCATGAATTCCGTCTGATCCTGGTTCTTCGACTTCGGCTCGAACACCAGGCGCACGGGCGCGGCGCGGCCCGATTCATCGCGGATGGTGTCGAGCGAATTGAGGATCAGCGCTTTCAGGGCCACCTGGTCCGGCGACAGCGCCTTCTTGCCCAGCTTGATCTTCGGATTGGTCAGTTCTTCGATTTCTTCCAGCACCTTTTGCGACGAGGTACCGGGCGGAAGTTCGGTCACGACGGCTTGCCACTGGCCGCGCGCAAGCTCTTCGATCTTCCAGCGCGCGCGCACTTTCATGCTGCCACGGCCGCTCGCATACATGTCCTGGATCTGCGAGGGCGGCGTGATGATCTGGCCGCCGCCGGGGAAGTCGGGGCCTGGAATGATGGCCATCAGCTCGGCGTGCGTCATCTTCGGATCGCGGATCATGGCCACTGCTGCTTTTGCCACTTCCGCCAGGTTGTGCGACGGGATTTCCGTGGCCAGGCCGACGGCGATGCCGGAGGCGCCATTCAGCAGCACCATCGGCAGGCGCGCTGGCAGCAGCTTCGGTTCTTCCGTCGAGCCGTCGTAGTTGGGCTGGAAGTCCACCGTGCCCATGCCGATTTCATCCATCAGCAGCTTGGCGATCGGCGTCAAACGTGCTTCCGTGTAGCGCATCGCCGCGGCGCCATCGCCATCGCGCGAACCGAAGTTGCCCTGGCCATCGATCAGCGGATAGCGCAGCGAGAAATCCTGCGCCATGCGCACCAGCGCGTCATACACGGACTGGTCGCCGTGCGGATGCAGCTTGCCCAGCACGTCGCCGACCACGGCCGCCGATTTGCGCGGCTTGGCAGTGGAATTCAATCCCAGCTCATTCATCGCATACAGGATGCGGCGCTGCACGGGTTTCTGGCCATCGCAGACGTCGGGCAGGGCGCGGCCCTTGACCACGGAGATGGCGTAATCGAGATAGGCGCGCTCGGCGAAGGTAGAGAGGGTCAGCGCTTCGCCGTCGAATACCGGTTCATCCGGCTCGATCGGCTCAGGTTGGGCATCGTCAAATAAATTGGTTTGTGTGGACATGGCGCTTGTTTCGGTGTTGAGTGGTTGCGGTTGAATTCGTGGAGCTGATTATGACAGCCTGGATTTGGAAAAGGACTTGCCGTACGTCAGATACATGTAGCGCAAGGTGAGATACAGCACGGCCACGGCCAGTTCGACGCTGTTATGCATCATAGGCATGGCGCGGATGGAAGGAGCCTGACCGGCCAGCAAAAAAATGCCGATGGATGGGACCAGCACCAGTGGCCAGATCGTCTTCCAGCGGAAATCGGTGGGGGAAAACAGCAAACCGGCGCACGACCAGGCAAACAGCATGGCGCCGACGAGGGGGGCCGGCAACTGCTGCACATACAGTAGCGACAGCAAGCCCGCACAACCGATCAGCCATGCCGCGCGCAGGCGGGGCAAGAGCGCCTCTGGCCAGCCGCAATCGCCATACAGGCCGGTGGCGCTGCGCAGGGCCAGAGCCGCCAGGCAAAACATTAATGGCATGGCCTCGCCGATGGCCAGCGCCGACTGGCCTTTGCCGCTCATGAACATGGCAGCGAACAGCGACAGTCCCAGGGACAGGAGCAGCAGCATGCCATGCAGCAGCTGGCGGTTCATCGCATACGCGAGCAGGGCCGATGTGCACAAACCGGCCGAGGTAACGAGACGCATGGTGTCGCTGCGTTCGGGCAGGAAGAGCAGCAGTGTCAGCAGCAGGTAGGGCACGATCCAGCCCAGTTGCCGCAAGCCGGGCCGCTCCCACAGCACGGGCAGGCGTTCCTGCAGCGCTTCCTGCAGCGTGTCGAGCCGCGCGAACAGCGGCGCGGGCCAGCGCAAGGCATGCATGGCCAGCAGGGCAAAGGCGAGCGCCTGGAAGCCCAGCAGGCTGGCATAGGCAGCCGTGTCGCCGAGCGTGAAGCCCGCCGCATCGAGCACGCCCGAGAGCATGAAGTGCAGCACGAAGCCCAGGCCGCACGAAGCGAGTGCCGTCTGCTTGAAGTAGCGCTTGGCATGGACGGCGTGTTCCCATTGCTCGAACAGGTCGGCATCGAGCTTGTAGGCCAGCATCTCACTGTGCTGCCAGCGTATCGCGTGCAGCAGCTCGCGCAGCTGGAGCGTGAATTTTTGGTCGAACAGCTGGCGCGCGTAGGCCGATGGCGGCTGTTGCGACATGATGCAGTCCAGGCCGGGATAGCTGTCGCGGTTGTCGCTGAAATGGGCGAACGAGCGGTCCGCCCGGTAGCGCTGCACGGCGCCGCGCACCAGATCCGCATGGCTGCGCGCCAGATAGGAAAAGTCATGGTCCCAGCCCAGCTGCTCGAACAGGGCCTGGCGCAGCGCCAGGTCATAACCGGCGCTGGCGCAATAGCGCAGCGCGCACAGCTCGAATTCCTCGCGCACGTCGAGGTTCAACAATTCTTCGCGTTCGAGGAAGCCGGCCAGCAGGGCGGCCGCGTTGCGGCGCCGCGACTGCTCCAGGAATGCCTGCCACAGGCTGGCGCCTTCCTGTACGGGATCGATGGCGACCACGCCCCATAATTCCGATGGCTGCGTGCGTTCCTGCGTTGGTTCGTCGGGGACGCCCCACAGCTCCGCTGGCGCTTCCTGCGCCGCGTGTGTTTCCTGCGCCGCGTCGGCGATGACGCCCCACAGTTCGGCTGCCGGCTCTTGCACAGGTACTGGCTCTGGCACCGGTGCCGCCAGGCCGGCGTCTGACTTCAAGCGGGAAACGAGCACCGGAGGCGGATCCGCCGGACCCGGCTCCGCCAGTTCAGTCGCTGGCGTGGCGTGCATCTCCGCCAGCTCCGCGGCAAAGCGCGGTGCATGGCGCAGCGCATACTCATAGGCGTCGCGCAGTTCCTGGAAGGCGGCCTGGTCGTCTTCCGGCCGTGTCACTTTCAGGCGTTTCGCGTAGGCGCGCTTGATGGCGCGCTCGTCGCCCGTCGGCGCCGTGCCGAGGATGTCCCACAGGCTGCGTTCAGCACCATGCATGCTGCCGTCCATCAGACGTCGCTCCCGTTTCGGGACAGGTCGGGTGAAGTGGCTTGCTTGGGCATGGGGGGGCGTTCAGGCATGGACGTTTTCTTGCTGGTTTTCATAGAACAGATTGGCCAGGATTAGCATGGCGATGAGTGGCAGCAGGGCTTCCGGCAGTATCAGGCGGGCATCGGGCAAATTGGCAAAAAAGGAGGTACTCGATACCAGCAAGATCTTGACCAGCAGCAGGGCTGGCCATACTAGGTGGCGGGAAATATTGGGCATCGTGAATGCGTACAGCGGCACACCGGCCAGGCACCACAGCCAGGCCAGCACCGGGGCCAGCCCGGCCGGCAGCACGCCCGCCGCCGTGACAAAAAACAGCAATGTGCCACCCAGCAGCCAGGTGATGCGCAAGCGGTGGTGCCACGCCTTTGGCAAGCCCAGGGCCTGATACAGTTGCGCGCCGCTGCGCGCCAGCAGTATCAGCAGGCACAGGCTGAAAGCAAAACAGGCGCCGGCAGGAAAGGCGTCGAAGGCGGTTTCCCGCATCATCCAGGCCAGCAGCGAGGCAATCGGCAGCAAGAGCAGATAGGCGCGCAGCTTGAAGTGCGCCGAGGAAGCAAATACGGCCACTAGCGCGCAGACGGCAAGCAGGAGCGTGGCGCCGGAGACCAGCATCGGCGATGGATGGTTGATAAACAGCAGCAGCGACAGCCCGGCATAGGCATACACCCAGCCGAATTGCCACAGGTGCCGATGCCGGTACTGCAGATGGACGCCGAAGTGCTGCTGCCTGAATTGCGCCATCCGCTCAATCAGCGCGGCAGGGCGGTAAAAGGCGTATGCGGCGTAGGCCGAGAAGGATAGCAGCTGTGACAGCACGAAGAAAATCGCATAAAAGGAGTCGATACCGAAGAAACCCCAGTGCTCATGCATGAACAGCGCGAGCCCGTAGATGGCGAGGCCGGTCACTGCGGAACGTATGGCGGTACCCCCGAAGTATTTTTTGGCGCGCGCCTTGCGCTCCCACCAGGCGATCGACGCGGGATCGATCTTGTAGGCCAGCAGGTCGCCATGATGCGCGCGTATGCCCTCGATGAGTGCCAGCAGGGTCCGCGTCAATCGCACATCGTGCAGACAGAATGCGGATGCCGGCGGTGCGGCCATCAGCAGATCGAGGCATGCGTCGTACTCTCCGCTGCTGCGCAAATAGGCCAGCGAAGCCGTCGCATTGTGACGCCCGACCAGGCCGCGTGCCGCTTCCGCATCCATTTTGCGCAATTGCGGCAGCCGCTGGTCCCACTGGTAGTGCTCGATAAAGCGGCCACGGGTGGCGTCATGACACGCGGCCGTGGCGCAGTAGTGCAGGGCCAGGAGTTCAAATTCCTCGCGTACGGCGAGGTGGGTCATCGCTTCGCGCTTTTCCAGCGTCGACAGCTTGATGCCGTTGCCGGAGGCCAGCCATTCCCGCCACAGAGTCTGTGCTTCTTTCCGGGGATCGGCTGTCATGGCAGGCGATGCCGCTGGCGGTGTTTTGCCAAAGTCGATCTTGCCAGCTGCCAGCTGGGCTGGCGCGGGCGCTGTGGCCGGGGGGGTGGATGCTTCAGGCGCCTGCTGTTCCTGGCTGTGCGCGGCGATGCGCAGCGCATACTCATAGGCATCGCGTAGGCGCTGGAAGGCGGCCGCACCGTCTTCAGGACGGTTCAGTTTTAACTGGCGCGCATAGGCGCGCTTGATGTCCCGTTCATCGCGCGTCTCGGCGATGCCCAGGACTTGCCAGATATCCAGCGTCTCGCTATCCGTCACAGGAAACTGTCACTTTCTATTTCATTGAGCACCTCCGCAAACGCCGTACGCGCTTGCCGGATGGTGTTCGGGTCCTGCGTTTCCAGCGCGGCCTGGAAGTTGGCCGTGTGCGCTGCCAGGTACTGGCGCACGTCACCCAGCGACTGTTCGTACAGCCGGTCGGCGCGCGTGACGAGGGTGCGGTTTTCCATCTGCTCGCGCGGGTGGATCTTCAGGTCGGCCAATTCTGCAAAGCGCTGCTCGATCTGCTCCGGCGTCATCACGCCCGCGTTGTCGCTGATGATCATCTTGTGGCGTTCCTGCGTGGCCAGCACCGTCACTTCCGCTTCCAGCACGCCGCTGACGTCGTAGGTGAAGCGCACGTCGATGCCGATCTCGCCCGCTTTTTTCGCGGGAATCGGGAAGCTGATCTTGCCGAGGAAGACGTTGTCAGCCACCAGGCGCGACTCGCCCTGGAAGATTGCCATGTTGATTTCCTTCTGGTTGTCGTGGATGGTGGTGATGTTTTCCGTGCGCGAGACGGGCACCACGGAGTTGCGCTCGATGATGGGCAGGTAATGCCCGCCTTCATACTGGTTCGCGCCGACCTGGCGCGAAATCGAAATGCCCAGCGAATACGGTGCCACGTCCGTCATGACCACTTCGTCCAGGGCAGCATCGCGCATCTTGAGGCCCGCCTGCACGGCGGCGCCCAGCGCCACGGCTTCGTCCGGGTCCAGGTGGATGGCGGGAAAGCGGCCGAACATGCGCGAGACAAGTTTACGCACCAGTGGCATGCGCGTGGCGCCGCCTGCCAGCACCACTTCATTGAGTTCCGCAGCGCGGATGGTGGCGTCGCGCAGCGCCCGTTCCACGGGCAGGCGCAAGCGTGCCAGCAGCGGTTCGCACAACTGCGCCAGTCTGTCTTCGCTGATCTCCCAGCTGTATTCCTTGTCCTGGTAGCGCGTGGCCATGCGCACGGATGGCTGCTCCGACAGCAAGCGCTTGACCCGCTCGGCTTCATCGCGCAGCAGTTGCTGCTGGCGCGGGTCGAACAGGCGGCTGCCGGCCGCATCGCGCAGGCCGCTGCCTTCCAAAAAGGCGTCGACCAGCACGGTGACGAAGTCTTCGCCCCCCAGGAAATTATCGCCGGCCGAGGCGCGCACTTCCATGACGCCGTCGAACAGCTCCAGGATCGACACGTCGAAGGTGCCGCCGCCCAGGTCGAAGACCAGGAATTTGCTTTCCTGTTCCTTGTCGCGGATACCGTAGGCCAGCGCAGCGGCCGTCGGCTCGTTCAGCAGCCGCTCCACGCGCAAGCCGGCCAGCTGGCCCGCGATGCGCGTGGCCTTGCGCTGCGCATCGCTGAAATACGCGGGTACGGTGATGATGGCTTCCTCGACCTTATGGCCCAGGAAGGCTTCGGCATCTTCCTTCAGCGCGCGCAGCACCATCGACGACAACTCTTCCGGACGGAATTGCTGCGTGCCGAGGGTGATCTTCTTTTCACTGCCCATGTAGCGCTTGAAGACGGCGGCCGTCAGCTGCGGGTGCGTCTGCAGGCGCTCGCGCGCGGCGCGGCCCACCAGCACGCTGCCGTCGTCGTCGATGCTCACGCACGATGGCGTCAGGTGCTCGCCCAGCGCATTCGGGATGATGCAAGCCTTGCCGTCGCGCCAGATGGCGACCAGGCTGTTGGTGGTGCCCAGGTCGATACCGATGATCATCAGATATCCGCCTCCGCCTCATTGCCGTGTTCCTCGATCCAGGCGCGGCGTCCTGCCGCTTCGCCTTTGCCCATCAACATGTTGAAGCGGGCGGCGCATGTCATGTGGTCGATTTCGCCCAGGGTCACGGGCAGCAAACGGCGCGTGTCCGGGTTCATCGTCGTTTCCCACAGCTGTTCTGCGTTCATCTCGCCCAGACCCTTGAAGCGGGAGATCGACCAGGCACCCTGTTTCACGCCTTCCTTGCGCAGCTTGTCTTCGATGGCGACCAGTTCACCGTCGTCGAGCGCGTAGATTTTCTGCATCGGCTTCTTGCCGCGCGCCGGCGCGTCCACGCGGTACAGCGGCGGACGGGCGATGCAGATGTGCCCCTTGTTGATCAGGGCCGGGAAATGCTTGAAGAACAGTGTCAGCAGCAGTACCTGGATGTGCGAGCCGTCCACGTCCGCATCCGACAGGATGCAGATCTTGCCGTAGCGCAGGCCGGACAGGTCGGGCGAGTCGCCCACGCTGTGCGGATCGACGCCGATGGCCACCGCGATGTCGTGGATCTCGTTATTGGCGAACAGGCGGTCGCGGTCCGTCTCCCACGAGTTCAGGACCTTGCCGCGCAGGGGCAGGATGGCCTGGAATTCCTTGTCGCGGCCCATCTTGGCCGAGCCGCCCGCCGAGTCGCCTTCGACGAGGAACAGTTCATTGCGCGTGATGTCCGACGATTCGCAGTCCGTCAGCTTGCCGGGAAGGACGGCGACGCCCGAGGATTTTTTCTTTTCCACTTTTTGCAGCGAACGCTGGCGCGACTGCGCCTGCTTGATCACGAGATCGGCCAGCTTCTTGCCGTAGTCGACGTGCTGGTTCAGCCATAGTTCCAGCGGCGGCTTGGTGAAGGTCGAGACCAGGCGCACGGCGTCGCGCGAATTCAGGCGCTCCTTGATCTGGCCCTGGAATTGCGGGTCCAGCACCTTGGCCGACAGCACGAACGAGGCGCGCGCAAAGACATCTTCCGGCAGCAGTTTCACGCCTTTTGGCAGCAGCGAATGCATCTCGACGAAGTTTTTCACGGCGCCGAACAGGCCGTCGCGCAAGCCCGATTCGTGCGTGCCGCCATTCGAGGTGGGAATCAGGTTGACATACGATTCGCGCACGATGGCACCTTCTTCCGTCCATGCCACCACCCAGGCCGCACCTTCGCCTTCGGCAAATCCTTCTGAGTCCGGGCCCGCGTATTGCGCGCCTTCGAACAGGGGAATCAGGGTTTCGCCATTCGATACCTGCGCCAGCGATTCGGTCAGGTAGCCGCGCAAGCCTTCAGCGTACTGCCAGGTCTGTGTATTGCCTGTCTTGGCGTTGGTCAGGGTGACGGTCACGCCGGGCAGCAGCACGGCTTTCGAGCGCAGCAGGCGCTGCAGCTCGGTTTGCGAGATATTCGGCGAATCAAAATACTTCGCATCGGGCCATGCGGTGACGCGCGTGCCCGACTTCTTGCCGTCGCGCGGAGCAGGGCGGGAACTCAGGGGCTCGATCACGTCGCCATTCGCAAACACCATGTGGTGCAAGCCGTTGCCGTCGTTCTCCTTGCGCCAGACGGTGATTTCCAGGCGCGTCGACAGCGCATTGGTGACGGACACGCCGACACCGTGCAAGCCGCCCGAGAACGCGTAGGCGCCGCCCGAACCCTTGTCGAACTTGCCGCCCGCATGCAGCCGTGTAAACACGATTTCCACCGTCGGCACGCCTTCTTCCGGATGCAGGCCGACGGGAATGCCGCGACCGTTGTCTTCGACGGTGATGCTGCCATCCGTATTTTGCGTGACGGCGATATGCGTGCAATGACCGCCCAGCGCCTCGTCGGAGGCATTGTCGATCACTTCCTGAATGATGTGCAGCGGATTTTCAGTGCGGGTGTACATCCCCGGGCGCTGCTTGACGGGTTCCAGTCCTTTCAGGACACGGATGGATGATTCGCTGTAGTCGGATGCTGGTTTTTTAGTGGCCATACGTGTTCAAGCTAAGTAAAGACAGTGGTTGGAACGCCAGGCCATGGCACTGCAGGGCGCAGTGACAACGGCGGCGATAACTGTATGAATATACAGTATATCCCGTCCAGCGTCACTGGGAGAGGGCAGTGCGGCAGGCATGGCGTCCTTGTGCGGACGCTCGCGCATTCTATCTTGTCCAGCGAGCAATAGCGCTACTCCAGGGCAACAACAGTGCGCTGCGCGCGTGGTTTTGCGCCAATTGTGGACGATTTTATGCGGTAAAGCCCCTGTTTTTACATCTTGTTTACAGCTGCTTCCCCAGTCTTTACGAATTTTTTAGACCCTTTTGGCTAATCTGCTCACTATCAAAACAAACCTGAATGAGGGTGGGAATGGATATCGTGTATCTCGGCTTGATTGCCGTTTTTTTCGTCGTGGTGGTCGGCTTTGCCGTCGCCTGCGACAAATTAGGGAGCGTCAAATGAACGCGTTTTATGTGCTGGGCGCCGTGGTCTCGGCTGGCCTGCTCGTGTACCTGCTGGTGGCGCTGTTGAAGGCGGAGGAACTGTGATGACGACGCAATCGATATTACTGCTGGTGGCCTTCCTGGCCGTACTGCTGGTCGCCGGCTATCCGCTGGGCCTGTACATGGCCAAGGTGGCTGGCGATGGCCCCGTGCGCGGCCTGGGCTGGCTGCAAAAGCTGGAAAACCTGCTGTACCGCTGGTCCGGCCTTCCTGCCGACAAGGCCATGGGCTGGAAAAGCTACGCCATCGCCCTGATCGTCTTCAATACCGTGGGCGCCGTCTTTGTGTACGGCCTGCAGCGCCTGCAGGGCTTCTTGCCCCTCAATCCACAGGGACTGGGCGCCGTCAGCCCCGATTCCTCGTTCAATACCACCGTCAGCTTCGTCGCCAATACCAACTGGCAGGGCTACGGCGGCGAGCAGACCATGAGCTACCTGACCCAGATGCTGGGCATGGCATGCCAGAATTTCTTTTCGGCGGCCACCGGCATCGCCGTGATCTTCGCGCTGGTGCGCGGCTTCGCCTCGCGCTCGGGTAAATCGATCGGCAACTTCTGGGTCGACCTGGTGCGCTCGACCCTGTACATCCTGCTGCCGCTGTCCTTGGCCCTGTCCGTCGTCTTCATGGGCGAAGGCATGATCCAGAATTTTTCCGCCTACAAGGAAGTGACGCTGCTCGACCACGTGGCGTATGAAACGCCGAAAATGACGGCCGACGGCCGGCCTGTGCTGGACGCCGCCGGTAAACCCGTAATGGAAGCGCAAGTGGCGACCACGCAGACGATCGCCATGGGCCCCGTCGCGTCGCAGGAATCGATCAAGCTGCTGGGAACGAATGGCGGCGGCTTCTTCAATGCCAATTCCGCGCATCCGTACGAAAATCCCACGGTGCTGTCGAACTTCCTGCAGATGCTGGCCATTTTCATCATTCCCGCCGGCTTGTGCTTCACGTTCGGCAGCATGGTGGGCGACATGCGCCAGGGCTGGGCCGTGCTGGCCGCGATGACCCTGATCTTTGTCGTCATGACGGCCGGCGTGATGAGCGCCGAGCAGCAAGCCAATCCTGCCTTGCAAGCCCTGGGCGTGGATCAGCAGGCCAGCAGCCTGCAATCGGGCGGCAATATGGAAGGCAAGGAAACGCGCTTCGGCATCAGCTCATCGACTCTGTTCGCGGCGGTGACGACGGCGGCATCGTGCGGCGCCGTCAATTCCATGCACGATTCCTATATGCCCCTGGGCGGCATGGTGCCGCTGCTGCTGATGCAATTCGGCGAAGTGATTTTCGGCGGCGTGGGCACGGGCCTGTACGGCATGCTGATGTTTGCCATCCTGGCTGTCTTCATCGCCGGCCTGATGATAGGGCGCACGCCTGAATACCTGGGCAAGAAAATCCAGGCCTATGAAATGAAGATGGTGTCGCTGGCCATCCTGGTCACGCCAGCCCTGGTATTGACGGGCACGGCGATCGCCGTGATGGTCGAACCGGGCAAGATCGGCGTGGCCAATCCCGGCGCGCATGGCTTCTCGGAGATCTTGTACGCCTTCACGTCGGCGGCCAACAACAACGGCAGCGCGTTTGCCGGGCTGTCCGCCAACACGCCGTTCTACAACGTGATGCTGGCGATCGCCATGTGGTTCGGCCGTTTCGGCGTGATCGTGCCCGTGCTGGCAGTGGCCGGTTCGCTGGCGGCCAAGCAGCGCCTGTCGGCCAATGCCGGCACCATGCCCACGCACGGCCCCATGTTCATCGGCTTGCTGATCGGCGTGGTGGTGCTGGTCGGCGTGCTCAATTACGTTCCCGCGCTGGCCCTGGGCCCGATCGTCGAACACCTGCAACTTTTTACAAAATAAGAGGCTACCATGTCACGCACAAGCCTGACCTTGTTCGATTCCGCATTGATTGGCCCTGCCATCGTCGATGCGTTCAAAAAACTCGACCCCCGCACGCAGTGGCGCAGCCCCGTGATGTTCGTCGTCTATGTCGGCAGCATCATCACGACCTTGCTGGCCATCCAGGCGCTCAATGGCCAGGGCGAGGCGCCGTTTGGCTTCATCCTGTCCGTCGCCGTGTGGCTGTGGTTTACCGTGCTGTTTGCGAACTTCGCCGAAGCGCTGGCCGAAGGGCGCAGCAAGGCCCAGGCGGCCTCCCTGCGCGCCCTGAAGCAGACGGTGATGGCAAAGAAAATGCAAACGCCGAAGTACGGCACCTCCTGGCTGCCCACGCCGGCGACCGACCTGCGCAAGGGCATGACGGTGCTGGTCGAGGCGGGTGACGTCATTCCTGCCGATGGCGAAGTGACGGCCGGCGTGGCCTCCGTCGACGAGAGCGCCATCACGGGCGAATCGGCGCCCGTCATCCGCGAATCGGGCGGCGACTTCTCCGCCGTGACGGGCGGCACCCGCGTGCTGTCGGACTGGTTGCTGGTGCGCGTTTCCGTCAACCCCGGTGAAGCCTTCATCGACCGCATGATCGCCATGGTCGAAGGCGCCAAGCGCCAGAAGACGCCGAATGAGATCGCCCTGACGATCCTGCTGGTGGCCCTGTCCATCGTCTTCCTGATCGTCACCGTGACCTTGCTGCCGTATTCGCTGTTTTCCGTGGCGGCGGCCGGCAGTGGCACGCCGGTGACGATCACCGTGCTGATCGCGCTGCTGGTGTGTCTGATTCCGACGACCATCGGCGGCCTGCTGTCGGCCATCGGCGTGGCCGGCATGAGCCGCATGATGCAAGCCAATGTGATCGCCACCTCGGGCCGTGCCGTGGAAGCGGCGGGCGACGTGGACGTGCTGCTGCTCGATAAAACGGGCACCATCACCCTGGGCAACCGCCAGGCGTCAAGTTTCGTGCCGGCTCCCGGCGTGACGGAGCAGCAGCTGGCCGACGCGGCGCAACTGGCCTCGCTGGCCGATGAAACGCCGGAAGGGCGCAGCATCGTTGTGCTGGCCAAGCAGAAGTTCAATATCCGCGAACGCGAGATGGTCAGCCTGCACGCCACCTTCGTGCCCTTCACGGCGCAAACGCGCATGAGCGGCGTGGATATTCCGGGCGAACAGCAAGTGCGCCAGCTGCGCAAGGGTGCGGCCGATTCCATGAAAAAGTATGTGGAAGCGCTGGGCCAGCCGTATCCGGTCGAGGTGTCGCGCGCCGTCGACGATATTGCGCGCCGTGGCAGTACGCCGCTGGTGGTGGTCGACGACGGCCGCGTCATGGGTGTCGTGGAACTGAAGGATATCGTCAAGGGCGGCATCAAGGAGCGTTTTGCGGAATTGCGCCGCATGGGCATCAAGACCGTCATGATCACGGGTGACAACAAGCTGACGGCTGCGGCCATCGCCGCCGAGGCGGGCGTGGACGATTTTCTTGCCGAAGCGACGCCGGAAGACAAGCTCAAGCTGATTCGCAGCTACCAGTCCGAAGGCCGCCTGGTGGCCATGACGGGCGACGGCACCAATGATGCCCCCGCGCTGGCGCAGGCCGACGTGGCCGTGGCCATGAACTCGGGCACGCAGGCGGCAAAAGAGGCGGGCAATATGGTCGACCTGGACTCGAACCCGACCAAGCTGCTGGAAATCGTTGAAATCGGCAAGCAGATGCTGATGACGCGCGGTTCGCTGACGACGTTCTCGATTTCGAACGACATCGCCAAGTACTTCGCCATCATCCCGGCCGCCTTCGTGGGCACCTATCCGCAACTGAAGGCGCTCGACATCATGCACCTGGCCAGCCCGGCATCGGCCATCATGTCGGCCGTGATCTTCAATGCCTTGATCATCGTCGTGCTGATCCCGCTGGCCCTGAAGGGCGTGCAATACCGGGCCATCGGCGCGGCCAGCCTGTTGCGCCGCAATCTGCTGATCTACGGCCTGGGCGGCATCATCCTGCCCTTCATCGGGATCAAGCTGATCGACATGCTGCTGTCCGCACTCAATTTAGTCTAAAGGAACCATCATGAGCACTATCGTACGTCCCGCCCTGGTCCTGTTTGCCGCGCTGACCGTGATCTGCGGTGTCGTCTATCCGTTTGCCACGGCCGGCATCGGGCAGCTGGCCTTCAACGATGAAGTCAACGGCAGCATCGTCGAGCGTGGTGGCAAGCCTGTCGGGTCCACCCTGATCGGCCAGTCCTTTACCTCGCCCAAGTATTTCTGGGGCCGGCCATCGGCCACCGCGCCGATGGCGAATAACGGCGCCGGTTCGGGCGGCTCGAACCAGGGACCGACCAATCCGGCCCTGGTGGACGCCGTCAAGGCGCGCATCGCCGCCCTGAAGGAAGCTGACCCCGGCAATACGCGCGCCATTCCCGTTGACCTGGTGACGGCGTCGAGCAGTGGCCTGGACCCGGAAATCAGCCTGGCGGCAGCCTTGTATCAGGCGCCGCGCGTCGCCCGCGTGCGCGCAGTGCCGCTGGCGCAGGTGGAAAACGCCATCGCCAAGGTGCAGAAGACCGCGTATATCGGCTTTTTCGGCGAACCACGGGTGAATGTGCTGGAACTGAATCTGGCGCTCGATGCGGCCGCGAAGTAAGATGATATCGGGGTCAGACCCGTCGGGTCTGACCCCAGCCCTTGTTCTTGGGCTAATCGACAATTAAAAGATGCCCATGCTCCCCAACGACAGCCAACGCCCCGACCCTGATGCCCTGCTGGCGCAAGTACAGGCGCAGGAAAAGAAAGCCGCGCGCGGCCGGCTGCGCATTTACTTCGGCGCTTCGGCCGGCGTCGGCAAGACCTATGCGATGCTGGCGGCCGCCCGCAAACTGCTGGCCGATGGCCAGGACTTGCTGGTGGGCGTGGTGGAGACGCATGGGCGCCAGGATACGGCCGCCCAACTTGAGGGTTTGCCGCTGCTCCCCCTGAAGGCCATCGAATACCGGGGCAAGACCCTGTTCGAGTTCGACCTGGACGAAGCGCTGCGGCGCGCGCCGCCGCTGATACTGATGGATGAACTGGCCCATTCGAACGTGGCCGGTTCGCGCCATCCGAAGCGCTGGCAGGATGTCGAGGAATTGCTGGCGGCCGGCATCGACGTGCTGTCGACCGTGAATGTGCAGCACCTGGAAAGCCTGAACGACGTGGTGGGCGGGATCACCGGCGTGCGCGTGGCCGAAACCCTGCCCGACACGGTATTCGACCGCGCCGATGAAGTGGTGCTGGTCGATATTCCGGCCGATGAACTGTTGCGCCGCCTGAAGCAAGGCAAGGTATACCAACCGCAGCAGGCCGAGCGGGCATCCCAGCATTTTTTCCGCAAGGGTAACCTGATCGCCCTGCGCGAACTGGCCTTGCGCCGCACGGCGGACCGGGTGCAGGACGACGTGCAGGCTTACCGCGTCGAGAAATCCATCAATCCCGTGTGGAAGACGGGCGCAGCGCTGCTCGCCTGCGTGGGACCGTACGCAGGTGGCGAGCACGTGATCCGCAGCACGGCGCGCCTGGCCAGCCAGCTGAACGCCGAATGGCACGCGCTGTATGTGGAAACGCCGCGCCTGCAGCGCCTGCCGGCGCGCGAGCGCGAACGCATCCTGAAAACGCTGAAACTGGCGCAGGACCTGGGCGCACGCACGGCCATTGTGCCGTCCGCCGACATCGCCGGCGCCGTGGTCGAGTATGCGCGCAGCGCGAATATCTCGAAAGTCATCGTGGGCCGTGGCCGCGCTGGCGCATTGGCGCGCCTGTGGCATGCGCCGCCCGCCGTGCGCATGGCCAGTCTGGCGCCCGATATCGACCTGATCGAGGTCGGCTTGCCAGCTGCCGATGCGACACCCCGGCGCGCGACTGGCGAAGACGCTGAGGCACCGCGCCGGCCATCGCGCCATTGGCGTTACCTGTTGGCCGCTGGCGCCAGCCTGGGCACGGCCCTCGCCTCGGTCCCCTTGCAACCCTATCTGGACCTGGCCAATATCGCCATGCTGTCGCTGCTGACGGTGGTCCTGGTGGCCGTGCGCCTGGGACGCGGGCCGGCGGCGCTGGCCAGTCTGGTAGGCGTGGCCTGCTTCGATTTCATCTTCGTGCCGCCGCGCTTCTCGTTTGCCGTGGGCGATTTCCAGTATGTGATTACCTTTGGCGTGATGCTGGCCGTGGGCCTGATCACGGGCCACCTGACGGCCGGCCTGCGCTTCCAGGCGCGCGTTGCCTCGCACCGTGAAGCGCGTGCCCGTGCCCTGTACGAGTTTTCGCGTGAATTGTCCGGCGTGCTGCAGACGGAGCAGATTTTCGACATCACGAAAAGCGCCATCGAGCGGGCTTTCCGCGCGCGCGCCACCTTGCTGTTGCCTGATGACGAGGGCAGCCTGCAGACCCCGAACGGCGGTGAGCCGCTGGACGTGGGCATCGCGCAGTGGGCCTTCGACCATGCGCAGGCGGCGGGGACGGGAACAGATACCTTGCCGGCTTCGCCCATTTTCTACCTGCCGCTGATCGCGCCGATGCGCACGCGGGGCGTGCTGGCGCTGTTGCCACTCGATGGCACGGACCGCGGGCGCTGGCTGCTGGTGCCGGAACAGCGCCAGCACCTCGATACCTTTGCCGCCCTGGCGGCCATCGCCCTCGAGCGCGTGCACTACATCGACGTGGCCCAGGGTGCGTTGCTGCAGATGGAGTCCGAACGGCTGCGCAATTCGCTGCTGGCGGCCCTGTCGCATGACTTGCGCACGCCATTGACGTCGCTGGTGGGCCTGGCCGAATCGCTGGCCCTGTCCAGGCCTGCGTTGTCGCCCTCGCAGCTGGACATGGCGCGCTCGCTGCAGTCCGAAACCGTGCGCATGAGCGCCTTGGTGGCGAACTTGCTGGACATGGCGCGCATCGAAAGCGGGCAGGTGCGCCTGAACCTGCAATGGCAGGCGCTGGAAGAAGTGGTGGGCAGCGCGCTGCGCGCCAGCGGCCCGCAATTGCAGCAGCATGCCGTGCAGACGCAGCTGGCGCCGGATTTGCCGCTGGTGCGCTACGACGCCGTGCTGATCGAGCGCGTGCTGTGCAACCTGCTGGAAAACGCAGCCAAGTACACGCCGCCCGGCAGCACCATCACGGTCGCGGCCGGGGTACACGGCCAGTTCCTGCAGGTGAGGGTGTTTGACGATGGCCCGGGCCTGCCGCCCGGCCGCGAAGAAGCCATCTTTGAAAAATTCACGCGCGGCGAGCGCGAATCGAACAAGCCGGGCGTCGGGCTGGGACTGGCCATTTGCCGCGCCATCGTCGAAGCCCACGGCGGCACCATCCACGCGCAGCCGCACACGCCGGGACAGGGCGCTGCCATCGTGTTCAGCCTGCCGCTGGGCACGCCCCCTGCGCCGCCAGAGATCGAACTCGATGACGCCAACGACTATGAAACAGGAAAACCATCATGAACGAACCTTCCGCCACCGCCTTGCTGGTCGAGGATGAACCGCAAATCCGCCGCTTCGTGCGCGCCGCGCTGGAAGACGAGGGCTGGCAGATTTTCGAGTCCGCCACCATGCAGCGGGGCCTGATCGATGCCGGCACGCGCCGGCCCGACCTGATCGTGCTGGACCTGGGCCTGCCTGACGGAGATGGCATCGACTTCATCGCCGACATCCGCAAATGGTCGGCCGTGCCCATCATCGTGCTGTCGGCGCGGGTCGACGAAGAGGACAAGATACGCGCGCTGGACGCGGGCGCCGACGATTACCTGACCAAGCCGTTCGGCGTGGGTGAGCTGCTGGCCCGCGTACGGGCCACCCTGCGCCGCCAGCGCCAGCCCGCCGCCAGCGATGATGGCGTGGTGCAGTTTGGCGACGTGCGGGTCGACCTGAAGGACCGCCTGGTGACGCGCAACAAGCAATTGGTGCACATGACGCCGACGGAATTTCGCTTGCTCTCGGTGCTCGTGAAGAACGCGGGCAGGGTGGTCACCAATCCGCAGCTGCTGCGCGAGGTTTGGGGGCCGTCGAACAGCGAAAATGGCCACTACCTGCGCATCTACATGGGCCATCTGCGCCAGAAGCTGGAAGCCGATCCGGCCCAGCCGCAGTACCTGCTGACGGAAACGGCCGTCGGCTACCGCTTGCTGCTGCCCCTCTAAACGGCTGTTATCCCCTGTTGGAAAACGGGCGCTGCGCGCGCCGGGGGGACGCTTTACCCAAATTTTTGCAGCGGCGGGCCAGCTGCGCCATGTTGGCAAAGGCCCATACCACCCATGAAGAAGAAAAAACCATGAATAAAATGCTACTTGCACTTGCCGTCGCCACCGCCTTTACGGGCAGCCTGGCCCACGCGGAAGAGGCCAAGCCCGACAATGAAGTCAGCTTCAACGTGGCCGGCGTGTCCGACTACCGTTATCGCGGCATTTCGCAAACGCGCTTGAAACCCGCGCTGCAGGGCGGCGTCGACTACGTCAACAATCCCACCGGCCTGTATGTGGGCGCCTGGGCCTCCACCATCAAGTGGACCAAGGATGCGGGTGGCAGCGGCGACGTGGAAGTGGACCTGTATGCGGGCAAGCGCGGCCAGTTGACGGCCGATATCGGCTATGACGTGGGCGTGCTGGCATATGTGTATGCGGACAACGGCTTGAAGCACATCGCCGGCCTGGCCGACGCGGATACGCAGGAAGTCTACGGCCAGCTGTCGTATGGTCCCGCCTATATCAAGTATTCGCATGCCGTCTCCAACTTGTTTGGCATCGTCAACAGCAAGAACAGCGGCTACCTGGACATCGGCGCGAATATCGACCTGACGAACGGCTGGACCGGCAACCTGCATGCGGGCCACCAGAAGGTCAAGAACAATGATGCATCGAGCTATACGGACTGGAAAGTGGGCGTCACGCGCGACTTCGGCGTCGTGACGGGCGCGCTGGCCGTGATCGGCACGAACGCGGACAAGTCGGCCTATGCGTCGCCCGTGAACGGTAAATTCATGGGCAAGACGGCGCTGCAACTGACGGTCAGCAAGACGTTTTAATTGACTGAGTTGACTGAGAGGAGAGGCGGCGCATGCGCCGCCTTTTTTGCGTGCAGAGCTAAGTGGGCAGGTTAAAAACGGCGCAATACAGCTGTCCCAGGCTGACCACGCGGGCGGCCGGAATCTGTGCGGCCAGGGCATGGGCCGGCGCCGCTTGCGTGTCTGTTGCCAGCAGGACGCGCAGGTCCGGATTGACGCTGCGCGCGTGCGCGATGCGGCGCGCCAGGCCAGCCTGCGCGGCGCCGTCTACGACGCCGTCCAGCGGCACCACCAGCACGCGCGCGGCGATCAGGGCCGAACGGCTGGCCATGGAGTCGCGGCCTTCGCTGTCGATGACGATGTCGTGGTAGCAGTTCACCAGGTGTTCCAGCTCCGGCTGCAAACCCTTGGCGCTGATGGCGCGCGCCATCAGGCGCGGCCGCGTCGGGCTGCCATGCATGGCGCCGTCGTGCATGTTCCTCGCCTGCGCCATGGCTCCCTGGCGCGGATCGGCATCGAGCAGCAATACCTTGCGTCCGGCCAGCGCGCGCGAGGCGGCCAGCCGCCCGGCCAGGATGGATTTCTCCATTCCCCCGCGTTCATCCGTGATGGCGATGATCATCTTGGCGCACGGCTGGCATGAGGTTGGAGGCGGAGACCAGCTGCAGCAAACAGCCTTCACGCGGCGCGTCCCTGTCGCTGACTGCCCATACGGGCAGCTGCATCAATGGCTCCAGTGCTTCGGCCAGCTTGTCCCGACCGGCGGACGACATCGGCGTCATCGGCAGGCGCAGCTCGTCGCGCACCTTGCCCTGCATGGCCAGCGCCGCCTTCACGGGGCCAGGATTGGGTTCGGCAAACAGCAGTCGGATGACGGGCAGCATGGTCTTGAACAAGGCGCCGGCGGCGCCGTGGCGGCCCTGCTTGACCAGGTGGTACAGCTGCGCATACAGGTCGGGGCGTACTTGGGCGGCGGCCGACATGGCGCCGTGGCCGCCCATGGACAGGCTGGCCAGCAGCAGCGCATCGTCGCCGCACAGCACATCCAGGCGCGTGTCGAGCAGCAGTTCGCCCAGTTGCTGCAGCTTGCCACCCGCTTCCTTGATGGCGACGAAGTGCGAGTCGCGCGCCAGCAGCGCCGCCGTCTGCGGTTCGATATTGACGCCCGTGCGTGCCGGCACGTTGTACAGCACGATGGACTGGTCGGTGGCGGCGGCGATGGCCTCGAAGTGGCGCACGATGCCGTCCTGCGAAGGGCGTACATAGGACGGTGCCGAGATCAGCAGGCCGGCCAGCGGATGGTCGTGATAGCGTTGCACCGTGGCGACGACGCTGCGCGTATCGCTGCCACCGATACCCATCACGACGGGGAAGCGGGGACCGATGGCTTCGAGCACGCTATCGAGCAGCATGGTGTGTTCCGCGGCGCTCAGCATGGCCGCTTCGCCCGTGGTGCCGCATACCACCAGGCCATCGACGCCGCTGGCGGCCAGCTCGCAGGCCAGCTGCTGGGCCGCGTCGAGATCGAGTTCGCCGTCGCGAAACGGCGTGACCATCGGCACCCAGATGCCCTGGAAGTGCGCGGTGATGCGCATTGAAGACATCGCGTGGTCGCAGGCATACTGGTTCATAGCGATTTCCCCTGGCTGATGCGGCCAAATTCCGCCGCCGGCAGCAGGCGCATGACGGCATCCATGGTCAGGCGCAGGGCCGGCTCCGTCACGCACAGCCATACCTTCATGCGCTCGGCGTGGTCGACCGCCTCGACGCGCATGAACGACAGCATGCCGCCGCAGGTCCTGACGACCAGCTGGCGCAGCTCGGCCAGGCAGGACTTGTCGACCGTGATATGCATGAGGAAAGTGGGCAGGCGGGGATGGCGGTGGGGCAGTGCTTGATGCGCTTGATGCGTTTGCAGGCGTGAATGGGGTTCCATGGTGGCTTTGCAGCGGTGGTTGAGGTACGTTCAAGATTAGCAGCGGGGGCGTAAAGATTCTCTAAAAAGCGGGGCCTTCGGTGTAAACGGACTGTATGCGGACTGTATGCAGTTTTACCGCCGGCGTGTTGCGCGGATGCGCCGCGCATGTGCTTTTGTTACAAAATTGAATCGTGCTTTGGGAGGCAGGGGTTTATATTGAAAACGTCTCCGCTTTCAGTCAGCCTTGCCATGTCAGACGAAAAAGATCCCCAGCATCCCCCTTCCACCGATCCTGCAACGCCAGCGCGGCCCGACCGGGTCGGCAGGGCGCCCGACGACGACCAGCGTGCGCGCGATGCTGCACCGCGCTACCTGAAGGATAACGACACGCCGCTGGCGCTGGCCTGGCGGGTGATCTCGTCGCGCTACCGCTCCATGCGCGACAAGGCCAGCCGCGATTTCATGCGGCGCACCCTGCGCATCGGCATCTCGGCGCGCATTTTCCACCCCGAACCTGGCGCTACTGGCCTGCGCAGCAAGAACCTGCAATACCTGGAAGAGTCGATCGCGCAGTGGGTCATGTCGCGCGACGTACTGGTATTCATGATCCCGACGGTCAATACCAGTGGCCAGCTACATCCGAGCAATATCACCTTGCGCCACTATGCGCGCCACCTGGACGGCCTGGTGTTGCAGGGCGGCGCCGACGTCTCGCCGCAGACCTATTCCGAGGCGGCCACGCGGCCGGAATGGAGCGGCGACCGCGCGCGCGACCTGTACGAACTGGAACTGCTGCACGAATTCGTCGACGCGGGCAAGCCCGTGCTGGGCATATGCCGCGGTTGCCAACTCATCAACGTGGGCTTTGGCGGCACCCTGTACCAGGACATCGCCTCGGACGTGGAAGGCGCCACCTCGCACGTCAACGACCTGTATGACCGCCACCGCCACAGCATCGTCTTCCCGAAAGGCTCGTCGCTGGCCGGCATGTTCCCGAAGGCGGGCGAGGCGCTCGTCAATTCCATCCACCACCAGTCGGTCAAGGACCTGGGACGCGACGTCACCGTGGAAGCGTATTCGCAAGGGGATAATATCGTCGAAGCCATCCGCTACCAGCGGGCGCGCTTTGTCATGGGCTTGCAGTGGCACCCGGAATTCCATTCGGCGGGCGGCGTCGAACTGCTCGATTGCACGCCCATCCTCGATAACTTTTTGCGCGCGGCGCGGGAGACGCGGTTTTGAGCGCGCACCTGACGCGCCGGCGCACCCTGCTGGCCGGTCTGCTGGCGCTGCCCCTGGCTGGCTTGCGCGCCGCGCCGCACCCGCGTGATAGCTTGCTGCCGTTTGCGCTGACGTCCGCCGTGCGCGTGCGCACGCTCAAGGTGCGGGTGGCGCCTGCCATTGCCGAACAGGTAGTCAAGGCGGCGCGCAAGGATGCGGCGCGGCCCGTGCACCTGATGGCCGAAGTGCGCACGGGCGGCTTGCTGAAGGGAGAAGGGGGGCGCGAGACCAGTCAGCAGGCGCAGGAAGACTGGCGCCAGGCGCGCTTGCAGGCGCTGGCCTGGAGATTGTCGGGCGAGCTGGCGCATTTCGAGGCAGCGCGTCAGTTGCTGCTGGCCTGGAGCGGCGCTTATAAGCCATCGTTCAGTCCCGTCGACGAGACGGAGCTGGCCAGCCTGCTGATGGGTTTTGACCTGGTACAGGAGCGCTTGAGCGGCGTCGAGCGCGAGCAGGTGCAGGCGTTTTGCCGCACTCTGGCGCAAGGGTATTTGAGCGATCCCATCAAGGTGGGCGGTCCGTCCACGGCGCGCAACAACTGGCATAGTCACCGCATCAAGATCGGCACCGCCGCCGCGTATGTCACGGGCGACGCCTTGCTGATCGCGCGCGCGAAGGAGCGCTTCCTGGCGCACGTGCCGCGCAATATCGGCGCTGGCGGCGTGCCCTTCGACTTCGAGCAGCGCGATGCCCTGCACTACACCACCTACAGCCTGGAGCCGCTGCTGGCGACGGCCCTGATGGCGCAGGCGCATGGCGACGACTGGTATGGCGCGCCGGAAGCGCGGCGCCTGGCCGAGGCGCTGGCCTGGCTGGCGCCGTATGCGCAGGGCAGAAAGACGCACGAGGAATTCGCCAAGAGCGCCGTGCCCTTCGACCGCAAGCGCGTGGCCGCCGGTGAAAAGGGCTTTACGGGGAATTGGGAGACCAAGGGCGCCGCCAATGTATACCTGCTGGCGGCGCGCTTCGATCCCGCTTACCTGCCGTTGGCGCTGGAGTTGCGCCCGCCAGCCTGGGCGCTGGCGCTGTACGGCGCATAGTGAGAACTTCGCGTTAGAACTTCGTGCGCACGGTGAACATCACATTGCGCGGTTCGCCGTAGAAGCCCGTCTGGAACAGGCCCAGTCCCGTGAAGTACTTCTTGTCCAGCAGGTTGTTCACGTTGACGCTGGCCGTGACGTTCTTGCTGATCTCGTAGCGCGCCATCAGGTTGACCAGCGCGTAGCTGCCCTGCTTGATGCGTGAATAATCCTCGATGGCGGGATTCCAGATATTGCCGTAGTAGCTGCTTTGCCAGTTGATGCCGCCACCGACGGTGACCTTGTCCAGGCTGGCCGGCAGGCGCCACGTGCCTTGCACGCGCACCAGGTGGGCAGGCTGCGTCGTTTGCAGCATGGTGGAAAACACGTCCTTGCCATCCGCGTCGCGCACGTGGGTGTAGGTGTAGCCGGCGCTCAGCTTCACATCCTTGGCCACTTCGCCCGTCACTTCCATTTCCACGCCGGGGCTGGTGACGCCGTCGATGGCTTTATACGCTTCTTCGCCGTTGACTTCGCCCACAGAGCTGGCCACATTGCTTTGACGGATCTGGAACAGGGACGCGCTGGCATTGACCTTGCCATCCAAATATTCTGCCTTCACGCCCGCTTCAAAACCCTTGCCGCGCACGGGCGACAGAAAGTTGCGGTTCACGTCGCGGTTGCTCTGCGGCGCGAAGATGCTCGTGTAGCTGCCGAACACGGAATATGTCTTGTCGAGGTCATACACGACGCCCGCATATGGCGTGATGACCTTGTTTTCCTCGATGCGCGAGGTGATGCGCGCAGTCTTGGGGTCGAAGAAGCTGCGGTCCTGTTCCTGCTTGTAGTTGCTCACGCGCGCGCCGACGATGACGGACAGCGCATCGACGGGATGCAGGCGCACAGCGCCATACAGGCCGCTCTGGCGCGTACGGTCGTTGTCGTTACCCAGGCGCTTGAAGGCCGGTTCCGCATACTGGCCGCGCCAGTCGAAATAGCTGCCATCGAGGGGCGGATAGACCGATTCGTAGACGGGGCCATCCTGCTTTGCCGTCGAGGTGGAATAGCCGAACATCGCTTCATGCTGGCGGCCAAAAGCCGTAAACGGTCCGCTGGCGTCGGCGTTGACGGTGGTCTGGCGGCGGTCGCCCTTGTATTTGCCCATGAAGAAAAAGGTACCTGCGCCTGTGTCGGGGCGTGGATTGCCGCCGCTGGCCGAACCGAGCACGCTGTCATGTTTGCTGCGCAACTGGTTGGCGCTCAATTTCAGTTTCCACTCGTTGGCGAACGTATGTTCCAGCGACGTGAACAGCGTGGTGTTCTGCATGTCGCGGCGGCTCCAGTCGGTGGCCGGATTCCACGAAGTGGGGAAATCCGTGCGGGTGCCGTCGGAAAGCAGAACAGGGAAACCTGTCCAGGTCGAGCCGCGCGGTTTGTAATCCTGGTGCGTGAAGCCGGCCGTCAGCAGGGTGATGGGTGTCAGGTCTGCCTCGATGATGCCGTAGGCGACTGATTTCTGCTGCGTATAGCGGTCCAGGTAGGAGTGTTTGTCCTGGTAGGCGCCCACCAGGCGGCCGCGCACCGTGCGGCTGTCGTCCAGGGGGCCGGAGATATCGGCTTCGCCACGGTAGTTGTCCCACGATCCCGCGCCCAGGGTTGCCGAGCCCTCAATGTTGGCGGTGGGGCGCTTGCGCACCATATTGACGGTGGCCGACGGGTCGCCCGAGCCGCTCATCAGGCCCGTCGCGCCCTTCAGTACTTCGATGCGGTCGTAGATGGCCATGTCGCTGTTCGTCGTGCCCCAGTCGTAGACGCCGTCATAGATGGCCGACACGCCGTCATACTGGAAATTGGTGACGGCAACGCCGCGGGCCTGGAAGCTCCAGCGGTCGCTGTCGTAGTTTTGCACGCTCACGCCATTGACGTTCTTCATGACGTCGGAAACGGCGTTGCTGTTCTGGTCATCCATCTGCTGGCGCGTGACGATGGTCAGCGACTGCGGCGTTTCGCGTTGCGTCAGGGCCAGGCCCGTGGCACCGCTGGCGGGGCCGCCCGTATAGCTGCCGGTGCCGCTAGTGGCGGCACTGCGTTCTGCTGCCGCCACCACGGTGACGCCGCTCATGACGGCCACGCCGCGGCTGTCCGCCGAGGGGGTGTTCGCGCCGGCGGGGATCTTCTGCAGCAGGTAGCCGCCATTCGATTGCGGCACGGCTTGCAGGTCGCTGCCCGCCAGCAGCACGCGGAAACCCTCCTGCAGACTGTAGCTGCCTTGCAGCCCGGTGCTGCGCAAGCCTTGCGTGGCCTCGCTGGAGAACGACAGCAGGATGGCGCTGTCGCTGCCGAAGCGCGTCAGCACGTCGCCCAAGGAACCTGCGGGGATGCTGTAGGCGCGCACTTGCCGGGTTTGTGCCTGCGCTGTCGCCGGCAGGGCCAGGGCCATGCCGATCTGCGACAGGGCGCAGGCCAGGACGGTGCGGGTAAGGAGGGAACGCGAAGCGTGGTGCATAGAATGTAACCTTTCGTGGATGCGCAAGATGGAGACTACCTGTCTACCAAGTCACGCGAGCACGGCGAAACAGCTCACTTTGCAGAAAATATTTTTCAGCGTGCCGCCAGTTCGATGCGCACCACCTGATGGCCCCAGAAGCGCGTGACGGTATTGCGCCGCAGCCGCAGGCTGGCGCTGACGGCGTCGAGGATGGCATTGATGTCGGTCAGCGGGTAGGAGCCGGACACGCGCAAGCCGGCGCTGGCCGGCGCGCAGGCCAGCGGATGGTCGCTGTAGCGCGACAGCTCGGCGAGGAAATCGGCCAGGCGCATGTCGCGCGCCACCAGCATGCCATTGAGCCAGGCGCCGCCATAGGGCGCCAGCGCCTGGCGGTGCACACCCGTGCCGTCGAAATGCGCACCTTCGCCGGGACGCAGCACCAGGCGCTGTGCGCCATCGCCGGCCAGCACGGCGACGGCCCCTTCGAGCACGCCGGCGCTGGCGTATTGCTCGTGCAGGCGCACGGTGAAACGCGTACCCAGCGCCTGCAGGCTGCCGTGCGGCGTGTCGACGAAGAAGGGACGTTGTGCCCCATCCTTGCCGGTGGCGATGAAGATTTCTCCCGCCAGCAATTCAATACGGCGCTGTGCGCCGTCGTAAGCGATATTGACGGCGCTGCTGGTGTTGAGCGTGAGCTGCGTGCCATCGTTCAAGGTCACGACGCGGCGCTGGTTGACGCCGGTGCGGTAGTCGGCCGTCCAGCCGCGCCATGGGCTGCGGCGTTCAAACGCATACAGCGAGGCGCCGCAGGTCAGCAGCAGGGCCAGGGTCTTGACGGCATGGCGGCGTGGCGCATTCGCTTGCGCGCAGGCGCGCAGCAGGCTCGCGTGCATGGCGGGCGGCAGATGCTCGTGCTGCGTTTGCAGCTGCTGCCACGCTTGCGTGGCGTTGCCGGCGCGCTGCAGATGGCGTTTCACCGTGGCCAGCGAGATGCCGAGCCGGCGCGCGATATCATCCTGCGGCAGCTCGTCGATCTGACGTAGTAAAAAAGCCCGTTTGACGGGAGGCGGCAAGCCGTCGAGCATGCGGTCGAGTTCAAACAGCGTGGACAGCAGCAGCGCCCGTTCCTCGGGCGATGGCGCATGCGGGGACGGCAGTTGCGCCAGCACGTCGAGGTAAGCCTGTTCCAGCTTCTGGCGGCGGTAATGGTTGAACAGCACGCGCTGCGCCACGGTAGCGAGATAGGCGCGCGGCTCGCGCGCGGCGACGGCTTCCTCGCGGTCGAGCAGGCGCATGAAAGTGTCCTGCGCCACATCGGCCGCGCAAGCTGTGCTGCCGAGTTTTTTGCGCAGCCAGCCCTGCAGCCAACCGTGGTGGTCGGCGTACAGTGTCGCGATGTCCTGGCGTTGTAGCGGCTTTGCCAGCGGCATCGCGTTCCCCTTGCATGGCCGGTCCGGCTGGACTGGTGTTTTTAAACAATAATAAGAATCATTCTCAATTATTGTAACAAGCGGGGGCGGATGCTGTAAATGACGGGGGAATGGGGTGTGGTTTTTTGGGTTGCGTTGTTGGGGTAAAAGTCACGATGACTGGCAAAACCGTCGCGAGCGGAAGGGAGAGGTGGTCGAGAAGCGCAACCGTACTTTTAGTACGATGAGCATCGCAGGCCGCCTATACTGACGCGCAGCAGGTTTGGCCAGGTATCCTCAATAATTCATGGGCTCACCACGGAAGCAGCGGATCGCCGAGTCGACCATGCCCTCGGCGCTGCCCTGCAGGCTGTGCTGCTTGCGCAGGTATTGCGCATCGCTCCACTGCTTGGCCACGTCCGACAGGTGTTTCAGGGCCGGCGTGCTGCCCAGAGCCTCGGCGTGCGGCTCCATCTTGCGCAGGGTGGTCATGATGTCTTCGCGCAGCGACATCGTTTCGTAGGTTTTCGGATGCGTGATGGCACCATCGAGGCCGAAGCGGCAAGCCTGGAAGCGGTTGTAGTTATACACGAGGTAATCGTCTTCCACGGGCGGCGTTTCGCGGCGTTCGAGCAGGTAGCGGCATAGCGCCTGCAGGTAGGCGGCCAACGCAGCGGCCCGCTCCACCGTCAGGGGCGTGTCGCACACGCGCAGTTCGATGGTGCCAAACTCCGGCTTGGGACGGATGTCCCAGTAAAAGTCCTTCATGCTCTTGATGATGCCCGTGTTCTCCATCTTGGCGAAGTACTCGTTGGAGAACTGTTCCCAGCTCAGTGTAAACGGCGCGCGCCCGCTCATGGGGAAGGCGAACACGGAGTTCAGGCGCGCCGAATCGAACAGGGTGTCGCGTCCCTGCACGTAGGGCGAGGAAGCCGACAGGGCGATGAAGTGGGGGATGTAGCGGTTCAGCGAATGCAGCAGGAACATGGCGTCGTCGCCCGAGGCGCAGCCGATGTGCACGTGCTGGCCGAAGATGGTGAACTGCTTGGCCAGGTAGCCGTACAGTTCCGAAATCTCCTGGAAGCGGGGCTTGGAAAAGATCTTTTGCGACGACCATTGCTGGAACGGGTGCGTGCCGCCGCCCGCGATGCCGATATTGAGCTTGTCGCCGGCCGTGATCAGGGTGTCGCGGATTTCCTGCAATTGCTCCAGCAGGGGGCCGTGATGCGTGTGCACGCTCGAGTTAATCTCGATCATGCTCTCGGTGATTTCCGGCGTGACGTTGCCGGGGAACGGTTTTTTATTCAGCAGATGCAGCAGGTCGGGGCTGGCCGCCGTCAGGTCATAGTCCGACAGGTTCACCAGTTGCAGTTCGAGTTCGACGCCGAAGGTCAGCGCGGCCGATTGGCCAAAGGGTTCCAGCGGCATTTAGCGCTCCTTGATTTCGTGGGTTTCTTTTGCCAGCATCAGTACGCGCTGCACCAGCACGGGGCCGACCAGTTCCAGGCCCAGGGTGACGGCGGCCAGGGCGTTCAATTCGTCGCCGAAGTTCACGCCGTGCTGGCGCGCGTGTTCCAGCAGCAGAATGATGAAGACGGAGACGGGCGTCAGGGCCACGCCCGTCAGCACGCCCTTGCGCCAGGAAATGCCGCTCACATGCGAAAACGCGGCCACGCCGACAACTTTGGTCAGCAATCGCCCGCCGACGACGGCCAGGGCCAGGCCCGCGCCGGCCGTTACGCTGGCCCATTCCAGGGTCGATGCGGCATACACGAACAGTAGTACCGTCAGCAGTTCGCCCAGCGCGCCGAAATTGCGCTGCGCCTGGCTGAAGGCCACGCGGCGGTGGCGCGCCACCAGGCCAAACGTCAGGGTGGCCAGCAGCGGCGACAGGCTGGTGGTGTAAGTCAGGGCGACGAGCAGCATCACCGACAGTGCAAACGCGACGGTGGCATCCTGCGCCATATTGCCCAGGCGGCGCAGCATGGCCGGCACGACGATGCCAAAGACGGTGCCGGCGGCCACGGAGGCGGCCAGCACGGCGGCGCTGCTGCTGCTCGCTTCGATCAGGTCGGTGGAGCTCTGGAACATCCAGAAGCCGACGATGATGTTGAACGTGAAGACGGCCAGCACGCAGTTGAGCGCCGTCAGGTGGACGATGCGTTCCGTCACCTGGCCCGAGCTGCGTTCTTCGTTGATGACGCGCATGATGGTGGCCGGCGAGGTGGACATGGCCAGGGACGCCAGCAGCAGCGCCGTCATCGAGGTGCTGCCGAATTCGATGCCGATGAAGTAGACGACGGCAAAGGTCAGCAGGGATTCGACCAGGCCCGTGACGGCGATCCATGGGTTGTTCTTCAGCCAGCGCAGGTTGATGCGGTAGCCTACCTCGAACAGGATCAGGCCGAAGGCCACGTCGGCCAGCACCAGCATGGGCCCGGCGTCCGTCTGCGGCAGGATGCCCACCTGCGTCTGCGCGAGGATGAAACCGATCACGCCGTAAAAACTGATGCGCGGCAGGCCTGTCCAGCGGTGGCCGAATTCACCCACCACCCAGGCCAGGGTAATGGCGAACGGCCAGGACAGGTCGGCGGCGATCGAGATCAGACTTTGCATGCTCATTCCTTTGAAATAGCGCTGGCACCCGCCGGCAGCACGGGGGCTGGCGCGGTAATGTCGTGGTGCAGCGATGGTGCATAGTTTGCGCAGAGCGATGCGCCGATTCTACCGGAGCAGAAGGCGCGCACGATGTGCGCAATCGAACAGTGTCGCGGCCATGGCGGCCGCGCACAGGATGCAGCAGGTTAGGGCAGGGCTGGTATCAGCGTATGGTACCCGCCCGCAGCGGAGATGCTCCGCACGGTAGTGTCGTGTCGCAGTGTACGGCATGGCGGCCCCCTGCCGCCATGGACTTTTTGTTGCGTGCTGTTATTTACTGAGCAGACGCATGCCCCGTTCCAGCCCGTCGATGGACAGGGGGAACATACGGTTGTTCATCAATTGCCGCATCACGCCAATCGACTGGCGGTATTGCCACAGGCCTTCTGCTTCCGGATTGAGCCAGATGAATTTCGGGAACGCCTGGGTAAAGCGCGCCAGCCACGTCGATCCCGCTTCCTCGTTGTTGTATTCGACGCTGCCGCCCGGCTGCAGGATTTCATAGGGGCTCATGGTGGCGTCGCCGACAAAAATCAGCTTGGTGTCGGGCGGGTACTTGCGCAGCACGTCCCAGGTGGGGAAACGCTCGGCGTTGCGGCGCCGGTTGTTCTTCCACAGGTAGTCGTAGACGCAGTTATGGAAGTAAAAGAACTCCATGTTCTTGAATTCCGTCTTCGCCGCCGAAAACAGTTCCTCGGTGCGCTCGATATGGTCGTCCATGCTGCCGCCCACGTCGAGCAGCATCAGTACCTTGATGCGGTTCTTGCGCTCGGGCCGCATCCGGATGTCGAGGTAGCCCGCGTTGTTGGCCGTGGCGGCGATGGTGGCGTCCAGGGCCAATTCGTCTTCCGCGCCTTCGCGCGCGAATTTGCGCAGGCGGCGCAGCGCCACCTTGATGTTGCGCGTGCCCAGTTCGCGCTCGCCGTCGTAATCCTTGTAACTGCGCGCTTCCCACACTTTCACCGCCGTGCGGTTGCCGCCCTTGCCGCCGATGCGGATGCCTTCCGGATTCGTGCCGCCATTGCCGAACGGTGACGTGCCGCCCGTGCCGATCCACTTGCTGCCGCCCTCGTGGCGCTCCTTCTGCTCCTTCAGCAGCTCGTTCAGGCGGTCCATCAGCTTGTCGTAGCCGAATTTTTCCAGTTGCTCCTTCTGCTCGTCGGACAGCTCGCGCTGCATGCGCTTGAGCAGCCAGTCGAGGGGAATCGCCGCGTTCGTCTCGAAGGCCGCGTTGACACCCTTGAAGTACTGGGCAAACGCGCGGTCGAACTTGTCGAAATGCGCTTCATCCTTGACCAGGGTCAGGCGCGACAGATAGTAAAAATCGTCCATCGAGGCGTCGATGACGTTCTTTTGCAGCGCCTCAAGTAGCGTCAAAAACTCCTTGATCGAGACGGGAATCTTCGCATCCTTGAGCGTGAAGAAAAAATCGATCAGCATGGCGCTTCCTCTGTGCCTGCGCCTCCTGCGCAAGGCAGCGCGGCGATGGGGCGCTGCGCCAGCTTGTAACGCAAATGGGCGGCAATTTCCGGCCACTCGCCGCGCGTGATGCTGTACATGACCGTGTCGCGCACGGTGCCGTCGCGGCGCTGCGCATGGTGGCGCAGCACGCCATCCTTCTTCGCGCCCAGGCGTTCGATGGCAGCCTGCGAGGCATGGTTGAAGTTATCGGTGCGAAAACCCACCAGCGCGCAGCCGAGGGTGTCGAAGGCGTGCGCCAGCAGCAGCAATTTGCAGGTGGTGTTGACGTGGCTGCGCCGGCAGCGCTTCGCGTACCAGGTGTAGCCGATTTCCAGGCGGCCAATACTTGGTATCACGTCGTGGTAGCTGGTGGTGCCAAGCACCTCGCCGCTGGCCGCGTCGACGACGGCAAAGGCGAAGCGCGCCGGGCGCATCTCGATGCCCTTGAAAATGTACTGATCCACCTGGTCCGGTTCGGGTACGGAGGTGACGCGCAGATTCCATAGCTCGCCATCCGTGGCCGCCGCGCGCAGGCCAGCCGCGTGGTGCGGCGCCAGCGTTTCGAGGCGGATACCGTGCAGTTCCAGGGGCACGAAGACCTTGTCCGGGCTGATGTCGTTCACCGGCGCTCCTTAGCGGTTGGTGCGCGACATGAACATCAGGCGCTCGAACAGGTGCACGTCCTGCTCGTTTTTCAGCAGTGCCCCGTGCAGCGGCGGCACGACAGCCTTGTTGTCCTTGCTGCGCAGCGCCTCGGCCGGGATGTCTTCGGCCAGCAGGAGCTTGAGCCAGTCGAGGAATTCCGACGTCGACGGTTTTTTCTTCAGGCCCGGCACGTCGCGCACTTCATAGAAGGTTTGCAGCGCCTGCGCCAGCAATTCCTGTTTCAGGTGTGGATAGTGGACGGCGACGATCTGTTCCATCGTGTCCTTGTCCGGGAATTTGATGTAATGGAAGAAGCAGCGGCGCAAGAAGGCGTCCGGCAATTCCTTCTCGTTGTTCGAGGTGATGATGACCAGCGGACGATGGCGCGCCGTAACCATTTCGCGCGTTTCGTAGACATAGAATTCCATGCGGTCCAGTTCGCGCAGCAGGTCGTTCGGAAATTCGATGTCGGCCTTGTCGATTTCATCGATCAAGAGCACCACCGGTTCGGGCGCCGTAAACGCCTGCCACAGCACGCCCTTGACGATGTAGTTCTGGATGTCGCGCACGCGCTCGTCGCCCAGTTGCGAATCGCGCAGGCGCGAAACGGCGTCGTATTCGTACAGGCCCTGCTGCGCCTTGGTGGTCGATTTGATATGCCATTGCATCAGCGGCATGTTCAGCGCGGCTGCCACTTCCTCGGCCAGCATGGTCTTGCCCGTGCCCGGTTCGCCCTTGATCAGCAGCGGGCGCTGCAGAGTCAGCGCCGCGTTCACGGCCAGTTTCAGGTCGGCGGTGGCGACATAGCTGTCGGAGCCTTCGAAGCGTTGGCCTTGCTGGGTGTGCTTTGCTTGCATGAGCGGTCTGCCAAAGTGGGGAAAGGGTGAGTATAAACAGAACTGAGGCGTACCGCCACGCGGACGGCCTGTGCCCGCCTTCCTACAATGCGGGTTTTATAGGTGGACTTGCAAGAATATCTTGGCTAGAATCGGCAAGCAGCAGATTAATTGTCAACCTTAATTGTCTACACATAAAATCAATAAAAACCAGCTCTGGCGTTTCTCCGATTACCTCTGTTCACTTTGCCACTATGAAAAAAATATTTGCACTTCTCGTGCTTGCCGGCATAGCAAATGCCGTCACAGCGGCTGACATTGTAGGAAACGCCAAGGCAGCGACTGCCAAGGTGGAAATGTGTATCGGTTGCCACGGCATTCCCGGTTACAAGGCGACCTTCCCCGAAGTGTTCCAGGTACCGATGATCGGTGGCCAGCCGGCAAAATATATCGAAAGTGCGCTGCAAGCCTACAAGAAGGGCGATCGCAAGCACCCCAGCATGAAGGGCATCGCCAGCAGCCTGTCTGACCAGGATATCGCCGATGTCGCCGCGTATTATGCGCAACAAGCCAAGCCGAACTGAGGACCAGCCAGATGAAAATACTACTCGCCGCCCTCGTTTGCGCCACCGTCTCGATCGGCGCCAGCGCCGCCGGCAATATCAACACGGGCAAGGCCCTGGCCGAAAAATACAGCTGCGCCACCTGCCACGGCAAAGATTACGGTTCGCCCATCGACCCGTCGTACCCAAAACTGGCGGGCCAGCACAAGGATTACCTGGAACACGCCTTGACGGCGTATAAACGGGGCGACAAGGCCAACGGCCGCAACAACGCCATCATGACGGGCCAGGTGAAACCGCTGAGCAACCAGGACATCAAGGACCTGGCCGCCTACCTGCACAGCCTGCCAACCACCCTGGTGATCCACCGCTGAGCTTTATCCCGGCTCAGGCTTTCAGCCCCACCCGGCGCGCCAGCTTATGTAAATTGCTGGCGTCCAGCCCCAGATGGCGCGCGGCGGCAGCCCAGTTATCCTGATGCAGGACCAGCGCTTGCCGGATGGCCTGGCGCTGGCTCGCTTCCACGATCTGATGCATCGACAGCAGCGGTGCCGCCGGCGTGCCGCACGCGCCTGGCACCGGCGGCACCGGCGGCAGCGCGTCCGTGCCGGCAGGTGCCTCCAGCGCATCGAGGTCGAGCATATCCGTTTCCAGGGTCACGATGTCCTTGCGGTTCGCGCCGCGGATGACGGCTTTCAGCGCAGCCCGGCTGATCACATGCTCGAGTTCGCGCACGTTGCCCGGCCAGCGGTAATGGCAGAGCGCGTTTTCGGCGGCGGCCGACAGGCGCAGGCTGCGCAGTCCCAGGCGCGCACGGTTCAGTTCCAGGAAACCGCCCGCCAGCAGCAGCACGTCATTGCCCCGCTCGCGCAGCGGCGGAATTGGCACGGGATAGACCGATAAACGGTGATACAGGTCGGCGCGGAACGTGCCGTCGCGCACATGCTCGCGCAAGCTGCGGTTGGTGGCGGCGATCACGCGCACGTTGACCCGGCGCGGCCGGTCCGCGCCCAGGCGCTGGATTTCGCCATTTTGCAGGGTGCGCAGCAGTTTGGCCTGTATCGACAGCGGTAACTCTCCCACTTCATCGAGAAACAGCGTGCCCCCTTCGGCCGCCTCGAATCTGCCTGGCCGGTCGCTGACGGCGCCGGAAAAAGCGCCCCGCACATGGCCAAACAGCTCGCTCTCGGCCAGGGATTCCGGCAAGGCCGCGCAATTGACGTGGACCAGCGGCTTGCCGGCGCGGCGCGACAAGCGGTGCAGGCGGTGTGCGCACAATTCCTTGCCGACGCCCGTTTCGCCCAGCAGCAGCACGGGCAGGTCCGATTCGGCCACTACCTGCAATTCATGCAGCAGTTGCGTGATGGCGCTGCTCTGGCCCACGAAGTCGTGTTCCTCGCGCGGCGCTTGCGCATCGGCTAGCATGGCGCCGCCCGACAGGCGCAGGGCGCGGATTTCCGTTTCCAGGCGGGTCACGCGCACGGCCGCCTCGATGGCGCAGGCCAGCTCGCCCAGGTCGCGCTGCGCTCGCGCGTCGAAGGTGCCTACCTGCAGCGCGTCGAGCGTGATCACGCCCCAGCGTTCACCTTCCAGGTCGAGCGCCATGCCCATGCAGTCGTGCACGGGCAAGGGCTCGCCGGCCCGTTCGGCGATCAGGCCATCATATGGATCGGGCAGGGAACTGTCGTGATGGAAGCACAGCACGCCGCGCCGTTGCAGGATGGCGGCCAGGCGCGGATGGTCGGCGATGGCGAAGCGGCGTCCCAGCGCGTCGCTGGCCAGACCGGCCATCGCCACGGGACGCAGGTGCTCGCCATCGAGCTTGAGCAAGGCCACGGCCTCGCAACCGAAGTGGGCGCGCAGGCTGCCCACCAGGCGCTGCAGGCGCACGGCCACGGGCAGGTCGGCGACCAGGTCGGTGAGTAACAGCAGGTGGATAGCGGTGGTGGTCATAAGTACCATGCAGGGTACAAGGAACCACGGTCAAGAAGGGTCATAAGGACCCTGCATTTTTCAAATCGTTGATTTAAAACAAGTTTTTCCTGGCACGCGGTTTGCCTAGGTAAGAGTGCCGAACCGGCATACAAGACCAAGGAAAGCTTGATGAAAACGACTCCCTCCCTCCGCGCCATTGCCGCCGCCGTCTGCGTCCTGGCCATGCCCCTGTCCGTGCAAGCCCAGGCGAGCCTGCCGGCCAGCGCTGCCGCCACTGCGGCCGCTGCCAGCCAACCCTCCGCCGCGGCGACGCTCAAGCGCTATGAACTGCAAACCAATATCGTCGACGGCAAGATGGTGTTCATCGACGCCAAGGGCCAGGTCAATCCCGTGCTTGCGGCCAAGGTGGGCGACACGGTGGAACTCGTGCTGAAAAGCGGCGAAGGCGCCGAGCACGATTTGCTGATCCCGGAACTCAACGTGGCATCCGCCAAATTCAGCGCCAATAGCGGCAGCACCAGCGTGCGCTTCAAGGTCACGCGCGCCGGCACGTTCACCTATTACTGCTCGATTCCCGGCCACCGCCAGATCGGCATGGAAGGCAAGCTGGAAGTGAGCGGCACTTCGCTGGCCGAAGCCGGGGTACCTAAGGCTGCTGGCGCCGGCAGCGTTGCCAACGAGTCCAGCCAGGCCGCCGCGCTGGCCCTGTACACGCCCGCACCGTCGCCGATGCGCGGCCCCGATCCCTCGGCCGTCAGCGTGGCCGCCAACCCGGCCTCCGTGCCGGCCGCCATCGGCGCGCGCGCGCCGCAGTTGCTCAAGTACCGCATGGAGACGGTGGAATTGCCGGGCAAGCTCGATGACGGCACCACTTTTACCTACTGGACCTTCAACCGGCAAGTGCCCGGCCCCATGCTGCGCGCCAAGGTGGGCGACACGGTGGAACTGACCCTGTTCAATGCCAAGGACAGCAAGATGATCCACTCGATCGACCTGCACGCGGTGACGGGCGGCCATGGCGGCGGACAGCACACGCAGGTGGCGCCAGGGCAGGAAAAGACGGTCACCTTCAAGGCGCTCAATCCGGGCCTGTATGTGTATCACTGCGCCACGCCGCTGGTGCCGCAGCATATCGCGGCCGGCATGTACGGCATGATCCTGGTCGAACCGGAAGGCGGCTTGTCAAAAGTGGACCGCGAGTATTACGTGATGCAGGGCGAGATGTACACGGGCCGTCCTCATGGCGCGCCCGTGCACCAGGAACCGAATCTGGAAAAAATGGCCAATGAACTGCCCGACTACTACGTCTTCAACGGCGAAGTGGGTGCCTTGAGCAAGACGCACAAACTGCAGGCGAAAGTCGGCGAGACGGTGCGCATCTATTTCGGCGTCGGCGGCCCGAACAAGATTTCGTCCTTCCACATCATCGGCGAGATTTTCGACAAGGTGTACAGCGAAGGCTCGATCAGCAGCCCGAAACACGACGTGCAAACCACCCTCGTGGCACCGGGCGGCGCCACCATCGTCGAACTCAAGGTGCAGCACCCGGGCAGCTATCTGCTGGTCGACCATGCCTTGTCGCGCGCCGGCAAGGGCGCCGTCGGCGTGCTGGAAGTGACGGGCGAACCCGTGCCGGGCGTCTACCACGCGGGCGCCGTGCAATAAATCTACCTATTCATCCTCAAGGAACTGTTATGGAAATGATCGAGTTATCCCTGGGCCAGCTGGCCCGCCGCATCCCTGGCGCCACGCGCCTGTTCGATGCGCACCGCCTGGATTTCTGCTGCGGCGGCAACAAGACCCTGCGCGCGGCGGCCGAAGCGGCCGGCGTGGACACGGCGCCCATCGTCGAGGAACTGCGGCTGCTGGCAGAGCGCGCAGATACCAGCGGCGAGCGTGACTGGCAGGACGCCTCGGCCACCGAGCTGGTGGAACACCTCCTGGCGCGCTATCACGCCGTGCACCGCGAGCAGCTGCCCGAGCTGATACGTCTGGCACGCAAGGTCGAGCAGGTACATGGCGACCGCGCCGACTGTCCGCACGGGCTGGCGGAACACATGTCGGCCATGGCGCAGGAGCTGGAAAGCCATATGCGCAAGGAAGAAGATGTGCTGTTCCCGATGATCGTGCGCGGCCAGGGCCCCCGGGCCGGCGCGCCCATCAACGTGATGCGCATGGAGCATGACGACCATGGCGTGGCCTTGCGCGCCATGGAGGCAATGACGAACGATATCACCGCACCTGCTGGCGCCTGCACCACCTGGCGCGCGCTGTACACGGGCTTGCGCACCTTCCGTGCAGACCTGATGGCGCACATCCATACTGAAAACAATATCCTGTTCGAGCGCTTTGCGCCGGCCGTGGTGCACTGACAAAGGAAAGACCCATGGGTCCCTATAAAAAACTCTGGTTCACCTTGATCGGTGTGCTGATTGTGACGTTTTCGCTGCTCGGCTACTACGGCGTCGAAGTCTACCGGCAGGCGCCGCCTATCCCCGCGCAAGTGCTGGCGCAGGATGGCCGGCAGCTGTTTGACCGCGAGGGCATCCTCGATGGCCAGACGGCCTGGCAATCTGTCGGCGGCATGCAGCTGGGCTCCATCTGGGGCCACGGCGCCTACCAGGCGCCTGACTGGACGGCCGACTGGCTGCACCGCGAATTGACGGCCTGGCTGGAACTGGCCGCGCAAGAGCAGCATGGCAAGGCTTACGCGGCGCTCAACGGCCCCGCGCAGGCGGCGCTGCGCGAAGCGCTCAAGATGGAATACCGCAGCAACCGGACCGACGATGCGCAAGTGCTGCGCCTGTCGGCACGCCGCGTGCAAGCCATCGCCAACACGGCGCATTATTACGACCAGCTGTTTTCCGACGCGCCCGCGCTGCACGCCAGCCGTGAGCATTTCGCCATGAAGGAAAATACCCTGCCCAGCGCCGAGCGGCGCGCGCAGATGACGCAGTTCTTCTTCTGGACCGCATGGGCCGCCGCCACCGAGCGTCCGGGCCAGAAAGTGACCTACACGAACAACTGGCCGCATGAACCGCTGATCGGTAACCAGCCTAGCGGTGAAAACCTCGTCTGGTCGGTCGCCAGCGTGGTGGTGCTGCTGGCCGGCGTGGGTTTCCTCGTGTGGGGCTGGGCCTTTTTGCGCGACCATGACGAAGCGCTGCCGGCGCCCGGCGCGCGTGATCCTTTGAGCACGTTTGCCCTCACGCCCTCGCAGCGGGGACTGGGCAAGTACCTGTTCCTGGTGGTGGCGCTGTTCATCTTCCAGGTCTTCATCGGCGGCTTCACGGCGCACTACACGGTGGAAGGCCAGCAGTTCTACGGCATCGACGTGTCGCGCTGGTTCCCGTATGCGCTCACGCGCACCTGGCATATCCAGGCCGCGCTGTTCTGGATCGCCACGGGCTTCCTGGCCGCCGGCCTGTTCCTGGCACCCCTGATCAATGGCGGCAAGGACCCGAAGTGGCAGCGCCTGGGCGTCGACGTGCTGTTCTGGGCCCTGGTCGCTGTCGTCGTCGGCTCGTTTATCGGCAATTACCTGGCGATTGCGCAAATCATGCCGCCCGAGTGGAATTTCTGGCTCGGCCACCAGGGCTATGAATATGTGGACCTGGGACGTTTGTGGCAGATCGGCAAGTTTGTCGGTATCTTGCTGTGGCTCGTGCTGATGCTGCGCGGCGTGGTGCCAGCCTTGCGCCAGCCGGGCGGCGACAGGAACCTGCTGGCGCTGCTGACCGCGTCCGTGGGCGCCATCGGCCTGTTCTATGGCGCCGGCCTGTTCTACGGCGAACGCACGCATCTGTCGGTGATGGAATACTGGCGCTGGTGGGTGGTGCATCTGTGGGTGGAAGGCTTCTTTGAAGTGTTCGCCACGACGGCGCTGGCCTTCATCTTCTCGACCCTGGGCCTGGTGTCGGTGCGCATGGCCACGACGGCCAGCCTGGCGTCGGCCTCGCTGTTCATGCTGGGCGGCATACCCGGCACCTTCCACCATCTGTACTTTTCCGGCACCACCACGCCCGTGATGGCCATCGGCGCGAGCTTCAGCGCGCTCGAAGTGGTGCCGCTGATCGTGCTGGGGCATGAAGCGTGGGAAAACTGGCGCCTGAAAGCGCGCGCGCCGTGGATGGAGCAGTTGCGCTGGCCGATGATGTGCTTTGTCGCCGTCGCCTTCTGGAACATGCTGGGCGCCGGTGTCTTCGGCTTCATGATCAACCCGCCCGTGGCGCTGTATTACATCCAGGGACTCAACACCACTGCGACGCATGCGCATGCTGCGCTGTTCGGCGTGTACGGTTTCCTGGCGCTGGGCTTTACCTTGCTGGTGCTGCGCTATTTGCGGCCCGACTACCGCTTCAGCCCAGCGTTGATGAAGACGGCGTTCTGGGGCTTGAACGCGGGCCTGGTGCTGATGCTCTTTACCAGCTTGCTGCCGATTGGCATCATCCAGTTCCACGCCAGCGTGACGGAAGGCCTGTGGTATGCGCGCAGCGAGGAATTCATGCAGCAGCCGCTGTTGCAGAACCTGCGCTGGATACGCACCTTCGGCGACGTGGTGTTCATCGTCGGCGCCATCGCCATGGCGTTGCAGGTAGTGCTGGGTTTGCTAAGGCCGCAGGTGAGCGAGGGCACGCGGCCGGCGGCTGCCGGCACGCCAATGTGAGCTCAGTTCGAATAGCCCTGCATCAAGGTCTTGGCATCGTGGCGCAGTCCCCACCACGGTAAAAAGACCGAAGCTTCGCCGCGTGCGCGGAACCAGGGTTTTTCCGGATCGATGGGGCGCGCCACGGCGGGTGGCGCCACCAGCACGGCAACGGGCGCCTCCAGGTCGCCCGTGCCCGCCACCAGCACCGGCCGGCCCTGGTGATTCGCGTATGCTACGGCCAGCGCCACATTCGTCAGCGCCGTGCCGGCCCCCATCTCTCCCAGCAGGGCCGAGGTGTTGAAGGTTTGCTTTGTAAAATCCAGATCGGGTAAATTCAGGGTCAGGCTTTGCGCCAGCGAGCCGATGCGCTCGGAAGATGCCGGATATCTATTGCCCGCATCGTGGATCACATAGGCTATCTTGTCAGTATCGAGATTGGCCTGCTCCGCCGCCTGTTCGATGGTCGCCGCCCATGCCTGCACCGCGCGCGGCGGTTGACCTTTCGCCGCCTGGTAGTCGGCGACGGCGGCCGTTGCCGGGAAGCCCAGCCAGGCCAGTGGCGCACGCTGCGTCTTGAAGTCGGGACCGGCCAGTATCAACAGAGCGATATTTTCATCGATCTGCTCATCCTTGGGCGGAAAGCTGGGCGCGTCCCAGTTCATCACCCATGCGGTTTTATCGGGATGCGCTTGCAAATATGCCAGGCCCGCCGCCAGCGAAGCAAAGCCCGCGTTCGCGCCGCCCATCGTCACGCGCACGTCGGGCGGCGTTGCCGTGGTCCAGGAATTGGGAAAGTGGGGGTTGCCGATGCTGAAGGTAGCGCTGATACTGTCGCGCACAAAGTTGCCCGCTTCCACTGGATCGAGCCTTCCGGCGGGCAATGCATACTCGATATGGATGCCGGCCAGTTCGCGCCGGGTCGATTTGTCTTTCAGCGAGTGCGCGTTGTAGAAGTAACTGCCATTGGCGAAATAGGCTTGACGGAACAATAATGTCAGCTCATCCACGTATTTATGGTGATAGCCTTTGAAGGTCTCCTCGCCATCGTTTCCCGATGCAATCATGCCGATGGATTGCACCTTGCTAAAGCGCGCTGGATTTTCCCTGACTTTGTCATCGTTCTGGTTCGGCTTGGCCAGCCCCAAGGTCCACAACAATTGCCACTCCGTCGAATAGTCGCGCCGTTGCAAGGGATTGAGCCATTGCACGCCCACCACCTGGGCCATATAAGGCCGGGTTGGCTGCGCAGGCGTCGCTGTCGCGACATCGCCTTTCGTGACTGGCTTGATCGCGCAAGCACTGAGCAAGGAAAATATCATCAGGGCAAATAAAAACGGCATCACGAGATAGCGTTTCATCATGTCTCCATCGGTGAGGGGAGCGGCGTCGGACTGGCTGGCGAACCAGACTGCCACGCTGGCAAGCAGGAAAAATGCACAGCAGCTCCAAGCCAGGCGGCGTAGGGGAGTGGCGATCAGTGCACGCATCAGTGATCCTTCCAGCGCGAGTTCCTGCGCTTGTTGATGATGGTGTCCGGCATTGCGCCGGTACTGCCGGAACTGCCTACCCAGTCAAGCATGGTCATTTCTTTGAATGTGCCATATAAAAAATATTCGAAAAACATGCTATGCGGATGAGAGCCTCCCAGGCCTTCCAACAATCGCCAATCTGCCGCCATCCGCAACTTGAGCAAAACTTCTTCGCGAATATGGCTCACCCCCACCGCCACGTCATACGCCAGCGCCCTTTCCGCATGCATTCCATTGGTCATGATGGTTGAATGGTCGGTGGCGTGCGTGTCGAGGTTGGCGGCCAGATTAGCGGTGATGATGTCGCCGCGCCATCGCTTGTGCTCTTCGCTGGCGGTGACCGGCATGTCTTCCTCGCTGACCTTCTCTCCCATCGGCGTGCGGCCCGTGCGTTTGGCCATCAAGCGCACGCGGGCGTGGTCTTCGTACAGCATGGTGGCGTGGCTGTCGCGGTCGCCCTTGGGCGCGCCTATCTGCTCGTCGCTCAAGGCCTGGTATGGATCGCCGGCGGCATGGCGGCGCCGTGGATCGCGCAGGCTGCCGCGCGGATTGCATAGCTGGTCGAAGTCCTCGCTGGCCACGCCGTACTGCACTGCCTGCGGCAAGAACGGTTCGGGCAGCGCCGGTGCATTGACGGGGATGCTCCAGTCGCGCGGCGGCAGCGCGTTGATGCGCACGCCCGCTCCTTTCGCCAGGGGAATCAGGGCCAGGGCGGCGACTTGCGTCATGGCGCGGCCGCTTCCCGTGCTGTTGGCCAATCGCCCTTTCTGGCTGGAATAGTCGGCGATCTTCGAATGCGGCACCCAGAAGTCCAGGCTGCCCCGTTCCGGATGATTGTGTTGCTTGCTCCAGTAATCATAAATTCCTGGCTTGCCGACGGGGTAGCTTTGGGAAAACACCCGCTGCGTGAATACATTCTTTCCTTGCGCCGCCTGGATTTCGGCTGCGCACAGGCCGCGCCAGCCCATGCCCTGGATGGCGGTCGAGGAGATGACCTGGTCATGCGGATTGCAATACAAGGTGACCTTGCCGCGTGTGGTGGCGGCGGGGCCGCAACGGTATTTGCTGCTGTCGCTATCCAGCGTAAAACCGTGCGCGTGGTTGGCGGCCAGTTGCGCCAGCGCTGCTGAAGGCGGCGGCACATCGGCCTGCTGGCCGACGATCTTGAAGAAATTTTTCAAGGTCTCGATGCGCGCCTGGTAGGTCTGCCGGCCCACGTTGCCGTCCGGATCCGCTTCCTGACCTTGCACCCAGTCTTCCGTGCTGTTGTCTTCGAGTACGCTGTATGGCGGATTGCACAGCACATAGGTGTCGGCCACGCAGCGACTCTTGATCCCTGCGGCATCTTGCACATCAGCCATCTTGTCGCCCAGGAAGGCGGCTGCCATGCCGATCATATTGCCCTGGCTATGGCACACGAGGGTAATCGGCACGTCGGCCTGTTCCTTGCGTATCGATTCGACCAGCTTCGCCAGTCGCAGCGCGGCCAGCACAAAATACGGGCGGGGCGGCGCCGAAAACACCATGGCGTCGTTGAGGGGGTTGAGGTGTTCGATATGTATCCACAGAAACAAGGTATCGAGCAAGCCATTGCCCCACAGGTCAGGCAAGGAAGAACAGCCGTTCGCGAATGGTCCGCCGCCCCAGTAGTCATATTCGTTGAGATAAATGGAAGCGCCGTATTCCTGTAATTCGAGGTCACTGGCCTTGTAACCCCAGCGGAACTGGATCACGGGCGAGTGGTGCCCGGCGTCGGCAATGAAGGTGTTGGGCGTGCGGTCGGGGTCGACAAAGCCGTCATCCGTCAATTCGCGCCGGTAGGTAACGGGCCATAACTGTCCACCTTCCACGCTGGGGTAGGCTAGGTGCTCATCGCAGCGTTTCAGGCGGGTATTCAAGCCCTTGCACAGGCCCTCCTCGCTCTGGTGGTACCACTCGCCATCGGAATTGACGCCATGCACAAAGATAACGATGCCCGGTGACGGCACCTGCTGCAGGCAGTCCAGCAGGCTGTGGCTAAAATTGGTGCTGCCACAGATCTTGCTTACCATGACAAGGCGGGGATCGATAGCGGGCTTAACTGGTCCGTTGCTGGGATCGCTCATGGCACACCCTGTTCATGGCTGGAGTTGCCACTGTAGAGTGTTGCTTATCTGTACGTCTTATGCCAGATCAAGCAAATTCGTGCAGGATACTCTACCTGGGGTTTAGCGGCGCCGCACGCAGTCGATATACGCATCCGTATCGGGCGGCAAACCCGAGCGCTGCGAAGCCCAGATCATCTGGCCCAGGCATTCCATCACTTCGTGCTGGGCTGCATGGGCCGAATCGAGGCGCTGCGTGAGTTGCTGCACGGCCGGGCGGATGCCGCGCGGCTGGTCCACCTGCACTTGCTCCGTGATCGACAAATGCATGGACAGGTGCAGGAAAGGATTGGCTTGTCCGCCTTCGACGGAGTAATCGCGCGCCAGCGCCGCTTCAACGTCGCTCAACTCGTTTTCATACTCGGGGTGTTCGAGGATCCAGTCGAGCGCGATGGCTTCCATCGGCGTAAGGATTTCATGGGCGCGGTGCTTGCGCAAGGTGTCGCAAAAGAAGCGGCGCACATCGTCGGAAGAGGGGTTGAACATGGCTGAAGGACTATGGCTAAAGGGCAGCCGGCATTGTACCGCGTACATACGCAAAGGGCATCGAGGATGCCCTTTTTGCCGTCTGGCGCCCGCTTTCATGACCTGATAGTCACCGTCATTTAATACCCTGCAGTAAGTATTATCCACTACCGCCGCAGCCTGGCGATGCCAAATAACGGTGATAAAATCGCCGTTCTTGATATTTGCACTGGACATGACGGCGATTTTATTGCCATTCCGTGTTTTCATTGCCCGCACCTTTGCCACCAGATCTTGCTCCTGGCTTATCCCGGAGCGCGGCAGCATGCCTATCACCATCGACATTGACCTGTCCGGCCGTCTCGGCGCGCCGGAGGCTGGACTGTTTTTCGTCAGATACGCCGGTAGACGCGGTGGTGCCGCTGCGGTGGCGCGCAAGAATCATCCTTCAGTATCCAAAAATGGAGTTACGAATGCGTAAATCGCTATTACTTTTGATGTCGTGCCTGATCCTGGCGGCATGTGACAAGACCCCTCCGGCCTCTTCCGAAAAACCGGTCGACGTGCTGCTGATCGGCGCCGGTACCATGAGCGCCACCCTGGGCAGCATGCTCAAGGAACTCGATCCCTCGCTGACGATGGAAATGGTCGAGCGCCTCGATGCCGTGGCCGCCGAAAGCTCGGACGCGATGAATAACGCGGGCACGGGCCACTCGGCATTTGCCGAGCTGAACTACACGCCGGAAGCGGCCGATGGCAGTATCGAGACCAAGAAAGCCGTTGATATCAACGAGCAATTCGAAATTTCCAAGCAATTCTGGGCCTATCAGGTAGCCAACAAGCATTTGGGCGCACCGCAAACCTTCATCAACAACGTGCCGCACATGGCCTTTGTCTGGGGCGACGCCAATATTGCTTTCTTGCACAAGCGCTATGAGGCGCTGCAAAAGCAAAACCTGTTCAAGGGCATGTTGTACTCGGAAGACCAGGCGCAGATCGCGCAATGGGCGCCGCTGGTCATGCAAGGCCGCGACAAGGGCCAGAAAGTGGCCGCGACGCGCATGGAAATTGGTACCGACGTCAATTTCGGCAACCTCACGCGCGGTCTCGTGAAATACCTGACGGACAGCCATGGCATGACCTTGCACCTGCGCCACCAGGTGGAAGACATCCAGCGCGGCGCCGATGGCGTGTGGAACGTGACGGTGAAAGACTTGAACAGTGGCAAGGAAAAGACCATGCGCGCCAAGTTCGTCTTCATCGGCGCCGGTGGCGGTTCGCTGCCGCTGCTGGAAAAATCGGGCATTCCTGAAGCCAAGGGCTACGGCGGCGTGCCGGTGGGCGGCCAGTGGCTGGTCACCACCAACCCGGACCTGGTGGCGGCGCATGCGGCCAAGGTGTATGGCAAGGCGTCCGTCGGTTCGCCGCCGATGTCCGTGCCGCATCTCGATACGCGCATCATCGATGGCAAGAAAGCCCTGCTGTTTGGCCCGTTTGCCACCTTCTCGACGAAGTTCCTGAAAAACGGTTCGTGGACCGACTTGCCAGCTTCAATTGGCAGCGGCAACGTCAAGCCCATGCTGCAGGCTGGTTACGACAATATTCCGCTGACGAAATACCTGGTCGAGCAAGTCATGAACACGCCGGAAGACCGTTTGAAAACCCTGCGCGAATACTTGCCGAACGCCAAGATGGAAGACTGGACCTTGCAAAACGCTGGCCAGCGCGTGCAGATCGTCAAGGATGACCCGGTCAAGGGCGGCTTGCTACAGTTCGGCACGGAAGTCGTCGGCGCCGCCGATGGCAGCATCGTTGCCTTGCTGGGCGCCTCGCCCGGTGCCTCGACCGCGCCGCCGATCATGATCAAGGTACTGCAAACGGCCTTCAAGAGCCGTTTGGCGACGCCGGAATGGCAGGCGAAGATGGTGGAAATGGTGCCGTCTTATGGCCAAAAGCTCAACAGCGACCCGGCCCTGGCCAACAAGATCCGCCACTACAGCAGCAACATCCTGGGCTTGAAAGCGATTACGCTGGACGTTCCCGCCGCTGCGCCAGCACCGGCAGCAAACTAAGCCAGTCTGACCGGCAGGGAAGTTTCCTGCCGGCATGAAAAAAGGGGCAGCCTGGTCAGGCTGCCCCTTTTGCGTGGGAGAATGCGTTCATTGCGGCGGACTACCCCTTGCCCGGCAAGATCAGCTCTGGCGTACATCCTTCGGCGGCAATGCCGTCGCAGGGCTGGGCCAGTGCCGCACCATCCTGCGCGCGTGGCGCATGGGGTTGGCGCAAGTAGCGCGAGGTGTGGCGGTGCGCTTGCTGTGCGTTGCCATGCACGGGCCAGGTCAGGAAGCGGGACAGCTCCTGCAAGGCGCGCTGATACACATCGCGTTTAAATTCAATCACGACATCGAGCGGGACCCAATATTCATGCCAGCGCCAGGCGTCGAACTCTGGATGGTCGGTCAGGCGCAGATTGACGTCGTTATCGCGCGCGCACATTCTCAGCAGAAACCAAATCTGCTTCTGGCCACGGTAATGGCCGCGAATCTCGCGCTTGATGAAGTGGTCTGGCACTTCATAGCGCAGCCAGTCGCGGGTGCGGCCGACAATTTTGACGTGTTCCTGTCTGAGTCCGATTTCCTCTTCAAGTTCGCGAAACATGGCTTGTTCCGGTGTTTCGCCATATTTGATACCGCCTTGCGGAAACTGCCATGAGTGCTCGCGCACCCGCTTGCCCCACCACACCTCGTTCTGGGCGTTTAGCAGGATGATGCCGACGTTGGGCCGAAACCCTTCACGGTCGAGCATAATGCACCTCAAACTTTCTGCGACCGAGCGTCCTTTTTTACATAATTACCCACAACTTCGCAAGCCGGTGACCTTTTCGGGGTGCGAAAAGCGCCGGAATCGCACCAATTGAGCGCATTTGTGTAAAGTATGGACGCATCAGCCAGCTAATCCTTTAAAATTAGGTTGATTATAACCCTCTCTTTTTAAAAAGAATTCACCGTTATGCGCGCCTCCCGTTTTTTTATTTCCACACTTAAAGATGCACCTTCTGACGCGGAAATCGTCAGCCACCAATTGATGATGCGTGCAGGCATGATCAAACGCCTCGGTTCCGGCATCTATACCTACATGCCGATGGGCCTGCGCGTGATTCGCAAGGTGGAAGCCATCATCCGTGACGAGATGAACAAAGCCGCCGGCATCGAACTGTTGATGCCGCTCGTGCAGCCGGCCGAACTGTGGCAGGAGACGGGTCGCTGGACCAAGATGGGCGACGAACTGATGCGCGTGAAAGACCGCCACGGCCGCGAATACGCGATCCAGCCGACATCGGAAGAAGTCATCACCGACGTCGTGCGCACGGAAATCAAGTCCTACCGCCAGTTGCCGCTGAACTTTTATCATATCCAGACCAAGTTCCGCGACGAGCGCCGTCCCCGCTTCGGCCTGATGCGCGGCCGCGAATTCACCATGAAGGATGCGTATTCGTTCGACCGCGACCTGGCTGGCATGCAAGCGTCGTACAAGGTCATGTTTGACGCCTACACGCGCATCTTCACGCGCTTCGGCCTGAAATTTCGCGCCGTGGCCGCCGACAATGGCGCCATCGGCGGTTCCGGTTCGCACGAATTCCACGTCATCGCCCACACGGGTGAAGACGCGCTCGTGTACTGCCCGACGTCCGATTACGCCGCCAACATGGAAGCGGCCGAAGCGCTGCCGCCAGCGGGCGAGCGCCCTGCTGCTGCCCAGGCGCTGACGAAAACGGCCACGCCGGACACCGTCAAGTGCGAAACCGTGGCTGCCCTGCTGGGTATAGCTTTGTCGCAGACCGTGAAAACCATCGCCCTGACGGTGGAAACGACGGGCAAGGACGAGAAAGTCACGCAACAGCATTTCATGCTGCTGCTGCGCGGCGACCATGAATTGAACGAGATCAAGGTAGGCAAGGTTGCCGGCCTGGCCGGTCATCGTTTCTCGACGGAAGCGGAAATCCTGGAAGTCTACGGCACCATTCCCGGCTACCTGGGCCCGATTGGCACGAAAGCACCCGTCACCGTGGTGGCGGACCGCACGGTCGCCCACATGAGCGACTTCGTCTGCGGCGCGAATGACGCCGGTTTCCACTACACGGGCGCCAACTGGGGCCGTGACGTGGCCGAGCCAGCCATCGTGGCCGATTTGCGCAATGTCGTCGCCGGCGACGCATCGCCGGACGGCCAGGGCGCGTTGGCGATCGAGCGCGGCATCGAAGTGGGCCACGTGTTCCAGCTGGGTACGGCGTACTCGGAAAGCATGAAAGCTACCTTCCTCGACGAGAATGGCAAGCCTGCGCCGCTGCAGATGGGTTGCTACGGCATCGGCGTGACGCGCATCCTGGGCGCCGCCATCGAGCAGAACTTCGATGACAAGGGCATCATCTGGCCGGCGTCGATCGCGCCATTCGAGGTGGTGCTGTGTCCGATGGGCATGGACCGCAGCGAACTGGTCAAGGAAGAGACGGAGAAGCTGTACGCGGCCCTGCAAGGCGCTGGCGTCGATGTCATCGTCGATGACCGCGGCCTGCGTCCTGGCGCCATGTTTGCCGACTGGGAACTGATCGGCGTGCCGCACCGCATCGTCATCGGCGAGCGCGGCCTGAAAGAAGGCAAGCTGGAATACCAGGGCCGCCGCGACGCGGAAGCCACCGGCGTGGCGCCGGACGAGATCGTCGCCTTCATCCAGGGCAAAATGGCGCAGTGAAGCGTTTATCCGTAAGCAAGGTGGCTGGCGCGCTCGCGCTGGCCGCCAGCCTGGCCTGCGCTTTCCCGGCGCAGGCCGGCAACCAGAAAGAGGAGGCGCTGGCCGACTCCGTCCGCCTGGCCCTGTCGCACGCGATCCGCGACGAACGCCCGCCGCAACCCAAATTTGCCACCCCCATCGAACTGCAGCGCTATCAGCAATGGCTGGCGCAGATGTCGCAACGCCTGCAGCGCAAACTGCCGGACGCGCAGTTGCGCACGGAATTCCTGGAAACTGTCTGGTATGAAGCGCGCCGCGCTGGCCTGGAGCCGGCCCTGGTGCTGGGCCTGATCCAGGTGGAGTCGGCCTACCGCAAATATGCCGTCTCGCTGGCCGGCGCACGCGGCTACATGCAGGTGATGCCGTTCTGGACGGGCGTCATCGGCGACAGCGACCGCAGCAAACTGTTCCACATGCAGACGAATTTGCGCTATGGCTGCGCGATTTTGCGCATGTACCTGGACATGGAACGAGGGGATTTGTACCTGGCGCTGGGGCGGTATAACGGCAGCCGGGGGCGGGCCGAGTATCCGAATGCGGTGCGCGCCGCGTGGAACCAGTGGGAATTCAAGCCGGCCGGGTGAGTGGCTTGCGCAAAAAAATGCCCCGCTCGCTGAATCAGCTGCGGGGCACTCGCTCGGTGTTGGGCCGGCGCGTATCTGATTATTTCAAATGATCGGAGATCAGTTTCGTCATTTCAAACATGGAGACTTGGGCTTTGCCGCCGAAAACAGCTTTCAGCTTGTCGTCCGCATTGATCATGCGGCGGTTGGCCGGATCTTGCAGATCGAGTTTTTTGATGTAATCCCATACCTTTTTGGTCACTTCCGTGCGCGGCAGTGGTGCTGCGCCTACAACGGCGGCCAGCTCTTTCGATGGCGTCATTGCTTTCATGAATGCTGCGTTTGGCTTGCGTGGTGTTGCCGGTGCTGCCGCTTTCTTCGCCGCTGCTGGTTTAGCTGCTGCTTTGGCTGCGGGTGCTGCTTTTTTGGCGGCTGCAGGCTTGGCTGCTGCTGCTTTGGCTGGCGCTGCTACTGGGGTTTTTTTGGCTGTTGCCATCTTCGAGCCTCCTTAACAAACACATGGGAAATTGCGCAATTAATCGCACGGCTAATATTGGTGTGGATTTACCTTGTATGCAAGTGTTTTTCACGTTTTCACGAGGAAAAAGCAGGGAAATGGCCATGCTGTCGCCCGGGCGCACCGCTTGGGGGCGCAGAAGCGCGGTTTTGCCCGTACATGGCATGCTTGCTGGCTATGCGGGGAGGGGTACTGCGGGGGAGGGAAGAAATCATGCCGGACGCATGAAAATGCAATCCGGCATGATTTTATAACAGTGTTTTCAGCGTATTGCGCTTGGATGCGCGGCGTAAAAAAGGCCTTCAAAATCCCCGCGAGCGGGGATTTTGAAGTCTTACCTCATCCCGGGCATCATGCCCTTCATACTGCGCATCATCTTCATCATGCCGCCGCCCGACAATTTCTTCATCATCGTCTGCATTTGCTCGAATTGCGTCAGCATGCGGTTCACTTCCTGCACTTGCACGCCGGCACCGGCGGCGATGCGGCGCTTGCGCGTGGCCTTGATCAGTTCAGGCTTGGCGCGCTCCTGCGGCGTCATCGAGTCGATGATGCCGCACATGCGGCGCACCTGTTTGTCGGCTTGATCCATGTTCTTGCCGCCTGCCGCCTGCTGGAACTGCGCCGGCAGCTTGTCCATCAGGTTGGCCATGCCGCCCATTTTCTTCATTTGCCCCAGTTGCGCCTTGAAGTCGTTCATGTCGAACTTGCCGCCGACCTTGATTTTTTGCGCCAGGTCGGCTGCCGCCTTGCTGTCGACGCCCTTGCGTGCCTCTTCCACCAGCGCAAGGATGTCACCCATGCCCAGGATGCGGTTGGCCATGCGGGTGGGGTCGAACGCTTCCAGGCCGTCGAGTTTTTCCGAGACACCGGCAAATTTGATCGGCTTACCCGTGATGTGGCGCACCGACAGGGCCGCACCGCCGCGCGCGTCGCCATCGAGCTTGGTCAGCACGATACCGGTCAGCGGTAGCGCATCGCTGAAGGCTTTCGCCGTGTTGATGGCGTCCTGGCCCAGCATGGCGTCGACGACAAACAGGGTTTCGATCGGTTTCACGGCGTTGTGGACGGCGGCGATTTCGCGCATCATCTCTTCGTCGATACCCAGGCGGCCTGCCGTATCGATGATCAGCACGTCGTGGTAATGCTTTTTCGCCCAGTCCAGCGCGGCCAGGGCGATATCGACCGGCTTGTCGGTGCTGGAAGACGGGAAGAAGTCGGCGCCCACCTGGGCGGTGACCGATTGCAACTGGGCGATCGCGGCAGGACGGTACACGTCGGCCGAGACGGTCAGCACTTTCTTCTTCTTTTCTTCCTTCAGGTATTTCGCCAGCTTGCCGACGGTGGTGGTCTTACCCACACCCTGCAGACCGGCCATCAGGATGATGGCGGGCGGCTGCTGGGCAAAGCTGAGCTGCGACGCTTCCGGTCCCAGGTCGGCGCCCATCAGGGCTGCCAGCTCGCGCTGCACCACGCCGACCAGGGCCTGGCCTGGCGTGAGCGAGGAAATGACATCCTCGCCCATGGCTTTTTCTTTGACTTTGGCGATGAATTCGCGCACGGCGGGCAGGGCGACGTCGGCTTCGAGCAGCGCCAGGCGCACTTCGCGCAGCATGTCGGCGGTGTTCGCTTCGGTCAGGCGCGCCTCGCCGCGCATGGTCTTGACGACTTTGGCAAGCCGTTGGGTGAGATTATCTAGCATGATGAACCTGCAATGAAAAGCTTGGGAGTGGGCGGCGCAAGCCGGACGATGGGCGTCATTTTACCCCATCGCGGGTGGCTGGCGGTCCTGCGCTGCACAGCCTGGCGGTTGGCCTGCTTTTGAATTAGTTGGTATTTCTGCCAATGCCGCGATTGCACGAAAGCTAAAAACACGGTTAAAATGAGAATAATTCTTATTTACATTTGCAGGCGCGCCGCGCTTGACCGGAAAGGGATGCCATGTCGGCCGCCGATTTTGCACAGCAACAAGTCCTGCACGCGCTCTACAGCAGCCATCACGGCTGGCTGCAGGGATGGCTGCGGCATAAGCTGGGCCATGCGGGCGAAGCGGCGGACCTGGCGCAAGACACTTTCATCAGCGTGCTGACGGCCGATTCCGCGCCGCAGATCCGTGAAGCGCGGCCTTTTCTCGCCACCATCGCGCGGCGCCTGGTGGCGCACCGCTACCGCCGGCAAGTGCTGGAAGATGCTTATCTGCAGGCGCTGGCCTGTTTGCCGCCCGAGGCGGCGCCCGCGCCCGAGGAACGGCTGCTGGCGCTGGAAGCCTTGCAGGAAATCGATGCGGCCCTCGACGGCTTGCCAGCGCCCGTGCGCACGGCGTTTCTGCTGGCGCAGCTGGAAGGCCTCAGCTATGCCGAAATCGCCGCGCGCCTGAACGTGTCGGCCAGCTCGGTCAAGCAATACCTGACGCGTGCCAACCGCCAGGTGTTTTTCTCCCTGCCGGCATGAGCACGGTGGCAGAACCCGCGGCCCCGGCGGCCATCGGCGAGGAAGTGCAGCTGCAGGCGGCCGAGTGGCTGACCGTGCTGATGTCGGACGAGGCCAGCGAAGCGGAGCACGCCGCCTGGCAGCGCTGGCGCGGGGCCGAACCGGAACATGAACGGGCCTGGCAGCATATCGACGCGGTGTCGCAGCGGTTCAACGGCTTGCACCGCGGTGCGGCCGCGCAGGCGCTGGCCGGCACGCAGCAAAAAACCGTCAATGGCAGGCGGCGCAAGCTGCTGGCATGGCTGGGCATGGTGGCTGGCGGTGGCTTGCTGGCCGCGCAGACGGGCGCCTGGGATGACGTGCGCGCCTTGCGCGCCGACTACCGTACGGCCACGGGCGAGCGGCGCGAGGTGGTGCTGGACGATGGCAGTGTGCTCAGCCTGAATACGGGATCGGCCGTGAACGTGCGTTTCGATAGCAAGCGCCGCCTGATCGAACTGCTGGCCGGCGAAATCCGCGTCACCAGCGGCCACGGTGCCGGCAGCGCCGCGCCGCTGGAAGTGGCCACGCGCGAAGGCCTGGTGCGCGCGCTGGGCACGCGCTTTGTCGTGCGCCAGCAGGGTGGTTACAGCATCGTGGAAGTGTTTGACAGCGCCGTTGAAATCCGCCCCCGCGACAGCGCAGGCGCGCCCTTGCTGCTGGCGGCCGGGCGCGGGGTGGCATTTTCCCGCCATGCGCCGGACGCGCCGCACGCCATCGATGCGTATGCGGACGCCTGGTCGCGCGGGCAGTTGATCGTCGACGACGTGACACTGGGCGACTTCCTGGCCGAACTGGCCCGCTACCGCCCCGGCGTGATCGACTGCGCGCCGGCAGTGGCCCAGTTGCGCCTGTCGGGTGTATTTCCGCTGGCCGACACCCAGCGCATCCTGAACATGCTGCCCAACTCGCTGCCGGTGCAGGTGCGCAGCCGCACGCGGTATTGGGTCAGCGTCGAACCGGCGCCATAGCACGCTGCGCAAAATATTTAGCCATCCGGCTGCCCGTTTTTCGTTTTCGCGGCACCTACAGAGTAGGGCGCCTGTTTTTCACCGTCTCATGACGCCACTTTTCAGGATTTTTCATGCAACAGGTTTCGCATCTTGTTAATTTCGTATCGCCTCGTCCCCAGCGGCATCCGCTGGCGCTGGCCGTGGCCGCCTTATGTCTGGCCGCCGGCATCCCGGCGCTGGCGCAGCAGGTGCCAGCCATTCCCGCGTCCGAGCAGACCATGGCCGGGGTGTCCGTCACGGCGGGACGCGATGCGACGACGGAAGGCAGCGGCTCCTACACGACGGGCGTGAGCAACACGGCAACCAAGCTGAATCTGTCGCTGCGCGAGACGCCGCAATCGGTCAGTGTGCTGACGCGCCAGCAGATCGATGACCTGGGCATCACGACCCTGGACGACGCCGTGCAGTCGATCACGGGCTTGGTCATGCAGAAGGGCAACTTTACGGGCGATTCGGGCAGTTTCAGCGCGCGCGGATTTCCCGTAGACAACATCCTGTTCGATGGCTTGCCTACCAGCCTGGGCGCGAATGGCACCTTCAATGGCGACAATGACGACCTGGCCATCTATGACCGCATCGAAGTGGTGCGCGGCGCCACGGGCTTGATGACGGGCAGCGGCACGCCCAGCGCGGCCATCAATCTGGTGCGCAAGCGCCCCACGGCCACGCCGCAAGCGTCGTTTTCGGCCAGCATCGGCAGCTGGAGCAACTACCGCCTGGAAGCCGACGCGGCGAATGCGCTCAACGAAGCGAAGACCCTGCGCGGGCGCATCGTCGTGACGGTGCAGGACAAGCAGGATTTTGTCGACGTGCTGCATGGCCGCAATCACCAGCTGTACGGCATCATCGAAGCGGACCTGCGCCCCGACACGACATTGACCGTGGGCGCGCACTACCGCAAGACGGATAACGACGGCGTCACGACGGGCGTGGTGACGGCCGCCGACGGCAGCTTTTTGAACTTGCCCCGCTCGACTTACCTGGGCACCGACTTCGATGGCTGGCGCCAGACGGACAAGACCATTTTCGCCGAACTGGAGCACCGCTTCGGCAACGGCTGGAAGGCCAAGCTGGCGGCCACGCGCAAGACGCCCGAGATCGACACGACGTTTTCCGGCATCAGCCGCCGCGGCGACACCCTGCGCTTCAATTCGCAAAGCTACCGCGCCGAATTGGCCAATATCAGCTATGACGCGTATGCCAGCGGCAGCTACAGCCTGTTCGGCCGCGAGCACGAGCTGACCGTCGGCGCCAGCCACCGCCGCTCGTCGAAAAACAGCTATGGCGGCTGGGCGCCGTACAGCTGGAAAGCGAGCGCGCCGGTGATTGACCCCTACCCACTGGGATGCGGGCAGCGTGGCGCGCCCCGTCATCAACTATGCGCAGTGGGGCACGGCCAGCATCACCGAACAAAGCGGCGTGTATGCGGGCACGCGCCTGCGTCTGGCCGACCCGCTGTCGCTGGTGCTGGGCGGGCGAGTGAGCTGGTACAAGGACGATGCGGGCTACTCGGTGGCGCGCGAATTCACGCCCTACGCCGGTGTCGTGTATGACCTCGACAAGCAGCATGCCGTGTATGCCAGCTGGACCGAGATCTTCCAGCCGCAAGCGTCCACCGATGCCAATGCGCAGCCCTTGAAGCCGATCAGCGGCACCAACTATGAAGCGGGCGTGAAGGGCGAATACTTTGGCGGCGCGCTCAATGCCAGCGCGGCCGTGTTTCAGATCCGCCAGCAAAACCGGGGCGTGGACGACCTGGCCGGTCCGAATCCCTGCCCCGGCAGCACCTGGGGCTATTGCCAGCGCGCGTCGGGCGAAGTGCGCAGCGAAGGCGTGGAGCTGGACGTGGCGGGTGCGCTGACGCCCGACTGGCAGCTGTCAGCCGGTTTTACGTATGTGAAGGCGCAATTTACGCGCGACAGCGATCCGGCCAATATCGGCAAGGATTTCAACAGCCGCTATCCGCGCCAGCAGCTCAAGCTGGCCACCAGCTACCGCCTGTCCGGCGCGGCGCAGGGCTGGCGCGTCGGCGCCTCGGTGTACGGGCAGGGCGCGACCGAGTCGACGGACGGCACCTACCGTCTGCGCCAGGGCCGCTACGCGATCCTGGGTCTGAACGCTGCCTGGCAGATCGACAGCCGCGCCGAGCTGCGCCTGAACGTGAACAATGCGCTCGACAAGCATTATTACCAGAGCATCTACTCCGATGTCTTCGGCAACCTGGTGGGCACGCCGCGCAACCTGATGCTGACGCTCAATTACAAACTTTAACTTACCTACTCGAATGAAGGATGCATGGCTTATGGATGTGCAGTTGAATCTGGCCCGCGACGGCATGAACCGGCGTATGGCACGGGGAGCGCCGCGATGATGAAATCGGCCAACATGATGTTGTTCTCGCGCGTGCTCGCCGCCGTCTTTGGCGGCTATGCGCTCACGTCCGGCGTGGCCGTGCTGCTGTCTGCCGTGCTGCCGCTGTCGCGCGCCGAAGCCGTGCTGACGGCCACCTTGAGCGCCTTTGTCGTCTACACCTGCGCCGTGATCTGGGTCTTTGCCGTGCAAGACCTGCGCCGCGCCTGGCTCGGCATGCTGCTGCCGGCCATCGTCTGCGGCGGCATGGGCATGCTGCTGTCGCGAGGTGCCGCATGAACGCCGTCAAGGTAGACAAAGTGGTCAAGACGCCACAGCAGGGCGGCTTGCGCCAGGCCATGGCCTGGCTGCATACGTGGAGCGGCCTGTGGATTTCCTGGCTGCTGTTCGCCATTTTCCTGACCGGCACCCTGGCCGTCTTCGACGACCCGATCGGCCACTGGATGACGCCTGAACACGCCCTGGAAGAGGCGGCGCATGCGAATGATCCGCCGCTGCCCAAGGTCACCGACCGCGCGCACCGCCTGGAACTGGCGCTCGATTTCATGGCGAAGGAACACCCGAAGGCGGACATGTGGGAAATCTGGCCCGTGCAGCGTCCCGGCCATGGCCTGTCAGCCTACTGGTTCCAGCCCAGCGGCGGCTATGGCTCGGCGGACCTCGATCCGCTGACGGGCGCCGTCATCGAGCATGCGCGCGAGGTAACGGAGCGGGAAACCATCGGCGGTCACCATTTCGTCGATTTCCACTACGAGCTGCACGCGGGCCGCATCGGCGTCTGGATCGTCGGCATCACCACCATGATCATGCTGGTGGCGCTGGTGAGCGGCGTCATCACGCACAAGCGCATCTTCAAGGACTTCTTCACTTTCCGCCCGGCCAAGGGCCAGCGTTCGTGGCTCGACGCGCACAACGCGGTGGCCGTGCTGACGTTACCGTTCCAGTTCATGATCGCCTACACGGGCCTGGCATTTTTCAGCGATGACTATGTGCCGGCCCCCGTGGTGGCGCAATACGGCATGGAAAATGCCAAGAAGGCCTTTTTGGCCGACTGGAACGATGCGGGCAAGCCTGAGCGGTCGGGCCAGCCGCTGGCTATTCCCGCGCTGGAGTCGTTTGCGCAGCGTGCCGAGCAGACCATCGGCCAGGAAATCCGCGCCGTGGTGCTGGACAATCCTAACGACGCCTCCATGCGCGTATGCATGTACGGCTGGAATGAAGACACGGAACTGCTCACCCGCCTCAGCGCCAATTCGGGCCGGGCCTGCTATGCGCTGGCCACGGGCGAGCAGCTTGCCATGCGCCTGCCGGGCAAGTCGGACACGGGCGGCGCGGGCCTGACGCGCAGCGTCATGTCGAACCTGCACATGGTCGGCTTTGGCGGTACGCCCATGCGCTGGCTGTATTTCTTCTGCGGCCTGGCCGGCACGGCCATGATGGGCACGGGTGCCATTTTGTTCATGGTCAAGCGCCGCCAGAAGTCCGGCGGCGAATTCGGCGCCTATACGCAGCGCGTGTACCGCGCCATTGAATGCCTGAACGTGGCTGCCATCGCCGGCCTGGCCATCGCCTGCGTGGGCTTCCTGTGGGCCAACCGTTTGATCCCCGTCGGCATCGAGCAGCGCGCCGGCTGGGAAGTGCGCGCCTTCTTCGGCGTGTGGTTCCTGATGCTGGTGCATGCCTGTCTGCGCGGGGAAAAGCGCGCGTGGATCGAGCAACTGTGCCTGCTGGCCGCCCTGTGCCTGCTGCTGCCGGTACTGAATGTACTGAGCACGGGCGACAACCTGGTGGCGCAGGTCGCGCGCAGCGACTGGGAAAGCGCCGGTGTGGAACTGGGCAGCATGGCTTTCGGCCTGCTGGCTGGATGGGGTGCGTGGAAAGTCCACAAGCGCAAGGAAAAACCGGCCAGGAAGACTGCGGCCAAGGAAACATCATCGGCCAGCCTGCAAGTCACTACGGAAGGACAGTCATGATCAACACCATTCTTTGTGCGCTGGGCCTGTCATATGCGGGCATGGCCAGCCTCTCGCTGGCGATGGACCGCCACCATGGCCAGGTCTGGGGCAGGGACGCGGCGCCGAACGTGCGGCGCGCGCTGCAACTGGCCGGCGCCGTGTTGCTGGCGCTGGCCATCTGGCCCTGCGTGGCCGGCTGGAGCGCCAGCGTCGGCGTGGTCGCCTGGCTGGGATTCATCGGGGCGGGAGCGCTGCTGGTGGCCCTGCTGCTACCGTATGCCCCCCGATTACTGTTGCGTAGTTCCCTGCTGGCAGCCGTCGCCGCGCTGGCAGGGCTTGTGACGTTCCTGCGGTGATGACCACCGCCATTTTCAAGGATAGACTGATGCACTTTTCACGCTTGGCGACACCGTTTTACTTTACCTGCAACCGCAAGGCGGCTTCCTGATGGCGGCCCGCCTGCCTTCCCGCCGCGCCCGCATCCTGGGCGGCGCGGTCTTGCTGGCGCTGTTTGGCGCCGGTGTCCTGTGGGCCACGCGCGGCCCGGCCACCGTGTTCGACACGGCGCCCGTCAAGCGCGGCAATATCGAGGCCAGCGTCACGGCCATCGGCACCCTGCAGCCGCAAACCTATGTCGACGTGGGCGCGCAGGTGTCGGGCCAGATCACGCGCCTGCACGTGCAGCCAGGCAGCGCAGTGGAAAAAGGCCAGTTGCTGGCCGAGATCGACCCCAGCGTGCAGCAAGCCACGGTCGATGCTGGCCGCGCCGCCCTGGCGGGATTGCGCGCGCAACTGGCCGACCAGCAGGCGCAGCACCGCCTGGCGGGCCAGCAGCATGGCCGCCAGAAGCAGATGGCCAAGTTCGATTCCACACCGCTGGCCGACCTGGAAACGGCCGAAGCCACGCTGGCGTCGGCCGGCGCCAAGATCGATCACCTGAAGGCGCAGATAGCCCAGACCCAGGCCAGCCTGAAGGCGGACGAGGCGCGCCTAGGCTATACGCGCATCTACGCGCCCATGGCCGGCAAGGTGGTGGGCCTGGACGCGAAGGAAGGGCAAACCCTGAACGCCACGTACCAGACGCCGAACATCCTGCGCATCGCCGATCTGTCGGCCATGACGGTGTGGACGGAAGTGTCGGAAGCGGACGTGCGCCGCGTGCGCCCGGACATGCCCGTGTACTTCACCACCCTGGGCGGCGACCAGCGGCGCTGGAGCGGCAAGGTGCGCCAAGTGCTGCCCGCGCCGCCGGTGCCCGGTGGTTCCGCCGCCGGCACGGCGCTGGCGCCGTCGACCAGCAAGGTGATTTTATATACCGTGCTGTTCGACGTGGATAACGCCGATGGCGAATTGATGCCGCAGATGACTGCGCAGGTGGTGTTTGTCACGGCAGCGGCGAAGAATGTGCTGGCCGTACCCTTGCCAGCCCTGAAACCATCGACTGAAGAAGGCGCCAAGCCGGGGCAGTTTACGGCCCGCGTGATGGATGCCGACGGCAAGGTCGATACGCGCGCCGTCACCGTGGGCGTGCGCAATCGCCTCAGCGCGGAAGTGCTGCAAGGCTTGCGCGAAGGCGAATTGCTGGTCACGGGGGAGCAACCGGCCGGCAGCGGCAGCAGCAGGTTCCAGTTATGAGTGCCATGAGCGAGGCCGCGTCGCTGGGGCAGCCGGACCAGCCGCCGCCCCTGACGCCTTTGATTTCCTTGCAGGGCATCCGCAAGCGCTACGGCGGCCATGACGGCGCGCCGGCCGTGGAAGTGCTGCGCGGCCTGACCTTGTCCATCGGCGCCGGCGAATTCGTCGCCATCGTGGGCGCATCCGGTTCCGGTAAATCGACCCTGATGCATCTGCTGGGCTGTCTTGACCGACCCAGCGACGGCACTTACCGCTTCGCCGGCCAGGACGTGGCCAGCCTGAATCCCGATGAACTGGCGTGGCTGCGGCGTGTAGCGTTTGGCTTCGTCTTCCAGGGCTACCACCTGATCGCCACCGAATCGGCACGCGAGAACGTGGAAGTGCCGGCCCTGTACGCGGGCATGCCGGCGGCGGCCCGCCACGCCCGTTCCGAAGCGCTGCTCAAGCGCCTGGGCCTCGGTGACCGGCTCGACCACCGGCCGAATCAATTGTCCGGCGGGCAGCAGCAGAGGGTGTCGATCGCGCGCGCCCTGATGAATGGCGGGCGCATCATCCTCGCCGATGAGCCGACGGGGGCGCTCGACAGCAGCAGCGGCGCCGAAGTCATGGCCCTCCTGGGCGAACTGGCCGACGCGGGCCACACCATCATCCTCATTACGCATGACCGCAAGGTGGCAGCCCAGGCGCGCCGCGTGATCGAGATCCGCGACGGCGAAATCATCGAAGACTCGGGCGCCGTCGCCATTCCCGCCACGTCGACGGCCCTGCCGCCGCTCGACATGTCGCGCGCCGCCCACGATACAGGTGCCTCGCTGGGCACGGAATTGCTCGACGCGGCGCGCGCCGCCTGGCGCGTGCTGTGGATCAACCGCTTCCGCACGGGATTGACCCTGCTGGGCATCGTCATCGGTGTCGCTTCCGTGATCGTCATGCTGGCCATCGGCCTGGGCACGCGCCAGCAGGTGATGGCGCAGCTGGGTGCCTTCGGCTCGAACCTCTTGTATATGTCGTCGATCGGTGAAAGCTCGCGCATTCCAGGGCGCAGCATTACTTTGGCCGACCTGGAGGCGCTGGAGGAGGTGCCGGGCATTTCCCACGTGCTGCCGAATGTCACCGGCAACAAGGTGATACGCCACGGCAACCTCGACGTGCAGACGTATGTGCGCGGCACGGGACCGGCCCTGCCGCAGATCCAGACCTGGCCGGTGGCCAAGGGGGGCTTCTTTACCGAGGAGGACGAGCGCGAGATGGCCACCGTGGCCGTGCTGGGCGCGCACCTGGCGCAAAAGCTGATGCCCGACGTGCCCAACCCCGTGGGGCAGAGCATCCTGATCGGCAATGTGCCGTTCCAGGTGATCGGCGTGATGAGCGCGAAGGGAGCGCTGACGGGCGAGAAGGATGAAGACGACGTGCTGCTGCTGCCGTTTTCCACGGCCGGCATCCGCGTCTTCGGCCAGCGCGAACCCACGTATATCGCGCTGGCGGCCGACGATGTGAAGCGCATCGCCGAGACGGAAAAAGCCGTCGATGCCGTCATGTTCGAGCGCCACCGCATCCGCGACTTCGGCATCAGCAACGCGGCCGCGTCGATCGCGGCCGAAGCCAAGACGCAGGACAACATGACCATGATGCTCAGCCTGATCGCCGCAGTCTCCCTGGTGGTGGGGGGCATCGGCGTCATGAACGTGATGCTGATGACGGTGCGCGAGCGCACGCGCGAAATCGGCATCCGCATGGCGACGGGCGCGCGCCGGCGCGACATCCTGCGCCAGTTCCTCACCGAAGCCGTGCTGGTGTCGGTGGTGGGCGGCGTGGCCGGCATCGTGGTCGGCGTGACGGTGGCCGGCCTGCTGCTGGTATGGGACGTGCCGGTGATCTTTTCGCTCAGCGCCATTGCCGGCGCGTTTGCCTGCGCCGTGGTGACGGGGCTGGTGTTTGGCTTCATGCCGGCGCGCAAGGCTTCCGGGCTTGACCCGGTGGTGGCGCTGGCGGGACAGTAGGTATGCTAACGAGGCCGGCAGCGCGGCTGCCGGCAAAAAAATGTTGCCCTAGCTCCAACACACGGTACTATCTCCCCATAACAAAAAGCAGTGTTTCGCATAGTTTTGCCCTTGCGGGCACACATCAACCACCACAGGAGAACCCGATGCAGACAAAATCAACCTTGAAGACCGGTATCGCCGCCGCCCTCATGCTGGCGTTCAGCATGGGCGCCGTCCAGGCGCAGGCGCAGGAAGTCGTGCGCCTGGGCAACTTGAAGTTCGCCCATTACGGCGCCGTCTCGTACATCAAGGAAATCGCGCCCAAGTGTGGCATCAAGGTCGAAGAGCATATCTTTGCCAAGGGCCTCGACGTGATGCAGGCAATTATCGCGGGCGAGCTGGACGTGGGGGCGACGGCGTCCGAGGCGGCCATTTCCGGCCGCGCCGGCGGTGCGCCCATCTATGTGGTGGCCGGCTTTGCCAAGGGTGGTGCGCGCCTGGTGGGTGGCATGGGGCAAAAGATCGCCAGCGTCAAGGATTTGAAGGGCAAGCGCGTGGGCGTGACGCGCGGCGGCATCCAGGAAGTGCTGCTGCTGGCCGAGCTGTCGCAAGCGGGGCTGACGTATTCCGAAACCAAGGGCAAGGACGTGCAACTGGTGTTCCTGGCCTACGCGGACTTGAATCAGGCGCTGATGGGCAAGAATATCGACGCCATGATGCAGTCGGAACCGCAATCGTCGCAGGCCATCAACAAGGGCTTCGGCACCGAAGTCATCAAACCGTACGACACGCCGATCGGCGAACCCGTACGTACCATGGTGATGACGGAAAAGTTCTACAAGGAACGCCGTCCCGTGGCGGAGAAATTCATGCGCTGCTTCGTCGAAGCCACCAAGACCTTTATCGACAACAAGGCGACGGCGGAAAAGTATGTGCGTGAAGTCGTGTTCCGCGGCCAGATCACGAAGGATGACTTCGACGACGCGATCAGCAATTCGCCGTATTCGTATGACATTTCGCCCGAACATATCCAGGTGACCACCGATGTGATGGTGAAAACGGGCGTGGGCCGCATGAGCAAGCCGCCCGTGGCCAAGGACTGGGTCAAGACGGACTTGCTGGAGCAGGCAAAAAAGAGCCTGAATGTGAAGTAAACCGGATGTTGGCAGTGCCGATGGCTCGCTTAAGCGGGCCATCATTTTTTTTGGGCATACTTATATATATGCAGGTAGCGCGAAAGATTGCCGAAATCTTGAGGGTGCTCCACCCCGTTGCGCCTCAGGCGCGATATCATGGCAGGCTGGCGACATTGGATGGCGGCGTCGTGCCTGTCACCCGGTCTGTCGCTTGAATCGCGCTTATCGGCTATGGTGTAAACTTAAACTATGCAGATCTATTTCTTTTTCATCGCCGCCCTGTTGTACGCGGCGTGTGCGGTGCTTCCCTCGTCCCGTGCCCGGCTCATTGCCGGCCTGACCGGCGTCGCCTGGCTGGCGCACGCCGCCACCCTGTGGTTTGACCTGATGGCGCCTGGCACTTTGCGTTTCGGTTTTTCCGCCATGCTGTCGGCCGCGCTGTGGGTCTCGGTGGGCGCTTACTGGATCGAGAACCGCAATTTCAGCCTGGATGGACTACGCCGCATGGTCATGCCCAGCGCCGTCATCGCCATCGGCCTGGCCTGGGCCTTTCCTGGCAGCCAGGTCAGCATGGAAGGCAAGTCTGCCGTCTTCGGCTGGCATATTGCCGTGGCGGTGCTGGCCTACAGCACCTTGACGATTGCCGCCTTTCACGCCGTGCTCATGGCGCTGCAGGAATCGCGCCTGCATACGCGCAGCGAAAGCCGCGGCTTCATCGGCAGCGCGCTGGACCAGCTGCCAGCCCTGCTGACGATGGAAAAGTTGCTGTTCCGCATGATCGGTCTGGGTTTCATCCTGCTCAGCCTGACCGTGTTGTCGGGCATCGTCTTTTCCGAGCAATTATTTGGCAAGGCGCTCAACTGGGATCATAAATCCGTGTTTACCATGCTGTCGTGGCTGCTGTTTGCCGCCCTGCTGGCAGGGCGCCGCTTTCGCGGCTGGCGCGGCAAGACGGCCTTGAGCTTCACCCTGGCCGGTTTCGCCACTTTGCTGCTGGCCTATGTCGGCAGCCGTTTTGTACTGGAAGTGGTTTTACACCGAGGATTCGCATGACACGTGTTTTATTCTGGCTGGCGCTGGTGTTCCTGGTGCTGTTTGCTATCCGCAGCAAGATCCGGGGCATGCAGCAGCGCGCCCGCGCGCAGCAACAGCAACAGCGGCCGCATCCGTTTGCGCCGCCGGGCCGGCCGCAGGAATTGCCGGATGCCGAGCTGATGCTGTGTTGCGCCCATTGCGGCGTGTACTACCCGGCCTCCGAAAATGTGCAGGCCAAGGGTCACGATTACTGCAGCCACGCGCACGCCACGCTGTAAGGGTAAGCCCGCGCCGCATTGCTCATCCGTATCGTAACGTCCTCCGGCAGCACTCCGGCGTAGCATCTGCAGCAAGCGGTTCGCCACCGCCCATGCAGAAAGGCGGCCCCCTATGCCCAGTTCCAACCCGCAGACCGCGACCGCCGCCGGCAAGACGGCGGCCAGCGGCCTGCCGTCGGCACCGCAACTAGGTGGCAATTCGCTGCCCATGCAGGCGCTGCGCGCGCAGATCGGCCGCATCGCCCGCTGCGGCGCGCCGGTGGCCATCCGCGGCGAATCGGGCACGGGCAAGGAACTGGCGGCACGCGCCATCCACGCGCAGGGTGCGCGCGCCAGCTTCCCGTTTATCGCCGTCAACTGCGGCGCGATTCCCGAAGCGCTGATGGAAGCCGAATTCTTCGGCTGCCGGCCGGGCGCCTATACGGGCGCGCTGCACGAGCGCCAGGGATTGTTCCAGGCGGCCCACGGCGGCAGTTTGTTGCTTGATGAAGTCGATGATTTGCCGCTGGCCATGCAGGTGAAGCTGTTGCGCGTGCTGCAGGAGCGCCGTGTGCGCAAACTGGGCGGCAGTAGCGACGAAGCCGTTGACGTGCGCATCCTGTGCGCCAGCCAGCATGGCCTGGCGCGCGGCGTGGCCGCCGGCACGTTTCGCCAGGATCTGTTTTACCGCCTCAATGTCATCGAGTTGGCGCTGCCGCCGCTGCGTGAACGGCGCGGCGATCTGCAGGTATTATGTGAGGTAATCCTGGCGCGTCTGGCACCGAGCCAGGCCGTGAGCCTGGCGCCGCCGGTGCTGGCGGCCCTGGCCGCGTATGCGTTTCCCGGCAATGTGCGCGAACTGGAAAATATGCTGGAACGGGCACTGGCCTTTGCCGATGGCGGCGTGATCGCGCTCGACGGTCTGGGTCTGCCGTCGGCGGCGGGCATCACCCCGTTGCGGGCGGCGCCGGCCTTGCCGGAGCGGCAACTGTGCCTGCCAGGCATGGCCGTGTGCGGCGTGCCGCTGGATGTGTATTTGCGCCAGGCCGAGCGCGACATGATCATGCAGGCGCTGGTGCAGGCTTGCTATCACCGCGCACGGGCGGCGCGCCAGCTGGGGCTGAGCGTGCGCCAGCTGCGTTACCGGATGCAGAAATTGACGATACAGGAAGCGCTACCTTGATGACAGCATGGACGATAGATGAAGACGGCTGGTGCGACGGCGCGTTGCGCTATGACTCGCCGTACCAGGATGCGCGCCCGGACGGTGCGCAAGTCGACTTGCTGGTGATCCATAACATCAGCTTGCCGGGCGGCCACTTTGGCGGTCCGCATGTGTCGGACTTGTTTACCGGCCGGGTAGATTATAATGCCGATCCTTCTTTCGCCGACCTGCGTGGCTTGCAGGTGTCGGCGCACTTTTTTGTGCGGCGCGATGGTGCGCTGTTGCAATATGTTTCTGCTGATCAACGTGCCTGGCATGCTGGCGCGTCCACATTCGAAGGACGCCCGCAGTGCAATGGCTATTCCATCGGTATCGAAATGGAAGGCACGGACTTTGTCCCCTTCCAGCCGCAGCAATACCGCGTGCTGGTGGCGCTGACGGCGGCGCTGGTGGCGCGCTATGGCTTGTCCCAGGTGCGCGGCCACGAGCATATTGCAGCGGGGAGGAAGACGGATCCGGGACCGTTTTTTGACTGGTTTTTTTATCAAGAATGCTGGTTGGAAACTGTGCGCGGGCAGCCTGCGTTAGCGCTTACTACGCGGGGATTGGGCTTTCCATCCATGCCCTGAAAAGTCAACCGAAATCGTATATGAAAATACAAAAAATTACGCTGACGGATGCCGGAAAACTATTGCATCACCTTTCGATGGGCACTACAATTAGTGCATAACTTGGATTTAAAGACTATATGTAGTGCCATCACAGACGTTTTCAGAATTATTACCAAAGCTACCCTGTTTGTTGATATGGCAACGGGAACTGGCGTTTCATCACCCTTGATCGTGTTTCGCGCCAGCCGGGCTATACAGGTTGGGCGTATGATTTCTGGCTGTGTATTATTTACTATTTAGCAACAAACACCTGAAGAAACCCTGACCATCGGGCGTTCTATTCAACAACACACGCGGCAGCAAAACTGCAGGCTGACTTTAGCTGACAACGGGAGCTTCAATGCAATCACCACAAGATATTTCCATCCATCCAACGCCAGTATCGCCAGCGCCAGGCGCGGCCAATAGCGTGGCGAGCACGGGCGCGGCATTGGGCGACTATCGCATCATCCGCCGCAACGGCGCGGTGGTGGCATTTGAGCCTTCGAAGATCGCCATCGCCATGACCAAGGCGTTTTTGGCAGTTAACGGCGGCCAGGGCGCTGCCTCGGCACGCATCCGCGAACTGGTGGAGCAACTGACCGACGGCGTCGTCGCCGCGCTGGTGCGCCGCCATCCAGGTGGCGGCACCTTCCATATCGAAGACGTGCAAGACCAGGTGGAACTGTCGCTGATGCGTTCGGGCGAGCACGACGTGGCGCGTGCCTACGTGCTGTACCGTGCCAAGCACATGGAAGAGCGCCGCCTGCAGAAGGAAGCGCTGGGCGCTTCCGCGCAAGTGACCGCACCCCAATTGAACGTGACGGACAACGGCGTGCGCCGCCTGCTGGACATGCAGGAAGTGCGCGACCTGATCAACGCCGCCTGCGCCGGCCTGGAAAAGCACGTCGATGCCGACGCCATCCTGGCTGAAACGGTGAAGAACCTGTACGACGGCGTGCCCGTCGAAGAGCTGCACAAGTCGGCCATCCTGGCGGCGCGCGCGCTGATGGAAAAAGATCCGGCCTACAGCCAGGTTACGGCCCGCATCTTGCTGCACACGGTGCGCAAGGAAGTGTTCGGCAAGGAAGTACCGCAAGCGGCCGCTGCTGCCGAGTACCTGACGTATTTCCCGCAATATATCGCCAAGGGCATCGCCAACGAGCTGCTGAACCCGGTACTCGCCAGCTTCGACCTGGAACGCCTGGCGAAAGCCATCGTTGCCGACCGCGACTTGCAATTCGGCTACATCGGTCTGCAAACCCTGTATGACCGCTACTTCCTGCACATCCATGACGTACGCATCGAAATGCCGCAAGCGTTCTACATGCGCGTGGCCATGGGCCTGTCGCTGAACGAAGCGGACCGCGAAGCGCGCACCATCGAGTTCTACAATTTGCTGTCCTCGTTCGACTTCATGAGCTCGACCCCGACCCTGTTCAACTCGGGCACCCTGCGCTCGCAGCTGTCGTCGTGCTACCTGAGCACTGTCTCGGACGACCTGGAAGGCATCTACGACGCCATCAAGGACAATGCGCTGCTGGCCAAGTACGCCGGCGGCCTGGGCAACGACTGGACGCCAGTGCGCGCACTGGGCGCCCACATCAAGGGCACCAACGGCAAGTCGCAAGGCGTGGTGCCGTTCCTGAAAGTGGTCAACGACACGGCCGTGGCAGTCAACCAGGGCGGCAAGCGCAAGGGCGCCGTCTGCGCCTACCTGGAAACCTGGCACATGGACATCGAGGAATTCCTCGACCTGCGCAAGAACACGGGCGACGACCGCCGCCGCACGCACGACATGAACACGGCGAACTGGATTCCCGACATGTTCATGAAGCGCGTCATGGAAAAAGGCGAGTGGACCCTGTTCTCGCCATCCGAAACGCCAGACTTGCACGACCTGGTCGGCAAAGCCTTTGAAAAGGCTTACCTGGGCTACGAAGCCAAGGCAGCCGCCGGCGAAATCCGCTCGTACAAAAAGATCGCCGCGCTGGACCTGTGGCGCAAGATGCTGTCGATGCTGTTTGAAACGGGCCACCCATGGATCACATTCAAGGATCCTTGCAACATCCGCAGCCCGCAGTCGCACGTCGGCGTCGTCCACAGCTCGAACCTGTGCACGGAAATCACGCTGAACACGGGCCCTGACGAAATCGCCGTCTGTAACCTCGGTTCCGTGAACATGCCGGCGCACATGAAGGAAGGCAAGCTCGATCACGTCAAGCTGGCCAAGACCATCCGCACCGCCATGCGCATGCTCGACAACGTCATCGACATCAATTACTACGCCGTCGAGAAGGCACGCAATTCGAACATGCGCCATCGCCCGGTCGGCATGGGCGTCATGGGCTTCCAGGACTGCCTGCACATGATGCGCATCCCGTTCGCCTCGGACGCAGCGGTCAGCTTCGCCGATACCTCGATGGAAGCGGTCTGCTACTACGCTTACCTGGCGTCGACGGAACTGGCCGAAGAGCGTGGCCGCTATGAATCGTATGCCGGTTCGCTGTGGGACCGTGGCATCCTGCCGCAGGACTCGGTGAAACTGCTGGCCGAAGAGCGCGGCGGCTACCTGGAAGTCGATTCCTCGTCGGCCATGGACTGGACGCCGGTGCGCGAACGCATCGCCAAGTTCGGCATGCGCAACTCGAACTGCGTGGCGATCGCCCCGACGGCGACGATTTCGAACATCATCGGCGTATCGGCCTGTATCGAGCCGACGTTCCAGAACCTGTACGTGAAATCGAACCTGTCGGGCGAATTCACCGAAATCAACGGCTACCTGGTGCGCGACCTGAAGGCACGCGACCTGTGGGATGAAGTCATGATCTCCGACCTGAAGTACTTCGACGGCTCGCTGGTGAAGATCGACCGCATCCCGCAAGACCTGCGCGATATCTACGCTACCGCCTTTGAAGTATCGCCAAGCTGGCTGGTGGAAGCGGCTTCGCGTCGCCAGAAGTGGATCGACCAGGCCCAGTCGCTGAATATCTACATGGCGGGTGCTTCCGGCAAGAAACTGGACGAGACTTACAAGCTGGCATGGTTGCGTGGCCTGAAAACCACCTACTACCTGCGTACCATCGCCGCGACCCACATGGAGAAATCGACCTCCAAGACGGGTGCCCTGAACGCCGTGGCCGTCGATGGCGGCATGTCGGCCAGCGCACAGAGCGCCCAGGCAGCGGTCGTGGCGGCAGCCGCTGCCGCCGTGGTGGCACCCGTGGTGGCTGCGGCAGCGGACGACGCCGATGGCGAAGCCTGCTACCTGCGTCCGGGAGATGACGGTTTCGAAGAATGCGAAGCCTGCCAGTAAAAACCTGCTGCGCAGCCCCCTCTCGGGTTCTGTGTTGCTCACCGTACTAAAGTACGGCTCCGCTACTCGACCCGATATCGGGCTTGCTCGCGACGGTTTTTAAAAAATTTAAAGTTGTCAGCCCGGCACGGTCGGGCTGATTCAATGTTGTTAATGTCCGTATTGTCCGATTCAACGGGCCTGTTGCGGATCGCCGGCTCGCCGGCATGGAAAGGAAGATGAATATGTCGTTGTCATGGGATGATGAAACCACGTCGGCAGCTGTGCCGCGTCCGGCGCAGCAAGCGCCATTGGGAAATACCGAATTGAACCTGCCGGCAGGTGCCGAGCCGTCCGAAGCGAACGCCGAGCAAGTGGCGCGCCGCGTGAATGCCGACGACAAGCGCATCATCAACGGCAAGACGGACGTCAACCAGCTGGTGCCGTTCAAGTACAAGTGGGCGTGGGACAAATACCTGGCCGGTTGCGCCAACCACTGGATGCCGCAGGAAGTGAACATGCAGCGCGATATCGAGCTGTGGAAAAACCCGAACGGCCTGACGGACGACGAGCGCCGCCTGGTCAAGCGCAACTTGGGCTTCTTCGTGACGGCCGACTCGCTGGCAGCCAACAACATCGTGCTGGGTACCTACCGCCACATCACGGCGCCCGAGTGCCGCCAGTACCTGCTGCGCCAGGCGTTCGAGGAAGCGATCCACACGCACGCCTACCAGTACATCGTCGAGTCGCTGGGGCTGGACGAAGGCGAGATCTTCAACGCCTACAACGAAGTCAAGTCGATCCGTGACAAGGATGAATTCCTGATCCCGTTCATCAACACCCTGACCGACCCCGCGTTCACCACCGGCACGGTGGAAAACGACCAGAAGCTGCTGAAATCCCTGATCGTCTTCGCTTGCCTGATGGAAGGCCTGTTCTTCTACGTCGGCTTCACGCAGATCCTGGCGCTGGGCCGCCAGAACAAGATGATGGGCGCTGCCGAGCAGTACCAGTACATCCTGCGCGACGAATCGATGCACTGCAACTTCGGCATCGACTTGATCAACACGATCAAGATGGAAAATCCGCTGCTGTGGACGGCCGAATTCCGCGAAGAGATCAAAGTGCTGTTCCTGCAGGCCGTCGATCTGGAATACGCGTACGCGGAAGACACCATGCCACGCGGCGTGCTGGGTCTGAATGCGCCGATGTTCAAGGGCTATCTGCGCTTCATCGCCAACCGCCGCGCGCAGCAGATCGGCATCGAGCCGCTGTTTGCCCAGGAAGAAAATCCGTTCCCGTGGATGAGCGAAATGATCGACATGAAGAAGGAGCGCAACTTCTTCGAGACGCGCGTGACCGAGTACCAGACCGGTGGTGCGCTGAACTGGGAATAAGCGTTTTCCCGCCAACGCCAAAAGCGCCGTCATCGTGACGGCGCTTTTTTTTCGCCTGCATGGCGGCGAAAAATGCCGCCGCCGCGGGAGGTTCAAAGCGCCTCCGGCGGGACGGAAAAATGCGTGCTTCATTCTGCGATGCGAAGAGGCTTGCGCCAGTTTTTTCGGATGGTGCGAACGGCCCCATTGCGGGCCAAAAAAAATCGTTTCCGGAGACGCTGGCGGCGGCATTTGGCACGCGATTGTGCGATAGCACGCGTATCGTGCAAAAAAGGCCGCGAAAACGTGTCGTGCCGGTTGCGCATTGACAAGGTTTTCGTGTACTTTATGAGATTGCAAATGCGAGCGTTAGAATGCGGGGTTTTTTAACCAGCGCGGTAGCGAAAAGACCTCGCAAAACAGGGATACAGATTTACACGGATATGCACAAAACCACACCGTTTTCGTCTGCCGCCGTGCCCGAATTTTTTCAGGCATGGCGGTTTTTTATTTGACGCATAGGTGTTGTAGCGAGCGCGATGCGAGGAGCGAAAAAACGCACGGCATCGAAAACGAATGACCGAATTCAGACTTTGCCACCAGCTGCGAGATAAAGCAGGGTGGCACCGACGATGGCTGAAGTGCTGCAAACGTGAGGAGTTGCAGCAGTTCAGCTGGTGCCGAATTCATTAGCGCAAACGACCGTTTGTGCCGATGAATAATTCGCCTGGCCTATCCCTGTGGTGGGTCGGACGGGTTTAAATCTTGTAGCTTAAATTTCTCATCTCAGATGAAGGAGAGACAAATGGCAACAGCCGCTAAGAAATCAGAAGTAAAGAAACCAGCCGCCAAGGCTGCTCCTGCCGCGAAGAAGCCGGCAGCCGCAGCCAAGACGGTTGCCGCTAAACCAGCTGCCAAAGCCGCAGCAAAACCAGCCGCCAAACCAGTCGCCAAACCAGTCGCCAAAGCCGCAGCCAAGCCTGCAGCAAAAGTGGCTGCCAAGCCGGCAGCAAAACCGGTAGCGAAAGCCGCAGCCAAACCAGCGGCCAAGGCAGCAGCTAAACCGGCAGCTAAGCCGGCAGCCAAGCCAGCCGCGAAAGTGGCAGCGAAACCTGCCGCCAAGGCAGCAGCGAAGCCAGTGGCGAAAAAAGCCGTTGCCAAGCCGGCAGCAAAAGCCGCAGCGAAGCCTGCCGCCAAGGCAGCAGCCAAGCCTGCAGTGAAAAAAGCCGCAGCGAAACCTGCAGCGAAGGCAGCAGCGAAACCGGTCGCCAAGGCAGTAGCCAAGCCAGCAGCGAAAAAAGTCGTCGCCAAGCCGGCCGCCAAGGCAGCAGCGAAGCCAGCAGCAAAAGCTGTAGCCAAGCCAGCAGCAAAAGCGGCAGCCAAGCCAGCCGCCAAGGCAGCAGCGAAGCCAGCAGCGAAAAAAGTCGTTGCCAAGCCGGCAGCCAAAGCAGCAGCCAAGCCAGCAGCGAAAGCCGCAGCGAAACCTGCCGCCAAAGCAGTAGCGAAGCCAGCGGCCAAGCCTGCAGCGAAAAAAGCGGCAGCGAAACCTGCTGCCAAACCGGTAGCCAAGGCAGCAGCGAAGCCAGCAGCAAAAGCTGCAGCCAAGCCAGCAGCGAAGGTAGCAGCAAAGCCAGCAGCGAAAGTTGCCGCCAAGCCAGCAGCGAAAGTCGCAGCCAAGCCGGCAGCCAAAGCAGCAGCGAAACCTGCCGCCAAGGTTGCAGCAAAACCTGTAGCGAAGCCAGCGGCCAAGGTAGCAGCCAAGCCAGCAGCAAAAGTTGCTGCCAAGCCAGCGGCCAAGCCGGCAGCGAAAGCAGCAGCGAAACCTGCCGCCAAGCCAGCCGCAGCGCCAGTCGTGGCAGCAGCGCCGGCAGCAGCTCCAGCGGCACCAGCCGCCGTGGCAGCCAAGCCAGCCGCCAAGAAGGCCGCGCCTCAAAAGGCCGCACCGAAGAAGGCAGCTCCTGTGGCCAAGCCATCGGCACCCATCGCACCTGTAGCAAAAACCGTGTTGGCACCGGCTGCAGCCTGGCCATTCCCAACCAGCACCCGCCCATCGTAATTTCAACGATACGGGTGCCTGGATGAGGCAACACGCCGCTGTGTGACTCAATCACACAGCGGTTTTTTTTTGGAGAATTAGTCGTGCTGATCGTTATCCTTACATTGGTCGTTGATACCATTGCCACCTTGCTGGGCGGCGTGTTGCTGCTGCGCTTCTGGATGCAGGCGGTGCGCGTGCGGCCTCCCTCGTCAGTGGCGCAATTCACGTTTCAATTGTCCGACTGGTTGGTGCGCCCCCTGCGCCGCGTGGTGCCGGGCGTGGGCGGGTATGACTGGGCCAGCCTGATCGGCGCCTTCCTGATCGTGCTGCTGGCCAGCTCGGTCCTGTTTATTTCCGGCGCTCCCGTCGAAGTGGTGCTGCTCAAGTCGCTGCAACGCTTCCTGCAATGGATACTCTACGGTTTCATGGCCTTGCTGATCATCGAAGCCATCTTCAGCTGGGTCAACCCGCATGCGCCGCTGGCGCCGTTTATACGCGCCCTGAACGAGCCGCTGCTGCGTCCTATCCGCAAGGTCGTGCCGCTGGTCGGCAGCCTGGACCTGTCGCTGCTGGTGGCGCTGATCCTGTTGCAGATCGCGCAAGTGCTGGTGGGGATGATTATCGTGCTGAGGTAAAGCGGGGAGGTCGGCCTGGCGCAGGCGCGCAAGCCGACCGGACTACCTATTAATAGCGGTAGCCAAACGCCGCTTCAAACTGGTCGGCGATGCTGGCTGGCGTAAACACATGGTTTTGCGCGCCCTGCGTGGCGATCTTGATGGCGCCCAGCAGGCTGGCCAGGCGGCCGCTGGTTTCCCAGCCCAGGTCGTTGGTGATGCCGAACAGCAAGCCAGCACGGTAAGCGTCGCCGCAACCGGTCGGGTCCAGCACTTCCTTGGCGGCCACGACAGGAATGTCGATGCGCTTGCCGTCCGTATAAATTTCCGAACCTTTTTCGCCGCGCGTGACGATCAGCGCTTCCAGGCGGCCGGCGATGTCCGGCAGGCTCAAGCCCGTGCGTTCCATCAACATTTCCATTTCATAGTCGTTGGCCGACACATACGTGGCTTTGTTGATGAAGTCGATCAACTGTTCACCATTGAAGCGTGGCAACTGTTGACCTGGGTCAAACATGAAGGGGATGCCCAGCTCGGCCAGGTCGGCGGCGTGCTTGAGCATGCCCTGGTCGCCGTCCGGCGAAATGATGGCGACCTTGGCCGGGCCCGCATTGGCGATCGGGTTTTCATGCGCAAACGACATTGCGCCCGGGTGGAAGGCATTGATCTGGTTATTGTCCGCATCGGCCGTGACGAAGCACTGCGCGTTGTAGCTGTCGGCCTTGATCAGGATGTTGGCGGTGGAAATGCCCAGCTTTTGCAGGCGTTCCAGGTAGGCGGCGCTGTCCTGGCCCATGACGCCGACGATGCGCGGGTCGCCGCCCAGCATTTTCAGGCTGTAGGCGATGTTGCCCGAGCAACCGCCGAACTCCGTGCGCATGGTGGGCACGAGGAAGGAGACGTTCACCTTGTGCAACTGGTCGGCCAGCAGGGATTCGCCGAAGCGGCCGGGGAATTGCATGATGGTGTCGGTGGCAAGCGAGCCGCAGATCAGCGATGTTTTGGTCATGATAGTGTCGGTTAAGGGTAAAAGATGGCGATATGGTAGCCAGACGCCGTGAGCTGGTCTAATGCAAAGTACAGTTTGATGGTTTGTTCCGAGCGCGGTGCAAAACCCTTGCTCACGTCGATATTGGCCGGCAGGTAGTCGCGCGGCGCGATCACGCGGCGCAAGAGCGGCTTGTCGTTGGCGTCGTTGAGTATCAGTTCGATGCTGGGCCAGGCTTGCACGCTGCGGCTCTGGTTGCGCAGCAGTGAGACGTAGGAAAAGGTCTGTTCCTTGAGGGTTTGCAATTCACCCTGTTCGATGGCCAGCGCCTCGATCTGCGCCGGCAAGTCGACCTGGCAGCCACTGAGCTTGCACAGCGCGACCAGGGTGGGCTTCCACTGCGGAAACTGTGCCGCCAGCGGATTGCGGAAGGTGGTCATCACTTGCAGCAATAGCAAGAGCAGCAGCGCCGCCGAGCCGATGGCCATGGCCACGCGCAGGGCCTTGCCGTTCTGTTCGCGGCGCCGGCCCTGGGTCACAAAGGCCGGTTCGTCGTCGGCCGGCGCCACTGCCGTTTCCCCGGCCTCGGCCTCAATCGCTGGCTCGAGCACAACAGGGGCGGGCATGGGGTCAAATGCGTGATCGGCCAAGGTCGGTTCCCGGCGCGTGGGTGCAGGCGCGACGGGCACGGACTTGTGCAGGCTGACTTTGTCGGCGGCAGGCAATGCCGGGGCTACTGGGGCGACCACCGTTTCCAGGTTCGGTTCGCGGCGGCTGTCGCGCAAATACGTGGCGAAGGCGGGTGCGTCATCGACCTGGCGGCGCTTGAAGGGCGCCATTGGCTGGGGCAGCGGCGCTTCGGGCGGCTCGGCCGGTGCAATGACAGGGGGGGCGACAGGCGCGTCGGCGGGCAGGCTGACGTCGAGGTCCAGCTCGATGTGGTCGCCGTCGTCTTCCTTGAGCTGCGCCGTTTCCGGCAAGATACCGAACGGGTCGAACGAGGTGTCGAAGTCGAGAGAATAGATGGGTTCGTCGTCCGTGGCGGACGGCAGGCTGTTGTCGGCCGGATAAGTGGTCGACAGCGGGGCGGCAGCGCCGGGACCAGACCTTAAAAACGGCGATGCGGCAGCTGGATCGACCAGCGCGGCATTGCCGTCAAATACTTCCCTGCACGTGCCACAGCGTACGATGCCCCCACGTAACTTCAACTGGTCAGCAGCGACCCGAAATATCGTGTTGCAATGGGGGCATTTGGTGGCGAGGGCCATTGCTGTGCTTATGCACCTTCCGCGCGTGGCGCAGGCGCTTGCGTGGCGCCCAGGCGGCCATGCAGGGCAACCCAGCCCTCTTGCTCGGCCCAGACACCCAATTGGATGAATGGTGCATAGGCGGCGGCCACTTCTTCCGCCTGGCGTGCCAGCACGCCGGACAGGATCAGGGCGCCGCCGTCGGCGACGCGACCCGACAGCATCGGCGCCATCAGCTTCAATGGGCTCGACAGGATGTTGGCGACGACGATGTCAAATTTTGCCGTGGCGTGTGCCGAAGTGGCAAACGTGTCTGGCAAGAAATATTCGATCTCGCACTGGTTGCGTTCGGCATTGTCGCCAGCCGATTCGATGGCTTGCGGGTCGATATCGACGCCAACGACAGTTTCCGCACCGAGTTTCTTGGCCACCATGGCCAGGATGCCGGAACCGCAACCGTAGTCGAGCACGGTTTTGCCGGGCGCGGGATTGGCTTCCAGCCACTCCATGCACAGGCGCGTGGTCGGATGGCTGCCCGTGCCGAAGGCCAGGCCCGGGTCCAGTTCCAGGATCAGGCCAGCAGGATCCGGTGCCTCGTGCCAGCTGGGCACGACCCAGATATTCTTGCCGATGTGAATCGGCGCGAATTGCGACTGGGTCAGGCGCACCCAGTCCTGCTCTTCCACGGGCCGCATGGTAAATGCCGGTACCGTTGCCATGCCGACAGCGGCGGCTGCTGCGGCCACGATGGCGGCCTGGTCGGCGTCGATGTCGGTCAGCGCCACCACGCGGCTGCGTTCCCACGCCGCTTCCTGCGGTTCCATGCCGGGCTCGCCAAACAAAGGTTGCTCGGCATCCGTGCCTTCATCGGCGTCTTCCACCGAGACCGACAGGGCGCCCGCTTCCATCAACGCGTCGGACATGGCCTCCGCGTTGTCACGGGCGATTTCGATGACGATTTCCGTCCAGCTCATGCGCCCGCCTTGATTTCGGATTTCTTGGCGATGCTGGGGCTGCCGCTATTCAGGTTCTTGCCCAGGTCCGGCATGTCGGCCAGTTTCTGTTCCAGATAGTGAATGTTGGTGCCGCCTTCGATGAAGCGCGCGTCGATCATCAGTTCGCGGTGCAGGGCGATATTCGTGTTAATGCCTTCGACCACCATTTCGGACAGGGCGATCTGCATGCGGCGGATAGCTTGTTCGCGCGTGGCGCCGTAAGCGATCACTTTGCCGATCATCGAGTCGTAGTGCGGCGGCACGTAGTAGCCGGCGTAGGCGTGCGAGTCGACGCGGATGCCAGGGCCGCCCGGTGCATGCCACGACACGATCTTGCCTGGCGATGGCGTGAACTTGAATGGATCTTCTGCATTGATGCGGCACTCGATGGCGTGGCCCGACAGCAAGACGTCGCGCTGGCGGAAACGCAGTTTTTCGCCGGCGGCGATGCGAATCTGTTCTTGCACGATGTCGATGCCGGTGATCATCTCGGTGACTGGATGCTCGACTTGCACGCGGGTATTCATTTCAATGAAATAGAACTCGCCGTTTTCGTACAGGAATTCAAACGTGCCGGCGCCGCGGTAGCCGATCTTGCGGCAGGCTTCGGCGCAACGGTCGCCAATTTTCTCGATCAGCTTGCGCGGGATGCCCGGCGCCGGCGCTTCTTCGATGACTTTCTGGTGGCGGCGCTGCATGGAGCAGTCGCGCTCGCCCAGCCAGACGGCGTTCTTGTGTTCGTCGGCAAGGATCTGGATTTCCACATGGCGCGGATTTTCCAGGTACTTCTCCATATACACTTCAGGGTTGCCGAAAGCGGTGCCGGCTTCCGTCTTGGTCATCGACACGGCGTTGATCAGGGCAGCTTCCGTGTGCACCACGCGCATGCCGCGTCCGCCACCGCCGCCGGCGGCCTTGATGATGACCGGATAGCCGACCTTGCGGGCGATTTGCACGATCGCTTTCGGATCGTCCGGCAATGCGCCTTCCGAGCCGGGCACGCAAGGCACGCCAGCCTTGATCATGGTTTGCTTGGCCGACACTTTGTCGCCCATCAAACGGATCGATTCGGAGCGGGGGCCGATGAAGACGAAGCCCGATTTCTCGACGCGTTCGGCGAAGTCGGCGTTTTCCGACAGGAAACCATAGCCAGGGTGAATCGCTTGCGCATCCGTCACTTCAGCGGCGCTGATGATGGCGGGCATGTTCAGGTAGCTCAGGGACGACTGTGCCGGTCCGATACAAACGGATTCATCGGCCAGCTTGACGTATTTCGCGTCCTTGTCGGCTTCGGAGTGGACTACAACCGTTTTAATGCCCATTTCGCGGCAGGCGCGCTGAATACGGAGGGCAATTTCACCACGGTTGGCAATCAGGATTTTTTCAAACATGGTAGGTTCGCGTATGTCTGTGAGAGCCGGCGAGCCGGCGAAACAACAAGTGTGAGGGGTTAAAACTGCAAACGGCCGTCGCCGGCCGTGTTGACTGGGTTTTAGCCGATCACAAACAAGGGTTGACCGAATTCGACCGGCTGGCCGTTTTCGACCAGGATCTGGGTCACGACACCGGCTTTATCGGAGTCGATTTCATTCAGGAGCTTCATCGCTTCGATGATGCACAGCGTATCACCTTCCTTGACGGTGGAGCCCACTTCAACGTACGCGGCGGTGCCAGGAGCGGAGGAGCGGTAGAAAGTGCCAACCATCGGCGACTTGACCACATAGCCCGTTGGCTCGGCGGCGACGACTGCGGCCGCCGGCGCAGGTGCGGCAGGCGCGGCTGGCTGGTAGTGGGCTTGCATGCCTTGCGGCTGCATCATGACCATCTGGTTTTGCGGCATGGCCGACGATTTGACGATGCGAACCTTGCTTTCGCCTTCGGTAACTTCCAGCTCTGCGATATCCGATTCGGCGACCAGGTCGATCAAGGTCTTGAGTTTTCGTAGATCCATGTAAAACCCCTAGGAATGTAGTTTGTTTTATGAGTGATGCGGTGATGTCCAGAACCTATCGCCGCGCTAAATGCATGCAGATCGCGTAGATTAACGTTTTTTAAGCGCAAAGTCGATGGCAAGCCGATATCCATCGATACCTAGTCCGCAGATCGTCCCCAGCGCGATCGCGCTGAGAAATGAGTGATGTCGAAACGTTTCGCGTTGATAAATATTCGAGATATGGACTTCCACGAACGGGATGGCGACCCCGGCCAGCGCATCGCGCAAGGCAACGCTGGTATGGGTCAGGCCGCCCGGATTGATGACGATGGCATCGATCCCTTCCGCTCGCGCGGCATGGATGCGGTCGATCAGCGCGCCTTCATGGTTGCTTTGAAAGCAGACCAGGTCGGCACCGGCCGCCATGGCTTGCGCCATTGCTGCCTGCTCGATATCGGCCAAGGTGCTGGCGCCGTAGACCTCAGGCTCGCGCGTTCCCAGCAAATTCAGGTTGGGACCGTTGAGCAGAAGGAGGTTTTTTGCCATGTATGGAAGACCGTTTTAGCGAAAGTTCCGCATTTTGCCGCCAAAGATACGCATTGGCAAGAGAAAAAAGCACGCTCCGAATTTACAATTTATCCAGATCGGCGCGCAACTGATCAAATTTCAAGCGGCCCAGATAGGTCTTTTTGACTTCACCATCGGCGCCGATCAGCACCGTAAAGGGCAAACCGCCCGTGGTATTGCCAAAATGACGCGACAGGTCGGTGCCGCTCAAGCCGGAAACATACACAGGATAGGCGATCTCGATCTTGCTGGAAAAAGTGGCAATATTGCTGGCCGAATCGATGCCGATGCCGATGACCTGCAGGTTTTTTGCCGCATAGTGACCTTGCACTTCGGATAACTCCGGCATTTCTTCCACGCAAGGCGGGCACCACGGCGCCCAGAAATTGACCAGCAAATTCTTGCCTTTCCATTGCGACAAGGCTTGCTTGGCACCCGCCGCATCCGGCAGGGACAGCGCATACAGTTCGTTGACGGGGCCCGTCGCGCCTGGCGCGATGGTGGTCGTCTGCGGTCCCGCTTCTTTCCCCGCGTCTTTCGCTTTTTCCTTGCTCAAACCGACGTAGGCGCCCATGCCGCCAAACATCAGCGCGACGATGGCGCAGGCGATCCAATTCTTTTTTGTCATAACTTTATCTATATCAATGTTAGTCGGCGGCCGGCACGCCATCAGCGAGGCTGGCGGCCAGCAGGCTGCGCAGCCCCGCGATATCGGTGCGCAGCACCTTGCCGTCCGCCTTGGCTTTCAGTGCGCCGCGCATATCGTCGAGCTCATACATGGCTGCGTGCACGCCTTCGTTTTTCCATAAGAAACTGGCCGTCTCGACCGCATCATAACGCGCTCCCTTGAAATGCGGGCTTTCCGACATGTCGAGCACGACATTTTTATTCAGCAGGAAGATGTGGATCTCCTTGGCGCTGTCGGCAAACAGCTGCAAATAGATTTCATCGTGGGGGCCGGCCGTGCCGTTCAGCACCGGGCCGCTGAGCAGGGGATGAAATTGTTGCAACGCTTCCATGACCTGCAGCGCGATCATGCGCAGCTGGAACAGGCGCGCCGGCTGGCTGTCGGCCAGGAACACGGCATTGTATTGCCGCACCTGTTCCTCGATCATGTCGTTGTCAGGTAGTACGTTGGGCGGGCTGGGAGCCTCGCCCAGTACTTGTCGCGCCGCCTTGCGCTTGGCGCTGCCATAGTCGGCGCCATCCTGCGCCACGAGGCGCGCGGCAGCGGCGGCGATTTCCAGGCGCAGCTGCGCGCTATCGTCAAATGCATCGTTCGTCATGAGCGAGATGATACTCCGAAGCGGAAAAAGTCATGGCGTCAGGTAAAATCCCACACTTGCTCTTTTTTATCTCACCGTCTTACTTACTTAAGCGTGCACCTTTCGCACTGATCACATGCATATTCATATTCTCGGCATTTGCGGTACCTTCATGGGCGGCCTGGCCGTGCTGGCCAAGGAAGCCGGCCATAAAGTCACCGGTTGCGATGCCAACGTCTATCCGCCGATGAGCACCCAGCTGGAATCGCAGGGAATCGAACTGATCCAGGGTTTTGATCCGGAACAAACCCAGCTGAACCCGGATTTGTATGTGATTGGCAATGTGGTCTCGCGCGGCAATCCGCTGGTGGAAGAAATTCTCAACCGCAGCCTGCCGTATGTGTCCGGCCCGCAGTGGATCGGCGAACACATCTTGCGCAACAAGTGGGTGCTGGCCGTGGCCGGCACGCATGGCAAGACGACAACCTCGGCCATGCTGGCCTGGATACTCGAAGACGCGGGCTACGCGCCGGGCTTCCTGATCGGCGGCGTGCCGATGAACTTTGGCATTTCTGCCCGCCTCAGCGGCAAGATCGACGGCAAGAGCGCCGATTCGGACTTCTTCGTCATCGAAGCCGATGAGTACGACACAGCCTTCTTCGACAAGCGCAGCAAGTTCGTGCATTACCACGCGAAGACGGCCATCATGAATAACCTGGAATATGATCACGCCGACATCTTCCCTGATCTGCACGCGATCGAGACGCAATTCCACCATCTGGTGCGCACCGTGCCCGGCATTGGCCGCCTGGTGTTCAATGGCGACGAAGCGTCGCTGCAGCGCGTGCTGGCGCGTGGTTGCTGGAGTGAAAAGGAAAGTTTTGGCGAGGATGCCAACTGGCAACTGCAAGAGCAGGCCGATGGCAGTTTCGACGTGTATTTCAATGGCCAGCAGGAAGGCCATGTGGCGTGGGCGCTCACGGGCAAGCACAACCGCAGCAATGCGCTGGCGGCCATCGCCGCCGCGCGCCACGTGGGCGTGCCCATTGCCCAGGCGTGCGCCGCGCTGGCCACGTTTGACAGCGTCAAGCGCCGCATGGAAGTACGCGGCGTGGTCAACGACATTACCGTGTACGACGATTTCGCGCATCACCCGACGGCCATTGCCACCACCGTGGGCGGCCTGCGCCAGAAAATAGGCAGCAGCGCCCGCATCCTGGCTGTGCTGGAGCCGCGTTCGAACACCATGAAGCTGGGCGCCATGAAAGATGCGCTGCCGGGCAGCCTGAAGGATGCCGACCTGGTCTTCGGTTTCGGCAGCCATGCCGCGCTGGGCTGGAGCCTGGGTGACGCGCTGGCGCCGCTGGGCAAGATTGCCAGCGCCTATGAAGACATCGATACCTTGGTGGCCGCCGTGGCCGCTAGCGCCCGTCCCGGCGACCAGATCGTCGTCATGAGCAATGGCGGCTTTGGCGGCCTGCACCAGAAATTGCTGGAGGCGCTGGGCCGATGATTCTGTACCTGCATGGATTCCGCTCGTCGCCCCTGTCGATGAAGTCGCGCCTGCTGGCCGCGCAGATGCAGGCGCTGGGCCGCGAGGCAGAGTGGCTGTGCCCGCAATTGCCGGCCTCGCCCAAGCTGGCCATCGAACTGGCCCTGTCGCTGGTCAAGGATGTGGCGCCCGCCGAACTGACGATCATCGGCTCGTCCTTGGGCGGCTATTACGCCACTTGGCTGGCCGAGCAACTGGGTTGCCGCGCCGTGCTGCTCAATCCTGCCATCGTGCCCCTGATCGACCTGGAACAACACGTGGGCGTGACGACAGAGTTTCATTCTGACAAGCCATTCGAGTTCAAGCGTGAATACATAGCCGAGCTGGGAACCTTTGCCGTAGAGAAAATTACTGAGCCGCAACGTTATTTCCTGATTGCCGCCACCGGCGATGAAGTGCTCGACTACCGCGACATGCTGGCGCATTATCAGGGGGCGCAGCAGTGCGTCATCGATGGCAGCGACCATGGCATCAGCGAATTTGTCGCATACCTGACGCCCGTGCTGGCATTTTGCGGCATCCCTGTGGACGCGGCCCGGTGAGGCCGGGTTCGCTGCGCCAGGCGCAATGGCATGCGCACGTGAATGCCATCAATGCGCCACCGGCCCTGCGCCACTGGCTCACGGGCGGAGGTTCGCTGACGGCCAAGCTGAAAGCGCATAGTCAGGCATTCCGCGTGCAATGTTTGCACCAGGAAACAGCGCGCTGTTTGAGCGACGAGGCGGCCAGCATCGGCTTGCACCGCGCGGGCCGGGTATGGGAACGCGAAGTGCTGTTGCGTTGTGATAACAAACCGGCCGTGTTTGGCCATACCGTGGTGCCCATGCAGGCGACGGCCACGGACTGGCCCTTGTTTTCCGCGCTGGGCGAGCGTTCGCTGGGCACGACCCTGTTTGGCGACCGCATGGTACGCCGCAGCACACTGGAATTTGCCCGCTTGCGCGCCGGACACCCGCTGGTGCAGCGGGCGCAGGCGGCGCTGGCACGGGAAGGGCAGCGGGTCGACGAACGGGCGCTGTTTTTTGCCCGCCGCTGTCTGTATCAGCGTCACCAGGGATTGCTGCTGGTAACCGAAGTATTTTTGCCGGCGGTGCTCGAGTTGATATCCCTCACTCGCACCGTTGCAACCGACACATTAATAAACAAAGCATAACAATGAATCTATTTTTTGAAGAATCCGGCGATTTCAAGGTCGGCACGGTCCTGTCGCAAGCGGGTGAAGCGTATCAAGTGGAAATGGCCAGCGGCAAGCGCACCAAGGTCAAGATCAAGGATGTGCTGCTGCAGTATGAAAAGCCGGCCCCGGCCGAGCTGCTCGAGCAAGCCAAGGCTGTTGCTTTTGATATCGACCTCGATTTCCTGTGGGAAGTAGCGGGCGAAGACGAGTTCGGCTTTGCCGAGCTGGGTACCGAGTATTTCGGCCACGCCCCGTTGCCGCCGGAAGCCGCCGGCCTGATCCTGGCCCTGCATTCGGCGCCCGTGTATTTCTACAAGAAGGGCCGGGGCCGCTACAAGGCGGCGCCGGAAGCATCCTTGAAGGCGGCCCTGGCCGGCATCGAAAAGAAAAAGCAGCAAGCGCTGGTGCAAGCCGCGTATGTGGAAGAGCTGAAGCAAAACCGCCTGCCTGCCTCGATGCAGCCCATGGTGCTGCAATTGCTGTTCAAGCCCGACAAGAACACCATCGAATACAAGGCGCTGGAAGCAGCATGCACGGAATTGCACACGACGCCGCCGCGTTTGATGCTGGCCGTGGGGGGCATTGCGTCGCCGAAAGACTTGCATTTGTCGAAATTCCTCTACGAAAATTTCCCCAAGGGTGCAGGTTTTCCAAGCGTGCCCGTGCCGAGCGTGACGGCCAAGCTGCCGCTGGCCGACGTGGCCGCCTTCTCGATCGACGACGTCACGACGACCGAGATCGACGATGCCTTCTCCGTGCAGCCGCTGCCAGACGGCACCGTGAAAGTAGGCATCCACATCGCCGCGCCGGGCCTGGGCATCCGCCCGGATGACGTGATCGACAAGATGGCGCGCCAGCGCATGTCGACCGTCTACATGCCGGGCGACAAGATCACCATGCTGCCGGACGAAATCGTGAATGCTTTCACGCTCGCCGAAGGCACGACGTGCCCGGCACTGTCGCTGTACGCCACGCTGGATCCGAAAGCCGACTGGGCCGTGGTCAGCACGCAGACGCGCGCCGAACTGGTGCCGATCGCCAGCAATTTGCGCCACAACCAGCTCGATGACCTGGTCAACGAGGAAACCCTGGCCAGTGGCGAAGGCGAGTATCCGCACAAGGCTGATTTTGCCGTGCTGTGGCAATGGGCGCAGCAGCTGGAACAGGGCCGCATGAAGAAGCGCGAAGCGTTTGGCCTGAAGCCGGAACAGAATAACCGCGTCGATTTCAACTTTTATGTAGAAAACGACATCGTCACCGTGGCGCGCCGCAAGCGTGGCGCGCCGCTGGACAAGATCGTCGCTGAACTGATGATCTTTGCCAACAGTACCTGGGGCAAGATGTTGCACGACCATGGCGTGCCGGGCATCTACCGCAGCCAGGGTGGCGGCAGCGGCAATAGCTGGGCGGCAAAGATGCAGGTGCGCATGGTCACCCATGCGGCGCCGCACCAGGGCCTGGGCGTGGATCAATACGCGTGGAGCACTTCGCCCTTGCGCCGCTACACGGACCTGGTGAACCAGTGGCAAATCATCGCTTGCGCCGAGCATGGCGTGACGGCGCCCCTGGTGGCGCCGTTCAAGCCCCGCGACGCGAACCTGTTTGCCATCGTCTCGGCGTTTGACGCCGCATATGCCGCTTATGGCGATTTCCAGTCGAACATGGAACGCTACTGGTGCTTGCGCTGGCTGCACCAGGAAAACGCGCGCCAGGTCGATGCCGTGGTCTTGAAAGATGAAATCCTGCGCCTGGTCGACATTCCGCTGGTCATCAAGCTGCCAGGCATGCCATCGGTGGCGCGCGGCGCCCAGGTGAAACTGGACTTGCTGCGCTGGGATGAAGTCGACCTGAGCATTGAAGCGCGCCTGCTGGAAATTGCCACCGTGCCGGACGCGGCGGCCGATGCCGAGCCGGACTACGAGGAAGAGGCAGACGATGCGTCCCTTGAAGACGGCGACGTGACGGCTGAGGCATCGCCGGAAGCGGCAAACCAGGTCAGCGACGCCGATGCGGAAGTGGCGGAACTGGCCAGCGAAGACGTGGTCAGCGAGCCCGAGGTCAAGTAAGGCCTCCAAGCCACAAGGCGGTGCTGAAAACTGTTGCCGGCATCGCCCTTTGACGTAGAATTCAGGCATCTTGTATCTTGTGCTTGTTGCGAACTGGGTTGCGCGTGAAGTCTTTCCGAGAGTATCGTTTCCTGATGATAGCCGTGGCGGTATCGCTGCTGGCGCACGGCGCCTTGCTGGCGATGCATTTTGTCGCCCCGGCCCCGCAGCGGGCCGTCGCCACGGACCCCGGCCTGGAAGTGATCCTGGTCAACGCCAAGCATGCGAACAAACCGCTGAAGGCCGATGCCCTGGCGCAAGCCAACCTCGATGGCGGTGGCCAGGCCGACAAGGGCCGCGCCAAGTCGCCCTTGCCCGACATGCGCAAGGTGGAAGAGGGCGACAGCGTCAAGGCCAGCGCCCGGCGCATCGCCGAACTGGAACAAAAACAGCAGGAATTGCTGACGCAGGCGGCCAAGCCGACGCCTTACAGCGCCGCGCCCGTCACGGAAAAGGACAAGCCCAATCCCCTGGCCTCCGGCTCGGACTTGATGGAAAGCAGCAAGGCCATCGCGCGCATGGCGGCCGAGATCAGCCAGACCGTGGAAGACCAGAACAAGCGTCCCCGCAAGACCTTCATTACGCCCAGCACGCAGGAGGTCGGCTATGCCATGTATTACAAGACCTTGCAAAAGCGCATCGAGGAAATCGGCACCCTGAATTTCCCGCAAAAGAATGGCCGCAAGATGTATGGCGAACTGGTCGTGTACATTCCCATCTTCCAGGACGGCACGATTTACCAGAAGGAAGGCGGCGCCCGCGTGGAGAAAAGCTCGGGCAACGCGGCACTGGACGCGGCCGCCCTGGCCATCGTGCGCCGCGCGGCGCCTTTCGGCCGTTTCCCACCGAATATGTTGTCGAGTGATAAAGATGACCTGTGGGTCGTCATCACCCGTTTCAAATTTACCCGCGAAGAAAAAATGGAAGCTAACCTGACTGGCGGCAGCAATTGAGCAAGCAAAATATTAATCCCGATCAATATTGCGTCTTCGGCAATCCTATCGCCCACAGCAAGTCCCCCCTGATACACGCCGCGTTTGCCCTGCAGACGGGCGTCGCCATGGTCTATGAACGCCGGCTGGCGCCGCTGGACGGCTTTGCCCTGGCGGCCCGTACGTTTGCTGCCGAGGGCGGCAAGGGCGCGAACGTGACGGTGCCGTTCAAGCTGGACGCGTGTGCGCTGGCCACCGTCCTGACGCCGCGCGCGCAAGCGGCCGGCGCCGTCAATACCCTGCGTTTTGATGGCGACACCATTCTTGGCGACAATACCGATGGCGCGGGCCTGGTGGCGGACATCGTGCGCAACGCGGGCGTGACCATTGCCGGCAAGCGCATCTTGCTGCTGGGCGCGGGCGGTGCGGCGCGCGGCGTGGTGCTGCCCTTGCTGGAACAGGGGCCGCAGCAAGTGTTCATTGCCAACCGTACCGTGGCCACGGCCGAGGCGCTGGTGGCGCAGTTTGCCGACGCGCTGGCTCACCCCGATCAACTGCGTGCGGGCGGCTTCACGCAGCCCGAGGGCCAGTTCGATATCGTCATCAATGCCACCTCAGCCAGCCTGGCGGGCGACTTGCCGCCCGTGCCAGCGGGTATTTTCGGCAGCCACACCCTGGCGCTGGACATGATGTATGGCGCCCAGCCCACCGTCTTCATGGACTTTGCCGCGCAGCATGGCGCACAGGTGCGCGATGGCCTGGGCATGCTGGTGGAGCAGGCGGCAGTAGCGTTTTACGTGTGGCGCGGCGTGCGGCCGCAGACGCAGGACTTGCTGGCGCAATTGCGGGGCAGCCTGTGAGCGCGGGCAAGAAGGGCGCGCGTCGCAGCACCAGCCGCTATGGCTGGATCAAGTGGCTGTTCATCGTGCCCGTATTGGCCTTCATCGTCGTGCAACTGTATTTCTTCCTGCAAATCTGGTGGTGGATCGACCACAACCCGTCCAGCACGGCCTTCATGCGCGAACAGTTGTCTGTCTTGCAGGACAAGAATCCCAATGCGACCATCCAGCAGACGTGGGTGCCATACAACCGCATCTCGAACAATCTGAAACGCGCCATCATCGCCTCGGAAGATGCGAATTTCTCCGAGCATGAAGGCGTGGACTGGGAAGCCTTGCAAAAGGCGTACGAAAAAAATAATAAAAAACAAAAGGTCGTGGCGGGCGGCTCCACCATCACGCAGCAGCTGGCGAAGAATCTGTTCCTGTCCGGTTCGCGCAGCTATGTGCGCAAGGGCCAGGAGCTGATCATCACGTATATGCTGGAAAGCCTGATGGACAAGCAGCGCATCTTTGAAATTTATTTGAATGTGGTGGAATTCGGCACGGGCATCTTCGGTGCCGAAGCGGCCGCGCGTCATTATTACCACGTCAGCGCGGCGGGCCTGAGTGCGGCGCAGGCGGCGAAACTGGCCGTGATGCTGCCGAACCCCCGCTTTTACGATCGTCACCGCGATACGGGCTATCTGAACCGGCGCACGGGCGTCATCCTGCGCCGTATGGGGGCGGCGGAATTGCCTTGATGGCAGCCGGTTTTCTTTGCATAAAATAAAAGCTGCCTGATTGGCACTATTGCGGCTCAGCATCTTAACCGGCTCGGTTGGTGCAACGCCGCACTTTTTCCGTGAAAAAGCGGTGCCGGGGGGTGGTCGTGAAAAGGCCTTTGCGGGTACACTTGCGCTGTTTTCATTTTTGGCGCCAGCGCCAGCACATCACGATAACCCAACATCCGGCTGAGAGCGCGCATGATCAATGTCTTTGTATTACAGAATGGCCGGCTCAACCAGGTGCCGATCGACAGCCGCGCAGACCTCGAAAATGCCGAACCGGTGTGGGTCGACCTGACCGACCCCACCGATGATGAACGGGCCTGGGTCAAGGCCATCTACAACGTCACCCTGCCGGGCGAAGACGAAGTCAAGGATATTGAAGCGTCGGCCCGTTATTACGAAGCGGAAAACGGCGACTTGCATCTGCGCACGGACTTCTTGCGTGAAGAAGACGACGGTCCCTCGCGCGTCATCACCGTGGCGTTCATTCTGGCCCGCAAGATCCTGTTTTCCATGCATACGGACGACCTGCCCGTGTTCCGACTGGTGCGCATGCGCGCCCGTTCGCGACCAGGCTCGATCGCCGACTACATGGACGTGCTGCTCGACCTGTATGCCACGGATGCCGAGTATTCGGCTGACGTGCTCGAAGGCATCTACCAGAACCTGGAAGAAGTCAGCACGCGTGTGCTGCAAAAGGAATTTACCGATGCGCACGCGGCCGAAGCGCTGAATGCCATTGCCCACGAGGAAGATTTGAATGGCCGCATCCGCCGCAACATGATGGATACGCGCCGTGCCGTCAGTTTTTTGATGCGCGGCCGTCTGTTGAATTCCGAGCAATTCGAGGAAGCGCGGCAGATTTTGCGCGACATCGAATCGCTCGATGGCCATACGTCTTTCCTGTTTGACAAGATCAACTTCCTGATGGACGCCACCGTCGGTTTCATCAACATCAACCAGAACAAGATCATCAAGATCTTCTCGGTGGCCAGTGTGGCCTTCCTGCCGCCGACGCTGATCGCCAGCGTGTACGGCATGAACTTCAAGCTGATGCCGGAACTGGAGTGGACGTTCGGCTATCCTTGGGCCTGGGGCCTGATGATTACCAGCGCCATCGCGCCCTTCCTGTATTTCCGCCATCGGGGCTGGCTGAAATAAGCAAACGGGCCAGCAGGCCTAATGCCGTTCAGTTAAGACTGAACAGCATTTTTATTTTCCGGCTTGTAAACGTCAGAAGAGCCTGTTAACCTGCGATACATGCTTGATGACGCGATGCATTTTTTGACAGAACACCAAGAGGCGCCTAATTGGGAACGCCTGGGGCAACATTTACCGATCGAGTGGGTCGAGCAGGCGGTCCGCTACACGGGCAAG
>NZ_JBNYXY010000019.1:0-50246 GCF_051380895.1 Janthinobacterium breve | reverse complement strand
AACCGACCTCCTGAATGAAGAACGGCCCGGTCGAAAATTCGACCGGGCCGTCAAAGCCGTGCCTCAGCGTTACACTGTCCGGGTCTTGAAACGAGACCTTAACTGAACGGCATTAGGGACATGTCCCGGTTTTTTTATGGCGGCGCACCAGCGTCCCACTCCAGTGCGCTGAACAGGCTGGCGATTTCGCTGCTGCGGTGCGTGCCCGTCTTGGCCAGGATCGCCTGGACCTGGCTGCGCACGGTGCTGATACGCACGCCCTGCCGTTGCGCGTACTCGGCAGGCTCCATGCCGTCCGCCAGCGCCAGCGCGAGCGACCACTCGGCGCCCGTCAAACCGCATGGCCGCTCGATCACCCCGGACCAGTGCCGCCGTCCTGCCCTGAACAGTGGCCGCAGGGACAGCATGATCATCACCGCCCCATCACCGACACCGTGCTGCCCGATGCGCACGGGCAGCGGCAAGATACCTATTTCCAACGCCGGCCGTCCATCCTCATCGGTGGTATATAAGGGCGCGGGACGCGGGCAGGCCAGTCCTGCGCACGCTTGCCGCACGCGATGCGCCAACTGCTGCTGCACCGAGCTGACGCGCACATCCACGCTACCACCACGTACGGCAATCAGGGACCGAGCCTGGGGCGTGGCAGCCAGCAGCCGCTGCGCCGCCATGTTCATGAAGACCACCCGCAGGCTGGCGTCGACCAGCAAGATGGCGCGGGGCAAGGCATCGAGCCCAGCCCAGCCCAGCGCGCCATGCGCCTGGGCCTGCTGCGCCGTATCGCGCAAACGCAGCACATTCGGCAAATGCGCGAGCACGCGCTGCAGTTGGCCATGCGTGCGCCGGTCAAATCGGCCCTGGCCGGCGGCGCGGTGCGCGGACAGTATGGTGAGCGCACCGTTGTCGCGCACGACGCCGCTGCACGAATAGCGCACGCCTGCGCGCAAATAGAAGTCCTGGAAATACTCGCTGCGCGCCACCGCCTGCTCGCTGAAATAATCTTGCATCAGATGCATGTGCCCGGGTGGTGCGCGCGTGAGAACCGCATAACCGGGATCGAGCGCGTGATAGTAACGGCGATAACCGTGCTCCCACGCTTGCTCGTCCAGGCCCGTGACACAAGCGCGCGAGGGCGCCGTTCCCGCTTCCGCTTTCAGGAAACAACAGGCTACGTCGCCACCAGCGAGACGCGCGAATCCCCGCAGGGCCGCGTCCCACTGCGCCGGCTCCAGTGCCGCCCGGTAAAAAGCGGCAATGACGGGATCGGCATCCTCCTTGTCCATCCGTTCCCCCTGCCTGAAAAAAAATCGGCAAACCGCTGCCACATCCTTCACTTGAAGGATGTGCGGAAGCAGCCCGGCACGCACCATGGCATGGATGTCGCCTGCCATGCGCACCGCCATCGCCCGTGCTTTCCCAACTTCGCCCTCACCAAGGAGTAACATCATGCTTACAATCGATACCGGTCGCCGCAAGCTCCCCCTGTTTCGCCCCTTGCACCTGGCAGTCGGCACCTCTGCCCTGCTGGCGCTGTCCGCATGCGCCAACCTGAACACCATCCACCGCACGACTGACTTGCCGAACGACGGCAAGGCCATCCACCTCGATGCGGCCCAGCGCGTGATCCATGTCACGAAAGACGGCAAGGCCTGCGCCGAACCCACGCCGGATGCCCTGCAATCGTACGCTTCCGCATTCGGCGGCACGCTCAGCGCCGGTCCCGATGGCGCCTCCATCTCGAATGCCCTGCGCGCCAATGCCGCCAGCGTGGGACTGCACTCCCAAAGCATTACCCTGATGCGTCAGCAACTGTTCAACATCTGCGAATACGCACAAAACAAATGGCTCAATGACGCAGACGTCATGCTGCTCATGGAGCGTTCGCAAGACCTCACGCTGGGTATCCTGGCCATCGAGCAACTGACTGGCGCCGTGGTAGCGCGCCAGCCTGTGCTGTCGGACCATGCCGACGTGGCCGCAGTGGCGAAACAGCGCCTGCAGGCATCCCAGGATGCCCTGGCAACGCAAGCCAAACTCGATCTTGCGATCAAGAAAGAACAATCCATGCAAACCAATGCCGATGCGCAAGCCATGTCAGCGCCCCCTGCAACGGCCGGCATGGCTACGTCGGCAAGCCAGGAAGTCCGCATGCTTAAGACAGCGCAGGATGGCGCAAGTTCTGCCGGCGTCAGCACGGCGTTGGCGCAGGCACGCGCCGAGCGGGCCGGACTCGAAGCGCAGCTGGCAGACCAGCTGGCGCAAAGCCAGGGTGGCGTGAACGCTGGCAACGACATGCCGGCGCCGCTGTCTGCCAGCACCATCAATGCCAGCACGGCAGCGCAGCTGGCCAAGGCCAGCACCGATATCGTCAGCATGATTTTGAAGAAGGGGCACTTGACCGATATGTGCATCACCTTCATCAATCATCCGAAGAAGTCCGTGGAGATGTGGGAGCACTACAAGGAAGTGATGAACCAATGCAAGGCGGTGCTGAAGGCGGACTTACTCCCCGGCACTACTCAGCCATATAGCGTCACCATGCGCGTGCCCACGGAAGACATGACACCCTTGCCTGATGCGGAGAACTGGACGCCCGTTCTTACTCCAAAGAATCGCAAGCCAGGCGCCGGTACGGCACTGTCCGAAAGCCGCCAGGCGAAAGACTAGGCACAGCTGGCGGCCACGCATAGGCGGATAATATGCTTGCATCAGCACTTTCGCACACGTTCCGCATATCGATATGCGCATCGATTCGTGGTCAAAAGCGTGCGCGCGCCGTACTCTGGCCTTGTCGCGCCGCATGGCGTATTACGGGCACAAAGGAACTATCATGGCTATCTCGGAAGTGAATGTACGCAACCAGTTTCGCGGCAAGATCAAGGAAATCATCTTTGGCCCCGTGGTGTCGGAAGTGGATGTGGAAACGCCGCACGGCATCGTCACCTCGGTGATCACCTCGCGCTCGATCAAGGACCTGGACCTGAAAGTGGGCAGCGAAGTCATCGCCCTCGTGAAATCGACGGAAGTGTCGATCGCCAAGATCCAGTAAGCATTGCGCTCACTGACGCCGCGCCCCTGGCCATCCGGCAGCGGCGCGGCCGTCAGGGCTTGATATACACATACCCTTCCTGCCACTGCAAGCGGCTCAGCTCGGCCACGCCCGACGGCACGATGACGGCTTCGGGCAGCACGCGCTGGCGGTCGATGTTGCGTCCTTGCAAGGTGTTGTTGCAGACACGAAAGCTCACGCCGCGCCTGGCCAGCTCGCGCACCACCACGTCATAGGGAGTGCCATTCTTGTCGATGGCGCCATCGAGCAGGAAATCGATGCCAGGGCCATGCGCCACGAGCACGATGGTGGCGTTGGGGCTGGCGTCCAGGTGATTGCGGATATTCTTCAGCGCAGCCGCGGCATTGCTGGCGTCATTGAGGTGATACACCACCTTTTCCTCCTTCTGCGCCGCGTTGGCGGCAGTGCAGGCGAGTAAGGAAAGAAGGATGGCGGCAAACCAGCGGCGCAAGATTGTCATGAGAGTTCCATAGGGTGGCAGATTAAAAACATTGCCATCATATCAATCCCTGAACAAATACGTAAACGTACGGCTGACGGGCAGCTTTTCCGTGCTGCCACGCAGCAACACCTGCATGCGCTCGGCGTCGATGCGTTCGGCCGCTTCGATGACTTTCACGTTGACCATGGTGCCGCGGCGGATTTGCCAGAATTGTTCCGGATCAAGCCCGCCCAGCAAATCCTTCAGAGGCGTGCGCACCAGCGCTTCCGAGCCGGCCAGCACCACGCGCGTGTACTTGGTATCGGCCTGGAAGAACAGCACGTCGTCGATGTCGATCAGGCGGATCTGCTTGCCCACGCTGGCCTTGATCCATTTCAGTTTTTCGCGCGGCGGCGCCGGCAGCGCGGCGCGCAACGACTGCAGCAGGTGGGCCATGTCGGCCGGCTGCGCACCCAGCTTGTCGTGCAGGCGGGCCAGCGCGCGCTGCAAGCGTTCGGCCTGTACGGGTTTCAACAGATAGTCGACGGCGCCCGCGTCGAAGGCATCGACGGCGTACTGGTCGTAGGCCGTGACGAACACGACGTGGGCACGCTTGCCGATGCGCTCGGCCACTTCCAGGCCCGACAGGCCAGGCATGCGGATGTCGAGGAAGACCACGTCCGGCTCGTGCTCGAGGAAACCGTCCCAGGCGTCGTTGCCGTTTTCCGCCGCCAGCACGATGCGCGCCTCGGGCCAGGCCAGCGCCAGCATCGTCTGCAAGCGTTCGCGCATCAGCGGCTCGTCTTCGGCGATCAGGATGGTGGCCTTCATGCGGCAAGTTCCATCGTATTCATCGGTAACACGATCTCGGCAAGCACGCCCTCCTCCTCGCCATTTTGCACGTGCAGGCTGGCTCCGGCCGTAGCCAGCTGCAGGCGGCGGCGCACATTCTCCAGGCCCAGGCCACCGCCGGGTGCACTGGCCGCGCCCGGGCTCAGGCCCACACCCGTATCCTGCACGCGCAAGCGCATGGCGCCGTCCACGTCCGGCACTGCCGAGACAACGATCTCGCCCCCGCGCAGCGATGGTTCGATACCATGCTTGATGGCGTTTTCCACCAGGGTCAGCAAAATCATGCTGGGCACCTGCGTCTGCGCCAGGCCCGGCGGCAAGTCGAGGCGGAAGGACAGGCGTGGGCCCATGCGTACCTGCATCACTTGCAGATACGCTTGCACCACGTCGAATTCCGTTTGCAAGGGCACCTGGTCGGCGCGCATCTCGGCCAGGCTGGCGCGCAGGAAGGCGATCAGGTTGGCCGTGAGCGCGGCGGCCTGCGCCGCCCCCTGGGCGCCCTGCTCGGCCAGTTGCTGCACGGCGCCCAGGGTATTGAACAGGAAATGCGGTTCGATCTGCGCGCGCAGCAGCCGCAGCTGGGATTCGCTCAGTTCGCGCGCCAGGCGGTCGCGCTCGGCATCCTGTTGCAGCTGCAGGGTCAGTGCTTCGTACTGGCGGTTGCGCCAGATGGCCACGATGGTCATCGGCACCATATAGACCAGCCCGGCCGTGAGCGCCGCCCAGCCGCCCACGCGCGCGCCCCGCTCCAGCGCCACGCCGATGGAACTATTACCTTCCAACATGGCGCGCAGCACGCCAATCGCCACACCTGCCAGGGCAGGAACCAGCAGCAGCAACAGCACCTTGAGCTTCCGCTGCGCCAGCTTGCGATAATTGAACCAGACGCCCAGCACGCCCCAGGCCATCGCCAGCCCAATGCCATTGCTGATGGCCAGGCCCTTGATCCAACCCAGCTTGTCGGGGAACACCAGATGCAGCGCGCCGCCGATCATGCTGAACAACAGCATCAGCTTGGCCAGCACGACATAAAAGCCGGCGCCGCGATATTTCAGCATAAAGTCATGAAACTGCTGGCGCTCGATCGGCGTCAGGGTGATCAGCCGCAACGCCACCCAGCGCCGCCAGCCAGGCGGCAACTGGGCCGCCGTGTCCGGATGCGCAAGCACCCTGAGGGTTTCATCGTCGTAACAGCGATACCATCCGGCAAATTTTTTCCACATGCTGCGTTTTCCCAGTCGTGTCAATCAGGCATGAACGCAGTCTACGGTGCCCCTCTTGCAGGGCATAGCGTGGGGCGACGAAGCACGAAGGGGCAGGCATCAACGACGAAGCGCGCGTTGCCTGCCAGACCATCGCTGCCAATCTTGCTGAAATAATACGAAGTTTCCATAACGAAATCAATAAATGCGCAACAATTTTCACTAGGGCAAGAATAGCCCCATTTATTTGCCAAATTGCCCGCAACGCCGCCTGTCGCGGGCCTATACCGTAGACATCGCTTGATCTTTAATGGTATTGTTTAAGCTTGGCAAATATTGCCTCCGAGATACACGCCGCGTCCCTGCGCGGCCCGCTTCCGGATTTTGCGCGCAGCGCCCTTGATGGCGCCCCAAAACTGCTTTCCAAATACAATCCCATGCTCAAAAAAATGTTCGCCGCAGTGCTGATGACGCTTTCGACAGCGGCCATCGCCGTGCCTTTCGGTTCCCAGTCGATACTGGTGGTCGAAGATGGCACAGGCAAAGTCTTGCTTGAAAAAAATTCCAACGTGGTGGTGCCCATCGCCTCGCTGACCAAGCTCATGACGGCCATGGTGGTGCTCGACTCCAAGGCCAACATGCAGGAAGAGATCAGCATCGACCGCGAGGATGTCGATACCTTGAAGCACAGCACCTCGCGCGTGCCCGTGGGCGCCACCCTGAGCCGTCATGACGTGCTGCAACTGGCGCTGATGTCGTCCGATAACCGCGCCGCCGCCTCGCTGGCGCGCACCTTCCCCGGCGGCCCGACGGCGTTTGCCGTGGCCGTCAACGCCAAGATCAAGGCCCTGGGCATGCGCCAGACCGTCATCGAAGAGCCGACGGGCTTGTCGCCGAACAACCAGTCGACGGCAGCGGACCTGGTCAAGATGGCCGTGGCCGCCTCGCGCTACCCGGAAATCAGCCGCATCACCACCGATTCGAAGGACGTGATCCAGATCAAGGGCCGCGACGTGGAATACCACAACACGAACCGCCTGGTGGGCGCCAAGGGCTGGGATATCGGCCTGTCGAAGACGGGCTACACGAATGAAGCGGGCCGCTGCCTGATCATGCGCATCAAGTCGGCCGGCAAGTTCGCCACCATGATCTTGCTCAACGCGCGCGCCAATTCCGTGCGCGCCATGGACGCCGTCAACATCCGCCGCATGCTGGCGGCCGAGAACGGCATCGAAGAGCCGAAAGTAATGCGCGCTTCCGTCAGCCGGCACAAGAAGGCGCCGGCCAAGCCCTCGAAACGCCGCCGCGCAAAGTAATTATTTCGCTTGCCGGTTGGTCATCACCACACCGGCTATCGTCACCGCGCCACCCACCAGCATCGAGGCGAGCACGGGTTCGCCCAGCAGCGCCGCCGCCAGCACGATGCCGAACACGGGCACGAGATTGTTGAACACGGCCGTGCGCGACGGTCCCAGCGCTTTCACGCCCTCGTAGTACCAGACAAAGCCGATCACCGTGCCGAACACGCCCAGGTAGCCGATGGCGGCCCACACTTGCCAGCCGAAGCTGTGCCACGGCACGGTGGGGAACTCCACCACTGCCCCCACCAGCAGGAAAGCCAGGCCCCACATAGCCGCATACGTGGTGGCGGCAATCGGGCTCAGCCCCTTCAGCGCCACCCGGCCGATCAGGGTGTAGGCGGCCCAGCTGGAAATGCCGCAAAACATGAATACTTCGCCCATGCCGATGCCGCCGCCCGTGCCATGCAGCACGCCGGCGAGATCGCCGCGCGTAATGACGATGGCCGTGCCGCAAAACGCCAGCATGATGCCCAGCCACTTGAAGGAACCGAGCCGTTCGCGGAACAGCATGGCCGAGGCCAGCGCCGTGACGATGGGGTTCAGGGCCACGAACAGGGCCGTGCGCCCGGCCGGCATGCGCGACAGGGCCGCCAGGAAGCACAGGTTATACAAGAAGATGCCCGTCAGGCCCAGCGCCGCCGTCGTCATCAATTGCTTGCGGTCCAGGCGCGGCAAGCCCCCTTCCAGCTTCCACGCCAGCACGACGAGCAGCAGCACGGCCACGCCGAAGCGCCCGCTGGCAGCCGTCATGGGCGGCATCTGCTGCGCCAGCACGCGCCCCGCGATAAAGGTGCCGCCCCATAACAGGGCGACGAAAATCAGTTTGAGGTAGACGAGCGGCGATTGCACGGAAGGCAAGGCGGCTGAAGGTACGGCTGAAGTGCGCATGGAAAGTCCTATGATGTCGCTTGTGCAGCGGACGCTGCACATATATATTAATACTAATATTAACTCATGAAATAATGAGTAAATACTCATAACTCAAAGAAACCACACCATGACCTTCACGCAACTGGAAATTTTTACCCTGGTGGCCGAACTGCACGGCTTTTCCGCCGCCGCCGCGCAGCTGGGCATCAGCCAGTCGGCCGTTTCGCATGCCTTGAAGGCGCTGGAAAAGGAAATGGGCGTGGACCTCATCGTGCGCCATCAGGCCTCGGCCGAGCTGACGGACGTGGGCCGCCAGCTACTGGTGCGCGCGCGCGAAATCCTCGGTTTGTCGGAAGCCATGCGCCAGGAAGCGGCCGACGTCCTGGGCCAGCGCCAGGGCAGCTTGCGCATCGGCTCCTTTGGCCCTACCTCGTCATTGAATCTGCTGCCGGCCATCACGGCGCAATTCCGCCTGCGCTATCCGGGCATAGCCCTGCGCATCGACGAAGGCGCCGACCACGAGGTGGTGCAATGGATACGCGAGCGCCGCGTGGATGTCGGCTTCGTCGTGCTGCCCGACGAGCGCTTCGACACGGCGCCGCTGGTGGAAGACCAGATGATGGCGCTGGTGCCGCGCAGCCATGCGCTGGCGCAGTACCCGTCCATCACCCTGGCCCAATTGTGCGAAGGGCCGTTCATCATGTCCGAGGCGGGCTGCGCCTGCCTGATCGAGCCCCTGTTCGCCAACGCGGGGCTGCAACCGCACGTGCCCTACCGCATCAGCCAGGTGATCACCATCCTCGACATGGTCAGCCGCGGCGACGGCCTGTCCATCGTGGCCGAACTGGCCCTGCCACAGCGCCTGCGCGAACAGTACCCGGACTTGCTGGCCCTGCCCTTGAATCCGCCCGTCAGCCGCAAGGTGGGCCTGGCCGTGCGCGACCGGCGCCAGAACACGCCGGCCACCAACGCTTTTTTTGAGGTGGCCAGACAGATGGCGCCGACCCTGGCACCCCGGCGCGCATGACAGTTTAAAAGTTTAAAACGTCTCCCACTCCTCGCTGCGCTCGGGCTTGGCGGCGGGCGTTTTTGCGGGACGGCTGGCGATGCGCGGCGCGATGGATGCACGCACTACAGGCCTGGCCGGCTGCTGCACGGCGACCCGCCCTTCATCGAGCTTGAACACGCCCACCACCTGCGACAGGCTGCTGGCCTGGTCTTGCAGGCTTTCGGCGGCGGCGGCCGCCTCTTCCACCAGGGCCGCATTCTGCTGCGTCACCTGGTCCATTTGCGCGATCGCCTGATTCACCTGTTCGATGCCGGAGCTTTGTTCGACGCTGGCGGCCGTGATCTCACCCATGATGTCGGTCACGCGGCGCACGCTGTCGACGATTTCCTGCATCGTCGCGCCCGCCTCATCGACCAGGCGCGCGCCCGAATCGACCTTGCTCACCGAATCGTCGATCAGCAGCTTGATTTCCTTCGCTGCGCCAGCGGATCTTTGAGCCAGATTACGCACTTCCGTCGCCACCACGGCAAAGCCGCGTCCCTGCTCGCCCGCGCGCGCCGCTTCCACGGCCGCATTCAAGGCCAGGATATTCGTCTGGAAGGCGATGCCATCGATCACGCTGATGATGTCGACGATCTTCTTCGACGAGTCATTGATCGAGGCCATGGTATCGACCACCTGCGCCACCACTTGCCCCCCCTTGCTGGCCACGCCGGACGCCGATTGCGCCATCTGGTTGGCCTGGCGCGCATTGTCCGCATTCTGTTTCACCGTGCTGGTCAACTCTTCCATCGAGGCGGCCGTCTCTTCCAGCGAACTGGCTTGCTGTTCCGTGCGCGACGACAGGTCCTGATTGCCGGCGGCGATTTCCATTGAGGAGACCTTCACCGACTCGCTGGCCGTGCGGATTTTCACCAGCACGGCGGCGATCTTGTCGATGAAGCGGTTGAAGGCGCCGGCGATCTGCGCCAGTTCATCCACGCCGGCAGCGTCGAGGCGGCGCGTCAAATCGCCTTCGCCGGAAGCGATATCGTCGAGCGCGTCGCGCACCAGTTCCAGGCGCTTGAGCATTTTAAAGACCAGCAGCGACAGCAACACCGCCGCCGCACCGGCCAGCAGCACGGCCGTGACGGTCGCTGTCGTCAGCATCGTCTGCAAGGCTTGCATGGCTTCCTGCTGGTCGAGCACCACGGCCAGCAGCCAGTCGGTGCCGGCCACGCGCGTGACGTACAGCATGCCATCGCGCGCATTCAGGCGCACGGCATCGCTCGTGCGCGTGCTTTCCAGCCGGTTGACCTGCGCGGCCGACAGCGCCGCATCGATTTTGGCCAGCGGCTGCAGGCTCAGTTCCTTGTCCGCATGGGCGATGATGGTGCCGCTCTGGTCAACCAGGAAGGCAAAGCTGTGCGGCGTCGGCTTGATCGCCACCACGTTGGCGATCACCGTGTCGAGCAGCACGTCGGCCCCCGCCACGCCCAGCAGCGCCTCTTTCGGGCCGACGGGCGCCGTAAACGACACCACCAGCTTGTGGCTGGCCGCGTCCACATACGGCGGCGTGAGCATCGGCACGCCCGCCTTGACGGTGTCCGTGTACCAGGCGCGCGCGGTGGGATCGAAGTCGGCCGGGCGCCCCGGATGGGTAAACACGGAGCGCTTGTCCGCGTAAGCGATGAATACTTCGGCAAAATCGCCGGCCTTTTCCGCGATCTGGAAAGCGCGCAGCGGATCGGGTGTCCCGGCCGACATGACGACGGACGCCATGACCTTTTTCTTGCCATCGACCCATTGCGCCAGCACGGCCGACTGGCTGTGCAGCAGTTGCTGCAGCTGCTGGTCGGACGACGCCAGCATGCTGCTGCGCGTGGTGATGTAATTGGCGACCGACAAGGCCAGCATGGACAGCACGACGATGGAAACGCAAATGAGCACCAGACGCGTGCGAAGGGAAGACAACATGACGGACTCCTGTTTTGATTTGATGGTGTGACACAGCGCTGTCGCCTTGCCACCTTGCCCTTGTATTTTTACACAAAAATCGGAACATTATTATTCAATATTCGGAATAATTAACGTTTATTCCATCAAAGCAACACCATCCTCTGTTGACGCTCTACCACGATTGCCTCATAGTTAAGTTTTAATGAGGAGCTTCCATGCGTTTGCACCACGTCATACTGGCTTGCGCCAGCTTCGCCGCCGCCAGCGCCTTTGCCTCGCCGCAAGCGCCCGTGCCCGGTGCCGACTATCTGCTGCTGGCCACGCCGCAACCGGTGCAAGCGGCGCCGGGCAAGGTGGAAGTGATCGAATTTTTCATGTACCACTGCCCCGCCTGCAACGCGCTGGAGCCGAGCCTGGCGCGCTGGGTCAGGGAGAATGCCGCCACGGTGTCATTCCGCCGCATCCATTTGCCGCACACGCCGGCCAATGATCCGGAAGCGCATTTATTCCTGACCCTGGAAGCGCTGAAGAAGGAAGAGGCGCTGCACGCGCAAGTCATGCACACCTGGCATGTGGAACGCAAGCGCCTGGCCAGCGACAGGGACAATCTCGATTGGGCGCTGAAAAATGGCCTGGACAAGGCCGCCTTCGAAGGCGCCTATCAGTCGTTTGGCGTGCAGACCAAGCTGAAAAACCTGCCCCGCCTAGCCGCCGCCTACCAGGTCGACAGCACGCCCACCCTGATCGTCGGCGGGCGCTACCTGACCAATCCAGCGATGGTCGCCGGCGCCAACCCGGGCTTGCCGCGCCAGGACGTGGAGCAGGCGACCCTGCAATTGGTGCAGGCGCTGGTGGCCAAGGCCAAGCTGGCGAAGTAAATCAGCCGATCAAGCCACGCAGCCCGCTGGCGCGCTGCGTGCGACGCAAGATCGCGTCGAACAGCACGGCTTGCGTGGGCGAGACGAGGGTAAAAAAGTCGCGCGCGCGCGTGATGCCCGTGTAGACCAGTTCGCGCGCCAGCATGGCGCCGCCTTCCTGCGGCAGCACCAGCACCGTGTGGCGAAATTCCGAACCTTGCGACTTGTGCACCGTCATGGCGAACGCCGTTTCCACGTGACGCAGGCGCGTGGCCAGCACGCTGCGCACGTTCTCGCCCTCCAAAAAATACACGCGCAGGGAACCTGGCCGCGCCGGGTCGCGCAGGGTCAATCCGATGTCGCCATTGAACACGCCCGTGCCATAGTCGTTGCGCGTGACCATCACGGGACGGCCCACATACCACTCGCTGCGGCGTATCAGCCCTTCCTTTTCCAGCCGCAGCTCGATGGCCGTGTTCAGGCCCGCCACGCCCCACTCGCCTTCGCGCACGGCGCACAGGATGCGGAACGCTTCAAAAGCGTGCAGCACGGCGCGCACCCAGTCGTCATGCCGCGCATACGCTGCTTCACCGGCATTCACCAGTTCCAGATAGGGCTGATAACCGCCCGGTGCATCCATACGCCCGCGCAAGGCCAGGCGGAGCACGTCTTCCTGCTGCGCCGGCACGCTCCACGCCAGTTGGCCGCCGCTATCGCTGGCGAAACATGCTTTGGCCAGATCGGGCCTGCCGCCATTCACGGCCAGCGCCAGCTCGCCAATCGGGCCGCTGAAACGGTGGCTGTGGCGCAGCATCACCGTCTGCTGCGCCAGCGCGCCAGCCGAACCTGCGAAGGCGGCTGGAATGGCCACACCGCTGGCCGTCTGCGCATACGCGATCGTGGCCGGCGTGTAGCCGCCCGCCTGCGCGTCGTGGCACAAGTCGCCCAGCACGGCGCCCGCTTCCACCGACGCCAGTTGGTCCTTGTCGCCCAGCAGGATCAGGATGGCCGTCGGCGGCAAGGCGTCGAGCACCGAGGCCATCATCTCCAGGTGCACCATCGACGCTTCATCGACGATCAGCACATCGACGTCGAGCGGATTGCCCCCGTGGTGGGCAAAGGCGCGCGTATCGGGTCGCGCTCCCAGCAAACTATGCAGGGTGCGCGCGGCGCCCATGCGCCGCGCCAGTTCCAGCAAGGGCAAGGCATCGCCCGCCTTCGCCGCCAGCCCTTCGAGCGCCTTGTCGATCGACTGTTTCAGGCGCGCGGCCGCCTTGCCCGTGGGCGCGGCCAGCGCGATGCGCAGCTGCTCCGGCTGCGGCGAGACGGCAAAAAGCAAGGTCAACAGACTCGCCACCGTGTAGGTTTTTCCTGTCCCCGGGCCGCCCGTGATGATGGCCACCTTGCCGCGCAGGGCGATGGCGCACGCCACCTTTTGCCAGTCTGGCCCACCGTCCTGCGTGGGCTGGTCGAACAGGATATCCAGCCATTGTCGCACCTGCGCCAGCGGCGGATTGCTCAGACTCTGTGCGCGGACGGCGATTTTCTCGCCCACCAGGGTCTCGTCGCGCCAGTAGCGGCGCAAATACAGACGCTCGCCATCGAGCACCAGCGGCTGGCGCACATCGGGCGCACCCACCTGCCACACCTGCGGCGCGCCGGCCAGCAGCGTGCACCAGCCATCGACGCTGTCGGGCAGCGGGCCGGAAACGTCCAGCACGGCATGCCACAGCTCCTCGCTCCAGCCCAGCAGTTGCGACGGTTCGCTGCCCAGATCAAACAGCATCAAACAGCTGTGCCCCCGCCCTTCCAGCTCGGACAGCACCACGCAGGCCACGGCCACGGCGGGCGAATTCGGCGCCGCCTCGTCCAGGCTGGCGATGAAGCGGGCAAAGACGGCGCTCAGGCGGCGCAGATGGCCCGATTCGGCCACGCCGTCAAAGTGAGTCAACAAGGCATCCATCTGCAAGGCATCCATCTGCTCATTATGCTGCATGGTGTTCCGTTTCTTCTAACAGTTGATCGAGGCCATCCAGCAGTTCCAGCTGCGGCGCCAGCCAGTAGCAGCCATGCGTGTCCACATTCGCGATACCGCGCAGGAACAGGAAGATGGCGCCGCCCAGGTGCTCGGCCGGATCATACGCATCACCGAGCCGGCTTTTCAGCAACCGGTGCAGGGCCAGCATGTAGATGGCGCCCTGGATATCGTAGCGGTGCTGCGCCATGCCGGCCGCCAGCGCTTGCGTGTGGTAGGCGGCGTCGTTGGCGCCCAGCGCATTCGACTTGTAGTCGAGCACCCAGTAGCGGCCATCCTGTTCGATGACCAGGTCGGCAAAACCTTTCAGCATGCCGTGCAACTGGCGTCGCGGCAGCACGGGGCGCGGCGCGCCATCGAGCAGCAAGCGCGTGCACAGCTGGTCGAGCGCGCCCGTGGATAAATGCTCGCTGGGGAACCAGAACTCCATCTCGGACAGGGTGCTGTCCAACTGCGACAGCGAGGCATCGATCAGCGGCAGCGGCGTGATGGCGATTTCCCGGAGCCAGGCGATGGCATCTTCCTGGCGGTGCCCCCAACCCGCCCGTTCGCAGCGCGCGGCCAGGCGCGTGTTGAAATTGTCGTCATTGACGCAGTCAAAACCTTCGCTGCCCATCCACTCCAGCTGCTCGTGCAGGAAATTGCCGGGCACGGAACCGCGCGGGAAGCGGTGCCATGGCGCGTCGCCCATTTGCATCGGCGAGGCCACGGCTACAGCCGTGCCATCTTCCAGCAGGGTTTCTTCCAGCGCCCGCTGCGGCACGTGCGCGGCAGCCACGGCGCCGATCTGGCGCGTGAGCGAAGTAAAGCTGCCTACCGACCAGTCGCGCTCGAATTCGCCCGTGAACACGGGGGCGGGACGCAAGGCGGGGCGGCGCTCGATGCGGTCCAGCACCGTGCAGGCACCGGGCTGCGCCAGCGCGCTCACATAGATGGCATCGCAACTGCCCGCCACCTGCTGCCAGCGCAGCAGCAATTGCTCCGACGGCAGCTTGTCGCCGCCCGTCAGCAGGTAACCGAGCGCCGATTCGTGCAGGGTATTCTCGCCCGCCTTGCGCGCCGCCTGGGCGGCCACGCCCAGCCACAGGAAGTGGCGCGCGCGCGTCAGGGCCACGTACAGCAGGCGCAAGTCTTCCTCGATGCGCGCCTCTTCGACCGCCGCCATGGCCTCGTCGGACAGCGACAGGTCGAGGCGGCGTTCGCCATCCTCGCCCGCATACTCGAAGAAGCTGCGGTTGCGTTTATCCACCTTGCGCGCCGTGACGGCAAACGGCAGATACACGAGCGGGTATTCGAGGCCCTTGGATTTGTGCACGGTGATGACCTTGACCAGTTCCGCATCGCTTTCCAGGCGCAGCACGCGCTCGTCGCCGCCCTCGCCTTCACCGGCGATCTGCTCGGCCAGCCAGCGTATCAGCGCCTGCTCGCCATCGAGCTGGCGGCTGGCCGATTGCAGCAGTTCGGCCAGGTGCAGCAGATTCGTCAGCCGCCGCTCGCCGCCCGTCTGCTGCAACAGCATGGCCGGTAGCTGCAGTTCGTGGATGAAGCGGCGCAGCATGGCCAGCACGCCCTGGCGCTGCCAGATCAGGTGCAGGGCCTTCAGTTGCTCGACCCGGCGCTCCCATTCCAGTTCATCGCTCGACAGGCGCGCCAGCTCGCCCAGCGACAGGCCGATGGTGCGCGTGGCAAACGCGGCGCGCGCCAGCCCCCCGTCAAGCGGATTGGCCAGCGCCGCCAGCCAGCGCAGCACGTCTTGCGCTTCCTCGCTGTCGACGACGGAATCCTTGTCGGACAGGTAGACGCTGGCGACCCGGCGGCGCGCCAGCGCGCGGCGGATGGCTGCCGCTTCCTTGCGGTCGCGCACGAGGATGGCGATATCGGCCGGCTGCAGCCGCACGTAGCCGTCGGGGCCAGCGAAACCGGCTTGCGCATCGCCCAGCATGGCGACGATGTGCTCGGCGCAATGCTGCGCGAAATACTCACGGTAGCTGTCGCCGCGCAGTCCTTCATCGCTGGCGCAGGCGGCCAGCAGCGCCGGCAGCGGGCCGCTGGCGTTCACCAGGTGCTCATCGCGGCCCTTGGCGTCGACAGCCTCGAACGGCAGAGGATTGTCGCCGTTTTTCCGGTAGCGGAAGGCACCGGCAGGCACCTCGGCGCGCTCGGCGTGCAGGAACAGCTGATTGACGGCCGCCACCAGGGGCGCCGTCGAGCGGTAGTTGGTGCCCAGCTGGTAGTGGCGGCCGTTTGTCGCACGCCGCGCCGCCAGGTAGCTCTGGATGTCAGCGCCGCGAAAGCCGTAGATCGACTGTTTCGGGTCGCCGATCAGGAACAGTCCCAGCGCCGGCTCGTTGTCGGCAATGCGGTACAACAGGTTGAAAATCTGGTACTGGGCTGGCGCCGTATCCTGGAATTCATCAACCATCGCCAGCGGGTATTGATCGATGATGCGCTGGCGCAGGGCCGCGCCATTCTCGCCGGCCAGCGCATCGTGCAGGCGTTGCAGCATGTCGGCAAAGCCGAACTGGCGCGACTGGCGCTTCAATTGATCCATGCGCCGCGCGATGGCCGCCGCCGCATGCAGGTGCAGCTTGTGCGCCAGCGGCGTGAGGGCCGCCAGGGCACTCCCCAGCGCCTCGGTATGCTCGAAGCACTCGGGTACCTGGGCCGTGAAACTCTTGGCAAATGCATCCTCGATGCCGAACGGCGTCAAACGCTCCCACGCCTTGGCCGTGATGGCCGGCTGTAGCAAGAGCGGGTCTAGCGCCCACTTGCGCAAGCCGTCGAACCACTTCGCCAGGTTGTCCGGCTTCATCTTGACGCCGTTAAAACACTTGGGATTGATGGCGCGCTGGTCGTTGATCCAGGCGGCCATCCGGTCGGCGCGCTCGACCCAGCCCGCTTTCAGGGTGGCCAGCTGCGCGGCCAGCGCCCGCTGTTCGCGCGCGATCAGCATGGACAACGGTTCCTCGTCCGCCATGCCCATGATGTCCGCGCGGCGCGCCAGCTCGCGCGCGCCTTTTTTCAAGGCGCCCACGTCGGGCCAGCAGGCCAGCAGCACGTCGAGCGCCTGCGGCGGCAAGGGATACACTTGCTGGCGCCAGTAATCATGGGCCGCATCCTCAAACAGAGCTTGCTCGTCGCTGAGCAGTTCTTCATCGAACAGGCTGCCGCTGTCGAACGCGTGCTCGCGCAGCATGCGCTGGCACCAGGCGTCGATGGTGAAGATGGCCGCTTCATCCATGGTCTCGGCGGCCAGCATCAGCCGGTGCGCGGCCTTTTGCCGCTCGCTCTCGTCAGGATAGGACTCCAGCAAGGCGTCGAGAAACGGGTCGCTGCCGCCGGATTCATGGCGAAAATAAGCGGCCGCCTCGATCAGGCGTTCGCGCACACGGTTCGACAGTTCGCGCGTGGCAGCGCGAGTAAACGTCATCACCAGGATATCGGCCGGCAGCAGCGGACGCGCGAAACGGCTGTCGTCGTCACCATGGCCCAGCACGAGCCGCAGGTACAGCGCGGCGATGGTCCAGGTCTTGCCGGTGCCGGCCGAGGCTTCGATCAGGCGCGAGCCGTGCAGGGGGAATGCCAGGGGGTTGAGCAGATGGCTCGTCATTGTTCTTCTCCCGCGCCATCATCGGGCGCGCTGATCGGGTCGATCGTGATGTGTTGTTGCAGCCAGTCGGCCAGCGGGCCGTACAGCTCGCGCGTGCAGTCTTCCCATGCCTCTTCGGCGGCCAGCGCGGAAAACTCGGGCCACAGGCGCGCCAGGCACAGTTCTTCGCGCTCGCCAGAGATTTCAAAGCCGCCGTCATACACGGCGCGCGGGTCGCCCTGCTGCACCAGCGCCAGTCCTGTCTTGCACGCCGTGGGCAGCGGATGGTTCATGCCTTCGCGCCACAGCGCCAGCAAGGTGGCCAGCGCTGCGCGCGACGTGGCCGGGTCGAGCGGCGCCATGCTGACGATGGCGTCGCGCGCCACCAGGTAGCCGGTGACGGGAAAGCCCAGGGCGGCGGCGGCCAGCTGGCGCAGCCACATCAGCATCAGCTTGTCGCCGCGCGCCAGGCCGCCCTTGTCCGTGACTTTCGAGGAAATCTGCATCAGCCAGGCCGTCTCCTGCCCGTTGCTGCACAATTTATCGAGCCAGTCGTCGATCTGCAGCTCGCCGAAGGGCAAATTGATGGCGCGCTTATCGGCGGCCAGCGGGAACGAAGCGCGCAGCGACAGCCACGCGCTGCGCACGGGCACCAGCGCCTCGACCAGCTGCGCCTGCACCTGCTGGCCGATCAAGCCGATGGGCAGCACGCCTACACGCGCCAGCTTCTCTGCGCGCGCTTCCAGGCTGGCGCGCACGTCACCCGCCGCTTCCACGGCGCCGCCATCGTCCAGCATGGTGTCTTCCAGCAGATAGCGCTCGAGCGCATTCAGGCCAAACGGTTCTTCATCCTCGCCCAGCATGGCAGCATCGGCAAAATACACGCTCAAGCGGCGGCGAAAAAAATACTTGACGGGCTGGCGCAGGAAGCTGGCCAGCTCACCCAGTTTCAAGCGCGTGCCGGGATCGAGCTCGTAAGGGCCCAGCGGCAGCACGGCGGCCTGCGCCTCCGCATCGGCCGCATCGGCATCGGTATGGACCACGCGCCATTCGCGCGCATACGTGAGCAAGCCATCGGCCTCGAAATAGCGGCGGCTGAACGGCTGCAGCGCATGCTCGGTGGTGAGCGACACCAGGTGCCGGTCCAGCGACCAGCCGGCGGCCAGGTAATCGCGCAGCTGCGACACCAGCACGGACGGCGGCTGCTCGGAATTGTCACGCACATTGCGCCCCACCCAGCTCACGTACAGTTTGTCGCGCGCAGCAAGCAAGGCTTCCAGCATCAGGTAGCGGTCATCGTCGCGGCGCGAGCGGTCGCCCGGGCGCGCCATGCCGGGCAGCGCCAGCAAGTCGAAATCGGCCTTCTGGGCGCGGCGCGGGAAGTCGCCATCGTTCATGCCCAGCAGGCACACGACGCGGAACGGCACGGCGCGCATCGGCATCAGCGTACAGAAAGTCACGCCGCCGGAAACAAACTGGTGGTTCAGGGTCGGCTCGTCCAGCGCGCCCAGCCACGCCACGCGCAGCACGGACAGCGGCACCTGCTCGACAAAGCCCGCATGCTCGCAGGTTTCCAGCCAGCCCTGCAAGGCGCCTTCCAGCTGCGCCAGGGTCAAACGGTCGCCCTCGTCGTCGGCATCGAAAAAAGCCGCCAGCAGCGCGCGCGCCTGCACGCCCCATTCGGCTGGCGTGCGCGCGCCGGCCAGCACGGTGCGCCAGTGCAGCAACGCCTCGACCAGCTGCGCCAGCGAGCCCGCCAGCGCCGCATCGAGGCCGCCCACTTCCGCGTACGGCTCGATGCCGCCAAAGCTGGCGCCACTGCCGCTGGCATAGCCGAGCAGCATCCGCCGCACGCCGAAAATCCACGCATTCTGCTCGCCCGCCGCGCCCAGCCCCAGGCCGGCGCGGTGCGCCTGGTCCAGGCCCCAGCGCACGCCCGCCCCTTCGATCCAGGTACCCAGAGTGGCCAGGTCGTCCGCCTGCAAGCCGAAGCGGGCCGCCAGCGCGGGCACGTCGAGCAGGTCGCGCACCTCGCTCTGGCGGCAGCGCTGCTGCGGCAGTTGCAGCAGCCACTCGAGCGCGACGAGCAGCGGGTTGACGCTGCGGTCCTTCACGTCGCCGATCTCGAACGGGATGAAACGCTCGTCATTGCGCCGGTATTGGCCGAAGACGGCGTGGATGGCGGCCGTGAAGGTATCGATGTCGGGCACCATCACCACCACGTCGCGCGGACGCAAGCCCGTCACGGCGCTGTGCGCAAACATGGCCAGCAGCTGGTCGTGCAGCACTTCCACTTCGCGCTGCACGCTGTGCGCCACATGAAATTCGATCGAGCGGTCGCCGGCGTCAGGCGGCGTTTGCGCGTGCTCGGCCAGCGGACGCAGTTCGCGGATGGCCACCTGCACCTGCTGCAGCAGGGTCTCGCCCGTTTCCTCGCCAAACAAGTCGATGCGCAGGCTGTCGTCGCGTCCTTCGGCTTGCGCGTGTTCGTCGAATTCGTCGAGCATGCGGATGAAATCGCGCCCTTGCCTGCCCCAGCTGGCCAGCAGCGGATGGCTGTGCGCATGCAGCGCTTCGAGCGGAATCTGCGCCAGGTCGTGGCCATTGCGCTGCCGCTGGCGTTTGTTTTCCGCGCGCAGCAAGTCGCGCCCGTCGATGATGTCGCCCCAGTAAAACTGGCACGGGTTGGGCACGGCCAGCACCACCTGCGTGTGGCGCGCCAGCGCGGCCAGCGCCTGCAAGGTCTGATACGGCAGGGCCGATACGCCAAACAGCACCACGCGGCGCGGCAGCTTGCCGGCAGGCGCATCGCCGGCGGCGATCGCCGCCAGGAAGGCGTCGTGGATGTCGGCGCGTCCCGTGGCGCGCTCGAAGGCGTCGACGTCCAGGCCCACGGCACGCCACAACTGCGCCTGCCAGCGCTGATCTTCCTTTAATGCGACGGATACACCACGCGCCGTGCGCAACTGGTCGCGCCCCGCGGCCCAGTCGGCCAGCCAATCGGCGCGGTAGACCTGGTACTGGTCGAACAAATCGGCCAGGCGCTCGGCCAGCTGCAGCCGGCGTTCACTATCGCCATCGGCAAGGAAGTAGCGCAGCGGCGCGAATACCTGGTCGGCCAGCAAAGAGGGTAAAAGACGCATCAGGCGCCAGGTCAGCGGGGATTTATCGAACGGCGACACGCGCGGCACGCGCTCGCGCCCCAGCATGCCCCGGTAGCTTTCCCACAGCAGGCGCGCCGGCAAGGCGATGCGCGTGGCGGCACAGACGCCCATCTCCTCGGCCAGGGCGATCTTCAGCCATTCGGCCACGCCGTTCGACTGCACCAGGAAGATATCCGTTTCCAGGGGCGCCAGCGGATGCTGGCGCAACCACTGGAAGACGGCGGCGCGCAGCTGTTCCAGCTGGTTGCCATGCAGGATGAGGAGGCCGGGCGTGACGGGAGTATGCATGCTGATCCGATGGGTTGCCGCGCCTCCGGCCGGGTGGCCAGAGACGTCAAAGGCATATTATCGCCGCTGCCTGCATCAGGGGGCGTCGCTGGCGACAAATTCCAGTGAAATTTGTTCTGCCACCTGCGCCAGCGCCGGCTCCAGCGCCGCCAGCAAGGCGCGCGCCTGCTGCAGGTCGCCGCCCAGGCGCAAGCGTTCGATCGACGTGCACAGGCTGGCGAAAGCATGGGCGCCCACGGCCAGCGCCGACGATTTGCTGCGGTGTCCCAGGTCTGCCAGGCGCCCCAGGTCTTCCAGCGCCATGGCCTGCTCCATTTCAGCGATGCCGTCGCGCGCCGTATCGAGAAACAGCTGGGTATATTTGCGCATCTTCACGGCGTCATTGCCGAACGTAAGCGCCAGGGTGGCCAGGTCGAGGATGGCCGTGTCGCGCAATTCCAGCGCGGCAGCCGATGGCGGCGCTTTCGGCACTGCCGCCAGCCTGTCGCCCGCATGCGCACGACCGATGCTGCCGATGCCGCCGCGCAGGCGGAACCATTTCGCCAGCAGGTGAAACAGCAGATTCGGGGCGATCGGCTTGGTCACGAATTCATCCATGCCCGCCGCCAGGCAGCGGGCGCGGTCTTCGCTGCCAGCATTGGCCGTCATGGCGATCACCAGCAGGCCGCTGAGCTTCGGGTCGGCGCGGATGCGACGCGTCGCCTCGAAGCCATCCATCTCCGGCATCTGCACGTCCATCAGCACGCAGTCGTAGCGCTGGTGGGCCAGCAATTCCAGCGCTTCGCGGCCATTGCAGGCAACGCAGACGGTGGCGCCGGCGTCTTCCAGCAATTCGCAGCCCACCTGCTGGCTGAAGACGTTATCTTCCACCAGCAGGATGGATGCGCCGCGGATCACCCCCAATACTTCGGGCTCCACCTCGGCGATGCGCTCGTCGCCCGCTTGCGCGCTTTTCTCCAGGCGCGCCGTGAACCAGAAGGTGCTGCCCTGGCCCGGCTGGCTGTACACGCCCACCTTGCCGTCCATGAGTTCAACCAGCTGCTTGCTGATCACCAGCCCCAGGCCGCTGCCGCCATACTTGCGCGTGGTCGAGGGGTCGGCCTGGTGAAAGGAGCGGAACAGTTGCGCCACCTCTTCCTGCTTCATGCCGATGCCCCGGTCCTGCACCTCGAAGCGCAGCATGGCGTTGCTGGCGCGCTCCTCGGACTGGCGCACGCGCACGAAGATGCTGCCATTGTCGGAAAACTTGATGGCGTTGCTGGTCAGGTTCAGCAAGACCTGCTCCAGGCGCAGCGGATCGCCGCGCCATCGCTGCGGCAGCTCGGCCGCGATATCGAACTGCAGCGCCAGGCCCTTGACGGCAGCCGCATCACCGAGCTGGCTGGCGATATTCGCCAGCAGGGTGTCGAGACGGAAGTCCAGCACTTCCAGTTCCAGCTTGCCCGCCTCGATCTTGGAAAAATCGAGAATGTCGTTGATCAGGCCCAGCAAATGCTGGCCCGAATGGAAGATTTTTTGCAGATAATCGCGCTGGCGCGCATCGGCCACCGATTTCAGCGCCAGGTGTGCCATGCCGATGATGCTGTTCATCGGCGTGCGGATTTCATGGCTCATGTTCGACAGGAAGTCACTCTTGGCCTGACTGGCCGCGTCGGCCTGCTCCTTCAGGCGATGCAGTTCCGTCACGTCGGTGGACAGGCCGATCAGGCCCGTGACGGGACCAGGCAAGCCCAGCGGCACCTTCACGCTCCACAGGTGATGCACCTGGCCCTGCGCATCGACGAAGCGCTCTTCGCCGACGAACTTGGCGCCGCTGTCGAAGACCTGGCGTTCGGTCAGCTGCGCGGCAGCAGCCGCATCGCCGAGCATCAACTCGCCATCCTGGCGGCCAATCAACTGCTCCACCGGGCGGCCCAGTATCTTCGCCGTGCGCGCATTCACGTAGCGGTAGCGCAGGTCGGCATCCTTCATGTAGACGTAGGCATCGACGCTGTCGAGCACCGTATCGAGCAGCGTGCGCTGCGCCACCGCGTTGCGGCGCGAACGGTACAGGGTAAAGATATAGCCATAAATGAGCAGGGTGCCGGCCACGCCCACGGCCAGCGCCAGCCACGGGAAATAGCGGTCGAAGCCGCTGTACAGCTCCGCCTTGCGCACGCGGAAATGGGCTTTCCACAGGCCGCCCTGGTAAGCCACAGGCAGCACCTGGTCGAAATAGGCGGCGTCGCTGCCCGGTTGTGGCGGCGGTGTCGCCAGGTCGCCGTCATCGTTGAACAGCAGGCGGTCCTGCGGCGTGATGACCAGAACCCCGTCGGCCGGCAAAGGGTCGGCCGCGCTGTACAGGGTCAGGTGCAGCGGTTCCAGGGCGCTGCGTTCGAGCGCGCTGTGCACCAGTTGCGCCACGCCAAAGCCGATGCCCACTGACCCCTGGTAGGCGGCGCGGCGCTCGGCCACGCTGCCTTGCGGCGTGCCATTGCGGTACACGGGCAAGCGCATGCCCAGGCCCACATGCGCGGGCGGTCCCTTGATCATGATCACCTGGCCCGACGCGCTCACTTCGCCGCTGTCGCGCGCCTGCGCCAGGGCCTGCGCCACCAGCGGGTTGGCGCCGATATCGACGCCCATGCGCTCGGCCAGCAGGGAATCGGGCTCCAGGTAAGTGAGCACGGTGTATTCCGCCCGCTCGCCGGGCGGGCGGATGGTGAATGCGGGATAGCCGCGCGACGCCAGGCTGGAATCACTGCGTACATCAGCGACATAGGCCGCGCGCTGCGCCTGCGTCAGCGCCACCGCATAATTGACCGATTCGATGGCGGGGAACTGGCGGGCTATATCGAGACCGGCCACGTAATCGTGGAACTGACGGCGCGTCAGCTGCTCACTGGTGCGAAACAGCGCTTCGAGGCCACGCAGCAAGTCGGAATAGCTTTTCACGCGCGTGGCCAGGCTATGCTGGGCGCCGTGCGTGAGATTGTCGAAACGCTGTTCGGCGTCGTCATTGACCGTGCGCGCCGCGCCCGCATACAGGGCGCCGCCCACCGCCAATGCCAGCAGCAGGCCACCCGCCCAGATCCTGATACCCGCTACCGTCCCGCCCTTGCTCAAAGTGTGCATTGTCAATCGCTTATTCGGGTTGCTCGAATGTGCGGCACAGGCCACCCAACAGGTACGAGGATACTATCAAAGCCTCTGCGCGACGCATCTGACCACGAAAAAAAGCGCGCACTGCAGTTACACTGGAAAACACCCAACGCCTAGGCCGCCTGCAGCGCCCCGGCCAGGAAGTCGCAAAAGGCGCGCACCTTTTCCTGCACGTGGCGTCCATCGGGCATCAACGCATACACGCCGCGCCTGGCCATGCCATGCAAGGGCAGCACGCGCACCAGGGCGCCGCTGGCCAGCAGGGGCCTGGCGACGAAGGACGGCAGCGCGCCCACGCCGATGCCCGCCACCAGCATATCGGCCAGCAGCAAGCTGCTATCGGCGGAAAAACGCACGGGCAGGACGATGCTGCTCGCACCTTCAGGGCCGGCCAGTTGCCAGATGCCGGGACTGTCGGCCAGACGGTAGGCCAGGCAATCGTGGCCGTGCAAGTCCTGCGCCTGCCGGGGCGTGCCGCGCCGCGCCAGGTAGGCGGGCGATGCGCAAATCATCTGTTCGACATCGCCCAGGCGGCGCGCCACCAGGGTCGAATCGGCCAGCGCGGCGCGGATGCGCAGCGACACGTCATAGCCCTCGCCCACCACGTCGCGCAGGCGGTCGTCCAGGGTCATCTCGATGCTGACTTCCGGATAGCGGGCCATGAAGACCGGCAGCAGCGGCGACAGCACTTTCAAGCCAAACGACAGCGGCGCATTCACGCGCAGCCGCCCCGCCACCTTGCCGGCACAGCCGCGCGTGGCCAGTTCCAGGGCGTCGATTTCATCGATCAGGCGGCAGCATTCAACATAGTAGGCGCGCCCGCCGTCCGACAGACTCATGCGCCGCGTGGTGCGCACCAGCAGTACGGTGCCCAGGCGCGCCTCCAGCTGGCGCACCTGCTTGCTGATGGCCGCCGCCGACTGGTTCAGGTCCAGCGCCGCCTTGCTGAAGCTGTCGCGCTCGACCACCTTGCGAAACACGCGCATGTGCGCCAGGACATCCATCATTCTTTCCTTACAGTTGAATATCTTATTATTTTATCGCTGATTATCATTGAAATGGAAAATAATATGATGATGGCTTCTTCATTCATGTCACGCAAGGAGTACCTCATGTTTACCTTCCCTTCCCCGTTGAGCACCCTGCCGCTGCTGCTGGCCCTGCTGGCTGGCACAGTGCAGGCGGCCCCTGCCACCGCCGCCCTGCCTGAAGTGGGCATCAGCCCCTGGGGGCCGAAAGACGAAATCGGCCGCCTGAACCTCATGACGCAGGCCTCGCGCGCGGCCATCCTGGCGCGCATCGACGGCGGCAAGAGCTATGACCTGGCCGTCGATTTCCATATCGGCATGCCCAGCTGGCAGGCGGCCGGCGATCCGCCCTACCAGATGTGGATGACACATACGCCGAAGGGCAACGTCGTGGCCGACTCCATGAACGTGGGCGAACAGATGAACCGCCACGTCAGTTACACGGGTTCGGCCGTATCCATGTATGCGCACATGGGCACGCATATCGACGCGCTCAACCACTTTGGCTTGAACGGCAAGATCTGGAATGGTTTTACAGAGGAACAGTATCTGGGCGACCGGGGCTGGACCGTGACAGGCGCGGAAAAACTGCCGCCCATCGTCGCCCGCGGCGTACTGATCGACGTGGCTGTGGCCAAGGGACTGTCGCAGCTGCCCGACAATTACCGGGTCACGCGGCAAGACTTGCGCGCCGCGCTGGCCCACCAGAAAATCACGCTGGAAAAGGGCGACGTGGTGCTGATACGCACGGGCCGCATGCAGCACTATGAGCAGGCGCAAGCCTATATGGCCAATCCCCCCGGCCTGTCGCTCGATGCGGCAAAATTCCTCGTGGAAGATGGCGGCGCCATGGTGGTGGGCGCGGACAACCTCAGTTTCGAGGCGTTTCCGTCCGAAGTGGCCGGCAACTACCTGCCCGTGCACACCTATCTGCTGGCGCAGCAGGGCACGCCCATCCTGGAACTGGTCGACCTGGAAGCCTTGTCGCGCGACAAGGTCTACCAGTTTGCCTTCATCGGCGCCTCGTTGAAATTCCGTGGCGGCGACGCGGCGCCCATCCGTCCCGTGGCGCTGCCGATACGCTAGCGTCCGACGGCAGCGGCCAGCAAGGTGCCGGCGCCATGGTCATCCCAGGCATCGGCACAGCGCACCACCTCACCCACGACGATGATGCTGGGACTGCCCAGGCCACTGGTCAGCAAGTCGTGCGGCAAGGCCTGCAAAGTACTCAGCAATTGGCGCTGCGCCGGCAAGCTGGCCGATTGCACCACGGCCACTGGCATGCCGGGCACCATGCCGCCGGCCAGCAAGCCCGCCTGGATGGCCGCCACCCGGGCCACGCCCATGTAGATGACCAGGGTCAGGCCGCTTTGCGCCAATGCCGCCCAGTTCGGCTCCGACGCGCTATCCTTGCCATGGCCCGTGACGAAGATCGCGCCCTGGCTCCAGCTGCGGTGCGTCAGCGGCACGCCAATGGACGATGGTGCGGCCAGGCCGCTGCTGATGCCGGGGATCACCTCGACGGCCACGCCGTGGCTGCGCAGGTAGGCGCGCTCTTCGCCGCCGCGTCCGAACAGGCAGGGGTCGCCCCCTTTCAGACGCACCACATGCAGGCCGGCGCGCGCTTCGGCCAGCATCAGGCGCTCGATGAAGGCTTGCGGCGTGGAAGCGCAGCCGCCCCGTTTACCCACCTCGACCACGCGCACGCCAGGCGCCGCATGCGCGAGGATGGCTGGGTTGACGAGGTCATCGATCAGCACCACGTCGGCCCGCGCGATGGCTTTTGCTGCCTTGATGGTCAGCAAGTCCGGATCGCCGGGACCGGCGCCGACCAAGGTCACGCTTCCAAGTTGCGCCATGATGCAGTCTCCAGTCAGAAATTCAGTCAAAAACAATGGCCGATGGCAAACGACGCCGCATACGCTTCCGGCGCGCTGCCGTCCCATACCACGCCGTCGCACAGGGTAGCACTGCGCATGGGGGATGGCGGTACGGGGGTAGCCGTCATCTCCGCCGCCTGGCGGTACAGCTCGATGCAGTTGACTTGCCTTGCCACTGCCAGGTAATCGGGTTCATCGCGCAGCAAGCCCCAGCGCCGGTGCTGGGTCATGAACCACATGCCGTCGGACAGGAAGGGGAAATTCACGGCGCCCTCGGCGTAGAACTTCAAACCGTGCGCCTCGTCCCAGGTCTTGCCCAGGCCATCCTGGTAGTGACCGAGGATGCGCGGCGTCAGCATTTCCTGCGGCGTATTCAGATAAGCGGGCTCGGCCAGGGTAGCCGCCATGGCCCGCCGGTTGGCGTCGCTGGCGTCGATCCAGCGCCCCGCCTCAAGCACGGCGGCGATGAGGGCGCGGCAGGTATTCGGATGCTGGCGCGCAAACGCGGCGCTGGTGCCCAGCACCTTGCCCGGATGGTCGGGCCAGATGGCGCCACTGGTGGTGGCCGTCACGCCCACGCCATCGACGATGGCCTTGTAACCCCACGGTTCGCCCGCGCAAAAGCCATCCATCTGGCCTGCGCGCAAGGCCGCCACCATCTGCGACGGCGGCACCGTCATCACGCGCGCGTCGCGCAGCGGATCGATGCCATGCGCGGCCAGCCAGTATTGCAGCAGCATCGCGTGGTTGCCGGTCGGGAAAGTATGCGCAAACGCAAACGGCCGCGCCGCGCCGCGCATGTGCCGCGCCAGTGTGGGGCCATCGTGGGCGCCCTCGCGTGCCAGCGCCGCCGACAGGGTGACGGCCTGGCCGCTGTGATTGAGGTTCATCAATACGGCCAAGTCGTGCTGTTGCCCGCCGATGCCCATCTGCACGCCATACACGAGACCGTACAACACGTGGGCAGCGTCGAGTTCGCCATTGTTCAATTTGTCGCGCACGCCGGCCCACGACATCTCCCGGCTCAGTTCGATCTTGATGCCGTATTTTTCATCCAGGCCCAGCTTGGAGGCCATCACCAGCGAGGCGCAATCGGTCAGCGGCAAGTAACCAATGCGTATCGTTGTTTTTTCCGGATGCAGGGACCGCATCACCTGGGCGCTATGCCCTGCCTCTTTGCCCACTTGCTCTGTCATACCATTCCTTGCTGATAAGTACTGTTTTTCCGCGCCACCATGGGCAAGGCTCTCCCCGTCCAGCAGCAAGGACCGTGCCCGTGCACATCCTGCTCAAGGCGCCAGAAAGTGCACCGGAATGGTGCGCTGCACCAGCATGTATCAGGAAATGGACGCTTCATCCCAGCAAGTCCTCCACGTCAAGGATGCGCTGGGCAATTTCCGCCAGTTTCAGCTTTTTATTCATCGCCATGCTGCGCAGCCGCTGGTAAGCCTGCTCTTCCGTCAAGCCCTGATGCGTCATCAACAAGCCCTTGGCCCGCTCGATCACCTTGCGTTCGAGCAGCTTGTGTCGCGTGTCGAGCAATTCGGCGCGCAATTTTTCTTCCTGGCGGAAGCGCGCCAGCGCCACGTTCAGCACAGGCAAGATACGCTCGGCCTGCAAACCGGCGACGATATAGGCGGACACGCCGGCCGCCATGGCCGCGTCGATGCTGGCCGTGGCGCCGTCTTCGGTAAACAAGACGATGGGACGGCGCTCGTCGCGCGTGGCGATGACGATGTGCTCAAGCACATCGCGCGCATCCGATTCGGCATCGATGATGATGAGGTCGGGCTGCAGTTGCGCAATGCGCTCGGGAAGGTAGAGGTCGGCTGGCAGCGAGGCGACGATGTCAAAGCCCGATTCCAGCAAGCCGATGCGCAAGGCATTGCCGCGCAGCACTTGGGCAGCCAATGCCGCATTCTCGTGCACACCGTGCTCGACAATGGTGTTGACGACAACGATGCGCAAAGGCTGGGTACGGCTGGACGTCATGGGAGCAATCTGCAATGGCTAAACAATTAACCATTGCAGTAAGCAAGAAACGAACCAGCTGGTTTTGCGTTTTACTTGAGGGTCGGCATGGCAAATTCGGCGCCGGCGGCCGTGGACGCGGGCCAGCGCTGCGTGACGGCCTTCTGTTTCGTGTAGAAACGCACGGATTCCGGGCCATGCGCATGGTGGTCACCGAACAGGCTGCGCTTCCAGCCGCCGAAGCTATGGAAGGCCATCGGCACGGGGATCGGTACGTTGACGCCCACCATCCCCACCTGCACCCGATGCGTGTATTCGCGCGCCGTGTTGCCATCGCGCGTGTAAATCGCCGTGCCATTGCCATATTCGTGGGCGTTGACCAGCTCCAGCGCGGTGGCGAAATCAGGCACGCGCACGATGCACAGCACGGGGCCGAAAATTTCTTCCTTGTAGATCGTCATTTCGGGCGTCACATGGTCGAACAGGCTGCCGCCGAGGAAAAAGCCGTTTTCATGGCCGGGCAAGACGAAACCGCGCCCATCACAGATCAGCTTGGCGCCTTCCTTGACGCCGGTGGCGATGTAGCCGGTAATTTTATCCTTGTGCACTTGCGTCACCACGGGGCCCATCTCGGCCTTCAAATCCATGCCTTGCGTGATCTTCAAGGCGGCGATGCGGGGCACCAGCGCTTCCACCAGTTGATCGGCCACATTGCCGACGGCCACAACGACAGAAATGGCCATGCAGCGCTCGCCGGCCGAGCCGAAGGCGGCGCCCATCAGGGCATCCACCGTTTGCGCAATGTCCGCGTCGGGCATGACGACCATGTGATTCTTGGCGCCACCCAGCGCCTGCACGCGCTTGCCCTGCGCGCAGCCGGTGGCATAAATGTATTCGGCGATCGGCGTAGAGCCGACAAAACTGACGGCACGCACGTCCGGGTGGTGCAGCAAGCCGTCCACGGCTTCCTTGTCGCCCTGCACCACATTGAAGACGCCGTCAGGCAAGCCCGCGTCCGTCAACAACTGCGCCAGCAGCAGGCTGGCCGACGGGTCGCGCTCGGACGGTTTTAATACGAATGTATTGCCGCAGGCAATCGCCATGGGGAACATCCACATGGGCACCATCACGGGAAAATTAAATGGCGTGATGCCGACGCAGACACCGAGCGCCTGGCGGATCGACCAGGCGTCGATGCCGCCAGCCACCTGTTCGCTGTACTCGCCCTTCATCATTTGCGGGATGCCGCAGGCAAACTCCACCACTTCGATGCCGCGCGTCACTTCCCCTTTCGCGTCCGTAAACACCTTGCCGTGCTCGGCCGTGATCAGGGCCGCCAATTGATCCGCATGTTCTTCCAGCAATTCCTTGAACTTGAACATGACGCGTGCGCGGCGCAGGGGCGAGGTTTGCGACCAGGCGGGAAAGGCCGCGTGGGCGGCGGCCACGGCCGCGTTCAGCTCGCTTGGCGTGGCCAGCGACACCTTCGCCGTGACCGCGCCTGTGGCGGGATTGAAGACGTCGGTCGTACGCTCGGAGCGCGAAGCCATGGGGTTGCCACCAATAAAGTGGCCGATCTGTTGCGTTGTCATAGCGGGATCCTCGATTATTTGGTATTCATCAGCCACTCATGGGCCGGGTCGTTTTTAAAATGCCACACGCGTTTCGGGCCGGCCATCACGTTCAGGTAATAGCCATCGTAGCCATACGGCACGGTCACGGGGTGGTAGCCCCTGGGCACCATCACCACGTCGTGGTTTTCCACGGCCATGGCTTCGTCGATGAAACGGTCATCCGTGTAGACTCTTTGATACGCAAAGCCCTGCTCCGGATTGAGGCGGTGGTAATACGTTTCTTCCAGCGAACTTTCCAGAGGAATATTGTCGCTGTCGTGTTTATGCGGCGGATAGCTCGATGAATGGCCGGACGGCGTCACCACTTCCACCACCAGCAAGCCGTCGGCCTCGGCCGTTTGCGGCAGGATGTCGCACACATAGCGGGTATTCGCACCCTTGCCGCGCACGGAACGCGTCATGCTGGCCGGTTCGATCAGGCGCGCCGGGCGATGCGTGGTGGCTGGGGCGCTGCACAGGGCCACTTCCGCAGCGCTCACGGCCGTGATGCTGACCTGTGTTTCCAGTGGAACATACACGGCATACGGCGAACGCTCCTCGAAGACGCTCTGGCGATTGCCGATGGCTTCCCAGGCTTGATCGCCCGCCTGGACGGTGACCGTGCCCGTCAGCACGACGATGCACAGTTCGCGGCTGCCCGTCTCCAGGCTGATGTGCTCGCCAGCCGCCAGGCGGTGGGCGGCAAAGCCCACATGCGTCCAGCCGGCCGACTCGGGCGTGACTTCCACGATGGTGGAACCAGGCCGGGCCTTGACCAGCAGCGGGCTCATGCCGCCTCCCGGCCCAGGCGGGGAATGGCATCGACGAGGTGAGCCAGGTAATCGTGGCCCATCTTCGCGTAGGCATAGCTGGGCGCGACGGCCGGGTCTTGCTCCGCTTCCACCACCAGCCAGCCCTCATAGCCGTGCAGATACAGGCGCGTCAGGATCGCCGGAAAGTCGATGCTGCCATCGCCGGGCACGCTGAAGGCGCCATTGATGACGGCCTGCAAGAAACTCCAGTGGCCATTGCGGGCCAGTTTCACCACGTTGGGGCGCACATCCTTGCAATGCACGTGGCAGATGCGTTCGATATGCTTGTTCAGGACGGCCAGCGCATCGCCACCGGCAAACGTGATATGACCCGTATCAAACAGCAAGCCCACTTCCGGCCCCGTCAAGGCCATCAGTTGATCCACGTCAGCCGGGGTTTCCACGTAGGCGCCCATGTGGTGGTGGTAGGCCAGACGCACGCCGTGCGCCAGCAGGTGGGCGGCAAACGCCGTCAATTTGTCCGCATAGGCCTGCCATTGCTGCTGGGTCTGGAAACGCGGGCGTTTGTACAGGGGGCGGGCTTCGCCCTGGATGGCGTCGGCCACTTCGCCGTAGACCATGACGCTGGCGCCGCTGTCTGCCAGCAGGCGCAGATGCGATGCCACGGAGGCGATCTCTTCTTCCACCGACCGGTGCGCCAGGCGGCCCGAATACCAGCCGGAAATACATGCCAGGCCATACTTGCCCAGCACGGCGTTCAGGGCCGGGGCATCCTTGGGAAACTTGTTGCCCAGCTCGAAACCTACATAGCCGATCTCGGCGCCCTCTTTCAAGGCCGTCTCCAGCGGCGTTTCGCCGCCCAGGCTCGGCAAATCGTCGTTCATCCACGAGATCGGGTTGATGCCGATCTTGACATTCCAAGTGTTCATCTCAGTTCCTTTGTTTCAGGCGATCGGTTTCATAACGGGCGCGGGCAAGCTGCACGCCGGGTTGCGTCGACACTTCGGGCACGGCCACTTCCCACCAGCAACCACCCTCTTCGGTCGTGCGCGTGTCGTCCGTATTGATGCAGATCAGATACGTGCGGGAAGCTGCCCGGGCGCGCAGCATGGCTTGCTCCAGTTCGGCGATATTGCCCACGTGTTCGGAGAGCGCGCCCAGCGACTGCGCGTGCAGGGCAAAGTCGATCACGGGGGCGCTATCGGGCAACATATTATTGAACGAGGCATTGCCACATGCCTGCTGCAGGCGGTTGATGCAGCCATAGCCGCGGTTATCGAGCACGACGATGATGAGTTTCTTGTCCAGCATGACGGAGGTGGCAATTTCCGAATTCATCATCAGATAGCTGCCATCGCCCACCATGACGATCACCTCCGATTCCGGCTTGGCCATCTTGACGCCCAGGCCGCCGGCGATTTCATAGCCCATGCACGAATAGCCGTATTCCATGTGGTAGCCGCCCGGCGTACTGGTACGCCACAGCTTGTGCAGTTCGGCCGGCAAGGTCCCGGCCGCGCAGACGACGATGTCGCGGGTGGTGGAGTCCCTGGATGAACGCTGCACGGCGCCGATGACTTCGCCGTCGTAGGGCAAGCCGGCCACCTCGCGCTGGCCCGTAATCGCCGCCACCGTGTTGCGCCAGGCGTGGCCCGCCTGCTGTGCCCGGTCCAGCCATAGTCCCGCGCTGTTCCAGCTGCCCAACAGCGGCGACAGTGCCTGCAAGCCGAGTGTCGCGTCCGCCTGCAAGCCCAGGCCACGGCGTTTCAAGGCGTCAAAGGCATTCACGTTCAGACTGACCAGTTGCGCTTGCGCAAACAGGGAGTTTGAGCCGGTGGTGAAATCCTGCAAGCGCGTGCCGATGGCCAGCACCACGTCCGCTTCCGCCGCCAGCGCGTTCGCGGCGGACGAGCCCGTCACGCCGATGGCGCCCAGCTGCAAAGGATGGTCCCATGGCAAGGCACTCTTGCCCGCCTGGGTTTCCGCCACGGGAATGCCGTGCCGCTCGGCAAACGCCTGCAAGGCGGCGCTGGCCTTGCCGTACAGCACGCCGCCACCGGCCACGATCAGCGGCTGTTTCGCATTTTTCAATAGTAGCGCCGCTTCTTCCAGTTCGGATTCCACCGGCGGCACGGCGCGGAAACGCACGATGCGCGGTTCGAAAAAATCGGCCGGATAGTCATACGCCATGGTTTGCACGTCTTGCGGCAGGGACAAGGTCACGGGGCCGCAGGTGGCCGGGTCCGTCAAGGCGGCTATGGCGCGTGGCAAGGCCGTGAGCAACTGTTCCGGATAGATAATGCGGTCAAAATAACGCGACAGCGGCTTGAATGCATCGTTGACCGAGACGCTGCCGTCGCTGGCATCTTCCAGCTGCTGCAGCACCGGGTCCGGTGCGCGCGACACAAATACGTCGCCCGGCAGCAAGAGCACGGGCAAGCGGTTCACGTGCGCCAGCGCGGCGGCTGTCAGCAAATTGGTGGCACCGGGACCAATGGAACTGCTGACGGCCATCATGCGCCGGCGCATGTGGGCTTTCGCGTAGGCAATGGCCGAGTGCGCCATCGCCTGTTCATTGTGTGCGCGATAGGTGGGAAAGCTGTCGCGGTACTGGTACAGCGCTTCGCCCAAGCCCGCCACATTGCCGTGGCCAAAGATGGCAAAGGCGCCGCCGAACAGAGGAGTCAAGCCACCCTCGCCATCCTCGGTACGCAATGCCGACAGATAGCGCACCAGCGCCTGCGCCATGGTCAAACGTATTGTGGCGCTCATGCTGCACGCTCCAGGTGCTTGCGCGTGCGTTGCCACAAACTAATGAGCTGTTCGAAGTTGGCGCGCACGGCGGCGATCAGGGCCGCATCGTCAAGGTCGCCGGCCAGCCAGCGGCGGCTCGGTTCCTGGAAGATGGTGCGGCCTACCATGAAGCCGCGGCAGGTCGTGCTGGCACTGGCTTCTTCGAAGCTGGCGGCCAGGGCAGCAATCGGCGCGTTCAAGCCCAGCAAGACCACGCCACGGCAATACGGATCGCGCTCGTGCACGAGGGCATCGATGGCTTGCCATTGCTGGGCCGACATGCTTTCCAGCTTCCACCATTCCGGATAGATGCCCAGGTTGTACAGGCGCTTGACGGCGCGCAAGACGGTATCGTCGCCCTGCGGCAGGGATTCCGACGGTATGACTTCCAGCAACAGTTCGTGACCGCTCACTTGCGCCGCGTCATACAGGGCCTTGATCTGCGCTTCCTGTTCCAGCCGGTTTTCCACGGCATCGTCCGGGTGCAGCTGCACCAGACATTTGATCACGTGTTCCTTCGGCCAGCTGAGCAAATGCGAACCGATGGAGCGGCCCCAGTCGAATTGCAGCGGGTTCGATCCCGGCAATTCCACGGGACGCCCTATCCACCAGCCGCGCCCTGTCGCATCGTTGAGCGCGTCGACGCCATAACGGCCATCGATCAGCACGCCCGTCTTGCCGGACAACTGCAAGGCCGTTTCCGTCTGCGCCACGGCTTGCACCATCAATTGCTTCAAGGCTGAGATACGCGATTCGGACGCGCCCGTTTGTTGCGCCAGCTCAAAGAATTGCGTGCGGTGGTCGAAGGCAAACACGCACAATTCATCCCATTGCTTGCGCGCCACTGTCGTGCGGTGCAAGCGGGACAAGGTGGCGTCCTGGTCCGGCTGCGTCAGCTTTGCCGCATTGGCCAGGAAATAGTCTAGCTCGACGGGCGACGGCATGGCCGGCGCACAGCCGTGGCGCGACACGACCAGCGCGCCGCAACCATTCGCGTAGCGGCAGCACGCTTCGTAATCTTCGCCGCGCAGCCAGCCTTTCAGGAAGCCGGACAGAAAGGCGTCGCCTGCGCCCAGCACGTTTAGCACATCCACGCGCACGCCACGGTAGTTATACGCGGCGTCGAGACTGTGCGGGATGGTCGCGTCGATGACGGCGCTGCCCAGCGGGCCCCGCTTGACGACCAGGGTCGCCAGGGTGGCGGCCCGCACGGCGCATAAGCTGGCCATGATATCGGCACCGCCGCCGGCAATCATGAATTCCTCTTCCGTGCCGACGATCAGGTCGAACTGCGGCAGGATCGCTTGCAGGTGGCTGGTCACGCCGTCGTTCGAGACGAAACGCGTTTCGCCGTCCGCCTTGCCCGACAAGCCCCACAGCACGGGCCGGTAGTCGATGTCGAGCACGGTGCGCACCTTATTGGCACGCGCCAATTTGAGGGCCTGCATGCTGACGGCGTGCATGGCAGCCGTGGAAAAATGCGTGCCGGTGATCAACAGCGCTTTGCTTGAGGCAATGAAGGCCGCATCCACCGACGCCAGGTCGATGGCCATGTCGGCGCAATTGTCGCGGTAGAAAATCAGGGGGAAAGTGTTTTTATCCTTGATGCCCAGCATGACGAGGGCGGTGAGCCTCTCGCGGTCGATGCCAACGTGACTGACGTCGCAGCCCTCTTTCGACAAGGTATCGGTCAAGAATCGGCCCATGTGGTCGTCGCCCACTTTCGACAGCATGGCCGATTTCAAGCCCAGGCGGGCCGTGCCGAAGGCGATATTCGCCGACGAGCCGCCCAGGTACTTGGCGAAACTCGTCGCGTCTTCCAGCGGGCTGCCGATTTGCTGCGCGTACAGGTCCACCGCCAGGCGGCCCAGGCAAATCACGTCGAGCGCGCGGCCCTGGGCAAATTGTGTCGGGTTATTCATGGTTATCCTTAAATCGTGACACCGTCGAGTTCAGCCATCAGCGTTTGCATTTCCGCACCGCCCGCCATCATGTCGAGTACTTCATCCTTGGAAACAGTTTCCTTGGTGTAAGTGCCCAGCGACTTGCCCCGGTTCAACAGGGTGAACGAGTCGCCCACGGGGTAGGCGTGGTGCACATTGTGAGTAATAAAGATCACGGACAAGCCCCGTTCGCGCGCCTTGTAAATCAGTTTCAGCACATTGAACGACTGCTTCACGCCCAGCGCGGCCGTCGGCTCGTCGAGGATCAGCACGCGGGCGCCAAAGTGGATGGCGCGGGCAATCGCCAGGCATTGCCGCTCGCCGCCCGACATGGTGCCCACGGCCTGGTGCGGGTCGCGCACCATGATGCCCATTTCGGCCAGCTTGTCGCGCGCCGTGGTGGCCGCGTACTCCATATCCATCACGGGCAGCACGCCAAACATTTTCCTGATCGGTTCGCGGCCCATGAAGAAATTGCGCGCCACGGACAGCAATGGCACCAGCGCCAAGTCCTGGTAGACGGTAGCCACGCCCAGGTCGAGCGCCTCTTTCGGCGAATTGAAGCTGACGCTCTTGCCATCGACCAGGTAGTCGCCGCTGGTGGGCCGGTGCACGCCGGCCAGGGTCTTGATCAGGGTCGACTTGCCGGCGCCGTTGTCGCCCAGCAGGCAATGCACTTCGCCCGGTTTCAAGCGCAGGGTGACGTTTTGCAGGGCGATGACGGAGCCGAAACGTTTGCTGATGTTTTCCAGCGCAAGGATGTATTCGCTCATGGCTTATCTCGCTTCCGTGACACGCGCACGGACAAAGTTGTTGAACAGTACCGCGATCAGCAGCATGACGCCGAGGAAGACGCGGAACCAGTCCGAATTGATATTCGTATAAGTAATGCCGATCTGCACCACGCCAAAGATCAGCGCGCCGAAGCAGGCGCCGACGACGGAACCGTAGCCGCCCGTCAGCAAGGCGCCGCCGATGACGGCCGCGATGATGGCTTCGAATTCCTTTTGCATGCCACGATCGGCAGCAGCCGATCCCACGTCAAAGACTTGCAGCGTGGCAAACAAACAGGCGCAGAAGGCGGTGAAGACAAACAGCGATACCTTGATGGTTTTGACGGGCACGCCCACGTTCTTGGCCGCGTTGGCGTCACCGCCGACGGCGAAGATCCAGTTGCCGATGCGGGTGCGGGCCAGGACGAAGCCGGATACCAGCGCCAGGCCGGCCCACCAGACGATGACCTTGGGGATGCCCTTGACCAGCGGCGCGCCATTGTCGAGCGCCGTGATCCAGCCTGCCTTGGCCATCCAGGCGAACAGCGAGGTGCCCACTTCGCCATGGAACAGGGTCAGGGCCAGCCAGTCGTCGGCGGCCAGCGCGCCGATGCCGCTGACGATGGTGCGGTTGGCAAACATGATGGACAGCGCCAGGGTCAGGCCGCGCAGGATGAACAAAAAGGCCAGGGTGACGATAAACGAAGGCAAGCGCGTCTTGATGACCAGGTAGCCGTTGAGCCAGCCCAGCGCCATCGAGCCGGCAAAGGCGAACAGGATGGCGGCCCACACGGGCCAGTGGAAGTAGACGGAAGGGATGGCGATCATCATGCCGGCAAAGCCGATCATGGAGCCGATCGACAGGTCGAATTCACCGGCGATCATCAGTACGCAGGCGCCGATGGCGATGATGCCCAGGTAGGCGGCCACTTGCGCCCAGTTGATCACGCCGTCGAGGTTGAACATGCCGGAGTCGCCGGCCGTCAGGATGAAGAAGGCGAACACCAGGATGGCACCCGAGATCGAGGCGAATTCCGGACGGCTGAACAGCCGCTTGAGCCAGCTGACCTGCCCCACGCGCTCATCGGCGCCCTGCTTTTGCGGCGGCGTGCCCGAGGCGGCCATGCCACCCGGTTCCACGCTTAATTTCACGGTACTCATGCTATGTCTCCCTTGTTTTATAGCAACCTGCCAGCCTCGACAACAATTCCAGGGCGGCAGGACCCGCGCGCCGGCAAGCATGGCCTGCGCGCGGGGACAACGACTAAGGTATTGATTGAATTGAAAAGCGGGGGCTTAACGGAACTGGCCGGCGTATTTCTCCACCTTGCCGATATTGTCCTTGGTGACATACCCGGGACCGGAACCGATATGGCGCGGGCCATACGATGGTGCCAGCCCATACTCGGCCAGGCGCGCCTTGAACTTGGCGTTATTGATCAGCTTTTCGCGAATCTTGGCCAGGTCCGTGGTCTTGTCCTGCTTCATGATGGCCAGCACGGCAACGGGGATGTAGCCTTGCAGGTAGGGTTGCTGGTCGATGGCGAACTGGATGCTGCCATCCTTGATGCCTTTCGAGATTTCATCGGACAGGTCGAACGTGGCGAACCACATCTTGCCCTTCAAGCCCATTTTTTCCAGCGCCTTCAGCGAGGCGTGGGCCGAGGTGGGTCCCAGCGCCAGCACGGCCTGGGTTTTCGGGTTGTTGCGCAGGTAGGCGCTCAACTTGCTTTCGATGGTGGTCGGGTCTTCGCCCGCATCCAGGGTGGCGGCCTTGAAATCGACGCCGATGGCTTCGGCAAAGCCGCGGCAACGCTCGAACGACGACGGGTTCGTCGCGTAATGGTTGACGCAGACGAAGGATTTGATGCCGGCCGCCTTGGCTTTTTCGCCGGCGCCCTTGCCTGCCTCGTATTCAGGCTGGCCCACGTGCATCACGGCGCCCAGCTGCTCGCTTTGCGCCAGGGTGCCCGAATTAATCGTGATGAAGGGGATTTTCTTCGCCGCCACCAGGCCCAGCGGTTTTTGCAGCACGCTGAAGTCGGCGATGCTGACAATCACGCCGTCGTAGTTGCGGGCGGCCGATTGCTCGACCAGGCGCGCCATGTCGGCCAGGTCGCCATTCGGCGGATTGCGGTAGTCGACGGTGACATTGAAGTCTTCGCCTGCTTGCTTGACGGAATTTTTGATCGTATTCCACCAGGAATCGGAATCAGGCGCATGGCTGATCAACACGAATTTCTCGCCCGCCGCGTGGCTGGCGCTCATGCCCAGACCCAGTCCCAGGCCGAGGCCCAGCATGGCCAGGCTCTTCAGAAATCCCTTACGCTTATTGCTTTGCATGAATGTCTCCTTGAAGGATTAATTTTTATAGTTGCCAGCTTTTGTCGCGTGTCAGCGGGGAACCGGAAAACCGGCAAAACCCGATGCACTGCGCACAGCTTAGGCCACAAAAAAGACAAATGCAATAAAATTTTCAAAATAAATATAAATAGAAAATCATTTCTATTTTCTGGATTCACTCCTATAATTCTCGCCAGAACCAGCCGCACCAATGACGCGGCCCGGCAAGCACACAGAGGAAAAAACCATGGCAGCCACCGCCCCCATCGAACAACTGATGCAGCATATTGCCGCCGAGTACGACAATCTGTCGCGCCAGTTAAAAGTCATCGCCCAATACATTGAAAAGCACCGGGCCAGCCTGATGCTTGAGCGCATCAGCGACATCGCCACCGCTTGCGACGTGCAACCATCGGCCATCGTGCGCTTCGCGCAGCGTTTCGGCTACACGGGCTTTTCCGAAATGCAAGATGTATTCCGCCAGGCTTATACGGACCAGGCCGGCGCCACGCCCGACTACCAGCAGCGCATCCGCAAGCTCATTTCCACGCGCGACGCGGCGCTCAGCGCAGGCGACCTGACGCGCGAATTCGTCGGCGCCAGCCGTGCCGGCCTCGACGACCTGGCCGCAGGCCTCGACGATGCGCAGCTGGAAGCGGCCGTCAACCTGCTGTTGAAAGCAGACAATATCTATGTGATCGGCGTGCGCCGATCGTTTCCGATCGCCTCCTACATCGCCTACGCGCTGGAACATACGGACAAGCGCGTGCACCTGATTAGCGGACTGGGCGGCATGCACCGCGAACAGATGCGCAGCGTGCGCGAACGCGATGTGGCGATCGCCATCAGTTTCTCGCCTTACGGCAAGGAAACCCAGCAGTGCATCAAGGCGGCGCAAGACAAGGGCGCCAAGGTCCTGGTGATTACCGACAGCAAGCTGGCCCCGCTCGCGCGGACCGCCGACGCGCTGTTGACCGTCACCGAGGGCAGCGCCTTCGCCTTTCGCTCGCTGACCAGCACCATCTGCCTGTGCCAGGCGCTGTTCATCGCGCTGGCATACAAATTAGAGCTCGACATCGAAGAAATCCACACCCCAGGAGAACATGATGATTGAAGTAGCGTTGTTCGGCGCCGGACGCATCGGCAAAATCCACGCGGCCAACCTGGCTGCCCAACCCGGCGTGCAGTTCAAGTACGTGGTCGACGTCAACCAGGAAGCGGCCGCCGCCCTGGCTGGCCTGCATGGCGGCAGCAGTGCCACCGTGGAAGCGGCGCTGGCCGACCCGGCCATCAAGGCCGTCGTCATCGCCTCCAGCACGGACACGCACGCGGACCTGATCCTGCGCTCGGCCGCCGCCGGCAAGGCCATCTTTTGCGAAAAGCCCGTCGATTTGACGCTCGACCGGGCGCGCGCCTGCGCCGCGGCCGTCAAGGAAGCCGGGGTCATGTGCATGCTGGGCTTCCAGCGCCGCTACGACCCCACCTTCAATGCCGTCAAGACACGCATCGAAGCGGGCGAAATCGGCACGCCGGAGTTGCTCGTGGTTACCAGCCGCGATCCGGGCCCGCCACCCGTCAGCTACATCAAGGTGTCGGGCGGCATCTTCAAGGATATGCTGATCCACGATTTCGACATCTTCCGCTGGATACTCGACGATGAAGCCGTCAGCGTGCACGCCACGGGCAGCTGCCTGGTCGACCCGGCCATCGGTGAGGCGGGCGACCTGGACACGGCCGTCGTCACCATCCGCACGGCGAAAGGACGCTTGTGCCAGATCAATGCCTCGCGCCGCGCCGCGTATGGCTACGACCAGCGCTTCGAAGTGCTGGGCAGCGCCGGCATGCTGCAGGCGGGTAACCACAAGCCGACGGAAGTGACTGCGTATGGCGCCGTCAATGTCAGCGTGGACAAGCCGGAAGATTTCTTCCTGGAACGTTATCGCGTGGCCTACGCGCAGGAAATGGCGCATTTCTTTGACGCCCTCAGCCACGGCACGCCGCTGCGCACCACCGTCCACGATGGTTTGAAGGCGCTGGAACTGGCCGAGGCCGCTACCCTGTCGTGGCGCGAACAGCGCGTCGTCACTTTATAAACCAATAATAAAAATATCTGGAGACACCATGTCATCCCCAACATTAAAAGTCGGCATCGTCGGCCTGGGCCGGCTGGGCCAGCGCCACGCCATCAACCTGGCGCAGCGCGTGCCAAACGCCGAAGTCGTGGCCGCCTGCAGCCCCGTGCCAGTCGAGCTGGACTGGGCCGCCAGCCAACTGGGCATCACCACCGGCTATGCCGACTACGACGCCCTGCTGACCCATCCGGGCCTGGACGCCGTCTTCCTCGTCACGCCCACCTCGCTGCATGCTGACCAGATCATCGCCGCCCTGCGCGCCGGCAAGCACGTGTTTTGCGAAAAACCGCTGTCGCTGGACCTGGCCGATTGCCTGAAGGTGGAGGCGGAAGCGGCGCGCCACCCGCAGCTGACCGTCATGATCGGCTTCGTGCGCCGCTTCGACGCCAGCTACCATGACGCGCAGCAAAAGATCGCCCAGGGTTTCATCGGCAAGCCGTATCTGGTGCGTTCGCAAACCTGCGACCAGAACGACCCCAGCGGCGCCTTCATGCGCTTCGCCCCCACCAGCGGCGGTATCTTCCTCGATTGCAGCGTGCACGATATCGACCTGGCGCGCTGGCTGCTGGGCAACCCCGTGCCCAAACGCGTGTATGCGAGCGGCACGAATGCCATCCACACGGGCTTGCAGGCGTTTGGCGACGTCGACAACGGCCTGGCCACGGTCGAGTTTGCCGATGGCAGCATGGCCAGCTTCATGGCGTCGCGCACCATGGCGCATGGCCATGAAACCCTGACGGAAGTGTTCGGCACGGGCGGCCGCCTGGCCGTGGGCAGCAATCCGCGCCTGAACCGCGTGGAAATTTCGGATGCGCACGGCGTGCGCAATGAATGCACGCCGGACTTCTATGCCCGCTTCGCCGACGCCTTTCTGATCGAGGCGCAGGAGTTTACGGATGCGGCGCTGGGCCGGCGCATCTTGTCATTGACCTTGCACGACGCGACGGAAGCGACGCGCATCGGCCTGGCCATGACGCAAGCGATGCGCGAAGCACGGCCCGTGGAGTTTTAAGCCAAAGGACGGACTCAGGCAGCCGGCGCGGGAAATGGACGTTCGGGCTGCCTGGGTTCCACCGCCAGGCGCAAGCCCATGGCATCGAGGATGGCCGCCAAGGTGCTCAGGGAGGGATTGCCCTCAGGCGACAAGGTGCGGTACAGCTGGGTAGGATTGAGCTTGGCCGCCTGCGCCACGGCGGGCACGCCGCCAAAGGCGCGCGTCAACTGGCGCAGCACGGTCAAGAGTTCTCCATGCTCGCCATCGACGAGGATATTGTTGATCAATTCAAGGGCGAAAGCGGGATCGTCGCGGTACAGCTCAGCCATCGCCTCGTCATGCGAGCGGTCTCTTGCTGGCTTGCTCATGACCTCTTTCATGTCCTCTTGCATGTCCTCTTTCATGGCCTCTCTCCTTCCAGTCGCGCCAGCAGGCACAGACGTATTCGATATCTTTCGACTGCGTGCGCTTGTCTCCACGCGCTTGCGCCACCGCACAGCAATAAAATGATCTGCCCGCCGGCAAGGGCGTAGCAAATACGGTAACCGGCGCCCACATCGATGCGCAACTCCCACACGCCATCGTGGCAGAACTTGTGGTCGCCAAAGTTGCCCGCCATCAAACGCAACACGCGCCGGACTACGGCCACTTTAGCCGTGCTATCACGTTGCCGCTTTAGCCATTCTGTATACAAATCCCTGCCCGATGATGTCAGGTAGTGCCGGATCCCGTACATCGTATTCGTCCATAAACGAAGAAAAATCAAGGGGAAAATCACATGTACGCATAAAAAGAAGACCACGCCATCTTGCTACCAAAACCGCGCACGCAGGCCGCGAATACCGGGTTCACTGAGCTACATCAAGATGCATTTCTCTCATTATTATAAGGAAATGATGTTGCGGGCGCGGGCCGCACCTACGCGCCGATGCGCTATACAATAGGCGCCTGTTCAACCGCCAGGAAACATGCCGCCATGACGCAGCTCGACAGCCCCTCTCCCCTCCTCGCCGGCGTGGCCGAACGCTACGTGAAGCTGGTCCTCGCCATGGGCCAGCACGATGCCTCGTATGTCGACGCCTATTACGGCCCGCCCGCATGGCAGCAAGAAGCGACAGAACAGCAACAGGATTTGAGCGATATCAAGGATGGCGCAAACGCGGCGCTGGCCCTGCTGGCCGACGAACCTTGCCTGCGCGCCCTCAACCTGCGCAAGCAGCTGCATGCCGTGCTGGCGCGCGCGGAGATGCTGCAAGGCACACGTCTCGATTTCGATACGGAAAGCGCGCGCTTGTACGATGCCGTCTCGCCCCACCACAGCCGCGCATACTACGAAGAATTGGTGACGCAGATCGACGCCCTGCTGCCAGGCGACGGCACCGTCAGCGAGCGCGTCAACGCCTTGCGCGCGCAACTCGTCATTCCCGCCGACAAGCTGCATGCCGTGATGGATGCAGCCATCCGCGCGGGCCGCGAACGCACCTTGCAGTACATCGCCCTGCCCGAAGGCGAAGATTTTGTACTGGAATTCGTCAGCGACAAGCCGTGGAGCGGCTACAACTGGTATAAGGGCAACTACCAAAGCGTGATCCAGATCAATACTGACTTGCCCGTGTACATCGATCGCGCCGTCGACCTCGGCTGCCACGAAGCCTATCCGGGCCACCACGTCTACAATGTGCTGTTAGAGCGCGACCTGGTGCGCGGCAAGGGCTGGATGGAATACTGCATTTATCCGCTGTATTCACCGCAATCGCTGATCGCCGAAGGCACGGCCAATTACGGCATCGAACTGAGTTTTACGGATGAAGAACGGCTGGCTTTCGAACAGCAGGTGCTGTACCCGCTGGCTGGCCTCGACCCTGCGCTGGCGCCCCGCTACGCGCAGCTGAACGCGCTGCTGGCCAAACTCGGCTATGCCGACAACGACATCGCGCGTCAGTACCTCGAAAGCAGCCTGAGCCGTGAAGAAGCGCTGGAATGGCTGATCAACGTACGCCTGTACCCGGCCGAGAAATCCACGCAGCGCCTGCAGTTCTACGATGCCATGGGTGCTTATGTCATCAATTACAACCTGGGCCAGGACATGGCGAAAGCCTATGTCGGGCGCCATGGCGCCACGCGCGCCGAGCACTGGGCAGCGTTCCGCGACCTGATGTCCTCGCCGCGCGTGCCCAGCGCGCTGCTGGAATGAGGCGCCAGCGATAAAGGAGAGTCGCATGCACACCACGCACACTGCCAGCGCCCTGCTGCTGGCTCTTTCTTTCAGCAATGCGGCGTGGGCCAAGGATGTGGCCGTCGCCACGGCACCCGCGCTCAGCGCGCGCCAGCAGGCGTTGATGGCGACAGCCGTGGGCAGCGCCGCCCATCCGCGCATCCTGCAGGTGCGCCTCGATGAACTGCATCCCACCCAGCCGGCCATCGGCTACGACCAGGTGTACTACAAGCTGGGACGCTATGCGGCAGAAGAAAAGCACATCGCCGACATTGCCAAGCCGAAGAAATTTTCCGACCTGTGCGAGGCCAATGGCCAGGGCGACGTCTTGCCCGGCACGGCCAATGCAGCCGGCGCCACCCTGGCCGCGCCGCCGGCCGGCTACCGCTGCAAGGCGGCCGTGGGCAGCCGTCCGGGCGACATGAAGAGCGTCGTCATCGGCCCGCGCGGCAGCGTGTACCTGACCGATGGCCACCACACGTTTTCCACGTTCTGGGAGGCCGATGGCGGGCGCAATCATCCATTGAAGGTCTGGGTCAAGGTCAGCGACAATTTCAGCGCCTTGAGCGTAGCGGCCTTCTGGGCCCGCATGCGCGAAGAAAACAAGGTATGGCTGAAAAATGGCCGGAACCAGGCCATCACGCCGCAGCAACTGCCAGCCGCCATCGGCTTGCGCGCGCTCGGGGACGACCCGTACCGCTCGCTCGTCTACTTCACGCGCGAAGTGGCTTATGCGCCGCCCGCGCAAGCCACGGAATTCCTCGAATTCTACTGGGCCGACTGGCTGCGCCAACAGGCCGGGGTCGACCTGGCAAGGACCGACAGGGGCGATGTCGCCAGCTACCTGGCCACCATCCAGACCGCATCGGCCGCAATGGCGGGCCTGAAAGCCACGGACATTGTCAGCGGCGGCAAGACGGCGCAAGCGCTGGGCTGGACCGGCGTCTTCAGTCAGGGGGCGCTGGACGAGCTGGTCACGCCAACGGGCAAGCTCAGCTACGCCATCGCGTACAAGAAATCGCTGGCAAGATAAACCCGCCGGTATAAACAACAACGGCCCGCCTGTCACCTGGACCAGCGGGCCGTTTTCTATGGCAGGTGCCGCTTACGCGATGCGCTCGCCATTGGCCGGATCAAACATGGCCGCCTTCGACAAGTTGAACGACAGCTGCATGGTCTGCCCCGGCAGTACTGCTTCGCGCGGATGCGTGCGGCAAGTCACGGCGGCGCCATTCAAACGCGTCGTCAGCAAGGTATCGGGGCCGGTCGGCTCGACCAGGTCGATCAGGCAGCCCAGTTCCTGGCCCACGTCGCCGTGCGCGCTGCTCATGTCCGTGATCTGCTCCGGGCGCACGCCCAGGATCACGTCGCGGCCCGCATAGCTGCGCAGCTTGTCGGCGTCGAAAGGCAAGGCCAGGCGCATGCTCTTGCCCGCATTCTCGATGGCGACAAACACCTCGTTACCCTCGATGACAGGCTTGACGGTGACGAAGTTCATCGACGGCGAGCCGATGAAGCCGGCCACGAACAGATTCGCCGGATTGTCGTAGATTTCCTGCGGCGTACCCAGTTGCTGCACCACCCCATCCTTCATGACGGCGATCAAATCGCCCATGGTCATCGCCTCGATCTGGTCATGCGTGACGTAGACAATGGTGGCCTTCAGGCGCTGGTGCAGCAGCTTGATCTCGGCGCGCATTTCCACGCGCAGCTTGGCGTCCAGGTTCGACAGCGGTTCGTCGAACAGGAACAGCGACGGTTTGCGCGAGATGGCGCGGCCCATGGCCACGCGCTGGCGCTGGCCGCCCGACAGCTGCGCCGGGCGGCGATCCAGCAAGTGCGTGATCTGCAGGGTTTCGGCGACGCGGGCGACGATTTCTTCCTGCTCCGCCTTCGGCACTTTTTTCACATTCAGGCCAAAGGCGATGTTCTCGCGCACCGTCATCGACGGATACAGCGCGTAGGACTGGAACACCATGGCGATGTCGCGGTCCTTCGGCGGCAATTCGTTGACGACCTTGCCGTCGATGAGGATTTCGCCCGAGGTGACGCTTTCCAGGCCGGCCACCATATTGAGCAGGGTTGATTTGCCGGAGCCGGAGCCGCCGACGAGGATCAGGAACTGGCCATCCTTGATCTCGATGTCGATGCCCTTGAGGACTTCGACGCCATTCGTGTACACCTTGCGGATACCGCGTATCGATAAACTGGACATATTATTTCCTTAACCTTTGACTGCGCCTGCGGTCAGACCGCGCACAAAATAACGGCCTGCGACCAGATAGACCAGCAGGGTAGGCAGCGCGGCAATCACCGCAGCCGCCATGTTGACGTTGTATTCCTTCACGCCCGTGGACGTGTTGACCAGGTTGTTCAAGCCCACCGTGATCGGCTGCGAATCGCCGCTGGCGAAGACGATGCCGAACAGGAAGTCGTTCCAGATCTGCGTGAACTGCCAGATGATGCAGACGACGAAAATCGGACCCGAAATCGGCAGCACGATCTTGCGAAAGATCAGGAAGAAGCCCGCGCCGTCGATGCGCGCCGCCTTGATCAATTCTTCCGGCACGCCAATGTAGTAGTTACGGAAGAACAGGGTCGTGAAGGCCGTGCCATACACCACGTGCACGAAGACGAGGCCCGTGGTGGTATTGGCCAGGCCGAATTCGCCCAGCAGGCGCGCCATCGGCAGGATCACCACCTGGAATGGGATGAAGCAGCCCACCAGCAAGGCGGCAAACAGCATTTCCGAACCGCGGAAGCGCCAGTGCGCGAACACATAGCCGTTGAAGGCGCCCAGGAAGGTCGAGATCAGCACGGCGGGAATCACCATCTTGATCGAGTTCCAGAAGAACGGCTGCATGCCGTCGCAAGTGACGCCCGTGCAGGCGGAAGACCAGGCCTTGGACCAGGAATCGAACTGCCACACGTGCGGCAATGCCAGCAGGTTGCCGCTGCGGATCTCGTCGAGCGACTTGAACGACGTCGACAGGGTCACGTACAGGGGAACAATGTAATACACCGCGAACAGGATCAGCAGCAGGTATAACACCACCCGTCCCAGGGTGAGTTTGTTGTTACGTGTAGGAGTGTGTGTCATCTCATCGCCTTTGCGCTGCGCGTTTCCAGGTACATCAGCGGCACGAGCACGGCCACGATGGTGGCCAGCATCATCATGGCCGATGCCGAGCCCAGGCCCAGCTGGCCGCGGGTGAAGGAAAACTGGTACATGAAGATGGCCGGCACGGACGACGAGTTGCCAGGTCCGCCAGCCGTCAATGCGATGACCAGGTCGAAGCTCTTGATGGCGATATGCGCGAGGATCAGCAGCACGCTGAAGAACACGGGACGCATGGCGGGAATCACGATGCGCCAATAGATCGTCGGCAAGGACGCGCCATCGACTTGCGCCGCCTTGATGATTTCATCATCGATGCCGCGCAGGCCGGCCAGGAACAGGGCCATGACAAAGCCCGACGACTGCCATACGCCGGCGATCACCACCGTGTAGATGGCCATGTCGGAATTCACCAGCCAGTCGAAGGTGAACGACGTCCAGCCCCAGTCGTGCATGACCTTTTCCAGGCCCAGGCTGGGATTGAGCATCCATTTCCAGGCCGTGCCGGTGACGATGAAGGACAGCGCCATCGGATACAGGTAGATGGCGCGCAGCGCGCCTTCGGCGCGGATTTTCTGGTCCAGCAGGATCGCCAGGAACAGGCCGATGGCGATGCTGCAACCGATGAACAGGACACCAAAGATGCCGAGGTTCTTGAGCGAGGTCCACCAGCGCTCATTGTCGAACAGCTCGACGTATTGCACCAGGCCGGCGAACTCGTAGTTCGGCATCAGCCGCGATTCGGTCAGCGACAGCCAACCGGTCAAAAAGATAAAACCATAGACGAACAGCAGACTGGCGATGAGCGTGGGGCCCAGCACCATCTGCGGTATCCATCGGTCGAATTGCTTGCGTATGGACATAGGAGAGCCGTAGAGAGAACTGCGTGTGGCGCCGGCCTGGTCGAACGCCAGGGCGGGCGCCTGCGATGCATGCAATGCAGCGGGCGCCGGTGGGAATGCCGGCGCCGTCGTGATTACTTCACTTTTGCCGCTTTGGCCAATGCTGCAACCGCGTCTTTCGAGCTCATGTTGGTATTCATGAACTTGGCGATGACGTCGGTCACGGCGCCTTGCGTGGCCGATGGCAGCGCCATGCCGTGGGCGAACGATGGCACCAGGCCGCCGGTCTTGTTGGTGGCGTCCATGTCTTCCATCGATTTCAGGGCGCAAGCGTCAAACTTGTCCTTGGAAACGCCGGAACGCACGGGGATGGAACCCTTGTTCAGGTTGAAGATCGACTGGAACTTCGGATTCATGATGGCATTGGCCAGGGCGATCTGCCCTTTCTTCGCATTCGCATCCTTTTGCGTGAACATGGCAAACGAATCGATGTTGAAGGTGTAGGCCTTGTCCGTGCCAGGAGCTGCCACGCACAGGTAGTCCTTGCCCGGCACCTTGCCGGCGGCCGTGAACTCGCCCTTGGCCCAGTCGCCCATGAACTGGAAGCCGGCCTTGTTGTTGATAACCATGGCGGTGGCCAGGTTCCAGTCGCGGCCGGCCGCATCCTTGTCGATGTAGGTCTTTACCTTGCCCAGGGTGTCGAACACCTTGAGCATGGTCGGGCCGGTCAATTCCTTCTGGTCCAGCTTGAGGATGGCCTTTTTATAGAACTCGGTGCCGCCCACGCCCAGCGCGACCGATTCAAACACGGTGGCGTCCTGCCATGGCTGGCCGCCATGGGCAATCGCGATGCCGCCCGATTGCTTGATCTTCTCGGCCGCTTCAAAGAACGCGGGCCAGGTGGTCGGGGTGGTGGCCACGCCGGCTTTTTTCAGCACTTCCGGATTGACCCACATCCAGTTGACGCGGTGGACATTCACGGGAGCGGCAACGTAGTGACCTTTGTATTTCATGATGTCGGCGACCACTTTCGGCAGCACGGCATCCCATTTGCCTGGAATGGCGGCATCGTCGATATTGGCCAGCACGCCTTCCGCGCCCCACTCCTGGATCGATGGACCCTTGATCTGGGCGGCCGTTGGCGGGTTGCCGGAAATGACGCGGGTTTTCAGTGCGGTCGCGGCGTTTTCGCCAGCGCCACCAGCCACGGCGAAGTCTTTCCAGCCGAAGCCGCTTTCTTTCACGATTTGCTGCAACTGGCCCACGGACTTTGCTTCGCCGCCGGAGGTCCAGTAGTGCAACACTTCCACGTCGGTCGCAAAGGCGCTGCCAGCGAATGCCAGGGTGGTCAATGCGGCCAGTTGGGTAATCTTGAATTTCAGTTTCATCTCCACATTCCTTTTTTGATCAAGCTTTTAGGGGGCTTCGGCATACGGGGCCGAAAAAGGTGATAGTGCGCCTGTACCGGCGCTCTTGTGCTCAGACCCGCTTGCAAACGGGCATCATCTTCAGTGAAAAGACGGCGCCGTGATCCATGACATGCTTACATTGTATTTATATCACGGGACGGCGCCAAAAACGCATCCGCGAAGGATGCGCCAGGTTGATCTAGACTGACAACGCCTGCAAACTTAGAACCAAGTTTCCACTTGGAAACCATAGGAGGTGCCGCTGGTATTGTTGTTGTACACAGGACCGGAGTTGTTCGACGCGTTGACCGAAGCGGTAGCCGCATCGTTCCATTTGCCGTAGGTAACAAAAGCGCGCAGCTCGGGACGCGACCACAGGCCAGGACCGGCGGAGATCGTCGGCGCGATGGTCAGCTTGGTCAGGCGCTTGGCCGGCAGGCCGCCCGCTTGCGTCACGCGATCCGTGCCCAGTTCCGTCACCAGCTTGAAGTTGTTGGTGAACGCGTACACGGGACGCACGCCGACCGAGGTCCAGGTCGAGGAACCGGTGGCGTTCGACTCGTCTTTTTGCCACAGGGCGACGAATTCCATGCCGAAGTTTTCCATCGGCTGGATCGCCATG
>NZ_JBNYXY010000018.1:0-59422 GCF_051380895.1 Janthinobacterium breve | reverse complement strand
TTGATACCGGCCTCACCCTGCAGAAATTGCTGGATCACATCCAGTTTGAACTGCGTACTGTACTTCGCCATAGAAAAAACCCCGAAAGTTGGTGTCCAACTTTCGGGGTTCAGTTCATGGGCAGCTGGCGGCTTGTGGAACACTCACGCGGCGTGCGCGTTGACTCGTTTACTGCCAGGCCTCCTTGCCTGCCCTCGGCTTGCCCACCATCAGCAGCGCGCCCAGGGTCAGCACGGCTGCCAGCGACAGGTAATAGCCCACGTATTGCAAGCCATGGTTGGTGGCCAGCCAGGTGGCGATGTACGGCGCCAGCGAGGCGCCCAGAATGCCCGCCAGGTTGAAGGTCAGCGACGCGCCCGTGTAACGCACTTCGGGCGGGAACAGCTCGGACAGCATGGTGCCCAGCGGTCCGTAAGTCATGCCCATCAGGCCCAGGCCGACGGCCATGAAGACGGTCACTTCCCACGTCACGCCGGAACCGAACATCGGCGCCAGCACCAGGCCGAAGATGGCGATGGCGACGGAAACCCAGATCAGGGTAGCGCGGCGGCCGCGGCGGTCGGCCAGCACGGCGGAAAACGGAATCGTCAGGGCAAAGAACAGCACGGCGAACAGCTGCACGACGAGGAATTCCTTGCGCGTGAAGCCTAGCTTGGTCGTGCCCCAGCTCAAGGCAAACACCGTCATCAGGTAGAACAGCACGAAGGTGGCCAGGGCGATGATGGTGCCCAGAAACAGCATGCGGCCATGTTGGCGGAACACGGTGGCGACAGGCAGTTTGACGACTTCGTTCTTGTCGATGACTTTCTGGAAATCCGGCGTTTCCGTGATCTTCAGACGCACGTACAGGCCGACGATGACCAGCAGCGCGCTGGCCAGGAACGGGATGCGCCAGCCATAGCTGAAGAACTGCGCATCGGTCATGGTTTCGCTGAGCAGCAGGAAGATGCCGCCGGACAGGAAGAAGCCGATCGGTGCACCCAGCTGCGGGAACATGCCGTACCAGGCGCGCTTGCCCGGTGGCGCGTTTTCCGTGGCCAGCAGCACCGCGCCGCCCCACTCGCCGCCCAGACCCAGGCCCTGGCCGAAACGGCACAGCGCCAGCAGCAACGGCGCCAGGGTACCGATGGAAGCATACGTCGGCAGCAAGCCGATGATGACGGTGGAGATACCCATGGTCAACAAGGCGGCTACCAGGGTGGCCTTGCGGCCGACGCGGTCGCCGAAGTGGCCGAATACGGCCGAACCGATGGGCCGGGCGAAGAAGGCGATGGCAAACGTGGCCAGCGACTGCAGCACGGCAGCCGACGGGTCGCCGGCGGGGAAGAACAGTTTCGGGAACACCAGCACGGCGGCCGTGGCGTAGATATAAAAGTCAAAGAACTCGATGGTGGTGCCGATCAGGCTGGCGAACAGCACCGTGCCGGGGGAATTTTTCTTGGGGGGGGTGCTCCGGGGCTTACTCATTTACTGCGCTCCTTGGGGAGGGTGTCTAAAGGCCATTCTCTGGATGTTTTTTCAGGCAGCAGCACAGCACGTTGTCTAGGCGCGCGGTTCACATATCATAGCTGTGCGCAGGCGTATTTGCTGCGAATTTGCTATTAAATTCGCAAACAAATTCCACGCCGCAACACACCGTTGTTAACGGTAGACAACGGAGTACCAACGCGCGCTATCGCGCTGTGATCAGTGCTGATTTAGAGAAACAACGGTCGTGCGCCATCCGGTTACCCGGGGCACGGCAGGAAAAGCGTCAGGGGATGGGCGACGTGTATCAGGCCCGGCGTATCGCCAGGCATTCCGTACCAGACCCGCGCGTCGGCATCGCGGCATCGGTCATTTGTGGTGAATCCTTGCCTGCGGCCCCTCCGGGTGGAGCGGGCCGGCGATCATCGCGCTGCATCACTAAGGATGCGGTTGATCTTGCTGTAAGCGGCTTATGATACGCGCAGTGGTGCAGTGCGGCAAGAAATGATGTAAACCGCTTACGCCTCGATCAGGGCGAACGCCTTGCCGATCTCCGCGCTGTCGAGCGGGCGCACGAGGCGCGCCACTTCCTGGCCATCCTTGAGAAAGATCAAGGTCGGCCACAGTTTCACCCGGAACGCACGCCCCAGCGCGCGGCCGGGGCCGTCTTCCACGCGCAGGTGCAGCACCCCGGGATGCGGCGCAAACGCGGCGGCCAGCGGCGCCTGGGTGGCGCGGCAATGGCCGCACCACCCAGTGCCAAATTCCAGCAGGGCCGGCCCCTCCAGGGCGTCGATCTCGGCGCGCGCCGGTTGCGCAACAGAATAAGTGTCGTTCATCATGCCGGTCTCCTTGGCAGCTTAGACCACTTTCATGCGCAAGGTGCCCAGGCCATCGATGGCGCCCACCAGCTCATCGCCGCGCTGCACGGCCGCCACGCCGGCCGGCGTGCCCGTGTAAATCAGGTCGCCCGGCTGCAAGGTAAAGTAGCGCGACAGGTCGGCGATGGTTTCCGCCACGTTCCAGATCAGCATGTCGATGCTGCTGCCTTGACGCAGCTCACCGTTCACGTGCAGGGTGATGGCGGCATGGCTGACATCGCCCGCCAGCGCGGCCGGCGTGATGGAACCGATGGGCGCCGAGTGCTCGAACGCCTTGCCCGTTTCCCACGGACGGCCCTGCTTTTTCGCTGCGCCCTGCACATCGCGGCGCGTCATGTCCAGGCCTATCGCATAACCCCATACGTGGCTCAGCGCATCGGCCACGCCGATATCGCTGCCGCCCTTGCCGATGGCCACCACCAGCTCCATCTCGTGCTGGAAATCCTGCGTTTGCGCCGGATACGGCAACTCGCCCGTCGTGCCGGCGGGCACGGGCAGCACGGCATCGTTTGGTTTCATGAAGAAAAACGGCGCCTCGCGGCCCGTGTGGCCCATTTCCTTGGCATGGTCGACATAGTTGCGGCCGACGCAATAAATACGGTGGACGGGGAAAGTATCAACGCTGCCGGTGACGGGAACGCTGGCTTGCAAGGGCGCGGGAATGACATACGACATGAAGACTCCTGATCGGCACGATGGAAAAAGGCGGCGATGAAAAAAGGGACACCGCAGTGTCCCCTATTTTACGTCAACGTTACTTCAGCAGGCCCGAGCGACTCGGGTCCGGCATGCGGATGGCGACGATGAAGGAAATCAGGCACATGATGGTGACGTACCAATAGAAATACTCTTCCACGTGCCAGGCCTTGAACTGCAGCGCCACGTATTCGGCCGAACCGCCGAACATGGCGTTGGCCACGGCGTACGACAGGCCCACGCCCAGCGCGCGCACTTCGACGGGGAACATTTCCGCCTTGATCAAGCCGCTGATCGACGTATAGAAACTGATGATGGCCAGCGCGATGATGATCAGGCCAAACGCCGCGTACGGGCTGGTGATGTCTTTCAGGGCATGCATGATCGGCAGCACGCACAGGGTGGCCAGGCCGCCGAAGAACAGCATCGAGGTGCGGCGGCCGATGCGGTCGGACAGGGCGCCGAACACCGGTTGCAGAATCATGTAGACGAGCAGCGCGCAGGTCATGACGGCGCTGGCCGTCTTGGTGTCCATGCCGGCTGTATTGACCAGGTATTTCTGCATGTAGGTGGTGAAAGTGTAGAACACCAGCGAGCCGCCGGCCGTAAAGCCCAGCACGGTGATGAAGGCACGCTTATGCTTGAGCAAGCCGCGCAGGCTGCCCGCGTCCTTGTCCTTGCGCTCGCTGGCGGTGGTTGTTTCCGTCAGGGATTTACGCAGGTTCAGCGACACCAAAGCCGCCAGGGCGCCAAACACAAACGGGATGCGCCAGCCCCAGGCACGCAATTCTTCCAGGGTCAGCAATTGTTGCAAGACCACCAGCACCAGCAGCGCCAGCAGCTGGCCACCGATCAGGGTCACGTACTGGAACGAGGCGAAGAAGCCGCGCTTGCCCGATTCCGACACTTCACTCATGTAAGTGGCGCTGGTGCCGTATTCGCCGCCCACGGACAGGCCCTGGAACAAACGCGCCACCAGCAGCAGGAACGGGGCGAAGGCGCCGATGGTTTCATACGTGGGCAGCACGGCGATCATCAGCGAGCCGCCGCACATCATCAGCACGGAAATCATCATCGACTGACGGCGGCCGTATTTGTCGGCGATGCGGCCGAACAGCCAGCCGCCCACCGGGCGCATGAGGAAACCGGCGGCAAAGATGCCGGCCGTCTGCAGCAGCTGCGTGGTGGGGTTACCGGAAGGGAAGAAGGCGTGCGAGAAATACAGCGCGCAGAAGGAATAAATGTAGAAGTCGAACCATTCGACCAGGTTACCGGAGGAAGCGCCAATGATGGCCTTGATGCGCTGCTGGGAAGTCAGCTGCGCAACGTCATGCGGAGTATCGTGGGATGTCATATCAATCTTCTTGTTCGTGTGAAAAAGCCAACGCCAGCCGGGTTGCCCGGGCCGGTTTTGCATCATACGCCCTTGATCAGAGTCAAAAAGGTGCCTGGCATACGCGTTAATACGTACTGCCGGCAACTTTTTTTCGCCTGCCGGGCGTGGAATCAGACCCGTTCCAGCACCAGCGCGATGCCCTGCCCCACGCCGATGCACATGGTGCAGAGCGCGTAGCGCCCGCCCGTGCGGTGCAGCTGGTTGACGGCCGTCATGGCCAGGCGCGCACCCGAGGCGCCCAGCGGATGACCGAGGGCAATCGCGCCGCCATTCGGGTTGACGCGGACGTCGTCGTCCTGCAAGCCCAGCTGGCGCAGCACGGCCAGCCCTTGCGCGGCAAACGCTTCGTTGAGTTCGATGACGTCGAAGTCGGCCAGGGTCAAGCCCGTCATGGCCAGCACTTTCAGGGTGGCGGGTGCAGGGCCGATGCCCATGATGCGGGGCGCCACGCCGGCCGTCGCCATGGCCACGACGCGCGCGCGCGGCGTCAGGCCAAAACGGGCCGCGTTCGCTTCGTCGGCCAGCAGCAGCGCCGCCGCGCCATCGTTGACGCCGGACGCGTTGCCGGCCGTAATCGTGCCATCCGCGCGCACAACGGGTTTCAATTTGGCCAGGGTGTCCAGCGTGGTGGCGCGCGGGTGCTCGTCACGGCTGACGACGAGGGGCTCGCCCTTCTTTTGTGCAATGCTGACGGGGCAGATTTCACTGTCGAACACGCCCGCCTGCTGCGCCACCAGCGCCTTCACCTGGCTGGCCAGGGCGAACGCATCCTGGTCAGCGCGGCTGATGCCGAACTCGACGGCCACGTTTTCCGCCGTTTCCGGCATCGAATCGACGCCGTACTGCGCCTTCATGAGGGGGTTGATGAAGCGCCAGCCGATGGTCGTGTCTTCCATTTTCATGCCGCGCGAAAAGGCGCTGTCGGCCTTGCCCATGACAAACGGTGCGCGGCTCATGCTTTCCACGCCGCCGGCGATCAGCAAGCCCGCTTCGCCGCTCTTGATAAAGCGCGCGGCGCTGCCGATGGCGTCCAGACCCGAGCCGCACAGGCGGTTCAAGGTGGCGCCGGGCACGCTGTCGGGCAAGCCGGCCAGCAAGGCGGCCATGCGCGCCACGTTGCGGTTGTCCTCGCCCGCCTGGTTGGCGCAGCCGTACAGCACGTCGGTAACGGCGCTCCAGTCCACACCGGGATTGCGCGCCATCAAGGCACGGATGGGCACGGCGCCCAGGTCGTCGGCGCGCACGCCAGACAAGCTGCCGCCGTAGCGGCCGAATGGCGTACGTTGCGCGTCGCAAATGTATGCGTGGCTCATGTTCTTTCCTCCAAGAAAGTGGTTTGATGTTGAATTAGCGGGCATCCGTCAGCGGTACGGCCGTCAAGGCTTGCAGTTGCTCAAAACTCAAGCCTTCGACCAGTTCGACGACGGCGGCGCCGTTTGGTCCCAGGTCGAGCACGGCCAGGTCGCTGTAGATGCGGCTGACGCATGCGATGCCCGTCAGTGGATACGTGCAGGCCTGCACCAGCTTGCTTTCACCCGTCTTGGTCAGCAATTCCATCATGACCCAGGTTTTTTTCGCGCCAATAGCCAGGTCCATGGCCCCGCCTACGGCAGGGATGGCGTCGGGCGCGCCCGTGTGCCAGTTGGCCAGGTCGCCCGTGGCGGACACCTGGAAGGCGCCCAGCACGCAGATATCCAGGTGGCCGCCGCGCATCATGGCAAAGCTGTCGGCATGGTGGAAATAGCTGCCGCCCGCCAGCAGGGTGACGGGCTGCTTGCCCGCATTGATCAGGTCGTAATCTTCCTCGCCCGGCGCAGGCGCAGGGCCCATGCCGATCACGCCGTTTTCGCTGTGCAGGATGATGTCCGCGCCGGCCGGCAAGTGATTCGCCACCAGGGTCGGCAAGCCGATGCCCAGGTTGACGACGGCACCCTCATGGATGTCGGCCGCCACGCGCGCCGCCATTTGATCTCGATTCCATTTATGCATTTGATACTCCTCAAACAGCTTTGAAGCCGGCGGGGCCGGTGGCCGTGCGCGGCACTTGCACGATGCGCTGCACGAACAGGCCCGGCGTGATGACGTGTTCGGGATCGATGCTGCCCAGCTCGGCAACTTCATGCACGGAAGCAATGCTGACCTTGGCGGCCATGGCCATGATGGGGCCGAAGTTGCGCGCCGTCTTGCGGTAGGTCAGGTTGCCCCAGCGGTCGCCCTGCTCCGCCTTGATCAGCGCGAAATCGGCGTGGATCGGCAACTCGAACACATACATGCGGCCATCGATCTCGCGCGTTTCCTTGCCCTTGGCCAAGTCCGTGCCATAGCCCGTGGGCGTAAAAAAGCCGCCGATGCCGGCGCCGGCGGCGCGGATGCGCTCAGCCAAATTCCCCTGCGGCACCAGTTCCAGTTCCAGCTTGCCCGCGCGGTACAGCGCGTCGAAGACGTGGGAATCGGCCTGGCGGGGAAACGAGCAGATGATCTTGCGCACTTGCCCGTTTTTCAGCAAAGCGGCCAGGCCCGTGTCGCCATTGCCCGCATTGTTGTTGACGATGACGAGGTCGCGCGCGCCCTGGGCGATCAAGCCGACGATCAGCTCGGCCGGCTGGCCCGCGCCGCCAAAGCCGCCAATCATGACGGTGGCGCCATCGTGGATATCGGCCAGCGCTTCTAAGACGCTGGTACGCAGTTTGTCGATCATTGCCTGTCTCCTCCAAATCAAACCCATGGTCAATTTGTTCGTATAGAGAACAAATATTCGTATTTAGAACTTATTCGTGAGAATATGCCTGATCGGGGCGCTTGTCAATTTGCCGTTTTCGCCACCGCCATGGCTATAATTGCCACCTTGCCCCATTGGAATCGCCATGACCGACCGCCGCAGCACGCCCCTTTCCGCCGAAGCAAGCGTTGACGCCGACGGCGCCCCCCGTCCCGGCGACAGCTATGTGCAATCGTTCGCGCGAGGCCTGGCCGTCTTGCGCAGCTTTGGCGCCGAGGCGCCGCAACAGACCCTGAGCGAAGTGGCGGAGCGGGCGCAGCTGACGCGCGCGGGCGCGCGGCGCATCCTGCTCACCTTGCTGCATCTCGGTTATGTGGAAGCGGACGGGCGTTTGTTCCGCCTGACGCCCAAGGTACTCGACCTCGGTTACGCCTACCTGTCATCGTTGCCCGTCTGGACGCAGGCCCAGCCGCTGCTGGAAGAATTGATGCAGACCTTGCGCCAATCGTGCTCGGCCACCGTGCTCGACGGTGACGACATCGTGTATGTCGTGCGCCTGTCCGCGCACCGCACCATGTCGATCAATCTGGGCATCGGCAGCCGCCTGCCCGCGTATTGCACTTCGATGGGCAGGGTCTTGCTGTCGGGCCTGGCGCCCGACATGCTGCGCGAACGGCTGTCGAAGATGGCGCTGCTGAAAATCACGCCGGCGACCAAGGTCGATATCGAAGTTTTGATGGAAGAGATTGCGCAAGTGCGGCGCCAGGGCTGGTGCCTGGTGCAGGAAGAGCTGGAACAGGGCTTGATCGCCCTGGCCGCGCCCGTGTTCGACCGGGCTGGCAAGGTGGTGGCGGCGATCAATGTCAGCGGCCAGACGGCGGGACCGTCCGTGGCGCATTTGCTGGAACACAGCTTGCCGAAACTGCTCGATACGGCAAGCCGGGTCAGCGCCCTGGTGCGGGTGCAGCAGTGATTATTTGTTAAACTTCGCGCACGGGTCCGGGCGCGGCTGCGCCGGCATCGTTTGCGTCAGGTCAAACGTGCCCTTGTAGCCAGTGCTACCCTGCTCCAGGTAGCCGATGCTGCGCACATTCAATTGCGGGTCGGCCAGCTTCAGCCAGCGGGGCACGCCGATATCCTTGCGTACATGCTCATTGCCGGCGATCAGCACCACGTCGCGCGGCGCCTGGTCGCGGATCAGCTTGGCCATCCAGATATCGCGCGCCACCTGGGCGTTGACGACACCTTTGATCATCATGTCGGACAGCATATTGCAGCGGGCCGCCTGGACTTCCTTTTGTTGCCCTTCCAGGATGTCGGTCGGCACGGGAGCGGCCAGATAAGTGGCCACCATGGCGGGCGGCATCGCCCATTGGATGCCGTCGCGCACGATGCGCGAGGCATCGGCCGGCGACAAATTGCCGGCCACCACCGTCAGTTGGTAGCTGATCACCAGGTCCAGCACGGGCCGGTACAAGCTCCAGTCCCAGCGCGGCTGTTCCATCACGCGGATGATGCAGTCGGGATCGGCGCAATCGCGCGCGGCGCGCGTCAGCAAGGCCTGGTTTTCGCGGTCGAACTGTTCCATGACAATCACGGGACGCCAGCCGGCTGCCAGGCGGCGCTGCAACTCCGCGACGCGCAGGCGCTGGCCTTGCGCATTGTCATGCACTTCACCCAGCAGCAATACTTGCGGATTTGGCAAGGTATCGGCCACGGGTGGGGGAGCAGGCTGTGCATCTTTCTTCAGCAAGCTGCCGCAGGCGGCCAGCGCCAGCACGCTGCACAGCAGGGCGGCACGCGCAACGGCGCGGAAAATCACGGTCTTCATGTCAATGGGTATCCTGAGTGGCGATGCGCCAGATTGTACCGTCTCAGGCCGGTGCCGGCAGCTTGCGGCGCTCCAGCACTTCAAACAGGGCCATGCCGGCCAGCATCGCGCCGACAAAAATCCACGCCTTCGGCTGGCCCGCCAGCAGGGAGACGAGGGCGGGACCGGGACAGAAACCGGCGATGCCCCAGCCCACGCCAAAGGCCAGGCTGCCCAGCAGCAAGCGTCGGTCGATGCGCCGCGCCGCTGGCAATTGCATGGGCTCGCCCAGCAGCGCCGTGCTGCGCCGTCCTGCCAGCCAGAAGGCAGGCAGGGCCACGGCGATGGCGCCGCCCATCACCAACGCCAGCGACGGGTCCCAGGCGCCGGCCAGGTCGAGGAAACCGAGCACCTTGGCCGGGTTGCCCATGCCGGAGACGATCAGGCCCAGGCCAAAGACGAGGCCGCTCAACAGGGAAAGGAGTAACTTGCTCATAAGCTTGCTCACAAATGGCGCAACAGATACACGGTGAGGAAACCGGCCGCCATGAAGGCACAAGTGGCCGCCAGTGAACGGGGTGACAGGCGCGACAGGCCGCACACGCCGTGGCCGCTGGTGCAGCCGGCGCCATAGCGCACCCCCACGCCCACCAGCAGGCCCGCCACGGTCAGGGCCAACGTGCCCGCCTCGATCTGCACGGGCGGCAAGGCTTGCCACAGCGAATACAGCAGGGGCGTGCCGATCAGCCCCGCAAGAAAAGCGATGCGCCAGCCCAGGTCGCCCTGACGCGGGCGCAGCAGGCCGCCGAGGATGCCGCTGATGCCGGCAATGCGGCCATTGAACAAGATCAGCAGGCCAGCAGCCAGGCCGATCAACATGCCGCCGGCCAGCGAGGCCCACGGCGTGAAGTGCTGCCAAGCAATAGTCATGATCGGCCTCAGTCGGCTTCGTCGTTGAACGGGGGGCGCGGCGCGCAAAATTGCGCGTACAGCACTTGCAGCACGGCCAGCACGGGTGCGCTGGCGACGCGGTAATAGATCTGCTTGCCGTCGCGCCGCGTGGCCACCAGCATTTCTTCGCGCAGCACGCCCAGTTGCTGCGACAGGGTCGGCTGGCCGATGCCCACTTTTTGCTCGAGGTCGCTGACGCAATGCTCGCCCTGCGAAAGCTGGCACAGCAGCATCAAACGGTCTGCATTGCCCATGGCCTTGAGCAGCGAACTGGCTTTGTAGGCCGAGCCGCGCATGGCATCGAGGTTATATTCGGCGTGTTGTGTTGCAACTGTCTCCATCTTGCCCTCCCACAGGCGATCATGTTGTACATCGTGCGATAAACAATATACTAATCAATATATTGTTTTCCTGCTGGCGATTCGCACAAAAAAACAACAGTGTTTTTCAACGATAGCGTGCTCATCCCAAGTGTGCGGCAGCGATAGCCTTTGCGCTATCAAAATGATAAATATTCGTAATTTAAAGCAAATATACGTAGCAAAATTAACACGATTTGTGCTGTAATAAGACCTCATCAGAAAAATCGTGATACGCCTCCGTACAGGCGCATTGTCCGTCCAGGCCTAGGCCGGTTTCGGCCGCGCCGCGCGGTGAACCAGGGAGTCAAAGATGAAGATACTTCAGCCGCTATGCGTGGCCATGCTGGCGCTGTCGGCCAGTGCAGGCAATGCGGCGGCAACGGGCACTGGCATGCCGGGCAACCCGCACGCAGCACGTGATCAGGTCGTGAGCGACGAAAGTCTCGGTTTCACTAACACCAGTAACAATCTTGGCTGGGAAACACCGGACTTGCCGTATGCGCGCCTGCTGACGCAGGCCCCGACGCTCAATGCGGCCCCGCGCTGGCGCAGCGCCGGTGCACGCCACGGTGCACTGCCCGCAGCCGCCACGGCCCCCGCCGTGCAGCAAACGAACGTGCCGCCACCCGTGCCAGAAGCGAGCATGGTCTCGATGTTACTGGTGGGACTGGGTTTGCTGGCCTTCAGCATGCACGGTGACAAACAGGAAAAATTCGATAGCTGACCTCCATTCCGGCGGCTGATACCGCTGCGGTAAAAAAAATTCCGCCTTGCGCGGAATTTTTTTGGCCTCTGCCCTTGTCACTTCTTACTTGTCCAGCAAGCGGCAGACTCTCTCGATATTACCCACAGGAATGCCTGACTTCAGGGCCCGCGCGATGCAACCCGCCTTGTCCGGTCCCGAGGCGGACATGAGTACGAAGGCCGTGCCCAGGGCGCTGACGGCGAGCAGCAAGATCAGCACGCCCTTGACGACATCCCAGTTCATGGCGTCTCGGCAATGTCATACGTGAAATCATAATAATGCTTGCCGTCTTCGATGCGGATGGCCAGGCTGCCCGACAGCCCTTGCAACTGGCCCGTCCCCGTGTCGGGCACCACGCTGACGGACAAGCTGGGCGCGCCACGCGCCATGCTGCCGCTGTGCTGCAAATGAAAACCGCCGTGGCGCCCGTCCAGGGTGCCTTCCACCCGTTCCAGCGCCACATAGCCGGCTGAACCGGCTATGGCGGCGCGCACGCTGAGCATCTCGCCCTGCGCGCTGGCGTCGAGGGCCCCGTGGTAGCGCTTGGCTAGCGACAAGCGTCCCAGCCCCGACTGCGCGGCCGTGTCCGACAAGGTTTCCGGGGTGATGGTGACGTCGAATGCGCCTGTAATGGTAGGCATCAGTGCTCCTTGGAAAATGAGGAAGTGGCTGCCGCATCCGGCCCGTTCAGCAGCGCATGTAATTTTTGCATAGTGGCCCAGTTGCGCGAGGTGACGCCATCGCCCAACAGTACGCCGAGTGCCGCCACCACCTTGCTGGCCAGCACGCCATCGTGACACCAGGCATACGCGGCCCATCGCCCCAGCGCCAGCGCTTCCGGTTGCCACGGCCGCTGCAATAACGGCGCCAGGCGCTGCATGTCGGCAGGATTGTTCAGCACCAAGGTCAGCAGACGGGCCGCATCGGCCGTCGGCGCCAAGCTGTTTTGTTCGATCAGTTCGGCAAACTGGCCGGCCGACAGCACCGTCACCCGGGCCGCCACGCCCAGTTTCAGCACCAGCGCTTCCTCGATGCGGGCAGCGGCTTCGGCCGGTGCCACCGTGCCTCCGTCATATACGACGTTACCGCTGTTGAGTACGGTGCGCACCTGCGCAAAGCCCAGGTCGCCCAGCAGCTTGCGCAGGTCGGCCATGGCCACGCGCTTGGCACGACCCACATTGATCCCGCGCAAAAGCGCCACTTGCTGACTGTTTTCTAGCTGTGCCATGTCTCTTCTCCTTGCCTATGCCGGGCTGCTGGTGCTTTCCGGCAACGGCGTTACCGTGGGCAAGCGCAACAGGAATGTCGCGCCCTGCCCCAGCGTGCTGCTGACCGTGATGGTGCCGCCAAACTGCTTGGCAATCAAGTTGAACACGATATTCAAGCCCAGGCCCGTGCCGCCCTGTCCGCGCCGCGTGGTGACAAACGGGTCAAACACGCGGTCGAGCATGTCGGGCGCGATACCGCGGCCGTTGTCGCGCACCTGCATGGCGATCCACTCGCCGTCGCGGTGCACGCCGATATGGATGTTGCCAGCCGTGTCCGCATCGAAGGCGTGCTCGACGCAATTCAAGACCAGATTCGTCAGCACCTGCGCCAGTGCGCCCGGATAGCTGTCGAGCATGATGTCAGGCGGGCAATCGATATCGATGCTGATGCGCGTCTTTTTCAGGGTCGGCTGCAGGCTCGAGATCACTTCCCCGATATAGTCGCGCAATTCGAACAAACGGCGCGCCTCGCTGACCTGGTCGACGGCGATCTGCTTGAAGCTGTGGATCAGATGCGCGGCGCGGTAGGCATTGTTCATGATCAGCCGCGCGCTTTCGCCGGCCGTTTCCAGGTAGCGCAGGATATCGGTTTTCTTCACGCTGCCGCCTGCCACCGCTGCGCTGATGTGATCGGTGGCTTCCTTCAACACCGAGGCGCTGGTCAGCGCGATGCCGACCGGGGTATTGATTTCATGCGCCACGCCGGCCACCAGGCTGCCCAGCGAGGCCAGGCGTTCCGATTGCAGCAACGATTCCTGCGCGCGGCGCAGCTCGTCCATGGCCAGCGCCGTCTCCTGCTGCGAGCGGCGCGCCATGTCTTCCGCCTCGCGGCTGCCCTCGATGATGGACTTGAGCTTGCGCTGCACGGCATTGAAGCCACGGATCACGTCGCCCAGTTCGTCGCGCCGGTTTTCCGGCAGCTCCTCGACCTCATCGCTGCCGCGCGTGGCCAGGTCGATCAAGCCGTCGCGCAACTGTTTCAAGGGCCCGAAGACGATGCGCAGGCTCAGCGCCAGGGCACCCACCAGGATGATGTCAAGAAGCAACACTTCCAGCACCTTGCGCCGCACTTCGCTGCGCAAGGCCGCATCGATCTGTGCGCGGCTGAAATTGACGATGACCTTGCCGACGATCACCGGCTTGCCCCCCGTGGCCGCCGCCACGGCGTCGCGGAACACCAGTGGCGCCTCGACGGGCGTGCCGCCCATGGTCACGTCGGAGGTCAGCGGCACCAGGGTGCCGGTCGCATCACGCACTTCGCCCGCGAACAGGCCCACGGAGGCGTCGTAGACGCGGATGCCGACCAGTTCCGGCGGCAGCATTTCGGCCGCGACGATGCTGTCGACCTTGGATTTATCGAGGTCCCACAGGGCGGAAGGCAAGCTGGTCTGCAAGCGCGTGAGCACACCGCTGCGCAGGCGCGCGCTGCCCGATTCGAGTTCCTGGCTCAGGGTATATTGGGTATAGCTGCCGGAAATGCCCAGCACCAAGGTGACGATCACGACAAAAAGCAGGGTCAGCCGGACTTGGATACTCACCATCGTTCAACACTCCCCCGGCCTGGCCGGTCGCCGGCCCGCGGCGCGGGCGCAGATACGTCAGCGGACAACAGCCTGAAGCAAATGTACGGTATGACATGCTTATTGGCAAGATTTACAGCAACCCCGTTTTCCACCGTAGTCTTGATACAGGTTGAGACATTGCGTGATGGCAATGGTAATATCCCGCAATCATCTAAGGAGTCGTCATGGCGGTCATGCATCAACATCTACCCCTTGAACAAGTACGTCCTGGCATGGTCTTGTCGGATGTCTTGCTCGACGCGCATGGACAAGTGCTATTGCCGCAAGGCGCGGTACTGACGGAAAACATGCTATCCCTGATGCCGCGCCACGGCATCGACATGCTGCCGATCCAGGCGCCGCCGCCTTCGCCGGAAGAAGTGGCCGCAGAGCAAGCGGCCCACAGCGCGCGGCTAGCCCATCTGTTCCGCAAGCATGATCCGGACGATCCCGAAGACGTGGCCACCACCTTGCTGCGCAGCTATGTCACGGCTTACCGCCTGGGTACGGGAGGCGCGGCATGAGCACCCAGTTGACGCTCGACGATATCGTCGCCCACCTCGATGACTTGCCTTCGCTGCCCGCCGTCGTGATGGAACTGTTGAACAGCATCGACCAGGAAGATGTCGATATTTCCGTGCTGGCGAAAAAAGTGTCGTACGACCAGGCGCTGACGGCAAAAACCCTGCGCCTGGCCAACTCTTCCCAATATGGCCTGCAAGTGAAGGCCACCACCATCCAGCAGGCGATTACCTACCTGGGCTTCCAGACCACGCGCAGCCTGATCACGTCCGCCGCCATCACGGGCTGTTTCCCGGAAGGACGCTGCCCCGGCTTCGACGACAAGGCCTTCTGGCGCCATTCGGTGGCGACGGCCGCCTGCGCCAAGGTGCTGGCGCGGCAGATCCGCTTCAACCAGGATTATGCCTTCACGGCCGGCTTGCTGCATAACATCGGCCGCCTGGTGCTGGTCAGCAGCTTTCCCGCACAGTACGCGCAAGTCATCGCGCACCAGGCGGCGCACGATTGCAGCCTGCTCGAAGCGGAGCAGGCCGTGCTGGGCGTGGACCATGTGCAGGCCAGCGTGGCATTGGCCGAGCACTGGAATTTTTCCGACACCATGCGCCTGGCGCTGGCCAACTATCTGCAGCCGGAAACGCCGGGGGCCGGCTTCCTGGCAGGGTTGATCCACGTGGCCAATGCCATCGTCTGCGCGCTCGACCTGGCGCAGGCGGGCGACGACATGGTGCCGCGCGTCTCGCCGGTGGCCTGGGATGCGCTGGGCCTGGGCGAAGACACGTATCTGCAACTATTCCGCGAAACGGAACTGCGCTTCGACGAAATCACCTCGGCACTGCTGAGCTAAACGCCGCGCCAAATGCCAACGGCTCTCGCCGCGAGGCGAAAGCCGTTATGGGTACTGCGAGACATCCATGCTGCCCGGTCCACGCCAGCCTGTTGCCGCCAGCAGCTACGCAAGCGGCACAGTCAGCGCGCAAGCACATCAGTGCGCGTAATTCGATTCTTGCGCATCGCCGCGGTCTTCCGCTTTTGGACGGCCCTGGGCGTCGGACAGACGATACTTGGTGCGGCGGTCGCCCATCAAGTCACGCAGGTCACGGATGCTCATGCCCGTCACTTCGTGCATGCGGATCAGCAGCGAGGCGCCGACCGGCAAGCGGTGGTGGCGGATCTTGCTGATGACGGGTGGCGCCACTTCAAGCAGGCGCGACAGGGCTGCGTCGTTTTTCAGCTGCATCTTGCTCAGCAGAATATCCAGCAGGTGATTCGGGTTGTAACTCTCTTGCGATGCTAATGCATGATGTGCCATGATTTTTCCTCGTCTGGTGAATGTAGAAAATAATGCCGATACGAACTTAAGGCTGGCTTAGAGTGTTTAAATAAACGTCTTTCCATCGGATTCAGCCCTCTCTCCTTTCGCACTGCCTGCACAGGACTCGCACAGCCACGCCCAGCCAACGTATGCAACCTGCCGCGTGAGTAAAGCACCTGCAACTCGCTGAAATGAATTGCATATAAGACAATATACTAGCCCAAATAGCCCGCATCTGCGCCTCGCGCAAACTTCCTGATTGTTAAATATCAATCAAACTGCTAGTTGGCTTGGCAACGATGCCATTTCAACACATTAGGATGCCAGCGGGCGCGCACAAGGCTTTGCAGCAACTTGTTACAAATCAATGGTGTTGCACGGCAATAAATGCTTTTCAGCATCGTCGTGCCGTGCGCCGTATTCGCGCTGTAATCTTGTCGGCAAGATCAGCATGACATGGCCCGTCCCGGCGATTTACGCTAAACTATGGCCTGAACTTGCAGCGAGCCTGCCACCGGGCAGCCAGAAGCGCCCGGCCGGTCATCCACCGTCCCCGCCCTGAGCCGCGCACGGCGCAAGCCCCCTTGCCGCCACACTTATTTGCCCCATTTATTTGCTGCCACATTTACCGATAAGCACCCGACTCCATGCAGAAAAAAGTATTCATTAAAACCTTCGGCTGCCAGATGAACGAGTACGACTCGGACAAGATGGCCGACGTGCTGGGCTCCTCCGACGGCCTGGTGCGTACCGACACGCCGGAAGATGCCGATGTGATCCTGCTCAACACTTGCTCCGTGCGCGAAAAGGCGCAGGAAAAGGTGTTTTCCGACCTGGGCCGTCTGCGCGAGCTGAAACTGGCCAAGCCGCACCTCTTGATCGGCGTGGGCGGCTGCGTGGCCTCGCAGGAAGGCGACGCCATCGTCAAGCGCGCGCCGTATGTCGACATGGTCTTCGGCCCGCAAACCCTGCACCGCCTGCCGCAGATGATAGCCCTGCGCCGCTCCAGCGGCACCTCGCAGGTCGACATCAGCTTCCCGGAAATCGAAAAGTTCGACCACATGCCGCCGGCCAAGGTGGACGGCGCTTCGGCGTTTGTCTCCATCATGGAAGGCTGCAGCAAATATTGCAGCTACTGCGTCGTGCCCTACACACGCGGCGAGGAAGTGTCGCGCCGCTTCGAGGACGTGCTGACGGAAGTGGCGGGTCTGGCCGCCCAGGGCGTCAAGGAAATCACCCTCCTGGGGCAGAACGTGAATGCCTACCGCGGCGCGATGGAAGGGGGCGAGATCGCCGACTTCGCCCTGCTGCTCGAATACGTGGCCGACATTCCCGGCATCGCCCGCATGCGCTTCGTCACCAGCCACCCGAAGGAATTCACGCAACGCCTGATCGACGCCTATGCCAAGATTCCGCAGCTGGTCGACCATCTGTACCTGCCGGCGCAGCATGGTTCCGACAAGATCCTCGGCGCCATGAAGCGCGGCTACACGGGCCTCGAATACAAGTCCATCATCCGCCGCATCCGCGCCGTACGCCCGAACATGGCCATTTCCTCGGACTTCATCGTGGGCTTCCCCGGCGAGACGCAGGCCGATTTCGACGCCATGATGAAGCTGATCGCGGACGTGGGCTTCGACAACAGCTACAGCTTCATCTTCAGCAAGCGCCCCGGCACGCCGGCCGCCAGCCTGGAAGACGACACGCCGCATGAAGTCAAGCTGGCCCGTTTGCAGCAGCTGCAGGCAGCCATCGACGCCAACACGCGCAAGTACAGCCTGGCCATGGTGGGCACGGTGCAAACCATCCTCGTCGAAGGCCGCTCGAAGAAAGACACGATAGCTCGCGAGCTGCAAGGGCGCACGGAAAACAACCGCGTGGTCAATTTCGACGCCGGCCCGGACGCGCTGCAGCTGGTCGGCCAACTGGTCGACGTGCGCATCACCGAAAGCCATTCCTACACCCTGCGCGGCGAACTCGTCGCCAGCGCCCCCGCATTGAAAAGAGCCAGTTGAAAACCAAAGCCCCGATACAGCCGCATTACTTCATCCCCGAGCCGCTGGACAACACGCGCCTGGCGCATTTGTGCGGGCCGCTTGATGAAAACCTGCGCCAGATTTCCGCCGCCCTCGACGTGACGATCTTCCGCCGCGGCGAGAAATTCATCGTCGGCGGCAGCAATGCCGAACGGGCCGTGGAAATCCTCGAACAGTTCTACGCCATCGCCAACAAGGTCGTGCCGCTGGAAGAAGTGCAACTGGCCCTGGTGGAGCAGCGCGCGGGCCTGTCCGCCGCCTCGGAACACCATGCCAACACGCCCGTCAGCACCTTCGTGGAACCGGACATCGCGAGTCCCGTGCTGAAAACCCGCCGCAGCGACCTGCGCGGGCGCACGCCGCACCAGATCGCCTACCTGCGCGACATCCTCGAACACGACATCAGCTTCGGCGTGGGCCCGGCCGGCACGGGGAAAACCTATTTGGCCGTCGCCTGCGCCGTCGACGCGCTTGAACGCGACGCCGTCAAGCGCATCATCCTCACGCGTCCAGCCGTCGAAGCGGGCGAACGCCTGGGCTTCCTGCCGGGTGACTTGGCGCAAAAAGTCGACCCTTACCTGCGTCCGCTGTACGATGCGCTGTACGATTTGCTGGGCTTTGACCGCACGCAAAAACTGTTTGAAAAACAGGTGATCGAGATCGCCCCGCTGGCCTACATGCGCGGGCGCACCCTGAACCACGCTTTCGTCATCCTCGATGAAGCGCAAAACACCACCGTCGAACAGATGAAGATGTTCCTGACGCGCATCGGCTTTGGCAGCAAGGCCGTGGTGACGGGCGACGTGACCCAGGTCGACCTGCAAAAGAGCCAGAAGAGTGGCCTCATCGACGCCGTACACGTGCTGAAAGACGTGCGCGGCATCGGCTTTACGCAATTTAACAGCAGCGACGTGGTGCGCCATCCGCTCGTCGCCCGCATCGTCGATGCGTATGAAACGGCGCAAGCGGCCGGCGCCAACGCCGCCCAGTTACTCCCCCTGATCACACCAGCTGCCGCCAAAAATGTCCGAAAAAAATAAACTGTCCTTGTCCGTGCAATACCCGGACGCCCGCCTGGAAACCCTGATCACGCGGCCGAAAGTGCGCCGCTGGGTCAAGGCGGCCCTGTTCGCGCCAGCCGAATTGACCATCCGCTTCGTCGATGCGGAGGAAGGCCGTACCTTGAACCGCGACTACCGCGAAAAGGATTACGCCACCAATGTGCTGACGTTCGCCTACAACGAAGGCGAAGAGTTGGGCGACGACGAGCCGACGCGCGCCGACATCATCCTGTGCACGGACGTGCTGGAAAAGGAAGCGGGGGAGCAGAAAAAGAGCGTGGAAGAGCACACGGCCCATCTGATCGTGCACGGCGTGCTGCATGCGCAGGGCTACGACCACATGGATGACGAGGAAGCGGCCGAGATGGAGGGTTTGGAAACGGACATCCTAGCGAAACTCGGCATCACCGACCCGTACAAGGAGTAAGACCATGGGAACCTGGGCCACAGACGCCTTCGGCAACGACTACGCCATGGATTGGGCGCAGGATTTGCACGAATACAAAACACTGGAACTGGTCGAGACCACGCTCGACAACGTCATCGACAGCCAGGAAGCGGAACTCGAGGCGCCGTTTGCCGCCGAGGCGCTGGCCGCGCTGGAAGTGATCGCGCGCCTGCTGGGCAAACCGGGCGAGGACGACCCGGCCACCGCCGAAGTGGATGAATGGGTGGCCGCCTGCAAGAAGAAAGTCACGCCACCGCTGCTGGAAAAAGCACGCCTGGCGCTGGACAAGATCGTGGCGGAAACGTCGGAACTGCGCCAGCTGTTGCAGGACAGCGAGCATTTCGCCGACTGGCAGGCGGACGTGGCACACTTGCGCGCACGCGTGCTGGGTCAGGAAGCCGCGTAAAAGATCGCGCAACGGCGCACTTCAACGTATTAAATTTGCATCAAAAGCGGGGAAATCCGGTATTGCTCCACTTTTGGTGTATCCTATATCCCTTCGCAACAACGGCTCACGCCTCCTATGCCCGAGCACCCTAGTGGCGTCAGAACTGACGTCAAGCCCCACCGGTCACTGTTTGAACGCCTGACCGCACTCATATCCCCCGAGCCAGAGAACCGTGCAGAATTGCTCGATGTTCTACACGATGCGCATGAACGCAAGCTGATCGACGCCGACGCCCTGTCGATGATTGAAGGCGTGTTCCAGGTATCGGATCTCTGCGCGCGCGACATCATGATTCCCCGCTCGCAAATGGATGTCATCGACATCAGCAAGCCGATCGAGGAATGGATGCCGGAAGTCCTGTCGACCGCCCACTCGCGCTTTCCCGCGATCGAAGGCGAACGCGACAAGGTCATCGGCATCCTGCTGGCGAAAGACTTGCTGCGTTATTACGCAGAAGAAACTTTCGACGTCCGCGACATGCTGCGCCCCGCCATCTTCATCCCCGAATCGAAACGCCTGAATGTGCTGCTGCGCGATTTCCGCGCCAACCACAATCATATGGCCATCGTCGTCGATGAATACAGCGGCGTCGCCGGCCTGATCACCATCGAAGACGTGCTGGAACAGATCGTCGGCGACATCGAGGACGAATACGACTTCGACGAAGCGGAGGACAACATCCTCTCGCTGAAGGAAGGGCAGTTCGGCCCCCGCTGGCGCGTCAAGGCGCTGACCGAGATCGAACAGTTTAACGAAGAAGTGGGCAGCCACCTGGTGGACGACGACGTCGACACCATCGGCGGCCTGGTCTCGAAGTACCTGGGCCGCATGGCGCACAAGGGCGATATTTTCGACCTGGGCAATTTGCGCTTCGAGGTGCTGCGCGCCGACGCGCGCCAGGTGCATGTGCTGCTCGTCGAGCGCCTGCCCAACGTGCCGGAACTGGAACTCTGACATGCGCGTGCTGTAAATGCGTTTCAGACGCTTAGATCCCAACGCCCCCGCCAAACCGCCCCGCAGCACCTGGGCGCGCATGCTGACTGCCGCCATTGCCGGCGCCGTCGCCGTGCTGGCGTTCGCCCCTTTCGGCTACTGGCCCCTGCAAATCCTCAGCCTGGGCGTACTGTTCTACCAGGTGCTGCGCGCCTCGAACGTCAAGAACGGTGCGCTGATCGGCTGGGCCTATGGCTTCGGCTGGTGCGCGGCCGGCACGCACTGGCTGTATATCTCCATGCACCGCTATGGCGACATGGCCGCGCCGCTGGCGGCCATCGCCGTGGCCCTGCTGGCCCTCTTGATGGCCATCTACGTGGCACTGGCCATGGGGGCGGCCGCCTGGCTACGCCAGCGCTGGGTACTCTCGCTGCCGACAATGACGCTGTTGATCTTGCCTTCCCTGTGGACCCTCTTCGAATGGACGCGCGGCTGGCTGTTTACGGGTTTTCCGTGGCTGGCCACGGGCTATGCCCACAATGCCGGCCCGCTGGCCGGCTATGCCCCCATCGTCGGCGCATATGGCCTGGGCTGGCTGGCGGCGCTGTCCGCCGGTGCCCTGCTCTTGCTAGTCCACCCCCTGCACCGCACGCGCTGGAGCGCGCTGGCCGGCCTGGTCGCGCTGTACGCGGCCGGCGTTGGCCTGCACTACGTAAACTGGACCCATCCGGTCGGACGCCCGATCACGGTGCGCCTGTTGCAGGGCAATGTGCCGCAGCAGCAGAAATTCGACCCCGGCTTCGTGCTCGGCGCCTTGCAGATGTACCAGAGCGCCATCACCAGCGCGCCGGCCGACCTGATCGCCACGCCGGAAACGGCCGTCACCGTGCTGCCGCACCAGCTGCCGCCCGGCTATCTGGATAGCTTGGCGACTTACTCGCAGCAGACAGGCAGCACGATTTTGGTCGGCATGCCCGTGCTCGACGAGCAGCAGCGCTTCTACAATACGGCCCTGGGCATCTCGCCCAACAGCGCGACGGGCCCCTACTATCAATACCGCAAGCACCATTTGGTGCCGTTCGGCGAATTCGTGCCGCCCGGCCTGCACTGGTTTGTCGCCATGATGGCCATCCCGCTGGGCGACATGGGCCGCGGCGCCGACGTGCAAGCGCCGCTGCAGGTGCGCGACCAGCTGGTGCTGCCGAATATCTGCTACGAAGACTTGTTTGGCGAGGAAATCGCGGGCCAGCTGGCCAGCGCCCACCGCAATGGCAAGCAATCGGCCTCGGTGCTGCTGAATATCTCCAACCTGGCCTGGTTTGGCGATTCGATCGCCATCCCCCAGCATCTGCAGATTTCACAGATGCGCAGCCTGGAAACGGGCCGCCCCATGCTGCGCTCGACCAACACGGGCGCCACCGCCGTCATCGACGGCAAAGGCGTGGTGCAAAGCCTGCTGCCGCCGGAGCAGCAAGCCACGCTGGCAGCCAAGGTGCAAGGCATGGGCGGCATGACGCCCTACATTCTGTATGGCAATAAACTGGTGCTGGCCCTGGCCGCACTGGCCCTGCTGACGGCCTTCCTGCTGTCGCGCGCAGCCCGCCGTGGCGGCGCCGCGCAGCAATAAGCGGCCGATATTGCCCGAAGAGTCACAGTGGGCCCGTAAAAACCGCTAAAATTAGCAAAACTCCGGCCCGGACGCGCTTGATTAACAGCGTCCGGGCTTCAAGCAACCCCTTACAGCGCGCAGCCTCCCGCGCGGCGAACTCATACGATGCTCACATTTCAACAAATTATCCTGACCTTGCAAACCTATTGGGACAAGCAAGGTTGCGCCCTGCTCCAGCCTTACGACATGGAAGTCGGCGCCGGCACCTTCCACACCGGCACCTTCCTGCGCGCCATCGGCCCGGAACCCTGGCGCGCCGCGTATGTGCAGCCGTCGCGCCGCCCGAAAGATGGCCGCTATGGCGAAAACCCGAACCGCATGCAGCACTACTACCAGTATCAGGTGGTCTTAAAGCCAGCGCCGGAAAACATCCTCGACCTGTATCTGGGTTCGCTGGCCGCACTGGGCCTGGACCTGCAACAGAATGACGTGCGCTTCGTCGAAGACGACTGGGAAAGCCCGACTCTGGGCGCCTGGGGCCTGGGCTGGGAAGTCTGGCTGAACGGCATGGAGGTGACCCAATTTACCTACTTCCAGCAAGTGGGCGGCCTCGATTGCAAGCCCGTGCTGGGCGAGATCACCTACGGCATCGAACGCCTGGCCATGTATCTGCAAGGCGTGGAAAACGTGTATGACCTGGTCTGGACCGAGTGGGAAGAAAACGGCGTGACCAAAAAACTGACCTACGGCGACGTCTTCCACCAGAACGAGGTGGAGCAATCGACCTACAACTTCGAGCACGCGAATACGGACCTGCTGTTCGAACAGTTCGGCAACTACGAAGCGGAAGCGAAGCGCCTGATCGAGCTGCAACTGACCCTGCCCGCCTACGAGAAGATCATGAAGGCGTCGCACAGCTTCAATATGCTGGACGCGCGTGGCGCCATCTCGGTGACGGAACGCGCCGCCTACATCGGCCGCGTGCGCACCCTGTCGCGCCTGGTGGCGCAAGCGTATTACGACTCGCGCGAGCGCCTCGGTTTCCCGATGCTGCCCGCCGCAGACCAACCCGCCGCCGCTTAACTTCGAGCCTCCATCATTCGGGCCTCTACACCGCCGTACCAGACAAGAACACCATGAACCAAACACTGCTCATCGAACTGCTGACCGAAGAACTGCCGCCGAAAGCGCTGGCCAAACTGGGCGCCGCCTTCACCGCCTGCATCGTCAATGGCCTCAAAGCGCGCGACTTCCTGGAAGCCGACAGCGTCGCCACCAGCTACGCCTCGCCGCGCCGCCTGGCCGTCTCCATCACCAACGTGCGCGAAGTCTCGCCCGACAAATCCATCCGAGAAAAAGTCTTGCCCGTCTCCGTGGCACTGGACGCGAACGGCAACGGCACGCCGCCGCTGGCCAAGAAACTGGCCGCGCTGGGCTTCCCCGAACTGACGGTGGCCGACCTGGAACGCGCCGCCGACGGCAAGGCCGAAAGCTTTTTCTACACCTACACGGCGCCAGGCAGCCAGCTCGCCACCGGCGCGCAGGCTGCCTTGACGGAATCGGCCGCCAAGCTGCCGATTCCAAAACTGATGAGCTATCAGCGCCCTGACGGCACGACCGTGCAATTCGTGCGCCCGGCCCACAGCCTGATCGCCCTGCACGGCATCAATATCCTGCCTCTGACCCTGCTGGGATTGACGGCTGGCCGCACCACCCTGGGCCACCGCTTCCTGACCGACGGTAAGGCTATCACCATCGCGCACGCGGAAAACTATGCAGCCGCCCTGATCCTCAACGCCAGCGTCATCGCCAGCAACGAGGAGCGCAAGGAGCGCATCCGCGCCCAGTTGCTGGACAAGGCCGGGGCCGACCAGGTGCTGATGCCCGAAGCGCTGCTCGACGAAGTGACTGCCCTGGTCGAATGGCCAGTCGTGTATGAATGCCACTTCGAGGAGGAATTCCTGGCAGTGCCGCAGGAATGCCTGATCCTCACCATGCAGACAAACCAGAAGTACTTCGCGCTGACGGACAGCGAAGGCAAGCTGCGTTCGCGCTTCCTGATCGTCTCGAACATCGAGACGGAGACGCCCGAGCACATCATCGGCGGCAACGAGCGCGTCGTGCGCCCGCGCCTGTCCGACGCCAAGTTCTTCTTCGAGCAAGACAAGAAGAAAACCCTGGCATCGCGTTTGCCCCTGCTGGCCAACGTGGTCTACCACAACAAGCTGGGCACGCAAGCGGCACGCACGGAAAGAGTAAAAGCATTGGCTGGCGCCATCGCGGCGAAACTGGGCTACGACGTGGCCCTGGCCGAACGCGGCGCCCTGCTGGCCAAGGCCGACCTGCTGACCGACATGGTGGGCGAATTCCCCGAGCTGCAAGGCATCATGGGCACGTATTACGCGCGCCATGACGGCGAGCCGGAAGAAGTGGCGCTGGCCGCTTCCGAGCATTACCAGCCGCGTTTTGCCGGCGACAGTCTGCCGTCGACCGCCACCGGCACCGCCGTGGCCCTGGCCGACAAGCTCGAAACCCTGGTCGGCATCTGGGCTATCGGCCTGGCACCCACGGGCGACAAGGACCCGTTCGCGCTGCGCCGCCACGCCCTGGGCGTGCTGCGCATGCTGCTGGAAAAGCGCTTGCCCCTGTCGATCCAGGGCTTGCTGGGCGACGCCGCTGCGCAATTTGCCACCATCCCCGGCTTCAAGGATCCGGTGGCGGACGTCACCACCTTCATGCTGGACCGCCTGCGTGGCATCCTGCGCGAACGCGGTTTCTCGCCGAATGAAATCGAAGCCGTCGTGGCGCAAAATCCTGATCGCCTGGACGACATCGTGCAGCGCCTGGAAGCCGTGCAGGCGTTTGCCGCCCTGCCGGAAAGCGCCTCGCTGGCCGCCGCCAACAAGCGCATCACGAACATCCTGAAAAAGAACGAGGAAGCCGTCAGCCAGGTCGCCGCCGGTGGCGTCAAAGTGGCGCTGCTGCAGGACGAAGCGGAGAAAAAACTCGCTGCCGCCGTCTCGCGCGTGCAGCCGGAAGTCGACGCGGCCTTCGCCAAGGGCGACTTCACCAGCACTCTGCAAACGCTGGCGCAGCTGCGCGACGACGTCGATGGCTTCTTCAACGACGTGATGGTGATGGCCGAGGATGTCGCCCTGCGCAACAACCGCCTGGCCTTGCTGTCGTCGTTGCACGGCATGATGAACCGCGTGGCCGACATTTCCAAGCTGGCGGCATAATGGGCACTCCGGCGCTGAAACTGATTATTCTCGACCGCGACGGCGTCATTAATCATGACTCGCCGGACTTCATCAAATCGCCGGCCGAATGGCTGCCGATTCCCGGTTCGCTCGAAGCGATAGCCCGCCTGAACCAGGCCGGCTATCGCGTCGTCGTCGCCTCGAATCAGTCGGGCATCGCGCGCGAGTACTTCGACATGACGGTGCTGAACGCGATCCACCAGAAGATGCATACCCTGGCGCAGCAGGTGGGTGCCGATATCGACGCCATCTTCTTTTGCCCGCACGCGGGCGCGGACAATTGCGACTGCCGCAAGCCGAAACCGGGCATGTTCCATGAAATCTCGAAGCGCTACAACACCAGCCTGAAAGGCGTGCCCACCGTTGGCGATTCGCTGCGCGACCTGCAGGCAGGTTTCATCAGCGGCTGCGTGCCCTACCTGGTCCTGACGGGCAAGGGCGAAAAAACCAGCGAAACGGGTGGCCTGCCGCCAGGCACCCAGGTCTTCCCCGACCTAGCCGCCGTGGTCAGCCATCTGCTCAAGGCGCCAGCGGCACCAGCGCCCACCGTGGCATTCAGTATCTAATTTTCGGAGAACCGCATTGCGTAATATTTCCCTGTTCCTGCGATCCCTGCTGTTCATGACCATCATGATCGTGGCCACCATCGTCTGGGCCTGCGTGTGCTTTTTTGCCGCGCCATTGAGCTACAACAAGCGCTATTGGGTCACCTCGCGCTGGAACGTGTTTATCCTGTGGTGCGCCAAGGTCATTTGCGGCATCCGCTATGAAATCAAAGGCGCCGAGAACTTCCCGGATGCGCCGGCCATCGTGCTGTCAAAGCACCAGTCGGCATGGGAAACCATCTTCTTGCTGCCCAGCCTGCCCCGTCCGCTGGTGTATGTGTTCAAGAAGGAAATCCTGTACATCCCGTTTTTCGGCTGGGCCATGGCGCTGCTGCGCATGATTCCCATCGACCGCAAGCAGGGCAAGCACGCCTTCAAAAGCGTGGTCGCACATGGCAAACGCCGCCTGGCCGACGGCCAATGGATTATCATGTTCCCCGAAGGCACCCGCATTCCGGTGGGCCAGGCGGGCAAGTACAAGAGCGGCGGCACGCGCCTGGCAATCGCCACGGGCGCCGTGGTGGTGCCGATTGCGCATAATTCAGGCGAATGCTGGCCCAAGCAGTCATTCCTCAAACGCCCGGGACTGATCACCGTCTCGATAGGCAAACCGATTTCGCCGGAAGGGCAAACCCCGGACAGCATGATGCAACAGGTGGAAAATTGGATAGAATCAGAAATGCGCGTCATTTCGCCTCACGCCTACAACGCTGGCTAGACGGCATCAGCGCGGTCATCCAGGAGCCGACCCTGCGCCAGCAGATGAAGACCATCAAGGTCGGCGACCAGCAACTGGACCTGTTCGCGCACGACGTCTCGACCAGCACGCCTCCGGCGGTGCGCCCCACGGCACCGCCAGCGCCGCCCGTGGCACCACCGCTTCACGTTCCAGCATGGCCGGTGGCGCCCGTGCTACCCGTCGCTCCTCCCTCATCCCCTCACCTGCCTTCCCCGCCACGCCCTGCCGATGGCCCTCCGCTGCGTCAGTTGCAGCTGGGTAGCCACCTGGTCGAATTTGCCCTGCGCCGCTCAACGCGCCGTTCCATCGGCTTCATGATCGACGATAACGGCTTGCGCGTGACCGCGCCCAAGCGCGTCACCCTGGCCGAAATCGACAATGCCATCCGCGCCAAGCAAGGCTGGATCGTCTCGAAACTGCTGGAACGGGGCGAGCGCAAGGTGCAGCGCCAGCAACGCCCACCCGTAGCATGGATCGATGGCGCCGTGCTGCCCTATCTCGGTGGCGAGATCACATTGAGATTGCACCAGGCGCCGCGCCACCGCGCCAGCTTCCAGCGCGAGACGAATGAATTGCACGTATGGGTCACGCCCACGGGCAGCGAACAACAGTTGAAGGAAAAAGTGAAAGGCTGGTTCCAGCATGAAGCGCGCCAGCTGTTCGAGGCGCGGCTGGACCTGTATGCGGACAAGCTGGGTGTGCGCTACGATTCATTATCGCTATCCTCGGCCGGCACGCGCTGGGGCAGCTGCACCATCGAGCGCAAGATCCGCCTGAACTGGCGCCTGATCCACTTCGCCCTGCCGCTGATCGACTACGTGGTGGCGCATGAACTGTCGCACCTGCTGGAGATGAACCACAGCCCCCGTTTCTGGGCCACCGTGGAATCGATTTATCCCGATTACGACGGCGCCAAGCAGGCGCTGAGAAAACGCTCGCAGGAACTCCCCGTCTTGTTCAATTAAACGGGCAGCAGGGTCTTGATGGCCGCAATCGTGCGCGGCGTGGCGCCCCGGTGCTGCGCCGCGAAGGCCAGCGCCTTTTGTCCCATCGACGCCAGCTGCGCGGGGTTTTGCAGCAAGACTGACGCCTGCGCCATCAGGGCGTCGGCGTCCGCCACCAGCGCGGCGCCGCCGGCGGCAATCGCCTGCTCGGTCACCAGCGCAAAATTGAAGGTGTGGGGGCCGATCAGCACGGGTTTACCCAGCGCCGCCGGTTCGATCAGGTTTTGCCCGCCCAGCGGCAGCAGGCTGCCGCCGACAAAAGCGCAATCGCAGGCTGCGTAATACGCAAACATCTCGCCCATGGTATCGCCCAGCAGCACCTGCGTGCCCGCCGTGACGGCATCGTCCTGCGCCAGGCCGGACCTGCGCTGCACGGCCAGGCCGTGCGTCAGCACCAGTTTTTCCACCTCGTCGAAGCGCTGCGGATGGCGCGGCACGATCAGCAACAGCACGTTGGCGGGCAGGCTGGCGCGGGCAAAGGCATCAAGAATCAATGGCTCTTCGCCTTCGCGGGTGCTGGCGCACAGCAGCACGGGGCGTGTGCCGATGGCTCCACGCAGCCAAGTGCCCGTCGCCAGAGCCGCCTCGGGCACGACGACGTCGAACTTGATGCTGCCTGTGACGACCACGTCCTGCACGCCCAGCTGGCGCACACGATCAGCGTCGTCCTGCGTCTGCGCCGCCACCAGGGTGATGCCGCGCGCCGCATCGGCGATGAGTTTGCCCAGGCGCTGCGCCTTGCCCAGCGAACGCTGCGACAATCGCGCATTGGCCAGCACTACCGGCACTTTGTAGCGATTGCATTGGTGGATCAAATTCGGCCACACTTCCGTCTCCATCAGGATGCAGATGCGCGGCGCGAAATGGCGGATGAAACTGGCCGGCATGGCGCCCGTGTCATACGGCAGATAGCTTTGCACCAGGCGCGCGCCGTGTTTCGCGAACAGGGATTTGCCGGTGGCGCGCCCCGTGGGCGTCATGTGCGTGAGGACGATGCGGCAATCGGGCCATGCGGCCAGCAGCGCATCGATCAGCGGCTCGGCCGCGCGCGTCTCGCCGACAGACACGGCGTGCAGCCAGAGCGTGGGAATCAGTGGTTTTACCTGGCGGCCGTAGCAGCCCAGGCGCTCGCCCCAATGCTGGCGGTAGCCGGGTTCCTGGCGTCCGCGCAGCCACAGCCGCGCCAGCACCAGGGGCAAGGCCAGCCACCAGGCAAGCGTATAAAGAAGTCGCATGATAGGTAACGTTGAAGTCAGGCGGGAGGATGCTCAGCCAGCAGGCGCTGCGCCGCGGCCAGCACTTCCGGCACGCCCGGCGGCGCGCCTTTGTCGCCCAGGTTGAGGATGTTCGGCGACCAGTTGCCTTCCGTTTTCCACAGCGGCGAATCGGCATAGATTTCCACCGTTGGACGCAGGAAGGCGGCGGCGATATGCGTCAGGCCCGTATCGACGCCGATCACCAGCGCCGCGTGGCGTGCCAGCAGGGTGGCCTCGCCCATCGACAGCTTAGGCAGCACGCGCGCGTTCGGCAGGCTGGCCGCCAACTGTTCGGCTTCCGCCTTTTCCTTGGGCGAACCCCAGGGCAGCAAAATCGGCATCGGTGCCAGCGCATGGCCGAGGGCGATCCAGTTCTGCGGCGCCCATTTCTTGGCGTCGCGCGCGGTGCCGTGGAAATACACACAATACGGTGCAGCGCCCATCCAGTCCGGGCGCGGCTCGCTGCCTGCCACTGCCGGCAAGCCGAAATCGGCCGGCGTATCGACCGTGTAGCCAAGTGCGGCGGCGGCCACTAGGCGGCCACGCGCTACCGCATGCGTGCGCGGGTCGAGCGGAATGCTTTTCGTGTGAAAGATGCGCGAAATGCCCTCGTAGCCGGAACCTTCGCTGCCGTTCGCCAGGCCGACCTTCTGTCCGCCAGGCGCCAGGCGCGCTGCGCCCATGATGATGCCCGTCTTGAGCAAGCCCTGGGTATCGAATACATAATCGTAGCGCGTCTGGCGCAGGCTGCGGAAAAAGGCGGCGATTTCTGCGCGCGTCTCATTCTTGCCCAGGCTCTTGCGCCAGCGCCGCAATGCAAACGGGAAGATGGTATTCACACGGGGGTTCAGGCGCACCAGGCTGGTGTAGCCTTCCTCGACCACCCAGTCGATGGTCGCATCCGGATAATGGCGGGCGATGTCCGCCACCATCGGCAGGTTATGCAGCACGTCGCCCAGCGAAGATACCCGCACCAGCAGGATTTTCAAGGGCGCCTGTGCGCCAGATTGACCGGCCATGCTGTCAGAAGGGCAGAACGGCGTCAGGCTTGGCGGCCAGGATCACGCTCTTGAACTGTCCCTGGATGCGCGCCAGGGCTTCTGGCGTTTCCGCCTCGAAGCGCATGACGATCACCGGCGTGGTGTTCGACGAACGGGCCAGGCCAAAGCCGTCTGCGTACTCCACGCGCAAGCCGTCGATGGTGATGATCTGCTCATTGCCGGGGAAGACGGCGTCGCGGCGCAGCATGTCCATCAGCGCGACATTCTCGCCTTCCTTCAGTTCCAGATGCAGTTCCGGCGTGCTGTCGGACTGCGGCAGAGAGTTCAAAAGGGCCGAAGGATCTGCTTCGCGGGTGAGGATTTCCAGCAGGCGCGCAGCCGAATACAGGCCGTCATCGAAACCGTACCAGCGGTCCTTGAAGAAGATATGACCGCTCATTTCGCCGCCCAGCGGCGCGCCCGTTTCACGCAGCTTGGCTTTCACCAGCGAGTGTCCCGTCTTGTACATCAGCGGCACGCCGCCATGCTTGCTGATCCACGGCGCCAGGTGGCGCGTGCATTTCACGTCATACAAAATCTGCGCGCCCGGATGGCGGGTCAGCACGTCGGCGGCAAACAGCATCATCTGACGGTCAGGGTAAATGATCTGGCCATCCTTGGTGACCACGCCCAGGCGGTCGCCGTCGCCATCGAAGGCGATGCCGATTTCAGCATCCGTCTCGGCCAGGCAGCGGATCAGGTCTTGCAGGTTTTCCGGATGCGCCGGGTCCGGATGGTGGTTCGGGAAATTGCCATCGACTTCGCAGAACAATTCGATGACGTCGCAGCCCATGCCGCGGAACAGGTCGCCGGCAAATGCGCCGGCCACGCCATTGCCGCAGTCGACGGCGATCTTGATCGGGCGCGCCAGCTTGACGTCACCCAGGATGCGCTCCAGGTAGGCGGCGCGGATATCGTGCGTGGTGTAGTTTCCCGGCGTCGCGCTGGCGCTACCGTCGTGGGCCACGATGCTGTGATACAGCGCCTGGATCGCTACACCGTGGATCGCTTCGCCCGCCAGCACCATCTTGAAGCCGTTGTAGTCGGGTGGATTGTGGCTGCCCGTGACCATGATGCCGGAACGCGTGTCGAGCACATTCGTGCCAAAGTAAACCATCGGCGTGGCGACCACGCCCAGGTCGATCACGTCGACGCCTGCGGCCTGCAAGCCCTGCGCCAGCGCCGCCGTCAGTTCAGGCCCCGACAGGCGGCCATCGCGGCCAATCACGACCCGCTGCTCACCCTTGGCCAGGGCTGCCTGGCCAAATGCCTGACCGATCTTGTAGGCCACGCTGGCATCGAGAGTTTTAGCGATGATGCCGCGAATATCGTAGGCTTTGAAGATCGTTCTGGACAATGGAAGCATGGTATGGGCGCTATAAGTAAGGGTATCAATAGGGAGCCTGGCAAGGTGCAGCGCGCGACTGGCAGCTTGCCACTGCGCCAAGAGTATACCGAATTATACGCGCAGCAGATCGATGGACTTGCCCGATTCCACCCACCGCCTGACCCACAGCGGCTGGCGGCCACGGCCTGTCCATTGTTCGCTGGCATTGTCAGGATGGCGGTAACGTACCGCGACTTTGCCCGTACGCGGATGCAAACCGTCGAGTATCAGCTGTTTCAGCGGAATGCCCGCTTGCTGCGCGATGGCCATGATCTGTTCGCGCGCCTTGTTCAAGTCTTCACGTTCGCGGCTGTTCAATTCCTGCTGCACAGTATCTTCCAGCTTGCGCAATTCCAGCATCGTCATCGTTGACAGATCCATTCCGTACATTCTTTACATTGTTAATTAATAAAATCACGTGAAATATACTACATTGCATAAACATTTGCGCACCGTTGCATAATCCCTCGTCGCTGGAATCACGAACCTGAATTTATTTACCTGTTCAATATTAAGATTCAATGAAGAATATGTCGTAGCCGCGCATGGAAAATAAATAAACATGGATGATTGGCCTTCCGGCATGCTGGAGCATCTTGCTCGCAAAGACTGCCTGGGGTAGCCGCCCATGCCAGCGGCGCAGCAGAAAATTATTATCGATATAATACAGTGGGATATTCGGCCAAAAATAAATGTCGGCACAGAATAAGCCGCGCCCGGCTGTTTCCTTCCGGCCGGCCATTCGCGCAATCAGGTACCAGCCGGGAATGCACCCAACGACCAAGGGCAGCCATGCTTATAATGCATGCGTGTAGTTCACTTCAACTCGGCACCTATGAAAACTTACTTTATCGGCGATCTGCAAGGCTGCCATGCACAAACCGTCGAATTGATCGATCGGATCCGGACGGCGGCAGAAGGCCCGTACCGGCTCCTGTTCGCGGGCGACCTGATCAATCGCGGCCCGGCATCGCTGGCTACCCTGCGCCATGTGCATGCGCTGGCGCGGCAAGGCCTGGCCGACAGCGTCCTGGGCAACCATGACTTGCACTTGCTGGCGGTGGCCAATGGCATCCGCCCGGAGCATGCGTCCGATACGCTGACCGAGATCCTCGACGCGCCTGATCGCGAGGAGTTGATCACCTGGCTGCGCCACCGTCCGCTCGCCTTGCAGCACCAGGGCCATGTACTCGTGCATGCGGGCTTGCTGCCGCAATGGAGCGCCTCCCAAGCCCTGTCCCTGGGCGAGGAAGTGTCCACCATGCTGCGCAGCGATGGCTGGGTGGCGTTCCTGCGTACCATGTACGGCAACGAGCCAGCCGCCTGGCGCGACGACCTGCAGGGCGCCGACCGGCTGCGCTGCATCGTCAACGCCATGACGCGGCTGCGCTTTTGCACGCCGGACGGCGTGATGGACTTCAAGATGAAGGAGAGCGGCAGCGCGCCGCCGGGCTCCGGTCTGCTACCCTGGTTCGACGTGCCGGGCCGGCGCAGCGCCGGCGACACCATCGTCTTCGGCCACTGGTCGGCGCTGGGACTGCAGTTGCGGCCCGACCTGATCGGCCTCGATAGCGGATGCGTCTGGGGTGGGAAGCTGTCCGCCGTGTGCCTGGAAGACCGCTCGCTGCTGCAAGTGGACTGTCCCGCCTTCCAGCAGCACAGTGGCAAGCGGTAAGTGCCAAGTGATACGCATGGCGCGCATATGCTTAGTCGAAATCGGTCGTTGGCCCTGGCGCGCCTGCGCCGTATGATGCAGCTTTTGCCTGTGCCATCCCATGCACCCTGATACCGACAGACTGGCGCGCTGGCTGCTCGGCAGCCTGGAACTCGACACCGCCGTCCTGCACGTGGGCCAGTACTGCGGCCGCTGGCGCGCTTCCACGGCGGGCCGGGAACTGGGCAGCTTTCACCTGGTGCTCGATGGCCACTGCTATCTGCATCTCGATGGGGTCGCGCCGATTGCGCTCGGCCCGCGCGATGGCGTCTTCCTGCTGCGCGACCTGCCCCACTTCCTCAGCCCCCACAGCGATCCACTGCAGGCGGTCAGCGCGCAAGCCATGCTGCCCCTGCAAACACCCACGGAGCAGCCGGCGACGGCGCTGGCCTGCGGCTTCTTTCAATTTCGCGGCGCCCTTTCCGCGCTGATCGTCGACTCCTTCCCGCCGTATCTGCTGATACGCGGCGACGCGCCCGCCTTCAGCGCCGCCGCCGCACTGTTCGACCTGATCCTGGCCGAGGCGGGCGGCGATCCGGAGCAACCGTCGCCGCTCATCGCCCGCTTGGTCGAACTGCTGTTCTTTTACCTGATCCGCCACGTGGCGCAGGGCGAGCAGGTGGCGGCCGGCCTGCTGTCGCTGCTGCACCAACCCGCATTTTCGCCGCTGCTCGAACGCATGCTCGACGCCCCCGCCGACGACTGGTCGATCGAGAACATGGCCAAGGCGGCCTGCATGTCGCGCGCCAGCTTCTGCAAGCATTTCGCCAGCGCCAGCGGCCATTCGCCGGCCCAATTCCTGCTCCTGCTGCGCATGAAGATCGCCGCGCGCCGGCTGCACGACGGCGTCTCCGTCGAACGCGCGGCCGAACTGGTGGGTTATCGCTCGCACGCCGCCTTTACGCGCGCCTTCAAGCGGGTCACGGGCGAGCAACCGGGCGCCTACCGGCGCGACCAGCGCCAGCGCCAACTGGCCAGCTGACATCAAGGTTTGCGCAATCAAAGACGAACGAGCACAAAAGGACGACGCTGACGTCTGTTGCATGCATGGCATGGCCGATATAATGGCCGGGTGACTTACTAAACTAGCAAGGTACCCCATGTCCCGTCTGACGCTGCACACTCTCGATACCGCCCCGGCCGATAGCCGCCCCTTCGTGGAAAAGGCCATCGCCAACAACGGCTTCCTGCCCAACCTGATCGGCGTGCTGGCCAATGCCCCGCTGGCGCTGGAAACCTATCTGACCGTATCGGGCATCAATACGCGCGCCAGCCTGAGCCTGATGGAACGCGAAGTGGTACAGATCACCGCCGCGCGCATCCATGGCTGCGACTTCTGCATCGCCGGCCATAGCGCCATCTCGCTGAAAAAAGCGGGACAGACACCCGACATCGTGCGCGCCCTGCAGCATGGCCAGCCGACCGGCGAGGCCAGACTCGACGCCGTCGCCGCCTTCGCCACGGCCGTCATCGCCACGCGCGGCGCCGTCAACGACGCCGAATATCAAGCCTTCCTGGCCGCCGGCTACAACGAACAGCAGGCGCTGGAAGTAGTGCTGGGCATCAGCCTGGCCACGCTGTGCAATTTCTCCAACAGCCTGGCCGGCACGCCCGTCAATCCGCAATTGACGCCCTACCTGCCTGGCGCCGTCTGACATGGCCAAGCTCACAGACTGGCTGCACGCGCATGCCGACCAGCTCGACCAATCATCGGACCTGGCTGAAACCGTCCTGCCGGCGCTGGCCGGCGACCAGCTGCTGGCCATCGGCGTGCCGCAGGAACACGGCGGCGCGGGCGGTGACGTGCGCGACGCCATCGATGCCATCGCCAACGTGGCCGAGCAATCGGTAACGGCGGCCTTTGTCTTCTGGGGCCAGCGCTGCTTCATCGAATTCCTGCTGCAAAGCGAGAACCGCGCGCTGGCCGAGCGGCGCCTGCCAGGCCTGCTGGCGGGCACGCAGGCGGGCGCCAGCGGCCTGTCGAACGCCATGAAATTCTTGTCCGGCATCGAACAGCTGCAAATCACGGGCGCGCGCCAGGATGACGGCTTGCTGGTCGACGGCGGCCTGGCCTGGGTGACGAATTTGCGCAAGGCGGGCTTTGTCGCGGCGGCCGCCGTGGCGCCGAACGACGGCGCCCCACCCGTCATTGTCGCCTTTGACAGCAGCACGCCGGGCGTCAAGCGCAGCGACGACCTGGACCTGATCGCCCTGCGCGGCAGCAATACGGCCTCCGTCAAGCTGACGCAGGTGCACATCCCCGCCCTTGACATCATCAGCGACAATGCGCCAGCCTGGCTGCCGCAAGTGCGTCCATCGTTCCTCGGCATGCAGTGCGGCCTGTCGGTCGGCCTGGCGCGCGCCAGCCTGGCGCAGGCGGCGCAGATCTCGGCCGGTTCGCGCAACCAGCTCACGCCGCGCATCGAAGCGCTGCAAGCGACCCTGGAGGCAGCTGTCGCCACCTTGCTGGCGGGCGTGCACGATGGCCGCTTCAAGACGCAGGCGCCGGCCATGTTCCGCCTGCGCATACAGCTGGCTGAATTGCTGCAGCAAGCCTTGATGCTGGAACTGCAGGCCATGGGCGGGCGCGCTTACCTGAATGCCGAACAGCAGGGCTTTGCGCGCCGCTGGCGCGAATCGTCGTTCATCCCCATCGTCACCCCCAGCCTGACGCAATTGCAGGCGGCCTTGCAGCTGTTCGACAGCCAGCAAGCGGCCAAGGCCGCAGGAGCGCCCGCATGACGGCAGCGGCGCAAGACTGGGCGCTGCAGGCGCAGGATCTCAGCTACGCCTATCCCGGCACGGCGCCTGTGTTCCAGCATGTCTCGCTGGGCGTGCGCAAGCGTGAAATCGTCTGCCTGCTGGGCGGCAGCGGCTGCGGCAAATCGAGCCTGCTGCGCGTGCTGGCCGGCTTGCAGCCGCCATCGACGGGAGAGATCCAGTTTCTCGATGCGCCGATGCGCGAACCGGACCCGCGCAGCGCCCTCGTGTTCCAGCAGGCGAGCCTCTTGCCCTGGCTGAATGTCACGGGCAATGCCAGTTTCGGCCTGGACTTCAAGCACCAGCCGCAGCTGACGCGCGAAGCGCACCAGGCGCGCGTGGCGCAAGCCATCGACGCGGTGGGCCTGAAGGGCCGCGAAAAGCTGTATCCATCCGCGCTGTCGGGCGGCATGGCACAGCGCGTGGCGCTGGCCCGCGCGCTGGCCCGCGAACCGGAACTGCTGTTCGCCGACGAGCCGTTTTCCGCGCTCGACGCCATCACGCGCGCCGAGATGCAGTCGCTGCTGGTCGACGTGGTGCACCGCTGGCACACGGCCGTGCTGCTGGTCACGCACGATATCGATGAAGCGATCCTGGTAGCCGACCGCATCTTGCTGATGGGCGGCAAGCCTGGCAACATCGTGCGCGAATGGCCCGTCGCCATCGCACAACCGCGCATCGGCCACAGCGCCGACGTCATCGCCCTCAAGATGGACATCCTCGACGCCCTGCAGGCGCTGCAAAAGCAGGATCAAACACCCGCCTTTGCTCCCAATTAATCGACCGGAACCTTCCCATGACATTCGAAGATCAAAACAAACCCCTGCACATCTGCGCCTCCTCCGATTGCGATTGCGGCCTGACGCGACGCGACTTCCTGCGCATGTCGGCCCTGGCCACGGCCAGCGTCGCCTCGCCGCTGCTGTTCGCCGGCGACGCCATGGCCCAGCAAGGTCCAAAAGGCGACGACCAGCCCGTGAAAATCGGCTACCTGCCGATTACCGACGCCACCCCGCTGCTCGTCGCCCACGCCCGCAAGCTGTTCGAGGCGGAAGGCTTGCAAGCGGAAACGCCGCGCCTGTTCCGCAGCTGGGCGCAGATCATCGAAGCCTTCGTGGCCGGCCAGGTCAACGTCATCCATCTGCTGTCGCCCGCCACCCTGTGGGTGCGCTACGGCGCCAAGTTTCCTGCGAAAGTCGTCGCCTGGAACCACGTCAATGGCTCCGCGCTGACGGTGGCCAACGAGATCAACAAGGTCTCCGAGCTGGGCGGGCGCACGGTCGCCATCCCGTTCTGGTACTCGATCCACAACATCCTGCTGCAGCAAATCCTGTCCTCGAATGGCCTGACCCCGGTCACGCGCGCGCGCAACGCGGCCATCAAATCGAATGAAGTCAACCTGATCGTGCTGGCGCCGGCCGAAATGGTTTCGGCCCTGGCCAGCAAGTCGATTGCCGGCTACATCGTGGCCGAGCCTTTCAATGCGGCGGCGGAAAGCGCCGGCATCGGCAAGATCCTGCGCTTCTCGGGCGACGTTTGGAAAAACCATGCGTGCTGCGTCACGTTCCTGTCGGAGCGCGACATCAACACGCGTCCCGAATGGGCGCAGAAGGTGACCAACGCCATCGTCAAGGCGCAGTTGTGGACGCGCTCGAACCAGGTCGACACGGCCAAGCTGCTGTCAAACGTGGGAGAGAATCGCTACACGCCGCATCCGCTGCAGGTGCTGACCAAGGTCCTGGCCACCACCGATTACGCCAGCTATGAAAAACAGGGCCTGATCGTACACAAGAACTGGCAGCAGCGCCGCATCGACTTCCAGCCATATCCGTTTGCCTCGTATACGGAAGAACTGGTGCGCGCCATCGGCCGCACCAAGGTCGAAGGCGATACGCGCTTCCTGGCCAAGCTCGATCCGAAATTCGCCGCGCGCGACCTGGTCGATGACCGCTTCGTGCGCAAGGCCATCACCGCCGTGGGCGGCCCGGCCGCCTTCGGCTTGCCGGCCAACCTGCTGCGCAGCGAAACCGTGGCGGTCTGACGATGGCAAGCAAGTTGTTCACGAAGTTCGGCCTGCCCCTGGTGGGGCTGGCCTGTGCCTTGCTGCTGTGGTCCATGGGCGTGACGGCGCTGGAGAAATCCACGCCCATCGCCACCGCCTTTGCGCCGCTGCCCACGGCGCTGGCGTTCCGGGAAATGCTGGGCGGTGCGGATATCTGGCTGCACGTGGTATTGAGCCTGCAAAGGGTGGCCGTCGGCCTGGGGCTGGCCATCGTCATCGGCGTGCCGCTGGGCGTGCTGGTGGCCATGTCGAAAAGCTTTTCCGGCGCGGCCATGCCGCTGTTCCAACTGCTGCGCATGATTTCGCCGCTGTCGTGGATGCCGATCGCCGTGATGGTGCTGGGCGTCGGAGACGCGCCCGTGTACTTCCTGCTGGCGTTTGCGGCCGTCTGGCCGATTTTGCTCAATACGGCAGCCGGCGTGGCTCGGCTCGATCCGAACTGGTTGCTGCTGGCGCGCAGCCTGTCGGCGACGCGCAGCGAAATCGTCTTCAAGGTGATTTTACCGGGCATCACGGCTGATATTTTGACGGGCGTGCGCCTGGCGATCGGCATCATCTGGATCGTGCTGGTACCGGCGGAAATGCTGGGTGTGTCGGCCGGTCTCGGCTACTTCATCCTCGACACGCGCGACCGCCTCGCGTATTCGGAACTGATGGCCGCCATCGTGCTGATCGGGATTTTAGGTTTTATCCTCGACTACCTGGCCCGCGCCGCCCACGCGCGCTGGCTGCACGTCAAGAATTAAGCTGGTCCAGCGGCAGCGCGGCGGCCACCGCCGCCTGCGTTGCCGCCGCCAGTTCACGCCGGTGTGCATCGGCCGTAGCGACGGAAGCCAAACAGGTCAGGCGCGCCGTGATGGGCGGGCCGCTCAAAATTGCCACCATGCTTTGCGCAAAGCTCATCTCGCCGATGAAGTCAACCGCGTGGTGCAACTCCCCCTTGTCATCCACATACACGAGCGCGAACGGCTGCACCGGCACTTGCGCATCGATGGCCGCCTCGAACAGGTTGGCGTGAAACGGCAAAATCTGTCCTTGCGCGGCGGTCGTGCCTTCGGGGAAGAACGCGATGCGCTCGCCCGCCGTCAATTTATCCACCAGGCCCTGGAAAATCAGGCGCAGGTCGCGCTTGCTGCCGCGCGAAATGAAGATGGTGCCGGCGCGCCCCGCGAGCCAGCCAAGGATCGGCCAGGCGCGGATTTCAGCCTTGGCGACGAAACGGCAGGGGTGGACGGCATTGATGACGAAGATGTCGAGCCACGAGACATGGTTCGCCACCACCATCGCATGGTCGAGGGCCGGCATGCTGGCGGCCGGCTGCTCCACGTGCACACCGCAGATGTCGAGCAGCTGCGTCGACCAGCGGCGGATGCGCCGGTTGCGCCCCTCCAGGTCCAGCCAGGGGAACAGCACGGCGCTCTTGGCCATGCCGCAGCCCAGGTGAATGGCGATGCGCGCGAGGCGGTAGGTAAGCAAAAGTTTCAAATGACACCAGATAAAGAAGCAAACCCACAGCAAATTCTGGGGTCAGACCCGGCGGGTCTGACCCCGGCAGTATGCTGGAGTTTCACTCCAGTACAAAAAAATTAACGCTGAAACGCCACCTGTCCAGCCACGATGGTCGCCTTGACGATACCGCTCAGCTCATAGCCGAGGAAAGGCGTGTGCTTGCCCTGGCTGGCCAGCGACGCTGACGACACCGTCCAGCGCGCGGCAGGATCGAAGACGCAGATGTCGGCCGCTTCGCCCACGGCCAGGCTGCCGGCCGGAATACCGGCGACCCTGGCCGCATCGGACGTGACCTTGGCCACGGCGCGCGCCAGCGGACGGGCGCCTGCTTGCGGCTGCGCCAGCGCATAATCGTCGGCCCACTTCAGGGCCAGCGACAGCAGCAGTTCCAGGCCCGTGGCGCCTGGCGAGGCTTCGCCGAACGGCAGCAGCTTTTCATCGTCGTCGACGGGTGTATGGTCCGAGCACATGGCGTCCACCGTGCCGTCCAGCAGGCCGGCGCGGATCGCATCGCGGTCGCGCTGGCTGCGGAACGGCGGCGTGACGCGCGCGTTCGAATCGAAAAAGCCGATATCGGCGTCCGTCAGGTGCACATGGTGCACGCCCACATCGCAGGTGACGGGCAAGCCTTCGGCCTTGGCAGCGCGTATCAGTTCCAGGCCCGCCGCCGACGAGATGCGGCACAGGTGCACGCGCGCGCGGCTGGCGCGCATCAATTCAAAGATCGTGTGCAGGGCGATGGTTTCGGACATCACGGGTACGCCGGACAGGCCCAGGCGCGACGCCAGCGGACCGCTGTGGGCGATGCCGCCACGACCGATATGCGGATCTTGGGGGCGCAGCCAGACCGTGTAGCCGAAGGTGTTCGCGTACTGCATGGCGCGCAGCAGCACGGTGGTGTCCTCGATCGGCTCCTCCGCCTGCGCGAAGCCGATGCAGCCCGCTTCCGTCAGTTCCGCCATTTCCGTCAGCGACTTGCCCTTCAAGCCCATGGTCAGCGCGCCCAGCGGGTGCACGTGGGCCTTGTTCTGCGTCTTGGCGCGGTATTTCAGCATCTCCACCAGGCCCGGCTCGTCGAGCACGGGGTCGGTGTCGGGCGGGCAGACCAGGCTCGTGACGCCGCCTTGCAGGGCCGCCTGCAGTTCCGATTCCAGCGTCGCCTTGTATTCGTAGCCCGGCTCGCGCAGGCGCGCGGACAGGTCGACCAGGCCGGGGGAAACCACCAGGCCGGCCGCGTCAAAGGTGGTGTCGGCCTTGAAACCGGCCGGGGCACTGCCCACGGCCAGCACTTTGCCATCGGCGATAAACAGGTCTTGCAAGCCATCGATGCCGTTGGCAGGGTCGATCAGGTGGCCGTTCTTGATATGTAGTGTCGTCATGCTCGCTTACTCGTCCTTGGGCTATCAGCCCTGATTACCAGCCAAAATACTCATCACCGCCATGCGCACGGCGATACCGAACGTCACCTGCGGCAGGATCACCGCCTGCGGACCGTCGGCCACGGCCGAATCGATTTCCACGCCGCGGTTCATCGGGCCCGGATGCATGACGATGGCGTCAGGTTTCGCCAGCGCCAGGCGCTCGGGCGTCAGACCATAGCTCTTGAAATATTCCTGTGCCGATGGCAGCAGCGCGCCGCTCATGCGTTCGTTCTGCAGGCGCAGCATGATGATCACGTCCACGCCCTTCAAGCCTTCATCCATGTTGGTGAAGGTGCGCACGCCCATTTGTTCCAGGCCGCCCGGCAGCAAAGTGTGCGGGCCGATGGCGCGCACTTCGGGTACGCCCAGGGTGGTCAGCGCGTGGATGTCGGAACGGGCCACACGGCTGTGCAGGATGTCACCCACGATGGCCACCGTCAGGTTCGTGAAATCCTTCTTGTAGTGGCGGATCGTGTACATGTCGAGCAAGCCCTGGGTCGGGTGCGCGTGGCGTCCGTCGCCCGCGTTGACGACGTGGACGTGTGGCTGCTTCGTGTCGATCAGGTGCTTGGCGATCAGGTAGGGCGCGCCCGACTGCGCGTGGCGCACGACGAACATGTCGGCATGCATGGCCGACAGGTTGTCGATGGTGTCGAGCAGGGACTCGCCCTTGCTGGCCGACGACGCCTGGATATTGAGGTTGATGACGTCGGCCGACAGGCGCTTCGAGGCGATTTCGAAGGTGGTGCGGGTGCGCGTGGAGTTTTCAAAGAACAGGTTGAAAACGCTCTTGCCGCGCATCAGCGGCACCTTTTTCACATCGCGGTCGGAAATGCCGACGAACGAAGAAGCGGTATCGAGGATGTGGTTGACTATAGACTTCGGCAAGCCTTCAATCGTCAACAGATGTTGCAGTTCGCCGTGTTTATTCAGTTGCGGATTAAGCATGGTGGGTATCTATGGTGAGCGTGAATTTTCCATCGTCGGCTTGCTTCAGGACCAGGGCCTGGCCCGCCGGCACGGCAGTGAAGGCGGCCACGAAATCGGCGGCCACCGGCAACTGGCGCTCGCCGCGGTCGACCAGGGCGGCCAGCATGATCTTGGCCGGGCGGCCATAGTCGAACAATTCATTGATGGCCGCGCGCGTGGTGCGGCCCGTGTACAGCACGTCGTCTACCAGCAGGATCGTGGCGCCGGCCACGTCAAAACTGATTTGCGTCGGCTTGACATCGGCATGCAGGCCTTTCTGCGCGAAGTCGTCGCGGTAGAACGACACGTCGAGCACGCCCAGGCGGTCGAGCAGGTTCAGGTCGCGCGCCAGGCGTTCGGCCAGCCAGGCGCCGCCCGAATGGATGCCGACGATGGCCACGTTGGGGATGCCCGCCAGGCCGCTCTGCACCTGCTGCAGCAAGACCGCGTACAGGGCCTCGGCGTCGAGTTGGGAAGGATTCGTAGGATGCGGCATAGAGTTCTTAATCATTCAGGATTGGAGGCTAAGGTCAGATTAATAATTCGCGTCGAAATACTGTTGCAGGATGATGGCGGCGGCGCGGTCGTCGATGACTTCGCCGCGTTTGGCGGCAATGACGGCCGAGGAATAACGTTCGTCGACCAGCTCCACCGGCAGGTTGAAGCGGCCATGCACCTGGTTGGCGAAACGGCGGCAACGCGCGCTCATCTCGTGTTCGGTGCCATCCGGATGGCTGGGCAGGCCCACCACGATGCGGCTCGCGCCCCACTCCTTGATCAGGCTATCGATGGCGGCAAACTTCGGTTCATTCGCCGTGGCCGTGATCACGCCGAGCGGCTTGGCCTGGCAAATCATGGTATTGCCGATGGCCACGCCGATGCGTTTCAAACCGAAATCGAAGGCGAGGATGGTGTCGATGGCGTCACTCGTCACAGCATTTTTCCATAATAAAGATCAACATAGGTGGTGCCAGAAACCGTAGCGAGCAAGCTCAATGTCGGGTTGAGTAGCGGAGCTGTACGAAGGTACAGCGAGCAACGGATGCCCGAAAGTGGGCTGCGCAGTAGGTTTATGGCATCCACCTCATGCGTGTCCGGCCTCGCTCGCCAGCATGAGCGGGTCGATGCCCAGCAGCTTGATGGCCGCCACGTAACGCTGCTCGATCGGGAAGTCGAACAGGATGTCGGCCGAGGCGCCCACCGTCAGCCAGCCATTGCGGCCGATCTCGTCTTCCAGCTGGCCCGGGCTCCAGCCCGAATAGCCGATCGACACCAGCATGCGCTGGGGACCATCGCCCTTGGCGACGGCTTCGAGCACATCGATCGAGGTGGTAAACGCGATTTCATCCGTCACAGTCAGCGACGAGGAATAATGCGCGCCCGGCGTATGCAGCACGAAGCCGCGGTCGTCCTGCACGGGGCCGCCGAACATGATCGGTTCATTGATGATGGGCGTGTCGCTGCCGGCCGCCAGTTTCAGATCGATGCGGTCGAACAGCACTTCCATGGTCATGTCGGTGGGTTTGTTGATGACGACGCCCAGCACGCCATTTTCATTATGTTCACAAACGTACACGACCGTGCCGCCGAAGATCGGATCTTGCATGGCCGGCATCGCGATCAGGAAATGGTTGGCCAGATTCAAGGTGGAGGAACCTGTCGCGGCCGGCTCTCCCACACCCTGCATCAAACGATGTCCTGGTAGAGTCTGGTCGATTTTACTCTTTTTCATACGCGATGCTCTCTCTGTGGCCTTGCTGGCAAGTCTCGCTTACCCCGCTATCGTACGCCTGGCGCAAGCTGCCGCGAATGCTGGGCGGCGCGCACCGTGATGCCAGGCGCTATTCTTGTTATGTTGTAAATTTATTATAAATTCGCCATCAATTCGCTTGGCCTTGCGGCTACGCCATGCACGCTTTGCAACTTGCGCAATATTAAACATCGCCCTGCTTGGGGGCGCATGGCCATGCCAGTAGTAAAATTGATTGCACAATCGCTGCCGCACATAAACCACCACGAACATAGCCTCTAGTTTACACTGAATTGCCACCGCAGCGACGCCAAAGGCGCGACGCGCACGGCCATATAGCCCTGTTGGCGGCAAAAAATAGCCTATCTTTGACCCTGAACACGCAAAATAATGACAATCAAGACTTCCCTGGTGTGGTTCCGGCGCGATCTGCGCGCATTTGACCATGCTGCACTGCATCACGCCCTGCGCCAGAGCCAGGCCGTGCATTGTGTCTTCGTCTACGACACCGCCATCCTGGCAGCGCTGCCGCGCCGCGACCGACGGGTCGATTTCATCCATGCCAGCGTGGCCGAACTGGCCGCTGAGCTGCGCCAGCTGGGCGGCGACCTGATCGTGCTGCACGCGGACGCCGCCGAAGCCATCCCGCGCCTGGCCGCCGAGCTGAACGCCGACGCCGTGTTTGCCAGCCACGACTACGAGCCGCAAGCGATCGCCCGCGACGCCACCGTGGCTGCCGCGCTCACGCACGCGGCGCGCCTGTGGTTCAGCTTCAAGGACCAGGTCATTTTTGAAAAGGACGAGGTGCTGACGCTCTCGGCCAAGCCGTACACGGTCTACACGCCGTACAAGAATGCCTGGCTGAAGAAAATGCGCGCCGAACCCGGCTGCCTGGCGCCGTTCGATATCGAACCGTACGCGGCCAGCCTGGCGCCGCCGCGCACCGGCACGCGTGCCCCCTTGCCGACCTTGGGCGAGCTGGGTTTCGAAGCGAGCAACCTGGCCGAACTGGCCATTCCCACGGGCATGTCGGGTGCCAGCACGCTATTCGAGGATTTCCTGGCGCGCGTGGCCCGCTATGACGTGGCGCGCGATTTTCCTGCCCTGAAGGGGCCGTCCTACCTGTCCATGCATCTGCGCTTCGGCACCGTATCGCTGCGCTACCTGGTGCGCACCGTGGTCGACCTGATGGACCGGGGCAGCGGCGGCGATGGCGCGCCCGTGTGGCTGGCCGAATTGATCTGGCGCGATTTTTACGCCATGATTTTGTACCAGAACCCGCATGTGGAAGGCGGCGCCTTCAAACCGGCCTACGACGCCATCGCCTGGGAAACCGGGCCCGAAGCCGATGCCGCGTTTGCGGCCTGGTGCGAGGGACGCACCGGCTATCCTCTGGTGGACGCGGCCATGGCGCAGCTGAACCAGACGGGCTATATGCACAACCGCCTGCGCATGGTCACGGCCTGCTTTTTGATCAAGGATCTGGGCATCGACTGGCGCCGCGGCGAAGCGTATTTCGCGCTGCACCTGAATGACTTCGACCTGGCCTCGAACAACGGCGGCTGGCAATGGGCTTCGTCGTCGGGCTGCGACGCGCAACCCTACTTCCGCATCTTCAATCCGATCACGCAATCGGAAAAATTCGATGCCAGCGGACGCTTCATCCGCCGCTACCTGCCGCAACTGAAGGCGCTGGGCGACAAGGAAATCCATGCGCCCTGGCTGGTGCCACGCATGCTGCTCGATCAAAAAAACATCGTGCTGGGGCGCGACTATCCTGAACCGCTGGTGCAGCACGACGCCGCGCGCAAGGAGACCCTGGAACGTTATGAAGTGGTCAAAGTGGTGAAGTAAGGCAGGAAGCGGCGAGACCGGGCGCCGCTGCCGCGTTCAATGGGCATCGGATGTCGTGAACGCCGTCCAGACCGACCGCCAGGCGCCGTGCGGAAGTTTCGCCTGCATGGAAATGGAGAGTCCGCCCGTTCCCAGCGGGTCACCTGGCTGCCATTGCAGATTGTCCGGCTTATTGTCCATTTTATTATCCAAACTCAGTGCCCGCGCCCTGCCCACGTCGACATTGATCATTTCCTTGGTGTCATAGCCAACCTCAAGGATGGGGTGCAGCACCCTCCCCACACCTGTCAAATACAAGGTATCGACATGGACATCGGGTTTGTCAAAACGCTCATACTGCCTCGTCGCGGCGGATTTGAATCCCTTGGCCATGGCGATGCCGACGGTGGCCGGGCCATCGCATCCCAGCAACGCGGCGAGGGCCCAATAGTCATGATCGGACATGACCAGCCTGGCCAGGCAGCGTTCTATCCATGCTGACTCATCGGCTCTGAACGCATGCCAGTAGGGCTTCAGCGAGTTTTGCAGGTAGCCTACTTCGTGCAGCGCCCCGACGAGGTTAATTTGCCTGTCGATGGAGTCGATATCCTGCAACAGATGGGCTGCAGCCGCGGCAACCGCATGCTCGCCTTTGGCCATGGCTTTGTCTTCGAGTTTTTTCAGTTTGGCGTGCATGCTCATTATTTTCCTGGCGCGGCGATGCACGCCTGTTATGGTTGCCGAGGTGTTTCGGAACCAGCCCCCGTTTGCAAGCGCTGCACTTCCGCCAGCAATTCCTCTTCCTGGAACGGCTTGCCGAAATACGCATTCACGCCCAGTTCAAACGCGTGCGCGCGGTGCTTGTCGGCGCTGCGCGAGGTGATCATGATGACGGGGATGGCGCGCGTCTTGTCGTCGCTGCGCACATTGCGCGTCAAGTCAAAACCGTCCATGCGCGGCATCTCCACGTCAACCAGCAGCAGGGCCGGCATGGCAGCCGGTTCCAGTGCATGCAGCTGTTCCAGCGCATCGACGCCATCCTTGGCCAGCAGCACCTGGTAGCCTTCGCGCTCGAACAATCGCTGCATCACGCGGCGCACCGTCAGCGAATCGTCGACCACCATCACGCGCACGGCTGGCACGGCCAGTGCGCTGGAGGCGGCATCTTGCTCTCGGCTGGCCAGCGCATATTGCGACAGCAGTTCCGGATGATGTTCCAGGTGCTGCGCCAGCGCCACCGGATTGAGGATCAGCACGATATCGCCCGTGCCCAGCACCGTGGCGCCGGCGATGCCCGGCATGCGCGCCAGCTGCGGCCCCACATGCTTGACCACGACTTCCCGGTTGCCCACCACGTCATCGACCTGCAAGGCCAGCCTGTCATTGCCATTGCGCAGCAGGAGCACGGGCGCATAGCGCTGCATGGTCTGCACCGCCGGCGTCTCGCCCAGCATGGCCGACAGGTGGTGCAGCGCCAGCGACTGCCCGTGCGACTCGATGCGCCCGGCCGCCCGCACCTGCTCCAGCTGCTCGCCTTTCAGGTGCAGCACCTGCTCCACCAGCACCGATGGCAAGGCATACGTCTTGCCGTTCGCCGCTAGCAGCACCACTTGCGTGACGGCCAGGGTCAGCGGCAGGTGGATGGTGAAGCGCATGCCCAGGCCCGCCTGCGTCAGCGTTTCCACGCGCCCGCCCAGAGCCAGTGCTTCGGAGCGCACGATATCCATGCCAAAACCGCGCCCGGCCAGTTCCGTCAGGCTGTCGGCGGTGGAAAAACCGGGCGTGAAAATCAGCTCGGCCGCCTGTGCGTCGGTCAAAGGCGCGTCCGTCGCCACCAGGCCGGCGCCGTGCGCCTTGGCGCGGATGCGTTCCAGGTCCAGTCCCGCGCCATCGTCGGAAAAGGCGATCGCCACTTCATTGCCCTGCTGGCTGACCTGCACCAGCAGCTCGCCCGTCTCGCTCTTGCCTGCTGCCAGGCGCGCCTCGCGCTGCTCGACGCCGTGCACGATGGCGTTGCGCAGCAGGTGCTCAAACGGCGCCGCCATGCGTTCGAGCACGCTGCGGTCGATTTCCACGCCACCGCCGCGGATATCGAGATTGACGCGCTTGTCGACTTCCTTGGCGCTTTGTCGCGCCACGCGGAACAGGCGTTCGGCAATGCTGGCAAACGGCACCATGCGGATCTGCATCAGGTCGCGCTGCAGCTCGCGCGTCAGGCGCGCCTGCAGCACCAGGTCGTCCGTCACAGCATCGACGCTGTGGCTGAGGTTTTCATGGAACGAGGCCACGTCGTTGACGCTTTCAGCCATCATGCGCGTGAGTTCCTGCAAGCGCGTAAAGCGGTCGAATTCAAGCGGATCAAAATCGCGCTCGCTGCCGACGGCCATGCGCGAAGCGATCTGCGATTCGGCCTGCATTTCCACTTCGCGCAACTGACGCCGCAGGCGCGCCAGGTTGTCGGAAAACTCGGACAGCGAGGCGCCCAGCACGCCAACTTCATTTTCCATCTTCGAGCGCGTAATCGACACTTCGCCAGCCTGGTTCACCAGACGGTCAAGGATGTCGGCGCGCACCCGTACCAACGCCGCCTTCGGTTCGGCCGCCGGCGTGTCTTCCATGCCTGGCAAGGGCAGCAAGGGCTGCTGCAACTGTTCGAACAGGTGCAGCGCATGGTCATAGTGGGCCAGCAATTCATCGAAAGCCTGCGGCGTGGCGGTACCCGCGTGCAGCATGTTTTCGATATGCGTCTCGATTTCATGCGCGTGCTGGCCCAGGCGCATGGCGCCGGCCATGCGCGCGCTGCCTTTGACGGTGTGCAGGGTGCGCAGCAGCATCTGCGCCTGGCCGCTGTCGTGCGGCTGCTGTTGCCAGCTGCGCAGCGCTTCGCCGATCTGCGGCAGCAGGTCAGCGCCCTCTTCCAGAAAGACGGACAATAAATCGAGGTCGAGTTCATCGCTGATGCCGGCGCTCGCCGCCAGCAGCGCGACAGCATCGGCCGGCATGATGGCCGGCGCCAGCGCTTCCGGCTCCACCTGCTCCAGCGGCGGCGCGTGCTCGAAACCGGCGTCGAACAGGTCATCGCTGGCGCCGCTGTCCGGCATCGGCATCGGCGGCGGCGCGGCGGGCGCGGCCGGCTGCAGCGCATCGGCGACGATACTCGCATACGCCGCCTCGAACAGGGTCTCGAGCTGCGCCGCAGGGATCTCGGCCAAGGCGTTGGCCTGCGCTTCGGCAGACTGCGCCGGCGTGCCGACGATGCTGGCGTAAGCGGCGGCAAACAGGGCGTCGAGCTGGTCTTCCCTGCTCTCGCCGGGTGGCGCCGTCAAGGCGCGCCACAAGGTGTTGAGCGCTTCGATCATGTCCGGCTGCGATGGCGCCAGGTCGCCCAGCGCAAACGCCTGCAGCATTTGCCCGATGCGCTGCGTGGCTTGCTCCAGCACGTCGTGCTGCTCGGCGCGCAGGCCGGCCAGCGGCGGCACCACCGTTTCGATCACTGTCTCGAGCGCATGCGCCAGGTCGCGCAGGGACTGGAAGCCGACCGTGCCGGACGTCCCCGCCAAGGTATGCACGGCTTGCAGCGCCTCCACGCTGACGGCGCGCTGTTCATGGCGCCATTCGCCGAAGTCGCGCGTCAGCACGCGCAGCAATTCATCCGTCTCGGCCAGATAGATGTTGTACAAGGGTAAGCTAATGCGCAGTTCACCGACGTGCTTGAGGTGATCGTCAGGCGCTTCGTGCACCGTGGGCGTCGTGGCGGAAGGAAAACCGATCACATTGCCATTGCTGGCCACGGGCGCGGCCGGACGCGGCTTGCGCAGTTCGAACGGACCGCCTTCGCGCACGCGCTCGGCCGCCGCCAGCAGCATGCCGGCCTCGCGCTCGCGCCCTGCGCCGCCTTCCAGTTCGGCCACCCATTCGCTGAGCTGGTACCAGCCGTAATTGAGCAGGGTGAACAGGTCGTCGCTGGCAGGACGCGCCTCGGCCAGCCAGGTATTCATGACACGTTCGATGACACCGGCGGCCTCGGCAAACTGCGCCAGGCCTATCATGCGGCTGCTGCCTTTGAGGGTATGGAACGAGCGGCGCAGCATGGCCAGGTGGTCGCCGCTGGCGGCCTGCTCGCGCGGCAGGGCCAGCGTGGTATCGATAAAAGCCAGCACTTCGCGCGCTTCGACGATGAAGATGTCGAGCATCTCCGCGTCAACATCGGTCACCGCCGGCGCGGCACCCACTCCGACAGGCGCGGCGGGCGCCAGGGCCTGGTCGAGCAAGGGTACCGGCACGACACCGGCGGCGGCGACTTTTTCAAATGGCAGGGCGCGGAAGGTGCCGGCGGCGGCATCGAAATGGAAACGCCCGCTGGCCGCTTGCGCGTTGCGGCCCAGCATATCGACAAAAAAGCCCAGCGCACTGACATTTTGTGCGATCTCGTCGAGCGCCTCGGCGTGCGCCTCCGCATTGGCGTCACCACCGGCCAGCTGCTGCACGGCCGCGTCGACCTGCAGCACGGCGGCGCGGGCATCTTCCTGTCCCAGCCCCGCCAGTTGCTGCTGCAACTGCCCCAGCACGGGCGCGACGTCATCCAGCGCCCCCGCTACGCCCCGCGAGGCATCCGCGTAATACGCGTTGAGCACCTTTTCCACCTGGCGCAAGCCCGTCTTCATGTCCTCGGCCAGCGCGGCAACGGTCTGCCCCTGTTCAATCTGGCGCGACAACTCGCCAGCGGTGACGGGCGGCGGCGCTTCGCCAGCCAGCAGCGCCTGCAGGCGCGCGGCGATGGTTTCCGCATTGCCGGCAAAATCGTCGGGCAGGCGGCGCACCCGCTCCAGCCCCGTGTCGGCAAACAGCAGCGCCATGCCGATTTCGTTCTCCAGGGCCGCACTGCGCCCGCTGGCCACGGCTTGCCGCGCCACGGCCGCGCATTCGCGCAGCAGGCTGGCCAAGGCCGGCTGTTTCAGGATGTCGGTCTGCGCCGCCACCTGTTGCAAGGACTGTTCGAATGCTATGCCCAGGGCGGGATCAAGGTCGGCTTGCGCCAGGCGGCTCCAGCTGGCGCGCGCCTGCGCCAATGCCGTGCGCGCGCCTTGCAAGGCATCCTGGTCAACCTGGCCGTAGCGCCGCGCTTCCACGTCGGCGGGCACATGCCCCTCCAGCGCGAAAGCGGCACGCAGCTGACGCGCCTCCGGCGTAGGCTCGACGGCGGCGGCGATGAAGTACAAGGCGTCGCGCAGCATCGATGCGGGCAGGCTGGCCGCCCCCTGCGCCAGGCGGCGCAATTGCAGATTGATCAGGCCGAACAGCTGTTTGACGTTGAGCGTGCCCATGCCTTCGCCGCTGGCCGCCAGTCCTGCAAACGCCTGCATGGCGAACCAGAAGGTACGCGCCGGCGCTTCTTGCTGCGCGTCCGCCACCAGGGTCAGGGTGGCGTGCAAATCGCTGGCGTGCTGGCGCCGCGCCGCATCATCCTGCGCTTTCAGGAAGGGCAGCAAAGACTTTTCAAAGCGCCCGCGCCAGGCCGGATAATCGGCCGCCATGGGAGCGTCCGCCAGCGCGATGGCATGCCCTTCCAGCATAGCCGGGGGTGAAAAAAACAGGTCGGCCGGGTGTATGCGTTCGGCGCCCAGCATGGCTTGCAGATCGCGGTAGTAGGGGAACAAACGCGTCGGCTGCGGCGGTGTGCCGGCCACCAGGTCTTCCAGGTATTCGATCAGGGCCTGATACAGCCTGGCGACGATCTGCGCATGGTCGAGCGTGTATTCCAGGCTGCCGTCGCGAAAGCGCGTCAATGCCTGTTCGGCGCCATCCGTGAGCAGGCTGGCGCCGGCCACGTCCACCATCACCAGCGCGCCATGCGCCTGGTGCAGGTGCGAGCGTGCATGCTGCAGTGCCGTGGCGCGTTCCTCGCGCTCGCGGCCACCCGCTTCGAACAGCGCCGTTTTCGAGCGGCCCAGCGCTTCGCGGATTTCCACCATCACCCACGACAGGGGTTCGCTGTCGAACGGCTTGGACTGCTGCGGACTATCAGGTGTGCTCATGCATGCCTCGGTAAAGAAATCGTAGCGCAAAAATCGGTACGCACAACACGCCGCGCCTGGAATGGCGCGGCGTTCAGGCGGCGACGCGGAAGCGCGACACCGAGTTTTTCAGTTCCTGCGCCAGCATCGATAACTTGTGGATCGACTGCGCCGTTTGCTGCGTGCCGTCCTGGGTCTGCTCCGTCACGCTCAGGATATGCTGGATATTCAAGGCTACGCCGCTGGCCGAGCCGGCCTGCGTGCCGGTGGCAAACGAGATGCCCTGGATCAGTTCAGCCAGGTGTTTCGACACCTGGCTGATGTCCTTCAAGGCAGCGCCGGCCGCATCGGACAGGTGTGCGCCCTCGACCACGCCCTGCGTGGATTTTTCCATCGCACGGGTGGCGTCCTGGGTGTCGGCCTGGATGGTGCGCACCAGCGCACCGATCTGCTTGGCGGCGGCGGCCGAGCGTTCGGCCAGGCGCTGCACTTCTTCGGCGACGACCGAGAAGCCGCGTCCCGCCTCGCCGGCCGAGGCGGCCTGGATGGCGGCGTTCAGCGCCAGCACGTTGGTCTGCTCGGTGATGTCGGAAATGAGTTCGGTGATTTCGCCGATTTCCTGCGACGATTCGCCCAGGCGCTTGATGCGCTTGGAGGTATCCTGGATCTGCTCGCGGATTTCATGCATGCCCTTGATGGCGTTTTCCACCGCCGTCGCCCCCTGCTGCGCCGCCGCCACCGACTGGCGCGCCACGTCGGCCGAGACACTGGCCGACTTCGACACGTCGGTAATCGCATTGGCCATTTTGACCACGGTGGCGCTGACGCCCTGAATTTCGCGCGACTGCTGCTGCGAAGCGATCAGGAGCTTGCTGGAGATGCCTTGCGCCTGCGTCGAGGCGCGGTTGACCTGCTCGGCCGTCGCCGTCACGCGCCCCACCAGGCCGCGCAATTCCTCGACCGTGTAGTTGACGGAATCGGCGATGGCGCCCGTGATATCTTCCGACACGGTGGCCTGCACCGTCAGGTCGCCGTCGGCGACCTTCTGCAATTCGTTCATCAAGCGCAGGATGGCCGCTTGGTTCTGGTCATTCTTGGCCTTGGCCTGCGCTTCCTGTTCCTGCGACAGCAAGCGCAGGATTTCCGCTTCCTGGCGCCGCCGCTCGGCGTCGCGTGTGCGGTTGACGGAGTCCTGCAGCAGCACGCGGCCGATGCCTGCCGCCGCGATCAGGGTCAGCAACACGCCGCCGACCATCATCCAGAAGGCCATGCCCAGCGTTTCCTGATTCACATGGTACATCTGCTGCAGCAGGGTCAAGCGCTGGCGCAGGTCTTCGTTCTCGTTGAAGATCAGCTGTTCGGCGCTCTTGGCCGAACTGAATTTATCCAGCCGGTCGAGTATCGACGAGACCAGTTTCTGGTAAGTGTCGAAACTGGCTTTCAGCGCCACCAGCCGGTCGCGCAATTCGGCGTCGCGCGTGGGCGCCAATTGCAGCGTCACGCTGCCATTGAGCAAGCCTTCGACGGCAGTACGGAAATACGTCGTGTCGCGCCCCAGCGAAAATGCCGTTTCCGAGCTGATGCTGCCCGACGATAGAAACTCGCTGGCACTGCGGCTCATGCGCTGGCTCAGCATCATCAGGCGGCCGATGACGGCCAGATCGCGCGCGTTGCCGCCGTGCTGCACCTTGAGCGCCGCGATTTCCTCCGTCTGCGCCAGCAGCGCCGGCGACAGCGCGTTCAATTGCTGCAAAGTCTTGTCGAATTCGCCCAGCTCCGTTTTCAGGCGCAAGATGGTGCTGGCCGCGCGGTCGCTGCTGGCCCACTTCTTGCGCGCGTCGGCCACCGCCGCCAGCAGGCCGGAACGCGACTCGCCGATATCGCGCCCGTGATACGTCCCGCCGCGCAGCATCAGGCGGAAATCCTGGTTCAGTTCGTTGCGGCTTTCCTCAAGCTGGCGGAAGGCTTCCGGATTGCCTTGCACGGCATTCGGCGCAGCCTTGCCGATGCGCTGAGAATGCATCAGCGCGTCGCTGGCCAGCTGCGTCTGCGCCGAGGCGATATTGCCGCTGCGCGTGTTGAGGCCGACGAACAGCAGGCTGGCGGCCAAACTCAGGGCCATCACCGTCGACAGGATGCTCAATTGCTTTTGCAGCGGCAAATGGCCGATCAGCGGCAGCTTCAAGTCGCTGACCGGTGCCTTGGCCAGCGACTTGCGCCGTCCCAGCGCGTCGCGCAGGCGCAGCGGCAAGTCGGCCGCCGATGCCGGCTCGCCAGCAGCGTATTCCGCTTCGGGCATGCCGGCGGCCAGGATAGGGGAATGGGCGCCCATCAGCAAATATCCTTGTGTGCGGCCAGGCCGCCAAAACCGGCATCGAGGAAGCGTTCCGATTGCGCTAGCTGCGCCAAGTCCAGGCGCAGCCACTGCTGCCCTTCGCTGTCGCGCAGCGCCTGCGCCGCCCAGGATGGCGCCGCGCGCAGCGGTGCAGCCGGCAAGGGCAGGGATTGCAGCGTGCGCAGCTGGCGCAAGCCCAGTACGCGCTCGACCAGCACAGCGCAATTGAGGCCCAGGCGGGGAGAAAAAGTGATGACGCGGCAGTGATTGCCTGGCGCGCAAGGCGGTTCGCCCATGTAGCGGGCCAGGTCGACGACGGCCGTCAGGCGTCCACGCATGGCCGCCAGGCCCAGGTACCAGTCCTGCGCCAGCGGCACGCCCTGGATCTGCACCCCGGTAGCAATGACGATTTCACCGAGCTGCGTCAGGTCGAGCAGGCACGGCCGGCCACCGAGCATCACGCCCAGTTCCTTGCGCGCTGCCAGCGCGCCGCTGCGCGCGGCCTGTATCCGCTCGATCAATTGCAACTGATACTGGCGCAAGCGCCCCTGCCGCGCGCCCGTCTCGAAGGATGGCATGGCGGCAGCGGCAGGCGGGAAGGCCGCTGTGGAAACGCCGTGACCTGGCATCGTTTGCATTCTCAGGAAAGCGCTGCGATCTTGGCCAGCAGCTCGGCTTCGACCACCGGCTTGACCAGGTAATCGCGCGCGCCCTGGCGCAAGCCCCAGATGCGGTCCGTTTCCTGGCTCTTGCTGGAGCAGATAATCACCGGCACGTCCTGCAGTTCGGGATCGCGCGCAATAGCGCGCGTGATCTGGAAGCCATTCGCACCGGGCATCACCACATCCATCAAGATCAGGTCGGGCTTGGACTGCTTCAGTTGCGCCAACGCGTCGGCACCGTCCTGCGCCGTGACGACGGCATAACCGGCACGCACCAGTATCTCGCTCAGGTAATAGCGTTCTGTCGGCGAGTCATCGACGATCAGAATTGTGTGTATGGCCATCTGCTTCCTTGCTGCGTTGTCAATCAATAAACCACTTACTCAAAATGCCTGGCCAGGTGCAGCCGCACGGCCTCCAGCAGCGCCTCGCGCGCCAGCGGCTTGACCAGGCAGGCGCTGGCGCCTGCCATGGCGCCGCGCGCGCGGTCGAACAAACCCTCCTTCGACGACAGCATCAGCACCGGCGTGGCATGAAAGGCCACACTGGCCTTGATCAGCGCACAGGTGCGGTAGCCGTCCAGGCGCGGCATCACAATGTCACACACGATCAGCGCCGGCTGGCAGTCGGCGATCTTGGCCAGGGCCTCGAATCCGTTTTCCGCCACCACTACGCGATAACCGGCCTCGCGCAAGACCTTTTCCGCCGCGCTGCGGCTGGTGGCGCTGTCGTCGATGACCAGTATCGTGGCGCTGGCGTACATGGCATCGGACGGTGCCTCGGGCAGGAAGGGACGCGTCATGTGATTATTCGACAATCTTTCATACCATAGCACAGGCTGCCGCGATACCAGCGTGCTGGCAGCACCATCCCACGGATCTGGATCAATTAAAGCGCCACCATCTCGAAATCATCCTTGCGCGCACCGCATTCAGGACAGGTCCAGTTCATCGGAACATCGGCCCAACGCGTGCCGGGAGCGATGTCTTCGTCGGGCAGACCGGCCGCTTCATCATAAACCCAGCCGCAAATTAGACACATCCACGTTTGGAATTGCTGCGTTGTTTCGTTGCTACTCACGTTCTGCCACCCTTCAATCAAGTAAAATGCTGAATTAGGTATCTTAATCTACCCGCCGTGCAAAACCAAACTTCTCCCCTCATATTAAGCTTCGGCGTGTCCGATCCGGTCGGCGCGATCGGCATCCAGGCCGACCTGGCCACGTTTTCAGCCTTCGGCTGCCATGGCCTGTCGGTCACCACAGGCCTGTTGATCAGCGATACAGCGCGCGTGGAAGACGTACAGGCGGTCGACCCGGACTGGGTTTCCGACCAGGCGCGCGTGCTGCTGGAAGACATGTCCGTCTCGGCCATCAAGATCGGCGCCTTGGGCAGCGTGGAAAACGTCACGGCCATCGCCGAAATCGTCTCCGACTATCCGAACGTGCCGCTGATCCTCGATCCCTTCATTTCGGCGCTGCCGGAACAGGGCATGGACGACGAAGACATCCTCACCGCCGTGCGCCAGCTGTTGATACCGCAAACGACCTTGCTGGTGCTCTCGCCGGTGGAACTGGAGCGCCTGGCCGAAACCTGGCGCGACGCCGACCCGGACGACACCCTGCAAAACGATGTCGATTACCTGGTAGCCCTGGGCTGCGAATACGTGCTCGTCACCGGCATGCCAGCCGACGCCAGCAAGTCCGGCACGGGCGAAGGCAAATTGCGCGCCAATACCCTGTTCGGCGAGGACGGCGTGGTGCGCCACGACGAATGGCAGCACCTGCCGGGCATCTTCAACGGCGCCGGCAGCACCCTGTCGGCGGCGGCCACCGCCCTGCTGGCCCTGGCTGAAAACGAAGACGATGTGCCTCAGGTGGTCGTGGCGGCGCAGGAATTTACCACCGGCGCGCTGGCCCACGCGCAGCGCCACGGCATGGGCAAGCTGGTGCCGAACCGGCAATTCCAGCAGCAGCGCCAGCGCGGCGGCCAATAAGCACAGACCAGACGACACAGACAACGATCCACTTTCAAGGCACGATTATCATGACGACGACTTCACAGAACGACATCCTGTTTGCCCGCGCACAAAAAACCACGCCAGGCGGCGTCAACTCGCCCGTGCGCGCCTTCCGCTCCGTCGGTGGCACGCCGCGTTTCATCACGCGCGCCGAAGGCCCGTACTTCTGGGATGCGGACGGCAAGCGCTACATCGACTACATCGGCTCGTGGGGCCCGGCCATCGTCGGCCACGCCCACCCCGAAGTAGTCAAGGCGGTGCAGGATGCGGCTGCGTTGGGCCTGTCGTTCGGCGCGCCGACCGAAGGCGAAGTGCTGATGGCCGAGGAAATCACGCGCCTGGTGCCGTCGATCGAGCAGGTGCGCCTGGTGTCGTCGGGCACGGAAGCGACCATGAGCGCCCTGCGCCTGGCGCGCGGCGCCACGGGACGCGACAAGATCGTCAAATTCGAAGGCTGCTACCACGGCCACGCCGATTCGCTGCTGGTCAAAGCGGGCAGCGGCCTGCTCACCTTCGGCAACCCGACCTCGGCCGGCGTGCCGGAAGATTTCGTCAAGCACACCCTGGTGCTCGACTACAACAACGTCGAACAGCTGAAAGACGCCTTTGACAGCTTCGGCGCGGAAATCGCCTGCGTCATCGTCGAGCCCGTGGCCGGCAACATGAACCTGGTGAAAGCCACGCCGCAATTCCTGCAGGCGATGCGCGATCTGTGCACGCAGCACGGCGCCCTGCTCATTTTCGATGAAGTCATGTGCGGCTTGCGCGTGGCCCTGGGCGGCGCGCAGGCGCTGTACGGCATCCAGCCCGACCTCACCGCGCTGGGCAAGGTGATCGGCGGCGGCATGCCGGTGGCGGCTTTCGGCGGCAGCGCGGCGCTGATGCACCACATGGCACCACTGGGCGCCGTCTACCAGGCGGGCACCCTGTCGGGCAACCCGGTCGCCGTGGCAGCCGGCATGGCCACCTTGAAACTGATCCAGCAGCCAGGCTTCTACGAGCGACTGGGCGCCACGGCCAAGCGCCTGGCCGAAGGCTTGACGGCCGCCGCAAAAGAGGCGGGCGTGGTTTTCTGCGCCGACTACATCGGCGGCATGTTTGGCATTTATTTCAGCGCCACGCCACCGACCAGCTACGCAGAAATGATGGCGGGCGACCGCAGCAAGTTCAACGCCTTCTTCCACGCCATGCTGGACGAAGGCGTGTACTTTGCGCCGGCCGCCTTCGAGGCGGGCTTCGTCTCGGCACAGCACGATGATGCCGTCATCGACGCCACCATCGCCGCTGCGCGCAAGGTGTTCGCAAAACTCGCGTAAGCCTGCTAGACGGTCGCGGTCTCCATCATCGCCGCCACCAGCGCCGGCAGGCTGGCCATGTCGTTGAACACGACATGCGCGCCAGCCGCCTTCAGGCGCGCTTCCTGGCCGGGCGCGATATGCCCGCCGCCGATGAATCCCAGCACCGTCATGCCCGCCGCCACGGCGGCCGTCACGCCCGTGACGCTGTCTTCCAGCACCAGGCACTGGCCTGGCGGCACGCCAAAGGCGGCCGCCGCCGCCAGGTAGACGCCCGGATGCGGCTTGGCGTGGCCCACCAGGTCCGGCGTAAACACGCGTTGATCGAACAGCGGCGCCATGCCAGTGCGCTCGAGCGCCGACAGCACGCGTGCGCTGACGCTGTTCGAGGCCACGGCCTTGGGCAGGGGAATGGCGGCCAGCGCCTGCGCCACGCCGGGCACGGCGCGCAGCTGCGCATCGCAGGCCGCATCGACGGCATTGCCGATGGCCATGATGTCATCGGCCGGCAATTGCGGCAAGCCCAGCTCCTTGTAGATATCCTGCATCAGCGGCACCAGGCGCTGGCCCAGGCGCGGCTCGATCAAGCCTTGCAGGGTGACGCCGTCGGGCAGGTTGGGCAGGCGCGGCGCCAGCAATTCCAGCAGCGCTTGCAGGGCCACGGCTTCGCTGTCGATCAGCACGCCATCGCAGTCGCTGATCAGGTGGGTGAAACGCGGAAGGGAAGGAACGGTGTCAGGCATGTATTCTCCAGTAGGGGCAGCGCACACCGTGCGCACCGCCAGCATAAAACAGGGGGACGTGGCGCGCTACGCCTGGCCGGCCAGATCCCGATACTGTGTGTTGCGTGCCGGGCATCGCGGCATGAAGTAATTTCTTTTAGATAACTTCAATGGCATACTATCCTTGCCCTGATCGCTTGAATCAGGCCCAACAGGATCCATACCATGACACGCAATCACTTTCTGCAAGGCCGATTATCCCTGATTTCCACAATTGCCGCGTTCGCCTTCGTGACGGTCGCGCTGCCAGCACGGGCAGCGGACGACGATGCTGCCGTTCTCAATCTCGTGCGCCAGCACGTGGCCGCGCAAGCCAGTTTTGACGTACCGGCCCTGGCAGCCTTGACGGCCGACAATTACGCCGAAGTCTCGCCACTGGGCGACGTCGACACGCGCGAGAAGATGCTGGCGTTTTATGCGCCAGAGAAAAAATCCGCCTCCCCCGTCATCAAGGTGGAAGAACCGTTCGTGCGCGTCGCGGGCGATACCGCCGTGCTGATCGCCAGGCTGGCGGTGACGGTGCAGATGGGCGGACAGCAGCGCGCCATGGCCCTGCGCGCCAGCTATGTGGCAAAAAAGGAGGGTGCGGCTTGGAAATTGCTATCCGCGCAATACACTGGCATCGCGCCGAAAAAACCGGCGCCTTGAAAAAACCGGCCTGCTGGCCTAATGCCGTTCAGTTAAGGTCTCGTTTCAAGACCCGGACAGTGTAACGCTGAGGCACGGCTTTGACGGCCCGGTCGAATTTTCGACCGGGCCGTTCTTCATTCAGGAGGTCGG
>NZ_JBNYXY010000017.1:0-61007 GCF_051380895.1 Janthinobacterium breve | reverse complement strand
GCCACCAGAGCAAGCTCCGTGCTGCCGTTCGACTTGCATGTGTAAGGCATGCCGCCAGCGTTCAATCTGAGCCAGGATCAAACTCTTCAGTTTAATCTCTGTTACTTTGCCATTTTACTGGCATGGTCGAACTATTTAACTAGTTCAAACCCCTCGCATTGCGAGGTGTTTGCTCACTCAAAAAACTGACAGGCTACTTCCGAAGAAGTATCCTATTTCATTATTTCTTGTGAACATTTGATATTTTAAGCTAGACGCCAATCCGAAGATCGACGCTGCACTTACATCAAATGCCCACACTTATCGACTGTTAATTATTAAAGAACGGTATTCGGTGCTACTTTCGCGCTATCGACAAAGCGTTGTGTTTGTCAGCTGCGAAGAAGGAAGAGTATGAAGCATTTTACTACGTTCGTCAACTCCTTCTTTTTCTCACTTCACGCTGCATTTGCATGCGTCGTTCAGCGAGGGGGCGAATTATAGCCCTACCACGCACGCCCTGCAAGGGCTATTTTGATGCCGCAGGCTCTCCTCACCGCCCAGCAAGCCTTGTCTTCACTTCAAGCGCCTTTTTGTGCAGCCTGTCGCAATCGACTGGCGTAGTTCGTGGTCTTTAGGCACAGTGGCAACATCAGACTCTGACGCTACTCAACAAGGGGTTAAACTTGCCCGTTGCGTCGATTAACTCTTGTACTTGAAAGTGCTCCCATGCTTCCGATTTCCAGCCTGCCCCAATTGTTGAAAACCATCCTCGCTTGGTTGCAACGGGCATTCGACGCGACGACGACCTGGGTTACCCAACTGTCCTGGTGGAAATTTTTCCTGTTTGCGGCGCTGGCCCTGATCGCCGGCTCCATTTTGCAAGATGAGCTGTTCTCGTCCAGCCAAGACGAAGAAGTTGTCATCAAATCGCATAAACGCAGCAGCAAAGGCTCGGGAGACACCAATATCCTGATCGACGATACCGGCATCCATTTCAATCCACGCAACAGCAAGAACCGGCGCAGCAGCACAGCCGACGCCGCCAGTGATCCGGCCGATGCCGCTGAGGCGGACGAGCAGGCAAAAGCGGTGCCGCCGACACCGCCCGAACCGCCGGCCGCCCCCGCCAAGCCCAGCTATCCGGTGACCACCAATGCTTCAGGGGAAGAAGTCCATATTGAATTGCCGCCACAAATCGGCGAAGAGTTGTCGAATGCCATAGAAGAAGCGGTCGATGATGCGGCAGAACAAAAAGTGTCACGCTACCACCAGCAAGCCTCGACCTGGTTCAAGAGCTTTGTATCCTTGCTGGTGCTGGCCCTGTTCGCCATGAAGGCCCTGGTTGGCGGCAAGAAACGTGCGGAAGCGCAAACCGTCACGGCGAACGAGGCAGCCGAACGGGAATCCATGCAGCGCCAGCTCAGCGAAGCGAAGATGCAGATGATGCAGGCGCAAGTCGAGCCGCACTTCCTGTTCAACACGCTTGCCTCCGTCGAGCACCTGATCCAGACCGACCCGCCGCGCGCGGCCAAGATGCAGCGCAGCCTGATCCAATATCTACGCGCCGTGCTGCCGCAAATGCGCGACAACGCCCTGATTACCAACCTGGGCCGCGAAGCGGATATGGTGCAAGCGTACCTGAACCTGCTGAAAATGCGCATGGAAGAACGACTGACCATCGACTTCCAGATTCCCGATGGCCTGCGCAGCGCCGCCTTCCCGCCCATGATGCTGCAATCGATGGTGGAAAATGCCATCAAGCATGGTCTGGAAGTCAAACCGGAAGGCGGCACCCTGCGCATCGTGGCCGAAGTGGCGCACAGCAAGCTGCGCGTTATCGTCACCGATGACGGCCTGGGCTTTGGCGTGGTGCCCAGCGATGGCACGGGACTGGGTTTGCCCACCATCCGCGAACGCCTGAAACTGCTGCATGGCGACCAGGGCAGCCTGACCATCACACCCAACCAGCCCAGCGGTGTATGCGCCGTGATCGAAGTGCCATATCAGCTGTCTAAATAAGACAGTTGATAAAAACGCTAAATCATTGAATAATCAATCTTCGCCTGTTCACACTTGAGACCTATGCCTACCGCTATTATTGCCGACGACGAAAGACTGATGCGCGACCAGCTGCGCCTGCGCCTGGGCCAGGCCTGGCCTGAACTGGAAATCATCGGCGAAGCCAAGAATGGCGACGAAGCGATCGAACTGGTGGAGCAACTCAAACCTGACTTTGCTTTCCTCGATATCCGCATGCCGGGCAAGACGGGCATGGAGGCGGCGCAAGTGATAGGCAGCAAGACCCATATCGTCTTTGTCACGGCCTACGATACCCACGCCGTCGAAGCCTTCGAGCGGGGCGCCGTCGATTATGTGCTCAAGCCGCCCGAGCATGAGCGCTTGCTGGTGACGGTGGAGCGCCTGAAAACGCACCTGAACAAGCCGGCCCTGGACGTCAACAGCAGCGTCACGGCCATGCTGTCACAGCTGGCGGAGAAAATCACGGCCAAGCCCACCTACCTGCAATGGATACAAGCCAGCATCGGCCAGGACTTGCGCATGATCCCCGTAGAAGAGATCTTATTTTTCCGTTCTGACGAGAAATACACCTGCGTGCAGACAGCCAAGTATGAGGCGCTGATCCGCAAGCCCGTGCGCGACTTGGCCGAAGAGCTCGATCCATCACTATTCTGGCAAATCCACCGCGCCACTCTGGTCAACGTGAATGCCATCGAAGGCGTGACGCGCGACATCCGCGGCCGCCACCTGGTGCTGATCAAAGGAAAATCTGACAAGCTCGAAGTGAGCCGCAGCTTCTTGCACCTGTTCAAGCAAATGTAAGTCTCTCGCAGCCGCCCGGCCCAGGTCGGAGCGGCGCATAGCTCTCTTCTGTCCCCTTCCTGCGCCACATCAAGCCGTGCCTCCCCAGCAGGCATAGGCTAGTTCAAGTCCCGTCCGCCATTCCTGCCCTGCATTCGTTCACGTTCGCAAGGAGAGCCCCATGCCCGACCGAGGCAGTCCCACACTGCTGCGCATCCTGCCGTTGGGCATGGCAGCGGCGCTATTGCTGTGCTTGTTTCCTCCACTGAAAGCCCGCCGGCAACGGCAGGCGCGTGGCCAGGCCATCATCGACAGCGCCAGCGACGCCATCATCAGCATCGACAGCGGGCAAATCATCCTGCACGCAAACGCGGCGGCAGCCAAATTGTTCGACGACACGCCAGCCGGCATGCGCGGCATGCGCCTGGGCCACTACATCCTGCGCGACTTGCGCACCCTGGGCAGCCTGGGCAACCACGAGGGAGATCCGCCGTTTGGCGACATCGGCCAGGAGCTGCGCCTGACAGGCCGGCGCGCCACCGATTACACCTTGACGGGACGGCGCAGCGATGGCGCCCTGTTCCCCCTCGAAGGTTCGCTCTCCAGCATGCAGGAGGACGGCCAGAGCGTATTTACCGTCATCGTGCGCGACATCAGTGTGCGCCAGCAAATGCATGAACAGCTGGCCCGCTCCTTTTCACAATTGCGTGAATTGTCGAGCGCGCTACAATCCATCCGCGAAGAGGAACGCAAGCATATCGCGCGCGAACTGCATGACGACCTGGGGCAGTTGCTGGCCACCCTGCGCGTCGACCTGACCCTGGTGCGCCACCACACGGACACGACCCCGCCCCTGCAGTCCTTGCTGCACAGCATGGACGGCTTGCTGGTGACGGCCATCACCTCGCTGCGGCGCATCGCCAGCAACCTGCGCCCGCGCGCGCTCGATGAAGGGGGATTGTATTTTGCACTACAGAAGCTGCGCCACGATTTCCTGCAGCGCCGCGTCGTGCATTTTGATTTGCTGGCCGACGAGGCCGACCTGGTGCTCGACGATGCGCGCAGCACGGCCATCTACCGCATCGTGCAAGAAGCGCTGACGAATATCGCACGCCATGCCGAGGCGAACCGCATCACTATCGCCCTGCACCGCATCGACTCCTCGCTGGCGATCACCATCCAGGATGACGGCCGCGGCATTGCCGAACACGACCTGGAAAAAGTCACGGCCCTGGGACTGCTGGGCATGCGCGAACGGGTGTGGGGCTTGAACGGCAGCATCCATATCGGCGCCGATAGCAATCTGGGTGGCACACGCATTGAAATCTCGCTGCCCATGCAGGCGGAAGTGATGGAAACAGCCACGTTATAAGGAAAAAAAGCGCCCGAAGGCGCCTTTTTCCTGGCAAAAAACTTTTGCTTAGAACTTGTGGGTCATGCCCAGCTGATACATCGATTTTTCGCTGAACTGGTCGCGGCCACCGTAGACGTACACGGCGGTACGCTTCGACAGCGGATAGTCGTAGCCCAGGCCATAGGCCTTGGCCGTTTCCTTGCCGCTGACGGTGTTGCTGTCTTGCTTCTGCTTCACGTAACTGACCTTGATGGCGCCGCCGCCGATGTCATACGCCAGACCCAGCAGGTAGCTCTTGAATTCGCCGGTAACGGCGGCATCGGTATCTGCTTTCGAGTAATCAAGGGTGACTTTGGCAGGGCCAAATTTGTAGCCACCGCCGATGATCCACAGTTTCGGCTCAGCCGCTGCGTTGGCAACGGACTGCACTTTCTTCTGGTAGCCGGCGTGTGCGCTCGCTGGACCTTGGTCATACGTGGCAACCACGCTGAAGCCCGAATCGGCATCCTTGATTTCGCTGGCGACGTATTGGCCGCTGACCACGAAACCGCTGAACGATGGGCTGTTGTAGGTCACGGCATTGCTGACGCGCGACACGCCCACGACCGATGCGCTTGGAATGGCTTGCGCGCCGTTTGGCGACTGGCCACCGCGCATGACTGGCTCATTGATTTTGCCGATGACGCCGTAGGTGTTGAATGGATCGACGCGCGCCAGGGTGCCGTCGATCAGGTCCTTGGTACGGCCCAGGTAGACGGTACCGAAGTCACCGGTCAGGCCAACCCATGCCTGGCGATCGAACAGGGTGTTGGCGGTCGCTTGCGCGCCGGTGTCAGCCTTGAATTCGCTTTCCAGGTTGAAAATGGCTTTCAAGCCGTTACCCAGATCTTCCGTGCCCTTGAAACCAAGGCGCGACGCCTGATTTTCACGTTCCAGCAACGCACCGCCCGTGGTCTTGGCAATACCCAGATCGACCACGCCGTAGACGGTGACGTTCGATTGCGCTTGCGCCGTAGCTGCTGCGAAGGTGCCGATGATCAATGCTGCCAGAGTAATTTTTTTCACTTGATATTCTCTACATTAGGTTGGACAAGTTGAGCTGCTGCTGAGCTGCTTAGCTGCTGAACCGAATCATGCCCACGAAATACTTCAACAATATGACATCGACAAGATGTTGCTTTTTGGCACAACAGCGTGTCACATAAAAACAACAGGCGAAAAAAAACCGCCCGAGGGCGGTTGATGTTGCCGTTCCGGCCTTACTTCAGGCGGCAGCTCAGCAGCCAGTAGTACTCCAGGCGCTTCATACGGATTTCGCGGGCCGAGTGGGCAAATTTCTTGCGCAGATGGCTATCCGACGGGAAATTCTTCAGCACTTCATAGCGCTCGCCCCCATCCGTCGTGCGGAACTGGTGGGTATTGCCTTCCAGATCAGTGCGCGCGATGACGGTGCTGCTGCCATCGACATAGGAATTGTCGATCAGCACCAGCAGGATGTCCTTGCCCAGCTTGCTGCGCAATTGCTTCAGGTATTTGCCCTGATCTTCGCGCTTGACATGCGACCACCAGAAACCGGCGAACACGGCCGTGAACTTGCCCAGCAAGTCATCGGGCAAATTGAACGCATCGAGCTTGGCGAAGCTAACGTTGTCGGGCAAGCCGCGTGCCTGGGCCAGCGTCAGCATTTCATCGTTGATATCGGTGGCCAGCACGGACTCGGCCGACTCGGCGACCACGTCCGTCCAGTAACCGGTACCACAGGCCAGTTCCAGCACGGTGTGGCCTTCCAGCACGTCGGCGACCTTGTCGCGCAACACTTCCAGGTCTTCCTGGCGTTCGGGCTTGTCATAAACGCGCTCGTACTGCTGCGCAATGGTGGCGTAATATTTGGCAAGCTGATCGGTAATCATTGTTTCTTCTCTTCTTAAATAATCTTGGCCAGGCACATCGCCAGGCCGTGTCCTGCATTGTTATAGTTCGTAGTTCTCTTTATCACCGCTCATCGCCTGCTCGATGAGCTTGCGGTTCAAGGTCGGCGTCAGCAATTCGATAAAGGTATATATATAGCTGCGCAAATACGCGCCCTGCTTGACGGCCACGCGCGACACATTCATGCCGAACAAATGACCGACAGGGATGGAACGCAAGCCTTTGTCGCGCTCGGCATCGAAAGCCATACCCGCTATGATACCAATTCCCATGCCCAACTCGACATAAGTCTTGATGACGTCGGCATCGATGGCTTCCAGCAAGATGTCCGGTTTCAGGCCGCGCAGCACGAAAGCATGGTCGATCTTGTTGCGTCCGGCAAACGCACTGTCATAGGTAATCAGGGGGAAAGCGGCGATTTCTTCCAGGGTCACGGACTTCGACTTGAGCAGCGGATGGTCGACCGGCACCACCACCACGTGCTCCCATTGATAGCAGGGCAAGGTAATCAAGCCATCGATGGCGGCGATCGACTCCGTGGCAATAGCGAGATCGGCCTGGTCGCGCTGCACCATCTCGGCGATCTGGCGCGGGTTGCCTTGCAGCAATGACAATCTGACCTTGGGGAACTTCAGCATGAACGCTTGCACGACCTTGGGCAAGGTGTAGCGCGCCTGCGTATGCGTGGTGGCAATGGTAAAGCTGCCGCTGTCCTGCGCCGCGAATTCCTTGCCGATGCGTTTCATGCTGTCGATTTCCTGCATGATCAGCTCGACCGATTCCAGCACCAGGCGGCCCGGCTCCGTCAAGCCGCGGATGCGCTTGCCGTGGCGTGTAAAAATATCCACGCCCAGCTCTTCCTCCAGTTCGATGATGGCTTTCGACACGCCAGGTTGCGAGGTAAACAAGGCCTTGGCGGCGTCCGTCAGGTTATAGTTCTGCCGGACCGCTTCGCGCACGAAGCGCAGTTGATGGAGATTCATTGCTGGTTTGCCCTAGATTGCCGTGATTTGCCGAGTTTCCGCCCCACCCATGATTTTGCGTTCATGCATATACGCATATCGCATATAAGCAAATGCGTACTTAGTAGTTTGGAATAAACACTAAGTTTATTACTATTGCGGGTACTTTGGGGGTGCAAGCATGACTTTGTCTTATATAGTCTCAGGATTTGCCGTAGGATTACTCGTAGGAATGACCGGCGTGGGCGGCGGCTCGCTGATGACGCCGCTGTTAACCCTGCTGTTTGGCGTGCCGCCTTCCGTAGCGGTGGGCACCGACCTGGCGTTCGCCTCGATCACCAAGAGCGCCGGCACCCTCACACACCGCCTGCGCGGCACTATCCGCTGGGATATCGTCAAGCGCTTGTGCATCGGCGCCCTGCCCGCCGCCATCGTCGCGACCCTGGCGCTGAAATCGTTCGGTACCCTGTCGCCGGAAATCGGCCAGATCATCCGTTACTCGATCGCCGCCTCCGTGCTGCTGACCGTCGTGGCGCTGATCTTCAAGGGCCGCATGTTGGCTTGGATTAATGCACACCCTGAGAAACAATTACAAGGCAACAAGCTTACCGCCGCGACCATCATTGCCGGCGCCGTGCTGGGCGTGTTGGTGACGGTCTCGTCGATCGGCGCCGGCGCCATCGGCGCCACCTTGCTGGTGATGCTGTATCCACGCATGAGCTCGGCCGAAGTGGCGGGCACCGACATCGCCTACGCCGTGCCCCTGACGGCCATTGCCGCCCTGGGCCACTGGTGGCTCGGTTCCATTCACTGGGAATTGCTGGCCTCGCTGCTGGTCGGCTCCCTGCCCGGCATCACGCTCGGTTCCTGGGTGGCCCGCTCCGTGCCGGAAAAGTTTTTACGCGTGCTGCTGGCGATGACCTTGACCGGCGTGGCAGTGAAGCTAATCTATTAAAGACAAGAGCAGTATCAAGAACATCATCCCAGGCAGTCTTCCAGCACCCCGGCTTTTTTAGGAATTGATATGTACCATTACGATCAGTACGACCACCTCATCATCAAAGAGCGCATCGCCCAGTACCGAGACCAGGTTGCGCGCCGTATCGCCAATGAACTGACGGAAGAGGAATTCATTCCGCTGCGCCTGCAAAATGGCCTGTACATGCAACGCCACGCCTACATGCTGCGCATCGCCGTGCCGTACGGCTTGCTGTCGGCCAAGCAGATGCGCATGTTCGCGCACATCGCGCGCAAATATGACCGCGGCTATGGCCACTTCACCACGCGCCAGAACATCCAGTTCAACTGGATCGAGCTGGAACAGACTCCCGATATCCTGACGGACCTGGCGTCCGTGGAAATGCACGCAATCCAGACGTCCGGCAACTGTATCCGTAATACAACATCGGACCCGTACGCCGGGGTCGCCGCCGATGAAATCATCGATCCGCGCCCGTATGCGGAAGTATTGCGCCAGTGGAGCACCTTCCACCCGGAATTCATCGCCCTGCCGCGTAAATTCAAGGTCGCCATCAATGGCGCCGAGCAAGACCGCGCCGCCATCGCCGTGCACGATATCGGTTTGACGGCCGTGCGCAACGAGGCTGGCGAAGTGGGCTTCAAGGTGATGGCGGGCGGCGGCATGGGCCGCACGCCGATTCTGGGCAGCGTGGTGCGTGACTTTTTACCGTGGCAACACTTGCTGACATACATCCAGGCCATCATGCGCGTGTACAACCTGCACGGCCGCCGCGACAACAAATACAAGGCACGCATCAAGATCTTGCTCAAAGCCATCGGCGTGGAAGAATTCACGCGCCAGGTGGAGGCAGAGTGGGTCGACTTGAAGGACGGTCCGGAAACATTGAGCGCCGAGGAAATGCAGCGCGTGGCGGACTTTTTCAATCCACCCGCCTATCTTGCCCTGCCGGAACTCGACTACAAGGCCGAGCACGCGGACAACAAGGCGTATGTGAACTGGCTGGCGCGCAACGTCAAGCCGCACCAGCGCCCCGGCTACGTGGCGGTGGTGCTGTCGCTGAAGAAAACGGGCGTGCCGCCCGGCGACGCGACGGCCGAGCAGATCGACTTCGTGGCCGACCTGGCCGACCGCTACAGCTTTGGCGAATTGCGCGTGACGCATGAGCAAAACCTGGTGCTGGCCGACGTCGAGCAATCGAAACTGTTCAAGCTCTGGCAGGAAGCCAAGGCGCACGGCCTGGCCACGCCAAATATCGGTTTGTTGACCGACATGATCTGCTGCCCGGGCGGCGATTTCTGCTCGCTGGCGAACGCCAAGTCGCTGCCGATCGCCGCCGCCATTGCGGAACGCTTCGACAGCATCGACTTCCAGCACGACATCGGCGAGATCGAGCTGAATATTTCCGGCTGCATCAATGCCTGCGGCCACCATCACGTGGGCAGCATCGGCATCCTCGGCGTCGACAAGGATGGCAGCGAATGGTATCAAGTGTCGATCGGCGGCGCGCAGGGCAACAACGCCGCCATCGGCAAGATCATCGGACCATCGTTCTCTTCCCTGCAGATGCCTGAAGTCATCGGTCGCCTGCTGCACGTCTACGTGCGCGACCGCCATGAAGGCGAGCGCTTTGTCGATACGGCCCAGCGCCTGGGCCTTGCGCCGTTCAAGGAACATGTCTATGCAACGCCGATCACGGTCGGCAACCTGGTGGGAGAAGACGAATATGTTTGAAGTCCGCGAAGAAATCATCAAGAACGCCGCCGTGGTGCCAAATACCTGGGGCTTGCTGCGCCTCGATGAAAACGACACGCCGGAAACGGTGGTCGTGCCCGCCGGCAAGGTCATCGTGCCCCTGCCCGTGTGGCAAGCCCAGCGCGACACCCTGGCCGCCCGCTTGCCCGACATCGGCGTCTGGCTGGCCAGCGACGAGCGCCCGGAAGACCTGGCGGCCGACGTGGCGCAGCTGCCTATCATTGGCGTGGATTTCCCGAAATTCACGGATGGCCGCGGCTACTCCATCGCCTTCAACCTGCGCGCCCGCCTGGGTTTCCAGGGTGAATTGCGCGCCATTGGCGACGTGCTGCGCGACCAGCTGTTTTCCATGCATCGCGTGGGCTTCGATGCGTATGCGACCCGGCCCGACCGCAGCATCCATGACGCCCTGAAAGGTTTGTCTGTTTTTTCGGAAACCTACCAGGCCTCGTGGGATCAAAAATCGCCGCTGTTCCGCCGCCACCAGCGCGAAGGCCAGAATCCTGACCTCGACAACGCGGCCGGCATCTGAGGAACCGTCATGAGCGATTTGACTACTTTAATTGACGCCACCGAGCAAACGCTGATACGCATCGCCGCGGACTTTTCGCCGGCCGTGTTCGCGTCCAGCCTGGCAGCCGAAGACATGGTGCTGACCGACATGATTCTCAAAGCAAAGCTGCCAATCGGCATCTTTTCTCTGGAAACAGGCCGGCTGCACCAGGAAACCCTTGCCGTGCTCGACAAGGTCAAGGCCCGCTACGACCACGACATCACCCTGTACCGCCCGCAGCCGGAAGCGGTGGCCGCCTATGTCGAGCAGAATGGCATCAACGCGTTCTACAACAGCGTCGAGATGCGCCGCGAATGCTGCCGCATCCGCAAGGTCGAACCGCTGGGCCGCGCCCTGGCCGGCAACAAGGCCTGGATCACGGGCCAGCGCCGCGCCCAGTCCACCACGCGCGCCGAGTTGCACGTACAGGAGGACGACGCGGCGCACGCGATGACGAAATTTAATCCGCTGGCCGACTGGTCCGAGCAGGATGTGTGGGACTATATCCGTGCCAACGACGTGCCCTACAACGCGCTGCACGACCAGGGCTACCCGTCCATCGGCTGCGAACCTTGCACGCGGGCCGTCCAGCCAGGCGAAGATGTACGTGCCGGACGCTGGTGGTGGGAAAACCCGGATTCCAAGGAATGCGGCCTGCACATGGTGGATGGTAAGTTGATACGCATCAAATCCGTGGCAGCCTGAACAGACACAACAGACTCAGCAGAACAAGAAAGCACCCCATATGAGCAATATTTTGAACCAGCGTCACCTCGACAGCCTTGAATCGGAAGCCATCCACATCATGCGCGAAGTGGCGGCCGAATCGGCCAATCCTGCGCTGCTGTTTTCCGGCGGCAAGGATTCCGTTGTCCTGCTGCGCCTGGCCGAGAAGGCTTTCCGCCCAGGCAAGTTTCCATTTCCCCTCGTGCATATCGACACGGGCCACAACTTCCCGGAAGTCATCACTTTCCGTGACAAGAAAGTGGCCGAGCTGGGCGAGCGCCTAATCATCGGCTCCGTGGAAGACTCGATCCAGCGCGGCACGGTGCGCCTGCGCAACCCGGCCACGGATTCGCGCAATGCGGCGCAAGCCGTGACCTTGCTGGAAACCATTGCTGAATACAAATTCGACGCCTGCATCGGCGGCGCCCGCCGCGATGAAGAAAAGGCCCGCGCCAAGGAACGCATCTTTTCCTTCCGCGACGAATTCGGCGCGTGGGACCCGAAAGCCCAGCGTCCCGAGCTGTGGGACCTGTATAACACCCGCGTGCATCCCGGTGAAAACATGCGCGTCTTCCCGATCTCGAACTGGACCGAACTGGACGTGTGGCAATACATCGCCCGCGAACAATTGGAATTGCCGCCGATCTACTTCGCGCACGAGCGCCAGGTGATCCCGCGCAATGGCTTGCTGGTGCCGCTGACGGATCTGACGCCGCCGCGCGAAGGCGAAACGGTGGAAACACAAGTCGTGCGCTTCCGTACCGTGGGCGATATCTCGTGCACCTGCCCCGTGTCATCGGATGCGGCGACGGTGGACGCCATCATCGCCGAGACGGCAATCACGCAAATCACGGAACGGGGCGCCACCCGCATGGATGACCAGACTTCCGAAGCCTCGATGGAAAAACGCAAGAAAGCAGGATACTTCTAATGAACGCAGCAATCTCCAACACCACTCTCACCAACAGTGTCGAACGCGGCATGTTGCGCTTTATCACGGCCGGTTCCGTCGATGATGGCAAGAGCACGCTGATCGGGCGTTTGCTGTTCGACAGCAAGGGCATCTTCGCCGACCAGCTTGACGCCATGTCGCGCTCCAAGCACAAGCGCACGGTGGGCGACACGGTCGACCTGTCCTTGCTGACGGACGGCCTGGAAGCGGAACGCGAGCAAGGCATCACCATCGACGTGGCCTACCGTTACTTTGCCACGCCGAAACGCAAATTCATCATCGCCGACACGCCGGGCCACGAGCAGTACACGCGCAACATGGTCACGGGCGCGTCCACCGCCGATGCCGTCATCATCCTGATCGACGTGTCGAAAGTCAAACTCGGTGACGACGGCAGCGTAGAACTGTTGATCCAGACCAAACGCCATTCGACGATTGCCCATTTGCTGCAGATCGAACACGTGGTCGTCGCCGTCAACAAGATGGACCTGGTCGACTACGATGAGACGGTATATAAGCGCATCGTCGCCGCCTATCGCGAATTCGCCCAGTCGCTGGGCTTGAAGGACATCACGCCGATTCCGCTGTCCGCCTTGACGGGCGACAACGTTGTCGAACGCGGCGACAAGCTGGGCTGGTATACGGGCCCGACACTGATCGAACTGCTTGAGTCCTTGTCCGTCTACGACGAATCGCACGACACGCCCTTCCGCTTCCCGGTGCAGCTGGTGGCACGCCACAACGGCCACGAAGCGAACGACTTCCGCGGCTACATGGGCCGCATCGAGGCGGGCAAGGTCAGCATCGGCGACACCCTGGTAGTGCAGCCGTCGGGCCAGACGGCGACAGTGAAAGATATCGTCACGCTGGACGGTTCGTTGCCAACGGCGGTGGTAGGCCAGTCCGTGACCCTGCTGCTCAATGAATACCTCGATATCTCGCGCGGCGACTTGCTGGCCAGCGTTGATCGCCCTGCCACCCTGCTGAAACAAGTGGTGGCCGACGTCTGCTGGCTGTCGGAAGACGCGCTGGACCTGCGCCGCAAGTACTGGATCAAGCACGGCACCAGGCAGACGGCGGCAAAGGTGACGGCGATTGAATCGATCCTCGATATCAATACGCAGCAGCGCCATCCGGCCGAAGGCTTGAAGCTCAACGATATCGCCCGCATCAGCCTGAACGTGCAGCAGGCGCTGGCGGCCGACGCGTATGCGGATATCCGCGCCACGGGTGCGTTTATCCTGATCGATGAAGTCACCCACCAGACCGTCGCGGCGGGAATGATCCGTCTCGGCTGAGGAAGGCAAGCTCCATGAACAACTCCCCATCTCTCCCCGGCAAGGTTTACCTGATCGGCGCCGGCCCCGGCGCGCAAGACCTGATGACCTTGCGCGGCGCGCGCCTGCTGGCGCAAGCTGACGTCGTGCTGCACGACGCGCTGGTCACCGAAGAGATGCTGGAGCTGTGCCCCCAGGCGCAAAAGATTCTTGTAGGCAAGCGCTGCGGCCAGTTGTCTACGGCGCAAGCTTTCATCAACAAGCAATTGGTCGACAATGCGCGCAAGCACGCCATCGTGGTGCGCCTGAAAGGGGGCGACCCCATGCTGTTTGGCCGTGCCGACGAGGAGCTGCGGGCGCTGGAAGAAGCGGACATCGTCGTCGAAGTGGTGCCCGGCATTACCACGGCGCTGGCTGCTGCGGCGGCCACACAGCAACCGCTGACCAAACGGGGCGTGTCGCGCAGCGTGGCTTTCTTTACCTCCAGCACGGCGCCGGGCGAACCGGACCAGACGCGCATTCCCGACTGCGATACCTTGGTGCAATACATGGGCGGGCGCGAAGCCATAGCCACGGCACAGCGCCTGCTAGCCCAGGGCCGGCGCGTCGACACACCAGTCGTGGTGATTGAAAACTGCAGCCGCCCGTACCAGCGCATCGTGCGCCTGACGCTGAGCGCCCTGGCGCATGGCCTGGGCGACACCCACGGCCCCGTGCTGGTGATGCTGGGCGACGCCATGGCCGCGCGCACGCACCAGGCCATCGACGAAACGGCGGCCATTCTGGCGCGCCTTGCCTGAATAAATACACCGTATTTTACCGACTTTAAAGTCAGTAACTGACGTCTTCAGAAGAAACATGATACGATGCTCACGCATCTTTTCTCGAGAAGTTGTTGCGTGATAGTAATAAAATCATGTTACACCCCGCCATAGCGCTTGCCGCGCGGTCCTCCGGCTGACGGGAGTCCACCCTGGTAATCTCCCCGAAAAAAGCTGCGCCCGCAGGCTGCAATACCGCGCCGCGCAACTTTAGCCGTCACGATCCAACCATGAATTTCACTTCCATGCGCGAAGCCCTGACTTCGCTCAGCAGCAGCAATGTCGGCGTCGCCGGTGCCGTGCTGTCAAGCATGCTCGCCTCCGTCGCCCTGTGGACGGTGTTCCCGAATATCGACGATGAAAACCATTTATTGGAATGGCTGCAGGCGCTGTTCCTGGCCCTGGCCTGCACGGTGCACGGCGTGCGCGCATGGCAAGAGTCCAATCGCCAGTCCTTGCGTTTCCTCATGCATGCCGGCTTGTCGGCCCTGCTGTTCGGCTTCCTGCTGCGCGAACTCGATATCGACCAATTCGGCACGGCGCCCGCCTGGGCTCAGGCTGAAAAAGCCTTGCGCGTGGTGGAGTTGCTGATCCTGATACGCCTGCTGATCTTTTTCGCGCCACGCGCCCGCAAGGTGTTTGCCCATGCGCCGCAGATTTTCAGCATGCGCATCACCATCCTGACGGCCATCGGCGGCTTGCTGATGGTCGCTGGCTGGCCTTTCGACAAGAAGGTCTTTCACGGCATGCCGGACGCTTACGCGCTGCTGGGCGAAGAAGTGCTGGAACTGGGCGCCTATTTGCTGCTGTTCCTCGCGTCGCTGTCCGACAGCACGGCCGCCGCCCGCATCAACCTGGCGCCCCGGCAGAAACAGGTCTAAGCACCTTCAAATGAAGAAGGCAGCGGCAGCAGCCGCTGCAAGGTAGCAGCCACGCGCAGCAGGCGCGGATCGTCATCGTCGGCCTCGTCGCAGGTGTCATTGATGCAGAAAAACGGCAAGCTGCCGAGACGCGCCGCCAGCTCATCAAGCTGGTACGGCGCCTGCGCATCGCCGCTGGCGATGTGCAGCGGGTCGAGCATGCGTGCCCGCGCCATTCCCTGATGCACCATCCAGCGCGGCACCAGGTCGGGCAGCAATGCCGGCACCTGCCAGGAGCGAAACACTGTCGCGCGCACGCCGGCAAACATGGCCGGCGCCAGCCCTTCCAGTTCATGCAGCGCGCTTTTCAGCATGGGCCGCGGCGCATGCGCATACAGGCGCGGTTCATGCCGGTAATCGGCGTACTGCGCCGACAGCCATAGCCGTGACAGGGTGGCGCAATTGACGGGCGCCGCCACGTCGGCGCGCAAACCCTGCAAATCGGGCTGCAGCGCGCTCTCCGTAAACACGCTCAAACGCCGGTCCACTTCCCCGCCAAACCAGAACGTGGGCTCGAACGGCGCGCCAAAAAATACGTCGTCGTTCAGATACAGGAAGCGTTCGGACAAGCCGGGAATATGGTGCAGATACGATTCGATATGGCCAGAATCGAACACGGGCAGCGATGCGCCGGGCATCAGGCTGGCGTGGTCGATCACCGTCAGGCGCGGTGAAGCGCACAGCCAGGCAGGCACCTGGCGGTCCGTCAGCAGATAGACATGGCCGTGGCTTGGGAAGAAGCGCTCCAGCGCGCGCAGGTTGTAGCGCAGTTCGCCGTTGTCGCGGTAGCGCCCCGCCACGTTGCCGTGCAGGGCCAGCTGGCCGGGATGCGCCTGCTCCCAGGCGGCATACGCCTGCTGCCGGCGCGCCTGCCACGCCGGGTCGGCGCCATCGACCCACAGGTAGACGATGTCGATGCGCGCCGCAGGCATCGCGCTGGCGGCGCCGCTCAAGGGCGAGGGCTGGAGCCTGGTGCCGCCACGCAGTAATCGGCGATGGCGGCGAGCACGCTGGCGTTCTCGCCCACCGCCTCGACCACCTTCAGGCGCAATGACGGATGCTGCTGACGCAGCTCTTCCAACAGGAGCGGCAAGTCGCGCAGCACATGCCCGCCCTGCCCCAGGAACACCGGGACCACCGTGACGTCCAGGGTGGTGCCGGCGGGCAGCTCGGCCAGCAAGGTCGCTACCAGTTCGGGCAGGCGCGGCGTCATCAGCTCCAGGAAGGCCAGGTGCACGCTGGTGCCGGGCATGCGCGCCTGGGTCAGATCACGCAGGCGCTCGAAGGGCGCGGCCCACGATGCGGCGCGCGCGCCATGAGCAAACAAGATCAGTGCCTGTTTCACGTTCGCCTCCATCAGTGCCGCTCCACCCACCACAGGGCGCCCAGCGCCAGCAGCAGATACAGGGTGCTCGGCGCCACCGCCGTCAGGAAGGCCGGCCAGGTGCTGAGCAACCCAAGATGCGAAAACAGGGTGTTGACCAGCATGAAGCTCACGCCGATCATGATGCCGATGAAGATCTTCAGGCTGATGCCGCCGCTACGCGTGTGCATGTAGGCGAACGGCAGCGCCAGCGCCATCAGCACGAAAATGGCCAGCGGATCGATCAGCTTTTTCCAGAAGGCGATACGGAAACGCTCGGTTTCCTGCTTGTTCTCGGCCAGGTGGCGCGTGTACACGGCCAGTTCGCTGGCCGACATGCGCTCGGGATCGGAAGCCGACACCGTCAGGATCTTCGGCGTCACTTCCGACGTCATGTCCTTGCTGGCGCTCTGCACCGTGCGCACCAGGCTCGTTTCCTGCCCATAGTAGTTCGCCAGCTTAGGCTCGAAGCCGGGCGAGGTCGCCGCGCTGTTCGAGAACGAGGTTTCCGTCACATCGGTCAGGCGCCAGATATTATTGCCCTGATATGTTGCCCCCTTGGCCACGGTCAAGGTGCGCAAACGCATATCGGTGTCAAATTCATACAGCTTAACGTTTTTCAGCTGGCCGTCCGGACGCGCTTCGCCGACATTGAAAAAGCGCGAACCGGTGACTGTGCCCGTCAGGCCGTCGCTCTTGACCATATCCTTGGTCCACAGGCCGGAGCGAAATTCGCTCGACACGGCCGCGCCGCGCGACGTCAGCTTGAGGCGTTCGGCCAGCGGCTCGGTGCGCGGCGTGATCAACTCACCGAAGATGAAGGTGATGACCACGAAGACGATACCGATGCGGAACAGGAAACCGGCCGCCATCGCCGTCGACATGCTCGAGGCGCGCATGATGGTAAATTCGGAACTGGCCGCAAATTGCGCCATCGTGTAGATCGTGCCGATCAGCGCCGCGATCGGCATCACCTCGTACACATGGCCCGGCACCAGCACCAGCACATACAGGAAGGCATATTCGATGGTGTAGCCGTTACGGCCCACCTTGGGCAACTCGCCCGTCAGGTCGATGAAGGCTTGCAGCGCCAGGAAGGCCAGCAGCACGAACAGCACCGCCTGGAATATCGAGACTGCAAAATAGCGCTGTAAAATCTTCATTTCGATGCCGCTTTACTTGGTTTGCCGGCGCGGCGCGCGCGCTTGAAGGACGCCAGCAGGACCAGCGGATGATAGCGGTGATTCACATTCAGGCGCCATGCAAACAGCGCCACCACGGCCAGTGCCGCCAGCAGGTGCAGCGGCCACCAGGCCAGGCCAAATGTCATGCGCCCCTGTTTCACGCTCGCTTCGACAACCTTGATAAGGTTGCTATACGTAAAGAAAATCAGCAAAGCCACGATCAGGTTGGCCGAACTGCCGGCACGCGGGTTGACGAAGCCCAGCGGAATGGCCAGCAGGATCAGCATCAGGCCGATCAGGGGCGCACTGACGCGCCACAGCAGTTCGGCCATGGTGTAGGGATTCGGATCGGCGACGAGCGCCATGGTGCTCATGGCGCGCACGCCCAGTTCCGCGCCCAGTTCCTGCTGCTTGCTCTCGATGCGCATGATGTACTGCTCGAATTCCATGGTCTGGAAGTCCGCTTGCGTCGGCACGCCCTGGTAGCGGCGGCCGCTCTTGAGCACCAGGAAGCGTTCGCCCTTGGCGTCGGTATTGATCACGCCTTCCCTGGCGACGACGACGACGGCGCTGCCTTTCTCATCGACGGTATTGACGAAGACGTTCTGCACCACGTTCTTCTCGCCACTGGCACCCTCGACGAAGAAGATGCGGTTGCTGCCGGCCGATTCGCGGAACTGGCCCGGCGTGACTTTCTGCAGGTCTTCGCGCTTTTCAAAGCGCGCCACGTATTCATCGCTGTTCTTTTGCGCCCACGGCGTGGCGTACAGGCTCAGGACGCCGGTGGCCAGCACCAGCGGCAGGCCGAAGCTCAGGACCGGCCAGATCCAGCGCGACAGGCTCAGGCCGGAAGCGAACCACACCACCATCTCCGATTCCTTGTAGCTGCGGGTAACGACCATCAGCACCGAAATGAATCCGGTGAGGATGATGATGGTGGGCAGTTGCATCAGGGCGGAAAAAACCATCAGCGACATGACGTCGGCCGACGCGATCTTGCCGCCCGCCGCCTTGCCGAGAATGCCGATCAGCATCCAGGTGAGCAGGATGCTGAACAAAACAGTGAAGGTGGCCCCGGCGGCACTAGCCAATTCACGTCGAAGGGCGCGTTGAAAGATCATTCGGAGTTTATAATTCGGGTCAGTTAGTTGAGTAACACGTTACTAGTAAATGAAAACGGAGAACCAAATGGACTTTAGCATAAAAGCATTCGATACCAAGAGCACCCTCGGCACGGCCAAAAGCGGATGCATCGCGGTTGCGGTATTCGAAAACAAAAAACTGTCGCCAGCGGCAAAATCGCTGGACAGCAAGAGTGCGATTTCGGCTGCGCTGAAGTCCGGCGACATCAGCGGCAAGCCTGGCAGCACCTTGCTGCTGCGCGCAGTCGATGGCGTCGCCGCCGAACGTGTTCTGCTGGTAGGCATGGGCAGCGATGAAACTGTCAGCGAAAAAAGCTTCGCTACCGGTGTACAAGCGGCCCTCAAGGCTTTCGGTTCGCTGGGCGCTGCGGACGCCATTATCGCATTACCGCTGACGGAAGTGAAAGAGCGCGACGTAAATTGGGCAATCCGTTGCGTGGTGCAAGCCGCACATGACGGCGAATACCGCTGTGACTCGCAAAAAAGCAAAAAAGATCCGGCGCCAGCAGGCGTGCGCAAGATCGTCCTGGCGGCTCCGGCAACGGCCGCCACGCGTGGCGCGCTGGCGCAAGCCATCGCCATTGCCAATGGCTCCGACCTGACGCGCAACCTGGGCGACCTGCCGGCGAACATCGCCAATCCGACCTACCTGGCCAACACGGCCAAGCAGCTGGCCAAGGATTACAAGTTCGAAGTCGAAATCCTGGACCGCAAACAGCTCGAAGCGCTGAAAATGGGCAGCTTCCTGTCCGTCACCAACGGCAGCGAGCAACCGCCGAAATTCATCGTCCTGAAACACATGGGCGGCAAGGCCAAGGATGCGCCGGTGGTCCTGGTCGGCAAGGGCATCACCTTCGACACGGGCGGCATTTCGATCAAGGCCGGTCCTGGCATGGATGAAATGAAGTACGACATGTGCGGCGCCGCCTCGGTACTGGGCACCTTCCGCGCCATCGGCGAAATGAATCTGAAGCTGAACGTCATCGGCGTCATCGCCGCGTGCGAAAACATGCCGTCGGGCCGCGCCACCAAGCCGGGCGACATCGTCACCTCGATGAACGGCCTGACCATCGAAGTGTTGAACACCGACGCCGAAGGCCGTCTGGTGCTGTGCGACGCACTCACCTACGCCGAACGCTTCAAGCCGGCAGCCGTGATTGATATCGCCACCCTGACGGGCGCTTGCGTCGTCGCCCTGGGCCACCACAACAGCGGCCTGTTTACGCGCAGCGATGCGGCGCATGACCAGCTGGCCAATGAACTGCTGGCAGCCGGCAAACAGTCCAGCGACACGGCATGGCGCATGCCGATCGAAGAGGCGTACAACGAGCAGCTGAAGTCGAACTTCGCCGATCTGGCCAACATCGGCACGCCAGGCGGCGGTTCGGTCACGGCAGCGGCCTTCCTGGAAAACTTCACCAAGAAGTACACCTGGGCACATCTGGACATCGCCGGCACGGCATGGAAATCGGGTGGCGCAAAAGGCGCGACCGGTCGCCCAGTACCCCTGCTGACGACGTTCCTGATCAACCGCGTGTAAGTTGACGCCTTGCCGGTAGCGCCTGCGCTATCGGCGTCGCGAAACAAAAAAAAACCGCCATGGTCGCAAGACCTGGCGGTTTTTTCATGTGTGGCGGATGAATCAGTAGACGACGGGATTGGGCAAAGGCGATGGCGCCACCTTCGGCTGCACCACCGTTTCTGGCACGGCGGCCGCTGGCGGCGGCGCGGAAACCGGCGCGGGCGGTGGCGGCAAACGGGCCGGGTCCTGCATGACGATGGTCAAAATCGATGGATAGTCAAAGCCCGCACCCGTGTTGCGGTCGACGAAATAGCCAACGCCCAGGGTAAGGATGACATTGCCCCAGATGCTGCCATTGAGCTTGGGATCGATATGGTCGTCCGTGGCGATGGCGGGCGAACCGTGCTTCCGGCAGTCGACTGTCAAAGGCTCCTGGCTCTTGCGGATGGTAATGCGCCCCGGCGTGGTGACAAACCACTTGCCCACGTCGTTGCTGAGGATGCAGCCGGCACCGTTCAGCTCGCGGTTGTCCTGGATGGTCTGCACCAGCACCATCTGCTCGGTGTTGCCAGTCAACGTGGCGCAGCCGCCCAGGCCAAACAGCAGCAGCGTCCTGGCGGCAAGGGCGGCAGACGATGGGACACGCATGGCTGGCTCGCTTAACGGACGGGAATCGGCTGGTCGCCGGGCACGGCGACGGCGGTAACGCTGTTTTTCGGACTGCCCTCGATCAGGCGGTCGGAATACACAAGGTAGACCAGTGCATTGCGCTTGCTGTCGACCATGCGCACCACGCGCACATGCTTGAAGAAGATCGAGGCACGCTCGGTAAACACTTCTTCCTGGCGCGGCAGCTTGCCTTTGAATTGCAGCGGCCCCACCTGGCGGCAGGCCACGGCAGCATCGGCCTTGTCTTCGGCCAGGCCGACGGCGCCCTTGATGCCGCCGGTCTTGGCGCGCGACAGGTAGCAGCTGACGCCAGCGACGCGCGGATCGTCGTAGGCTTCGACGACGATCTTGTGGTCAGGGCCGATCAGTTTGAACACCGTGTCGACCGAACCGATGGTTTCGGCATGCGCCGCGGTGCAGGCAAAGCCCAGCACCAAAGCGGCAGGCAGCAATTGACGCATGAAATAATCCCGGGCACGCACGCAGGCGGCCATCAGTTGATGGGAGCGAAACGCTGGACCATGACGCCTTCGACTTCGATCAGTTGAAAGAACACGTCTTTCGGCCGGGTCCAGATGGAACCGTCCGCGGCGCGATACACGATCATCGGCGTCAGATCTGCTTCCAGCGTGGCTTCGCACACTAGTTCATAAATGCCGCCCTTGTAGTGCCGATAACGCATCGCCGTCCCCTCAAGCCGTAGAATCTTCGCTCTTGTCGTCGGCCAGTGCCTTCTGCTTCATCTTCAGGCCCTGGATCACTTTCAGTATGCCTTCCATGCCGGCAGCGCCATCGGCGCCGCCGAAGGCGTCGAGCACCTCATTGAGCACCTTGTTGCGCACGATCGCTTCATCGGAGGACATTTCCAGCGCGCGCTGGGCTTTCGCCGCCTTTTCGGCCGCGCTCACGCGCGGCTTGGCCGCCGTCTTGCCATGCGTCAGAGCTGCCTGCCAGATAACCCAGCGACGCTGGGTCTCGAAAATCAGGTACTCATCCGGTTTATCTTCTCTTCGCCGCACAATGTGGCCGTCACGCTGCGCCCACGCTTCAAATGCAGTTCGCATTTTCTTCCTTTGCAAATGCTACGCGCAAGTCTCACTATTAAAACTGCAACATTTCAAAATAGTACCATCTATTGATGTCGCAAAACAGTCTCATAGATATAGTACTGCAATTTATATAACAAGTCTGGCGGCGCCAAGAACGGAATTGACGCTCCGCCCCGGGCACAGTGGTCATGTAATCGGAATAGCAATTACAACTAATTACAACTGCTTCCTGTTCGGTTCTAAACTTGGCTGTAACAAAGCCGTGTGACACAGTTGTTACATTGTGCCATTTTAGTAGTTTTTATCGCGTTTTAGCGAGAAACTTTACACCTTTGTCGCGTTAAATGGCGAGACGCAGCCTGTCACGCCAGCCACTTATGCCAAATCAAACATAGGGGTTGATCAATGATACACAAAAACATAATATTCATGCGCCACGATTGGTTAAATATAAATACTTTATTAACATTCTTTTTCCCTGTAAGCAAATAAAGCATACGCTCGGCAAGCGGGGAGCAGGACGCCGGCGACACGCATGCGGTAAGATTCGCGCCTATCGATACCTATTCACGCAAGGATTTTTCCCATGAAACTCGCCACATGGAACGTCAACTCGCTCAAAGTGCGCCTGCCGCAAGTGCTGCAGTGGCTGACAGACAACCCGGTCGACATACTCTGCTTGCAAGAGACCAAGCTCACGGATGACAAGTTCCCCGTCGCCGAGATCGAGGCGGCCGGCTACCAGGTGGTCTTCAGCGGCCAGAAGACCTACAACGGCGTGGCCATCCTGTCGAAGCTGCCGATCACCGATGTGGTGAAGAACAACCCGCGCTATGAAGATGCGCAGCAGCGCATCCTGGCCGCCACCATAGGCGGCGTGCGCGTCGTCTGCGCCTACGTGCCGAACGGCCAGAGCGTCGATTCGGACAAGTACGAATACAAGCTGGGCTGGCTGTCCGCCCTGCACGACTGGCTGGCCGAAGAGGCGCTGCAGCACCCGCAGCTGGCCGTCGTGGGTGACTACAATATCGCGCCCGACGACCGCGACGTGCACGACCCCGTCGCCTGGGCCGGCCAGGTGCTGGTCTCGGACAAGGAACGCGCCGCCCTGCAGCGCCTGTTCGACATCGGCCTGACGGACGCCTTCCGCCTGTTCGAGCAGGCGGAAAAATCATTCAGCTGGTGGGATTACCGCCAACTGGGCTTCCGCCTGAACAAGGGCCTGCGCATCGACCATATCCTGCTCTCGCCAGCCTTGGCGGCACGCTGCACGGCCTGCGTGATCGACCGCGTGCCCCGCAAGTGGGAACAGCCGTCCGACCATGCGCCGGTTGTGGCAACCATCGATTAAGCGATGCGGGCATCATCGAAGGTGGACCACTGCAAGTGGGAACAGCCGTCCGATCATGCGCCCGTCATCGCCACCATCGGCTAATCATTCCAGAACGCCTGACAGAAGCGTCGCGAGCGGAAGGGAGAGGTGACCAAGAAGCGCAGCCGTGCTCGCGCACGGTGAGCATCGCGGGCTACCTATACCGACGCGCAGCAGCTTATGTCACGCGTTCCAGCAGCGATTGCGCATTCGCCGCCGGCACGGGCGCCGAGAACAGATAACCCTGCGCATAGCGGCAGCCGTTCGCCTGCAGCAGGGCGAACTGTTCTTCCGTCTCCACCCCCTCGGCCACGGTCGACAATTGCAGGCTGTCGGCCAGCGCGATGATCGCGGCCACGATGGCGCGGTCTTCCGCGCTGTGTTCCAGGTCCTTGATGAAGGCACGGTCGATCTTGACCTTTTTCACGGGGAAGCGCTTCAGGTAGGCCAGGCTGGAATAGCCGGTGCCGAAATCGTCGATCGACAGGCGCAGGCCCATGCCATTGATCTGCCGCAGAATCTCCAGGGTATGCTCGCCGTGCTGCATCAGCGCCGTCTCGGTGATCTCGAATTCCAGCAGCGCCGGGTCGATGCCCGTTTCACGCACCACGGCGCCGATCGCCGCCACCAGGCCCTTGTGCATGAACTGGCGCGGCGACAGGTTCACTGCCAGGGGCACGGGCTGCAAGCCCTGGCGCTGCCAGGCCATGCTTTGCTCGCACGCCTGGCGCATGACCCATTCGCCCACCGGTACGATCAAGCCGTTTTCCTCCATGATGGGAATGAAGCGGTCAGGCAGCACCAGGCCATGGCCGGGACGGCGCCAGCGCAGCAGCACTTCCATGCCATGCAGGCGGCGCGTGGCGATATCGATGATGGGCTGGTAAAACAGTTCAAACTGCTGCAGCGCCAGCGCCGTGCGCAAGCTGCTTTCCAGGTCGAAGTGCAGGGCCGCCGCCTGGTTCATCGTCTGCGTGAAGAACTGATAATTATTGCGGCCACTGCCTTTGGCGTGGTACATGGCAGCATCGGCATGGCGCATCAGGGTGTCGACATCGCCGCCATCGTCCGGATACACGCAGATGCCGATCGACGGCGTGACGTGCAGCACATGGCCATCGAGCGGAAAGGCGGGCGTCAGCGCCTCGATGATCTTCTCGGCCACGCGCGACGCTTCGTCGGTGTCGCGGATGCCGGGCACCAGCACAACGAATTCATCGCCGCCCAAACGCGCCACCGTATCGCTGGCGCGCACCGCGCGGCAGAGCCGGCCGGCCACCTCCTTGAGCAGCAAATCTCCCGTCATGTGGCCCAGCGAATCGTTGATGGTCTTGAAGCGGTCCAGGTCGATGAACATCACGGCCAGCTTGCGCCCGGAGCGCTGCGAGGACAGCATGGCCCGTTCCAGGCGGTCCGACAGCAGCGCGCGGTTCGGCAAGCCCGTCAGGTTGTCGTGGTAGGCCATGTGATGCACGCGCGCCTCGGCCTGGCGCCGCTCGGCGATCTCGCCCTGCAGCAGCAGATTGGCGCCGGCCAGTTCGGCCGTGCGTTCGTGCACGCGCAGTTCCAGTTCGTCGCGCGCACGACGCACCGCCTCGGCCGCCTCGCGGCGCGCCGTCACGTCGTCGACCAGCCACACGGAACGACCATGCACATGCGCCAGGTCAAACGGCCGGCCGGACAGGCGCGCCCAGAAGCGGCTACCATCCTTGCGCACCAGCTGGTATTCCGACATGTGCACGCGGCCCGCGCCGAAATCGCGCGCCGTCTCGCCGCGCGCCATTTTCCACGCCGCTGTGTCAGGATACAGCGCCTGCACCGACAGGCCGTTGATCTCGCCGGGGCCATAGCCGAAAAGCTCTTCCATCTTGCTGTTGGCACGCAAATTGTAGCCGCCCTCCACCACCGAGATGCCCAGCACGGCGCTGTCGAGGATGGCCTGGTTTTCCAGCAGCGCATTGCGCAAGGATTCTTCGGCGCGCTTCGCTTCCGTGCGGTCCTCGATAATCCAGATGGTGCCTGCACCGGGATCGTCAGGATTGACCACATAGGCGATCAGCTGCGCCCACAAGGTGCTGCCGTCGCGGCGCATCATTTCCACTTCCGTCTGGAACGGCTTGGCCACCGACAGGAAGGGGAAGGCTGCCGCGCCCAGCAACTCGTAGGACTGCTGCGACACGTACAGCGCGCGCCCGGGCAGGCCCAGCGCCTCGTCGCCGCTGTAGCCGAACATCGCGGCAAAGCCCAGGTTGTAGCGCGTAATCAGCCGGTTCTTGGTATACAAGATGCTCACCGAGGCATTCGTCATGATGGCCGCCACCTCCATCTGCGCCTGGCGGCTGTCCGTGACGTCTTCGAGTATCCAGATCGTGCCCTGCTCGCTGTGCGCCTGGTCGACTGCCTTGGCTCGAATGCGACACCAGAACAAGCTGCCATCGCGGCGGCGGAACAGCACTTCATCCTGCTCGTACGGCAAGCCCTGCCCCAGCAGTGGCGTGGCTTGCACGCCAAACTCTGCGTAGGCAGCGGGCAAGGGAAACAGCTCGGCGGCGGGCAAGCCCGTCATCTCCTCCTGCGCGTAGCCGAACATTTCGGCGAAGCGGGGATTGCAACGCAAGACCAGGCGCGAACGCGAAAACAGGATGCCGACGGACGCATTGTCGAGGATGGCCTGCTGCTCCAGCATCAGCTGGCGCGTGGCCTCCTCGGCCGCCTTCTGCGCACTGCGGTCGTCGAAGATCCAGATCGTGTCGCGCAGCCCGCGGTCGACCTGGCTCTCGGGGTTCAGTACATAACCATACGCCAGCGCCCAGAAAGTGGAGCCGTCGCGGCGGCGCATCTCCATCTCGCCCTGGAAAGGCTGGCCGCGCCGCAGCAGGGGCGACGCTTGCCGCACCACGTTCTCATACGCCGCGCGCGACGGGTACAGGTCGGCGACGGCCAGGCCCACGCCGCTGTCGCCATCAAAGCCAAAGCATTCGGCAAAGCGGCGGTTGTAGCGCAGCACGCCCTTGTCGCGCTGAAAACCGATGGCCAGCGGCGCGTTGTCCATCACGGCCTGCATTTCCAGCATGGCGCGGCGCAGCTGGTCTTCATCGCGCCGGTGATCACTGATATCTTCGATAATCCATATCGTGCCGTCATGCGTATTCAAGGGATCGACAGCACGCCCGTGCAGCCGGCTCCAGAACAGCGTGCCGTCCTGGCGCCGCAATTCCAGTTCGGTGCGGTACGGCTTGCCCTTCGAGAGCAGTGGCGCCGCCTCCAGCCCCAGGAGGCGGCAATGCTCGGCGGAGCGGTACAGCACCGCGCCCGGCATGCCCGTCAACTGGTGGCGCGCATAGCCGAGCATCTCGGCGGCGCGGATATTGCACTCCTCGATGAAGCCGCCCTTGGAAAACATGATGCCGACGGCAGCGCTTTCCAGGATGGCCTGCTGTTCTAGCAAGGTCTTGCGCAAGGCTTGCTGGTCGCGCTGCTGCACGCTGATATCGGCAAACACCAGAGTCGCGCCCGGCAAACCATCGCCCACCTGCAGCGGCTTGGCCCATACCTGCACGGCGATGGCGGCATCGATTCCCTCCAGGCTGCTGTCCCAGTGCCGTTCGCGCCCGGCCGCACCCAGCGCGCCACGCAGCATGCTGGCACTCGACGCGCGGTAGGCGTCCGTAAAACAGTCGGCCAGCAGCCGGCCCGACACATCCCTGCCCAGCAAGGCGCTCAAGGCGCCATTCACCGCGACCACCATGCCGCAAGCATCGCAGGCGCAGGCGGGCAAGGCGATCAGCTGCAAGGCATCGGCGATGAAATCGGGACTGGTCGGTACGCGGTTCATGGACACCATGGGACGGTTAAGGACGAGATAAACAGGCGCCTGGGCAAAACATTTTTCCAAGCATCACGGTGCTGCTAGATCATAAACCAGTTTCCGGGGGTTTTTTCATATTCCTTATTGGCAATATCTGAAACACCACAGACCACTTGCAACACGCCCGTTGCACAGCCGTTGCATGACAATAAAATGAAACAAATCGTTTAGAATAAAGCATGCGCCGCCCTCCCCAACCTCCGCTCGACCACCGCGACAAACCCATCATCTGGACCGTCTCCGTCTCGCGCCTGTTCGACCTGTTCCGCGACATCACGCTCGAATACGACGACCTGGCGACGATCGAGCCGATCAACCTGGGCTTCGACGACGCCGTGCGCCACATCCGCGAACGCATGGCCACCGAGCGCTGCGACGCCGTCATCGCGGCCGGCTCGAACGGCGCTTATCTGAAAGGCCGGCTGTCGGTGCCCGTCATCATCGCCAAGGCCAGCGGCTACGACGTGATGCAAGCGCTGGCGCGCGCGCGGCGCATCTCGCCGCAGATCGGCGTCGTCACCTACCAGGACCCGATGCCGGAACTGGCCGAATTCGCCGCCACCTTCGGCTTCCAGATTGCCCAGCGCACCTATGCCACCGAGGAAGACGCGCGCGCGCAGATCAACGAACTGAAGGCGGCCGGCGTCAAGGCCGTCGTCGGCGCGGGCCTCGTCACCGACCTGGCCGAAGAGGCGGGACTGGCCGCCGTCTTCGTGTATTCGGCCACGGCCATCCGGCGCGCCTTCGACGACGCGCTGGAACTGGCGCGCCTGACCCAGATCGAATCGACCCGGGGACGACGCGCGGTGGTGGCCGACACCCTGCGCGCGCGCCATGGCCTGCACGATTTGCGCGGCGAATCTGAAGCGATGGAGACGCTGCGCCAGTCGGTGGTGCTGTATGCCCGCTCGCCGGCCACGGTGCTGATCCAGGGCGAGACGGGTAGCGGCAAGGAACTGGTGGCGCAGGCCATCCACCGCGAAAGCCCGCGCAGCCTGGGTGCGAACCGGCCCTTCATCGCCATCAATTGCGGCGCCATCGCCGAATCCCTGCTCGAATCGGAGCTGTTCGGCCACGAGGACGGTGCTTTTACGGGCGCGCGCCGGGGCGGCCATGCGGGCCTGTTCGAAGCGGCCAACCACGGCACCCTGTTCCTCGATGAAATCGGCGAAATGCCGCTGGCCTTGCAAACGCGCTTGCTGCGCGTGCTGGAAGAGCGCGAAGTGGTGCGCGTGGGCGGCACGCGGCCCATCGCCATCAATGTGCGCATCATCAGCGCCACCCATTGCGACCTGGAACAGCGCATCCGCGAAGGACGCTTCCGCGCCGACCTGTTCTACCGCCTGGCCGTGCTGCGCCTGCATTTACCCGCCTTGCGCGAACGCGCCAGCGATATTCCCGGCCTGGCCGAATGGTCGCTGAAAAACGCGCTGGCCGCGCTGGGCGCCCGTCCGCACCCCAACCTGCACGCGGAAATCCATGCCTGCGCGCCGCTGCTGCGACGCTACGACTGGCCCGGCAACGTGCGCGAACTGCGCAACCTGGCCGAACGGCTGGCCCTGTTCCTGGCCGCCGAACCGCTGCAGGCGCTGACGCCCGCCTTCGTGCTGGGCGTGGCGCCGGAACTGGCCAACGCTGCCGGCACGGCGGCGCTGCTGCCGGCGCCGGCCGCCACCGTGCCGCTGCGCCTGGAAGACGAAAGCGCCAGCGCCGTGCTGGCGCGCTTCGGCGGGCGCCGCGACGCCGCCGCCCATTACCTCGGCATCAGCCGCACCACCCTGTGGCGCCGCCTGCGCGCCGGCTAACACCCAACCACCCACCACACCATGGACGACTGGCCTCACCTGCACGATTTATGGCAACGCTGCACGGGACACGGCGGCGCTGCCGGCGCCAGTGGACTGGCGCGCGACCACCAGGACATCAAAGCCCTGTACGCGCGCGGCATTTCGATGGAAGACGCGCTGCACTTCCTGTATCAGCAACGGCCGACCCTGCCGGCCTACACCGACTGGATCGCCGCGCGCACGCGAGCGCGCCCGGCGCACGCCGCCAGCGCGCACCAGGACGTGCTGTCCGCCGCCGACCTGCGTCATTTCGAAGAGCACGGCTATCTGGTGCTGCGCGGTGCCGTGCCGCGCGCGCAGTGCGACGCTGCCCGGACTGCCATCTGGGACTATCTGGGCGCCAGCCCCGACGATGCGGCATCGTGGTACCAGCCGCACCCGGGCAAGCGGGGCCTGATGCTGCAGTTTTCAGACCATCGGGCACTCGAGGAAAACCGCCACAGCGCGCACGTACGCCACGCCTATCAGCAGCTATACGACACAAGCACCGGTGCCGGCACCGGCATCTACGCCAGCATCGACAAGGTAAGCTTCAATCCGCCGGAAACGCCGCAGCACCGTTTCCCTGGCAGCGCCCTGCACTGGGACGTCAGCCTGCAACAGCCGATTCCGTTCAAGCTGCAAGGCATGCTGTACCTGAGCGACTGTCCGGCGCAGCACGGCGCCTTTCACTGCGTGCCCGGCTTCCAGAGGCACATCGCCGACTGGCTGCAGCAGCTGCCGCCGGGTACTGCCCCGCGCGAACGGGCCGTCCAGAGCCTGCAGCCCGTGCCCGTCGACGGCATGGCCGGCGATTTCATCATCTGGCACCAGGCCCTGCCCCATTGCGCCACGCCCAACCGCGGCCCGACGCCGCGCATGGTGCAATACCTGACCTACCTTCCCGACCACTGCCAGGATCAGGATGCGTGGATCTGAACCACTCATCCCGCCATGCCGCCGCTCATCCCGCAGCGCTGGCTGCCGGGCGCCTGCGCCGCTAGCATGGTCGTCAAGGAGGAGTACCCCATGAAACGAACACTGCAAACATTGATCTTGCTCACCAGCGTGCTGCTGGCAGGCACCAGCCAGGCAGCAGCGCCTGCGGCATTCACGGTCGAGGTCACGGGCCAGGGCCGCCCGCTGATCCTGATTCCCGGCCTGGCATCCTCGGGCGAAGTCTGGCAGGGCACGGTGACGCGCCTGTGCGGACCGAAAACGGGGCGTGCCTGCCACGTGCTGACACTGGCCGGCTTTGCCGGCGTGGCACCCATCGATGGCGACTTGCTGGCGCAGGCGGAACGGCAGCTGGCCGACTACATCGGCGCCAACAAACTGGGCCAGCCGGCCATCATCGGGCATAGCCTGGGCGGCTTCCTGGCCCTGAAAATGGCCATCGACCACCCTGCGCGGACGGGCAAGCTGGTAATCGTCGACTCGCTGCCGGCGCTGGGGGCGACGCAGTTGCCCTCCATCACGCAGGAACAGCTGCAAGCCATGTCAACGCAGATGCAATCGGCCATGCGGGCGCAGGATGCAGCCAGTGCCAGCGCCAGCCAGCGCCGTACCGTCGCGGCCATGGTCAGCGCGCCGGCCGACGTGGAACGCATCATCGGTTGGGGTCAGCGCTCGGACCGCGAAACGGTCATCAGCGCCATGGGCACCTTGATGGCCAGCGACCTGCGCCAGGAAGTGGCGAAAGTACAGTCTCCCACCCTGGTGCTGGGCACCTGGATCGCCTACAAGGATTATGCGCCGCGCGCCGCCATCGAAGCCACCTTCCAGCAGCAGTACCGCCAGTTGCCCGGCGTGCAGATCGCGCTGGCCGACACGGCGCGCCACTTCATCATGTACGACCAGCCGGACTGGATGTATGCGCGCATCGAACAGTTCCTGGACTAGACAATGAACGCGCCCCTGCCCCGTCCGCCGCTGCTGGCCAGGATCAACTGGTACTGGGCCTTCCAGCTGGCCGGCTGGGGCGCCCTGGCCTTGTTCAACAGCGTGTATGGCGGTTCCTCGCAGCTGCGCATTGTCGTGACGATTGCCTGCTGGGGGTCCTTGGGCGGGCTGCTGCTGTCGCACCTGTGGCACGGCATCCTGCGTCGGCGCGGCTGGGCGGCAAACGGCTTGCGCTGGAAACGCATCGTGCCATCATTGGCCCTGCTGGCCTCCATCCAGACGGCCAGCGTGACGACCGCCTTCCACGTCATGTACCCACCCGATGTCCTGCGCGGCCTGGCCTGGCTGCCCGGTGCGCTGCTGTTCTGGTTCGGGGTATTCCTGACCTGGACGGTGTTTTACTTCACCGCGCTGTCGCTGCGCCGCGCCGCCCACCTGGAAGCGGAAACCCTGCGCTTGCAGTTGCACGGACGGGAAGCGGAACTGCGTGCCCTGCAGGCGCAAGTCAACCCGCATTTTTTCTTCAATAGCCTCAATAGCGTGCGCGCGCTGATCTTCGAAGACCGTGAGGCGGCCGCGCACATGATCGACCAGCTGGCAGGCCTGATGCGTCACGCGCTGCAATCGGGCCAGCATGCGACGGTGCCGCTGGCGACCGAACTGGATGCCGTGCGAGCCTACCTGGCCATCGAACAGATACGCTTCGAGGAACGCCTGCGCGTCAGCTTCGCGATCGAGATAAGTGCGCCCGACCTGGAACACGTGCGCGTGCCGCCCATGGCCCTGCAAACGCTGGTGGAAAACGCCGTCAAATATGGCGTCGAAGCGAGCGCCGATGGCGCCGACATCCGCATCGCGGCGCGGCGCGCCAGCCCTGCCGACGGCCCCGCCATGCTGCAGATCGAGGTAGCCAACACGGGCGCCTTGCGCGAACCCGGCACGTCCACCAGCGTCGGCCTGCGCAATGCGCGACAGCGCTTGCAGCTGGCCTGCGGCGAGCGCGCCAGCCTGGCATTGCGCCAGCAGGCGGGCTCGGTGTACGCCACCATGTACGTGCCGGAGCAGCCATGAGCGCGCCGCCGCTCAAGGTGCTGCTGGTCGATGACGAGCGCTTGGCGCGTGCCGAGCTGCGGCGCCTGCTGGCGCCGCATGTGCAGCGGGGCGCCGTGGAGATCGTGGGCGAAGCGGCCAGCGCGGCCGATGCCGTGGCGCAGATCGGCAAACTGCAGCCCGACCTTCTGCTGCTCGACGTGCAGATGCCGGGCGGCTCCGGCTTCGACCTGCTGGCCACGCTCGACGCCGCGCCCGACGTCATTTTTTGCACGGCCTTCGACCAGTACGCGCTGCAGGCGTTCGAGGTCAGCGCCCTCGACTACCTGCAAAAACCCGTGCAGGCCGCACGCTTGGCCACGGCGCTGGCGCGCGCCGGCGCGCGGGCGCAAGCCGTGCCGCTACCGGCGCCGCGCAAGGTCTTCATCAAGGATGGGGAACGCTGCTGGTTTGTCGCGTTTGACGACATCCGCCTGCTGGAATCGGAAGGCAACTACACGCGCGTGCATTTCGGCACGCAGCATCCGCTGATGCTGCGCACCCTGAACCAGCTGGAAGAAAGACTGGACCCCGCTCTGTTCTTGCGCGCCAACCGGCGCCAGATCGTCAACCTGGCGCAGGTGGCGCAAGTGGCGCCGAATGCCGCCGATGGCCTCGACCTGCACCTGCTGGACGGCAGCGTGATCGAGGTGTCGCGCCGCCGCGCGCAGCAGTTCAAGGCCAGCACCGGCCTGTAGCCCCCTTACTTCAGCGCGGGTATGGGCTGCGCCTGGAACGCGGGGCGCGGCTGCTCCCTGAGCTTTTTCGCCAGCATGTCGAGCGCCACTTCCAGCTGGCGGTCGGCGCCATTGAAGGTGGCGTGCGGCGGATTTTCCACCTCGACGTCCGGCACCACGCCCACGCCTTCGATCAGCCACTGGCCATCGATGCCGAACTGGCCGTTTTCCGCCACGCGCGCCATGCCATTGTCGGCCAGGCGCGTATTGTCGCTGAGCCAGACGCCGGCGCCGGCCGTGCGCTTGCCCACCAGCGGTGCCAGGCCCAGGGCCTTGATGCCGGCGGCAAAGGTTTCGCCATCCGAGTACGTGAGTTCATCGACCAGTACCACCAGATGGCCGCGGAAGGTGTTCTGCATGTTCGACGACGGTTGCACGCCCGGCGGCGCCCAGTAGGCCCAGGCCTTGCGCAGCAGTTTTTCGATGATCCAGCTGTCGATATTGCCGCCGTTATTGCGCCGCACGTCGATGATCAAGCCTTCGCGGTTGATGTTGGCGTAAAAGTCGCGCGCGAACGAGGCGATGTCGTTCGCGCCCATGGCGCGCAGGTGCAGGTAGCCGATGCGTCCCTGCGAAGCTGCCGCCACCTGCTCGGCGCGGCTCAATTCCCAGTCGCCATAGCGCAGCGCCGTCTGTTTCGCCATGTTGACGGGCGTGACGATGACGGCGCGCGGCGCGCTCCCCTTGCCATTCCCCCGTTTGACCTGCAGCAGCACCTGCTTGTCGGCCTGGTTCAGCAGCAGGTCGCTGATATCGCGTGCGGCCAGCACGTCCTTGCCATTGACAGCCGTGATCACGTCGCCCGCCTTCACATCCACGTCGGGGCGCGACAGGGGCGCCCGCGCCGAGGGCAATTCCGCTTCGCTGCGGTAGACATGCTCGACCTGGTAGCCGTCGCTGGTACGCGCCAGCACGGCGCCCAGGCCGGCCGGCGTGCCTTCCTGCTCCGTGCGGCGCAATTCACCGGGACGTATCTGCGAATGCAGGGCGCCCACTTCGGCCACCATCATGCCCAGCACGTCATTGAGCTCGGCCCGGTCCGTGACCCGCTCGACCAGCGGCGCATATTTGTCGCGCGCCGCCTTCCAGTTCACGCCGCGCATCTTCGCGTCATACAGGAAATCGCGGTGCAAGCGCCAGGCGTCATTGAACATCTGCTTCCATTCCAGGCGCGGGTTCGACACAAACGTCCAGTCATCGACTTTGACTTTGGCCTTCGACAGGTCGGCCGGCAGCTTGGCGCCCGCCTCGATCACCAGCATCTCGCCCGGGCCAGTAGCCGCTGCTGTCCTGTAGTACAGATGTTTTTTATCCGTCGCCAGGTCGAATTCGCGCACATTGGCCACCAGCAGTTCCGGCTTGGAGCCGGTATTGCCAATGGCGAGAGTCTTCAGGCTGGACTTGTTCTCGCCGCTATCGCGCTCAAGGAAATACAGGCGCTTGTCATCCATGGCCAGCGCGCTGTAGTTGCCCGCCGCCAGCGGCACTTCATACAAGCGCTCGGCCAGGCCCTGGCTGACGATGGCCGGCAAGGCGGCCGGCGCCTTTTTCACTGCGCCCTTGCCGCCGGCTTTCTCCAGGGCTTTTTCCGCCGCCAGTTCGGCCGCCTTTTCATCGTCCGTTTCGGCCGGCTTGACGCCAGGGCGGCTCAGTTCATCATCGGGCTGGAACGGGAAACGGTTACCCGGCTGCAGCGCCAGCGCATACACGCCGATGCGCTTGTCGAACACGGGTCCCATGTTGCGGTCGCCCCACGGCGACCCATTGGCCAGCTGGAAATTGCGCGCCGACATGAAGTACAGCCAGCGCCCGTCGGGCGAAAACACTGGCGAGCCGGACGTATAGCGGTCGCTGGTGACGAATTGCAACTGCTTCGACGCGAGGTTGTACAAGCCGATCTGTTCGCGCTGCTCGTTGCTGGCCACGCGCACGATGGCCAGGTTGCGGCTGTCGGGCGACCATTGCACTTCGTCGTGCTTGTCCACGCCCGCCTTGCCCGCGTCGTCGATCAGCTGGTTGCCACGAGTCGCCAGATCCAGCAGCCAGAAGCGGCCCTTTTTATCCGTGTGCGCCAGCCAGCGCCCGTCCGGCGACGGATACAGTTTCCAGCGGTGGTTGTCGCCCTGCGTCGTCAGCTGCTCGCCCTTACCCGAGCCATCGGCGGCGTACTTCCAGATTTCATTTTCGCCGCTCGTGTCGACGATGGCAAACACGGATTTCTCATCGCTGGAAAAGACGGCATCGCGCGCCCGCGCCCCTTCTGGAATGGCGATATCGACGCGACGCAAGCTGCCCGTGCCGGCGATGCTGACGCGCCCGCGAGCGGTGAGGATGATGCGCTCATCCTTGCCCGACACCTGCACATTGCTCAAGGTATCGAGCGGCGAACGGATCTGGCGCGCGCGCTGCTGGTCGAAGTCGGAAACGAGGCTGATGGCCAGCGGCTGCGAGGCGCCCGTTGCAGGGACATTCAGGTCCAGCACATGCAAATCGGCGCCCAACTGGTAGACGACCTTGCCATCGCCCAGGGAGGCATTGCGCACGTCCCACTGCGTGTGGCTGGTCAGCGCGCGGCGGTCAGAGCCGTCGGGCAGCATGCTCCACAGGTTGTCGCTGCCGCCTTCGTCGCTGATGTACACCACGCGGCCTTGCCACCACATGGGGCGCTTGTTGTTGCCCGCCAACACGGCAGCATCCGTGTGCATGCGCACGGCCTCGCCCTTGCCGTCGAGCGCGTAGCGCCACAGGGTGGCATGCGCGCCGCCCCGGTAGTTGCGCACATTGTCGTTGGTCATGGCCAGGCCGAAACGCGTAAAGAACAGCGTCTTGCCTGCGTCGTCGAGCACGGCATCGTTGGCGTCGGCCACGGGAAACACGCGCCGCGTCTGCTTCACGGGATCGATGGCGGCGACGATGCGGCGCGAGGCGGGGCCATCCGTATTTTGCGTGCTGACCAGCACCTCGCCCTGCGCCGTCCAGCCCAGCACCAGCACGCCGCCATTGTCATACGAGATACGGCGCGGCAAGCCACCGGCCAGCGGCATCACATACGCTTCCTGCGCCCCTTCGTAGGCGGCGGAAAACGCCAGCCACAGGCCGTCGCGGGAAATCGCCGCGTTCGTTTCATAGCCGGGATGCGTGGTCAAACGCTGCGCCGCGCCACCGCGCACGCTGCTTTTCCACAAATCGCCTTCGGCCGTGAACACGACGGTGTCGCCGCGTACGGCGGGGAAACGGAAATAGCTGGTGGCGGGAGAGGCGGCAGCGACAGCGTTGCCGAGCAGACCGGCGGACAACAGGAGCAAGGTAAGATTGTGGGAAATTTTCATGTGAGCATCCAGATAGCGGTCAGGGCGATGAGGTGGCATGGACATCATGTCGATACCGGACAGCAATTCTGGCATAAGCACGACCAAAGAAAACCTTCTTTATTGCCCACAAAAACGTAAAAAAACCCGCGCCACTTGCGTGGGGCGGGTTTTTTGACAAGAGCAGAAACGCTCTGAACGCCGAACAAAACCGTAGCGAGCGGCAGCGAGTTGCGGCCGAGAAGCGGAACTGTGCAAGAGCACAGTGAGCATCAGAGGCCGCAAATCGCGACGCGCAGTAGGTTTGGTTCGGTGTTCTTACTCCACTTCCACCGTTTCCGGTGCAGCCGTCGGCGCCGCGTCGGGCGGTTCCGGGAATTCCAGCAAGACCTGGTCCTTGTCGTCGAGGTCGACCGTGACCCGTCCGCCGGTGACCAGGCGGCCGAACAGCAGCTCGTCGGCCAGGGCCTTGCGGATCAGATCCTGGATCAGGCGTGCCATCGGCCGCGCGCCCATCAGCGGATCGAATCCTTTCTTGCCGAGGAAAGCACGCAGCTTCTCGGTAAACACGGCTTCGACCTTTTTCTCGTGCAACTGTTCTTCCAGCTGCATCAGGAACTTGTCGACCACGCGCAGGATGATTTCCTGGTCCAGCGCGCGGAAGCTGATGGTCGCGTCGATACGGTTGCGGAATTCCGGCGTGAACATGCGCTTGATGTCGGCCATCTCGTCGCCTGCCTGCTTGGAATTGGTGAAACCGATCGAAGCTTTCTGCAAGCTTTCCGCCCCCGCATTCGTGGTCATGATGATGATCACGTTGCGGAAATCGGCTTTGCGGCCATTATTGTCCGTCAAGGTACCGTGATCCATCACTTGCAGCAGGATATTGAAAATGTCCGGATGGGCTTTTTCAATTTCATCGAGCAGCAAGACCGCATGCGGCTTCTTGGTGATCGCTTCCGTCAGCAAGCCGCCCTGGTCGAAACCAACGTAGCCCGGTGGCGCGCCGATCAAACGGCTGACCGCGTGGCGCTCCATGTATTCGGACATGTCAAAACGGATCAGCTCAATGCCGAGGATGAAGGCCAGTTGCTTGGCCACCTCGGTCTTGCCCACGCCCGTCGGGCCGGAGAACAGGAAGGACCCGATCGGTTTATCCATCTTGCCCAGGCCCGCGCGCGCCATCTTGATGGCCGAGGCCAGCGCATCGATGGCGGGATCTTGGCCGAATACAACATTGCGCAAGTCGCGGTCGATGGTTTGCAGCTTGCTGCGGTCGTCCTGGTTGACCGTTTGCGGCGGAATGCGCGCGATCTTGGCGATGATGTCCTCGATCTCGGCCTTGCCGATGGTTTTCTTTTGCTTCGACTTCGGCAAAATGCGCTGCGCCGCGCCCGCTTCATCGATGACGTCGATCGCCTTGTCGGGCAAATGGCGGTCGTTGATGAAGCGCGCCGCCAGTTCGGCCGCCGTCGTCAGGGCTGAAGCCGAGTATTTCACGCCATGATGCTCTTCAAAACGCGATTTCAGGCCGCGCAGAATCTGTATGGTTTGCTCGACGGTCGGCTCGTTGACGTCCACTTTCTGGAAACGGCGGCTCAAGGCGTGATCTTTCTCAAACACGCCGCGGAATTCCGTGTACGTGGTCGCGCCTATGCATTTCAACTGGCCGTTGGCCAGTGCCGGTTTCAGCAGGTTCGATGCATCCAGGGTGCCGCCCGAGGCCGAGCCCGCACCGATGATGGTGTGGATCTCGTCGATGAACAGGATGCCGTTCGGATTGTCCTTCAGCTGTTTCAGCACGGCTTTCAGGCGCTGCTCGAAGTCACCGCGGTATTTGGTTCCGGCCAGCAAGGCGCCCATGTCCAGCGAATACACGACGGCATTTTGCAGGATTTCCGGCACATCGCTTTGCGTGATGCGGTAAGCGAGGCCTTCGGCGATGGCCGTCTTGCCCACGCCCGCCTCGCCGACCAGCAGCGGATTGTTCTTGCGGCGGCGGCACAGGATCTGGATCACGCGGTCGACTTCTTCCTCGCGGCCGATCAAGGGGTCGATCTTGCCTTCGGCAGCGGCCTTGTTCAGGTTTTGCGTGAACTGGTCGAGCGGGCTTTCCTTCGGCTGGCCCTCGACGGGCGCTTCTTCCACGCCTTCGGAGGCTTTCGCGCTTTCCGTCGACTGGTCCTTGCGCACGCCGTGCGAGATGAAATTGACCACGTCCAGGCGCGTTACGCCCTGCTGGTGCAGGTAGTAAACAGCATGTGAATCCTTTTCGCCGAAGATGGCCACCAGCACATTGGCGCCCGTGACTTCCTTCTTGCCATTCGAGGCGGACTGGACATGCATGATGGCGCGCTGGATCACGCGCTGGAAACCAAGCGTCGGCTGGGTGTCGACTTCGCCCGTGCCAGGCACGGTCGGCGTGTTATCGCCGATGAAATTGGTGAGGGTCTTGCGCAGGTCTTCAATATTGACCGCGCAGGCACGCAACACCTCGGCAGCGGAGGGATTGTCCAGCAGTGCCAGCAGTAAATGCTCAACCGTGATGAATTCATGCCGTGCCTGCCGAGCTTCGACAAACGCCATGTGCAAACTAACTTCTAATTCCTGCGCAATCATACTTCCTCCATCACGCACTGCAGGGGGTGCCCCGCCTTGCGCGCATGCGTTAAAACGAACTCCACTTTGGTACACGCTATATCTTTAGAGAACACGCCGCACACTCCTTTGCCGTAGCGATGAACACTGAGCATGATTTGCGTCGCCGTTTCACGGTCCTTGTTGAAATACTCCTGAATGATGGCCACCACAAATTCCATCGGGGTGTAGTCGTCATTGAGCAAGGCTACCTGGTAGAGCGGTGGCGGCTTCAGTACCTGCCGCTCCAGCAGGGTTTCTGTGTCGTGCTTGGTTGCCATACGCTTATTCTAATGCTTTCACAGTGGTTGTCATGCGCAATATCTACGCCTTTCCAATTGTTTTCAATCTTACGCGTTTTCTTAATAGTGCGCAGATGGCGACCTTGCTGTCAAAATCAAGAGTTGCTTTTTTGGTTGCCGTGAAGAATTTGTCAATATCGATGGAAAAGCGCTTGACTTCATTATTTATTCCGCCAACAATGCTGTATCGACTGTTGCAGTAATGTACAGCTTGATAAGAAGTGAGACGTCGAGGAGGGGGCAAGAAGCTTCTTGCTTTTATGGCTCGTGTGATTTGTTTTAATTTTGAAAGTTCTTTTTATGGCAACAGGTACAGTTAAGTGGTTCAATGATTCCAAAGGTTTTGGCTTCATCACTCCAGATGACGGCGGCGAAGATTTGTTTGCTCACTTCTCCGCAATCAACATGAACGGTTTCAAGACCCTCAAAGAAGGTCAAAAAGTTCAATTCGAAGTCACGCAAGGCCCTAAAGGCAAGCAAGCTTCCAACATCCAAGCAGCCTAAGCATCGCCGGCCCTCAGATGTGAAAAACCCCGTTTTCAAACGGGGTTTTTTTTCGTCCGCAGGGTGCGCTGCACCCTGCCCTGCCCCTCGTATTACATGTGCTCGATCATAACGTCGCCGAAACCGGAGCACGACACTTGCGTCGCGCCTTCCATCAGGCGGGCGAAATCGTAGGTGACGCGCTTCGAGGCTATCGATTTCTGCATCGACGAAATGACCAGGTCGGCCGCTTCCAGCCAGCCCATGTGGCGCAGCATCATTTCCGCCGACAGGATCAGGGAACCGGGATTCACGTAATCCTTGCCCGCATACTTCGGCGCCGTGCCGTGCGTCGCCTCGAACATGGCGACGGAGTCGGACAGGTTGGCGCCCGGCGCGATGCCTATGCCGCCCACTTGCGCCGCCAGCGCGTCGGAAATGTAATCGCCGTTCAAATTCAAGGTGGCGATCACGCTGTATTCGGCCGGACGCAGCAGGATTTGTTGCAGGAACGCGTCAGCGATGGAATCCTTGACGATGATGTCGCGGCCCGTCTTTGGATTCTTGAACTTGCACCATGGACCGCCATCGATCAGCTCGGCACCGAATTCCTTTTGCGCCAGCGCATACGCCCAGTCGCGGAAACCGCCTTCCGTGTACTTCATGATGTTGCCTTTGTGCACGATCGTCACGGATGGCTTGTCATTGTCGATCGCGTACTGGATGGCCTTGCGCACCAGGCGCTCCGTGCCTTCGATGGATACGGGCTTGATGCCCAGGCCCGAGGTAGCCGGGAAGCGGATCTTGGTCACGCCCATTTCATTGATCAGGAAATCCATCAATTTCTTGGCTTCGGGCGAGCCTTGCTGGTATTCGATGCCGGCATAGATGTCTTCCGAATTTTCGCGGAAAATCACCATGTCGGTCTTTTCCGGCTCTTTCACGGGCGACGGCACGCCCGTGAAGTAGCGCACGGGGCGCAGGCAGACATACAGGTCCAGCTGCTGGCGCAGCGCCACATTCAGCGAGCGGATGCCGCCGCCGACGGGCGTGGTCAGCGGGCCCTTGATGGAGACGACGTAATCTTTCAGTACGGCCAAAGTTTCTTCCGGCAGCCACACATCGGGACCGTACACATTCGTCGATTTTTCGCCCGCATAGATTTCCATCCAGCTGATCTTGCGCGCGCCACCGTAAGCCTTGGCCACGGCAGCGTCGATCACCTTGATCATGACCGGGCTGATATCGATGCCCGTGCCATCGCCTTCAATGAAGGGAACGATGGGATTATCTGGTACATTCAGCGAAAAATCGGCGTTGACGGTGATTTTTTGGCCGTCAGCAGGTACAGTGATATGTTGATACATCGTGATCTCCGAAGTGGGACACACCGCTGGCAGGCAACACGGGCCGGCGACGCGCTCTGCGGTTGCAGAGTTTACAAAAACAAGTCCGAACATGGCGGCAACAACGCACTTTAGCAGGAAAGAACACCCGGGCCATCTGCATCGCAATGCAGAACGCTGCGCAAAAGCACCGTATCGCCACGCTGGCACCGAGTCTTCTATAAGACATAAGACCAGCGTTTCACATTATGCACCAGTATCTTACAGGGCGCCACGCTTTTGCGGCGCCAACCAGCGGCCACCATCGTTTGCATCAATTCATTTATCAGCATGCCACTCATTCTCTTCAATAAACCATTCCAGGTCTTGTGCCAGTTTTCGCCGCAGGACGGCCGCCTCACCCTGGCTGACCATTTGACCATTCCCGGCATCTACCCGGCCGGCCGGCTCGACGCCGACAGCGAAGGCTTGCTGCTGCTGACGGACGACGGCCGCCTGCAGCACGAAATCAGCCACCCCGACCGCAAGGAAGCGAAAACCTACCTGGTGCAGGTCGACGGCGTGCCCGACCCGGCCAGCTTGGCGCGCCTGCAGGCGCCGCTGGACCTGGGCGACTTCATCACCAAGCCATGCAAGGCCGTGCGCATTGCCGAACCGGACTGGCTGTGGCCCCGCAACCCGCCCATCCGCGCGCGCGCCGACAAGCCGACCTCGTGGCTGGCGATCACGTTGAAAGAAGGGAAAAACCGGCAAGTGCGGCGCATGACGGCGGCCGTCGGCCTGCCCACCCTGCGCCTGGTGCGCAGCGCCATCGGCCCGTTCTCGCTGGCCAGCCACCCTCTGCTGCCTGGCGAATGGTGTGAAGTGCCGGCCGAGAAGATTGGAAAAGCGTGAGCAGGACAAGAAAAGTGGCTGCTGTACAAAAATTTTGCCAATAAGCACTATTTATTTTTAGATAATGCATTAAAATCATCTCACCTTAACATGACGGAAAAGGAAAGATGATGACAAAAGTAATATTGACACTGGCCGCCTCCCTGCTTGCCGGCGCCGCATTGGCGCAATCGGGTGCCAAAGTGCATGCTTCCGCAGCGACCGATGCCGTCAAACCACCACCCGCATCGGCAGCCAGCCATGCCTCGGCCGCCACCGATGCCATCAAGCCGGTGCCGCCGGCAGCGGCTTCCGTCAACGCGTCCGCCGCGACGGATGCGGCGCGTTCGGGTGCATCAAGCAAGGCCTCGGCCGCAACCGATGCGCCGCGCCTGATTCCCCAGCCGCACAAGACGAAGCAGCCGGCCGCTGAAGCAGGCAAGCCCGTGAAATAAGTGCAGTTCCCGGGGTTACGGTAACAAGCATGTTGCTGTAACCCCACGCTTTCGGCACGGCCAGGCAGCAAGCTTGACCGGGCGGCTGCCGGCATGGCTTAATCGCCGCTTCGCAGCCACCGTCCCGCTCCATGAAAACTTCCCTTCGCCGTCTCAGCCTGTCCATCGCCCTGATGGCGTGCGCCAGCATTGCGCAAGCGCAAACATCGCAAGGCAAGAGCTTGCAGCTCTCGGCCGGCATGCACTTGATCCAGGCGGAAGTCGCCGCCACGCAAGAGCAACGCGAACAAGGCCTGATGTACCGCGAAAAGATGCCGGCGAATGCGGGCATGCTGTTCGTCTTTGGCAACCCGTCGACGCAATGCATGTGGATGAAAAATACGCCGCTGCCCCTGTCGGTGGCCTTTATCGACGCCAGTGGCAAGATCGTCAACATCGAAGACATGCAAGCGCATACACTCGACAGCCATTGCTCCACCAGGACCGTGCCCGTGCGCTATGCGCTGGAAATGAACCTGGGCTGGTTCAAGCAAAAGAACATCAAGCCAGGCATGAACATCGGCAACTTGCCCGCCTTGCACTAAGGGGTGACGGCCGGCAGCGGGCCGCTGCCGGAAAACGCGGCCGAAGATGACCATAAAAAACACACGCGCACGCGAAAAAACCCGCCAGAACGAATCTGCGGGTTTTTGCTTTTCAACCAATGCCAGCGTACTGGCACAGGCAAGGCCACCTTGGTGGCTTGCCTGCTGGCGAATATTAAGCGGACAGTGCTTTCAAAGCAGCTGCCAGACGGCTCTTATGGCGAGCTGCCTTGTTTTTGTGGATGATCTTCTTGTCAGCGATACGGTCGATGGTCGACACGGATGCTTGGAAGATTGCAGCAGCTGCTGCCTTGTCGCCGCCCTGGATCGCTTTGCGAGCAGCTTTGATAGCCGTGCGCAAGGTCGAACGTTGGGACGAATTGTGTGCGTTTTGCTTAACTGCTTGACGAGCGCGTTTGCGCGCTTGTGCGGTATTTGCCATGGAATTTCCTAAAACAGGGTCAAAGTGCGTTTGCAAACATTAGTGTTTGCCAACCGGTGCGTTCTGTGCGTCTGCCGAACCATGTGTGCCAAACCAGTGCCTGTCAAACATTAGTGTCTGCGTAACAGAATTCTGTACAGCCTTCGATTATAGCGATATTTTCAAGCGGGGGCAAATCAAAAAACCGTGTGTGACGCCAAAAACACCTGAAAATGGGCTTGGCAACGGTGAATTAACAGCGATTGTTACCATATTTTAAGCGTTTTCCAGGGCCATGCGCGGCTATAATCTGCCCCCATGAACTTGCTTAAAACCCTCGCCGCCATCTCCAGCATGACCATGCTGTCCCGTGTAACCGGATTATTGCGCGAAAGCCTGTTCGCGCGCGCCTTTGGCGCCGGCGCCTACACGGACGCCTTCATTGTTGCCTTCCGCATCCCCAACCTGTTGCGCCGTTTGTTTGCCGAGGGTGCGTTCTCGCAAGCCTTCGTGCCGATCTTGTCGGAATACAAGAACCAGCACGGCCAGGAAGCCAGCAAACAATTGGCCGACCATGTGGCCACCACCCTGGTCTGGGCCACCCTGCTCGTTTCCCTCCTCGGCATCGTCGGTGCGCCGTGGTTCGTGTACGCCATCGCCACGGGCCTGACCAAGGATGCGGGCGCTTTTGATGCGGCCGTGTGGATGACGCGGCTGATGTTCCCTTATATTACTTGCATGTCTTTTGTGGCCCTGGCCGGCGGCATTCTGAATACCTGGCGCGAATTCAAGATTCCCGCGTTTACGCCAGTGTTGCTCAATTTGGCATTCATCGCCGCCTCGCTGTTCCTCGCGCCGCACTTGAAACAGCCGATCTACGCCATGGCCATTGCCGTGTTCGTCGGCGGCTTGCTGCAGGTAGCCATCCAGATTCCCGCCCTGATCAAGATCGGCATGCTGCCGCGCCTGTCGCTCAATCCCGCCATCGGCCTGTCCGACGGCGGCGTGCGCCGCGTGCTGAAAAAGATGGGACCAGCCGTCTTCGCCGTCTCGGCAGCGCAGATCAGCCTGATGATCAACACCAGCATCGCGTCGCGCCTGGCCGAAGGCAGCATTTCCTGGCTGTCGTATGCGGACCGCCTGATGGAGTTCCCTACCGCCATGCTGGGCGTGGCCCTGGGCACCATCTTGCTGCCCAGCCTGTCGAAGGCGAATGTGGATGGCGACAAGACGGAATACTCGGCCCTGCTGGACTGGGGCTTGCGCCTGACTTTCCTGCTGGCACTGCCCGCCGCCGTCGGCATGGCGACCCTGGCCACGCCGCTGATCGCCACGCTCTTTCACTACGGCAAGTTTACGGCCGAATCCGTGACCATGTCGACGGAACCGCTGGTGGCCTACAGCCTGGGCCTGATCGGCATCATCCTCGTAAAAACCCTGGCGCCCGCGTTCTATGCGCGCCAGGACATCCGCACGCCCGTGAAAATCGCCATTGGCGTGCTGATCGCCACGCAGCTGATGAATTTGCTGTTCGTGCCCTACATCGCCGTGGCCGGCCTGGCCCTGTCGATAGGCCTGGGCGCCTGCCTGAACGCCAGCTTCCTGTACTGGGGCTTGCGCAAGCGCGGCATCTACCAGCCGAAACCGGGCTGGGCCAAGTTCTTCCTGCGCCTGCTGCCGGCGCTCATCGTGATGGGTGGCGTGGCTGCCTTCGGCGCCCTGCGCATCGACTGGATCGCCATGCAAGCCCATCCGCTGTTGCGGGCCGGCGCGCTGGCCCTGCTGGTGAGCCTGTGCGGCGTCACGTACTTTGCCACCCTCTTTTTGGTTGGATTCCGCTTCCGCGATTTCAAGCGCCACGCGTGACAATCGCGCATCTAGCCATGCTGTAGAAACAAAAAAACCCGCCTCGGCGGGTTTTGTCATACTGGCCGGGAAAAAATCAAACGGCTTTGCGGGCGCGGCGGCGCGCAGCGATGCCGACCAGCGCCAGGCCACCCAGCAGCATGCCGTAGGTTTCCGGTTCCGGCACGGGCAGGGCGGACACCGTGCCCACGTATTGGCCGTTCTGCAAACCACTCAAGCCGGAAACACGCACCTCGTAGCTGCCTGCAGCCAAAGAACCAGCCCAGCTCAGGCTCTGGATGCCGGCCACCGACGTCAAGGTCAGGTCGCCATAGCCCACCAGTGTTGCGGCGAAGTTGCTGATCGCGCCTTCGGCAACGGAAAACGTTTGCAATGCGCCGAACGACGTCGACGATGGCGTCAGCAGTTTAAAGGTCCACAAATCGTCGACTACCGAATTGGCAGAGAAATTGGTGGTAATGGACGCCCGTGTATCAAAGCCGCTCGGGTCCAGGATACCCAGATTGTAGGTGGCCGCCGATGCGCTGAATGATGCTGCAGCCAAAATGCCTGCCGCGAGAAATTTCAATTTCATAGCTTTCCCTTAAAAGTAATTTATGACAGCCAAATGCTGCCAGCCATCGTTTTAGTACCGAAAGTACCAAGCTTGATGGTAGCATAAAGACATTAAATTACTTGCAATTATTTTATTGAAATTTCATTTAAAATAAGTATTTCTTCTACGAAATGGTTGCGTGCGTAGGAGAATTTCCTAATGAAAATAGTTCTCCCCAATCGCCTTTTAATAACTTATGGTTACAGCGGATTCGGTGCTTCCTGCTGCGCGCCCGCCTCTTCCTCCGGCTCCAGCAGCTCGGGCGGCGCGGGTTTGGGCGCGGCGGGTGCTGGCGCGACAGGAGGAAACAAGGCGGGCGGCGAGGCTGTGTCTCCCGGCACCAGTGCCAACCCCGCCGGCGGCACGGGGCCGCCGACGACAAACCGCCACTCGGACAGCTGCGACTTGCCTTCGAAGCCGGTGAAACGGGCCTCGAAATTGCCCACTTTTAAAGGCGCGGACGGCGACAGGCTATGCACGCCGATGATGCCCTGGCTGCCGGGCTGGTACAGCAAGCCCCACTCGGCGCGTCCCGTGATGGGGTCGACATACAGCTTGCGCAGGTGGCGGCGCACCTGCGGGAAACGGGGGTCGCGCAGCAAGGCGGCCAGATTTGGCGGCTGCTGCGGCTGGCCGGCAGGCGTGGCGCCCGCGTAGCTCTGCAGCGCATCGGCAAACTGCGCGCCGATGTCGAGCAATTCCTGCTCGGCCGCCTGGCGCTGCAGCAAGGAACCCATCTTCAAGCCAGCCGCGCCCACCAGGCCCAAGATGGCCACCAGGATGATCAGCCCCAGGTAAGTAAAACCGCGCTGGCGGCGCGCAGAACGAAGCATCGCCGCTACCAGTCGGCAAACGGCGTGCCGCTGCGGTCCTTGCCGGGCGCGCCGCTTTTCACGTCATACACCTGGCCCGGCGTGTCGTCGGGCGGCGGCACGATGAGCCAACTGCTGTCGCTATCCGTGATGGGGTCGATGGGCATGGCACGCAGGTATTTCTTTTCCACCAGTTGCTCCAAAGTATCGGGATAGCGTCCCGTATCGCCGTGGAACTGGTCGATGGTCGTGCGCAGGTTACGCAAGTTGTCTGCCAGCACGGTTTCCTTTGCCTTGTCGAGGCTGGGAAAGTAACGGGGCACGGCCAGGGTCAGCAGCAGCGCCACGATGCCTAGCACCACCAGCAATTCGATCAGGGTAAAGCCGCGCCTGCGGGCAGGAAGGATTTCAGCAGCCATGGTTCACCATAGACGGTAAGGCACGTTGTTCAAGCCGGTCTTGCCGGAGGTGCAATACACATCGTACACATCGTCGCCCTCGCGCGGCTCGGCCGCTTCGCTGGCGTAGCTGCGCTTGCCCCAGGTCTGCGCATCGCTGAGGCCCGCGTCTGCGTTGAACGGGTCGCGCGGCACGCGGCGCAGGAAAAACAGCTTGCTGCGCTTCGGGTTGCGCTGGTCCGGGACGCCCTCGACCAGCAGTTCCAGGCTTTTCGGGTAGCCGCTGGCATCGGGCGCGCGCAGGATGCGGCCCTCGTCGCCGGCCCGTTTGTAGGCGTCGAGCCCCTGGCGGATCTCGCGCAGCGAGCGCCGCAAGTCCTGCTCCTGGCGCCGCTGCATGGCCACCTGCGTGACGGGCACCACCAGCGTGCCCAGCACGCCCAGGATGGCCAGCGTTACCAGCAGCTCGATCAGTGTAAAACCGCCGTGCGTGCGCGCCAGTCTCATTTGGCGACCGGCACCGGCTGGCTTGACGACAGCGGCAAGGGAGCCGCCTGCAACGGCACGGGCTGGCCGGACGATATCGGCAGGGGCGAAGCGGCCGGCTCGGGCGACGGCGCCACTTCCGGCGCCGGCACGCTCTGCGGCAATGTCTGTGGCAATGTCTGTGGCAATGTCTGTGGCAAAATCGGCGGCACCTGGCCAGGCGCCATCAGCGGCTGCGCGGGCGCCGGCTGCATGCCGACTGCCGACGGTCCGGAACGCACGATCAGCGTGCCTGGCATTTGCGTGGGCGCCTTGGCTGCCATGTCGGGCCGGCGGCGGAAGCTGCCTTCCGTGCCGGCCGAGAATTCCGATTCCTTCGCTTCCGGACGCTGCACCGTGCGCACCAGGTGCGGCGTGATCGACAGCACGATCTCCGTCTTCTGGCTGTCATCCTTGCTGCTGCCGAACAGGCGTCCCAGCACGGGAATGTCGCCCAGGCCCGGCACCTTGTTGCCCGAGCTGCGCTCCTCATTGTTGATCAGGCCCGCCAGCACCTGGTTTTCGCCATCCTTCAATTGCAGCATGGTCGACGCCTGGCGCGTGCCGATCTGGTACAGAGTCGAGCCGCTCCTGGTGGTGGTGGCCGCGCCCAGGTTGCTCACTTCCAGCGAGATGCGGATGCCCACTTCATTGTTCAAATAGATGGTCGGCTCGGCGTTCACCGTCAAGCCCACGTCCAGGTAGCTGACGGATTCCGAAGCAAAGCCGCCCGTGCCCGGCGAAATGGTAGTGGTCACCACCGGCACCCTGTCGCCGATGACGAACTTCGCCTTTTCCCGGTTGCGCACGCGGATGCGCGGGTTGGCCAGGATGTTCGCATCGCCGTCCGTCTTGTTGATGTTGGCCGTCACGGACAGGTCGCTCACGCCGATGCTGCGCTGGTTCAGCTTATTCAGGTCATTGATGGTCAGGCCCATCCCGCCCGAGGTGGAAAGCGGCGTCAGGGTCAGACTCGTTGGCCAGGCCACGCCCAGTTCCAGCAGGCGGCTGCGTTTGACTTCGAGGATTTCCAGCTCCAGCACCACTTCCGCCTCGGGCACGTCCTGCAGCGCGATCAGGCGCTCGGCCAGGCGGATCGCCTCGGGCGTGTCGCGCACGATGACGAGGTTGAGCTTTTCATCGGCCACCACGTCGCGCGTCTTCAAAATGGTCTTGAGCGTGTTGGCCACCTGCTTGGCGTCCGCATTCGCCAGGAAGAAGGTTTTCACCAGCACTTCCTGGTATTCCTTCAGCTTGGCCGCCACATTCGGGTAGATCAAAATGGTGTTCGCATCCATCACCTGCTGCTCCAGCTGGTTCGTCACCAGCAGGAAGTAGACGGCCGATTCCACCGTGCTGTTCTTCAGGAAGATCGAGGTTTTCGCATCGGCCTTGACGTCCTTGTCGAAGACAAAATTGAGGCCCGAGCGGCGTGCGATCAGCTCGAACACCTGTTTCAGGGGCGCGTCGCGAAACTCGATGGTGATCGGCTGCTTGTACGACCTGGCCAGGCCCGATTCGACGATGGGCGGCGCCGTTTTTTCATCGACCTCGCGCAGCAGCGCGCGCGCGTCCGCATGGTTCGGCTGCTCCGTCAGGATGGCGTTCAGGCGCTGGCGCGCCGGGTCGTATTGTTTTGCCTCCAACGCCGTGCGTGCATCAGCCAGCAATTTCCCTTGGCGCTGCGCGCGTTCGAGCGCGCGCAAGCCGCTGTTGGCCCGCTCGTTTTGCGCGTCGATTTCCAGCACGCTCAAAAAGCCCGCGCGCGCCAGCTCGCCCTGCCCCGTTTGCGCCTGGCGCTCGGCCTGCTGCAAGCGGGTGCTGGACGCCCGTTCGCGCGCCTGCAGCCAGGCGCTGCGGTATTGCGCATTGCCGGGGTCTTGCTGCAGCGCTTCCTGCAGCTTTTGCAGGCCGGCCGGGATGTGATCTTGCGCAATCAGCTCGCGCCCGTCGCGGTAGGCTTGCTGCCCGGCGCAGCCGGCCAGCACCACCAGCAGTACCAGCAACGGCAGCGATGAAAAGGAACGAGACATCAATCGAGTACTCCAATGTTGAGCTGCTGAACCTGGTTCAACGGCAGATAAGTGAGCGTCATGAGGGGCGGCGCGATCGTCACGACCTTGTAGGCGCCATCGATGACGGTATTGGCGCGCACGATATACGTCTTGTCGGCGCGCGACAAAAACACTTCCCAGGCGCCATCGGCGGCCGCCTTGCCCAGGTAGACGAAGGGCAGCGGTGGCGCCATCGGCGGAGGTGGCGGCGGCGCGGCCGTCAGCGCCATTTTCGGCGGCGGCGGATTCCAGTTCTGGCTCTGGAAGACGCCATCGGTGCCGCCAAAGGTCTCGCCCTCCTCGCCCGCCACCTCGCTGCGCGGCAGCAGGGCCAGGATGGCCGGCTGCGCGGATGGCTGCTTGACGGCCGCATGGCGCGCCGGCGCGACGGCCCGCTCCACCGCCTCGGCCACCTCGGTCACGGGCTGACGCTCGCCGAACAGCAGCAAGGCGCCCGCGCCCAGCACGCCGGCCAGCATCAGATAATGGCGCGGCGTCATGGCGCCTCTCCCGCATTGCCGGACAAGCCATCCGTCAAATAGAACGTCAGGCGCAAGCGCGCTTCAAGTTGCGTATCGGCGATCTGCTCGCGGCGAAAACTCAGTTCGTCGAGCGAAGCGAAAGGAGCGGCGCGCAGCGCTTGCAGCGCGAATTGCCACACAGCCGCATAACTGCCCTTCAGCGGCAAGGTCACCTGCCAGGTGGCGACTCCGCTGGCCTTGTCGTAGCCGCTTTTATATTCGCCCTGCGCCAGCAGCAAGCCGTTTTTTGCGGCCAGGTCGAACAGCTGCTTGACCTGCTGCTCGGCGTGGCGCTGCTGCCCCAGGGTGGCATAAAAGCGCGCCAGGTTCTCGCTGGCCGTCGCAGGCGGTGCCACGGCCGCCACGGCCAGCGATGGCTGCGGCAAGGGCCGCGCTTCCAGCTGCGCCGCCACGGCGCGCTGCTGCCAGGTCCAGGCCCAGGAAGCAATGCCCAGCACGAGCAAGGCCACGGCCAGGCAGGCGGGCGCGCCCATGCGGCGCAGCAGCAGTTGCGCGCGCAGGCGCAAGATATTCAGGTCGATGGCCATCATGGCGTGCCCCAGCGCGCTTCGAGCTGAAAGCGCAGGGGTTTGTTCGGATCGAGCGCATTGATTTCATGGCGCAGCAGCTGCACGCGGGGGCCGAACAGCTCCTGCTGCTTCAATTGCGCGATGTAGGCCACCATGGCGTCGCTGCCCGTCGTCTCGGCCGTGATCTTCAGCACGCGCTTGCGCGCATCCGGTTCCAGCGCCAGCAGCGCGATGCCGGGCGGCGTGGCGCTGGCCAGCGCATCCTGCACGTCGCGCCACGGCAGGTTCAATTGCAGGATGGCGGCATTCACGGCTGCCGCTTGCGCCGGCGCGATGGGCACTTGCGGTGTCGGCGCAAGCCCCTGCGTGGCGGCCATCACGCGCTGCTGCGCGCGCTGGAACTGCCCCTCGCGCAGCTGCTGGCGCTGCAGCGCGGCGCTGCCAGCCCATGCCGCCGTGACGGTCAGCGCCACGCCCAGCGCGCCAACGCACCACGTCCACGCGGGCACGCGGTGCAGGCTGCGGCGCCAGCCGGGAGGCGCAAAATCGATATCGAGGCGCGTCATGCCACGCCTCCGCTGTGGGCCAGTTGGGCAGCTGGCGACAAGGCGCCTTCCCCGTCTGGCGTGGAGAAAACCTCACAGTGGAACGCTCCCGCCGGCGCCAGCCAGCCCGCTGGCGCCGTGCCGCATAGCTGCAGCAGCGCGGGCGCCGATACGCCTTGCAGCAGCGCCTCGCGCGCCAGCGCCTGCAGCAGCCAATCCCGGCCCGCGCCCGTTGGCACGGGCAGCGCGCGCACGGCGCGCAGGCGGCCATCGTGCCGCACGCCCAGGGTCAGGGTCTGCTCCTGCATCTGGCCAAACCAGGCGCGCGGGTTGAGCGCACCGTGCCAGCGGTTCCAGTGGCGCGCGAATTGCGGCGTGATGAAAATCAGGGCCAGCTTGCGTGCGGCTGCCACGCGGGTCAGCTGCGCCAGCAGCGCACGCGGCACGGCGCAGAAAAACGGTGCGCGTGCATCCCAGGCGCTGCTGCTGTGCCACAAACCGGGCGCATCGCCATACAGCGACTGGAAACGCAGCGCGGCGGCCGCCTCGATGTCGGCCAGGCGCGCGGCGCCTTGCGGCACATCCACCTGCCACAGGCGCGCCAGCCCATCGTCGAGCACCACGGACAATGGCCAGCCCGCGTATTGCCCCGCCGGCAGTACCTGTTCCAGCGCCTGTCCCAGGGCGGCAAAATCGCCATGCAGCGTGCCATCGGGTACGTACGCGGCTTCGCCCAGCAAGGTCCAGGCGGGCGCGCGCCAGCGGCTGCTGCGCCACAGGCTCACTGTGCCCGCCGCCACGCCCAGGCGCAGTGCCTGTCCCAATCTCAACTTCGCAAAACCGCTACGCATGCAGGGTGACCCTCTTGATTTCCGTGATGGTGGTGGCGCCCCGTTTGACCAGTTCCAGAGCCGCCAGGCGCAGGCTGCGCGTGCCGTTCGCATATGCTGCCGCCTTGATCTGGCGGATCGGTTTTTTATCGACGATCAGTTCGCGGATTTCATCGGTCAGCACGAGAATCTCCGCAATCGAGCGGCGCCCCTTGTAGCCCGTGCCGCGGCAATCGCCGCAGCCCTTGCCCTGCTTGAATTGATATGCATCAACGTCGGCGCGCACCAGGCCCACGCTGGCCAGCTCCAGATCGCCGGGCGTGTAGTCGGTGGCGCAATGAGGGCAGTTGGTGCGGATCAACCGCTGCGCCCAGATGCCGTTCAGGGCCGAGACAAACGCATATGGATCGATGCCCATGTGGGTGAAGCGGCCAAACACGTCAAACACATTGTTCGCATGCACGGTCGTGAGCACCAAATGACCCGTGAGGGCCGACTGCACGGCGATTTCCGCCGTCTCGCGGTCGCGGATCTCGCCCACCATGATCTTGTCGGGGTCGTGGCGCAAAATCGAGCGCAAGCCCTTGGCAAAGGTCAGGCCCTTCTTTTCATTCACGGGGATTTGCAAAATGCCGGGCAGCTGGTATTCGACGGGGTCTTCGATGGTGATGATCTTTTCGCGCCCGTTGTGGATTTCCGTCAGCGCCGCGTACAGGGTCGTCGTCTTGCCCGAGCCCGTGGGACCGGTGACGAGCAGCATGCCGTAGGCTTCCTGCGCCAGCGCGCGCAAGGCCTCCAGCGATGGAGCGTCAAAGCCCAGCGCTTCGAGCGTCAGGGCACCGTACGCCTCGATCATGGCGCGCTTGTCGAGGATGCGGATGACGGCATCCTCGCCATGGATGCTGGGCATGATGGAGACGCGCAAGTCGATTTCGCGCCCGCCCGACTCCACGCGGAAGCTGCCATCCTGCGGCACGCGGCGCTCGGCGATATCGAGTTCGGCCAGCACTTTCAGGCGCGAGATGATGTGCTCGGCCACTTCGATGCCGTTGACGGACGTGGCGTGATCGAGCACGCCGTCAACCCGGTACTTGACGGCCAGGCCGCCGGCCGTGCTTTCCAAGTGGATGTCCGAGGCGCCCGCCTTCAGCGCGTCATATAAAGTCGAGTTAACCAGCTTGACGGCGGGGCTGGCCGCTTCCGACACGCTGGCGAACGACAGCACGGCCGCCGTCCTGCCATCGCGTCGTGCATCACTGGCGGTGCCGGGCAGCAGGCTGTCGACGGCGCGCGCCGATTCTTCCTGCTTCGACAGGTAGGCGGCGATGTCGGCCTGCAGCGCCAGGCGGATGCTCAAACCGCCCCGCCCCGCGCGCGCGCCCAGCCAGGTTTGCAGGTCGAGGTCAAACGGGTCGGCGATCACGCCCGCCAGCCGGCCGTCGGCGGCGCGCAGCAGCACGCTATGGCGCGCCAGCGCCTGCGACAGGGGCAGCAGGTCGAAGGCGGGCGAAAACGCCAGCATGTCGGCCGTTTCCAGCACCTCCAGGCCGAACGGGCGCGCCAGTTCGCGCACTACGGCGCGCGCCTCGATGCCACTCAATTGCTGCAATTCCTCGACCAGGCTGCGCTTCGATTGCCGGATCAGGGCGCGCGCGTGCTGCAGCAGCGCAGCGTCGATGGCCACGGTGGGCACGGATTCGGTTTGCATCATGAAATATCGCCGGCAAGGTCAAAGATGGGCATGTACAGCAAGATCACGATAGCGCCCACGACCAGGCCAATGGCGGCCATCAGCAAGGGTTCGAAGGTGCGCGTGAAACGGTCGATCCAGCGGCTGATTTCGCCGTCGTAAAAGGCGGCCGACTGCGTCAGCATGGGGCCCATGTCGCCCGTGCGCTCGCCCACGCGCAGCATGCGCAGGGAAATGGGCGTAGTCAGTTGATATTGCTCAAACGCGGACGACAGGGGCTGACCCGCCTCGATGGCGCCGCGCGCGCCCTGCAGGGAGACTTGCATGCCCGGCGAAACCATCGCCTGCACGGTGGTAATCGCCTGCACGATGGTGATGCCGCCTTCGGCCAGCATGCCCAGGGTCAGGTACAGGCGCGACAGTTCATAGATGCGCACGCGCTCGCCGATGCCGGGCAACTTCGCCAGCAGGCGCGCCACGCCGCCATGGCGCAGCACGCGCCGCACGGCGGCAAATACGACGCTGCCGATGATAAGCAGCCCGAGCAACAGCAGCCAGCCGTGCTGCGTGACGAACTGGCCCCAGCTGAGCATCACTTGCGACATCCACGGCAGGTTGCGCCCGGCGCCCTGGTAGACCTCGGCGAAACGGGGCACCACATAACTGATCAGGAAGGCGCTGACGCCGCCACCCACGGCCAGCAGGATGGTGGGGTAGATGGCGGCGCTGACGATTTTGCCGCGCACCGTATCGATGCGCTGCTGGTAGTCGATGTAGCGGGACAGCGCGCGCGGCAAGTCGCTGGTGCCTTCGGCCGCCTTGACGATGCCGATGTATAAGGGGGGAAACAGTTCGGCCTGCTCCGCCAGTGCGGCGGAAAAGCGCATGCCTTCGCGCAAGCCTTCCAGCAGGCGCGTGAGCACGCTGCGTGTCGCCGACGACGCTTCCTTTTCCAGCAAGGCTTCCAGCGCCTCGACGATGCCCAGGCCCGCTTGCAACAGCGCCAGCAATTCCTGGCTGAACAGCAACAGGGGCAAGGCCCGCGCGCGCTGGCGCCCGGCCGCGCTGAACGGCGTGGCGCGCAGGGGACGGATGGCGCTGACGAACAGTCCGCGCGCCTCGGCCTGGCGGCGCGCATCGGCTTCGTCGCGGCCATCGATCACGCAGGTGTGCAAGGTGGCGACTGCCTGGTCCGTGGAAAGCGCGCGTACTTCAAACTGCATGGTGGCGTGTCCGTGGCGAAAGAGTGGGCGCGCTGGCCTTATTGCGAGCTGATGTCGGCATTTTCGCCGCTGCCGCCCGCCTGACCATCCTTGCCCATCGAGACGATGTCATATTCACCCTTGCTGCCCGGTGCGCGGTATTGGTAGGCATGGCCCCACGGGTCGAGCGGCACGGCCTTTTTCAGATAGGGGCCATTCCAGCGCGTGCCGGCGGCGGGCGGCGCGACCAGCAGCGCGGCCAGGCCCTCTTCCGTCGTGGGATAGCGTCCCACGTCGAGGCGGTAGGTGTCGAGCGATTTTTCAAATGCTTCGATCTGCGCCTTGGCCACCGTCACTTCCGATTTGCCCAGCTGGGCGAAATACTTGGGGCCGACATAGGCCGCCAGCAAGCCGATGATCACGATCACGACCAACAGTTCGAGCAATGTAAAGCCACGCGCATGGCGTGTCGCCGCAAGATTCTGCCTGTGAGCTGCATGCATCCGGTAACTCCTTATTGCCTACCTTCAATACATTGCCGCCATGTGCGCCGCTGGTGGCTGCGCACAGGCGGCGCGTGCCTGCCTGATGCATAGCAGGCTACCATGCCGCTTATGCTTAATACAATCTTTTCTTTGTACTGAAAACAACAAAAATCCGGGGAAACCATCGAGTGTGCACTAACGCAAGTCGCGTGCCGCTTGCCCCGCCCCGTGGCCCGCGTACAATCGGCACGTGGGCGGCCGTGCCGCCACCACACACCGAGGAGCATCCATGCCGGCCTTCCGTCTGAGCTGTGCCATCCTGGCCAGCGCCTGTATCCTGCCTGCCGCGCCGGCGGCGTCCCCGCGCCACGCCTACATTGTGCAGTTGACAGCCGCACTGCGAGCGCCGCAGGCGGATGGCGATGCGGCCCGGCGCGCAGAACGGCAGCGCGCCGTGCTGGCGCTGGTGCCTGACGCCACTGTGCAATATCGCTACACGAACGCCCTGGACGGCTTTGCCGCCCTGCTCACACCGGCCGAGGTCAAGCGCCTGCGCGCCAGCCCCCTCGTCGCGCGGGTCTTGCCCGATACCGAGGAATATGTCAACGACGGCGGCACGCACCGGGCCACCGGGCCCGCCCCGCAACCGTAAGCCCGCGCAACGACATGACGCACCGACGTGCGCCGTGCCGAAAGGCTCACACGGTCCGGCGGCGGCGCAGGGCAAAACCGATCAGCGCCAGGCCACCCGTGAGCATCATCCATTCCGACGCTTCAGGCACGGCCGAGATCGTCGCGATGCTGGCGTAGGCGCTGCCGGTAATGCTGGCGGGCAAGCCGCCGTTGAGCGGGGTCAGCTCGAATTGCAGCAAGTTGCCATTCGCATTGCCCAGGTAAGCCATGCCGGTGTAGTCGAGCAAGCCCACGCCAAACGTCGTGCCCGCATTGCCGGTCGTGTTCAGGAAGTCGCCGCCAAAGACGATGTTGAAGCCGAACTTGCCGCCCAGGGTCACGTTGTGAAACCAGTCGTTGTAGGCACCGCTATTGCCGAAGGTCAAAGTGCCGGGCAAGCTGCCGCTGACGCTGCCTTCCTGCGATGCCAGTGCGCCGTATGCCCCCGAGAAATTGTTCAAGGTGGCGCTAGCGCCCGGCGCGGGGCTGTTGCCGGCGATAAAGGAGAAATCGAGGAAACCGGCGCCCGAGAACGCGCTGGTGTCAATTTCCACGTGGTAGCCGAGCGGGTCCGCCAGCGCCAGGCTGGAGCTGGCGGCCAGCACGGCGGCCAGCACGGCGCGGCGCAGGGCCGGATGGAATATCGTTGTCAACATGATGGTGTCCTTAAAAGTTGCCGGAGTAAATGCTGGCGGAATAATGGATCGTCACTTTCGACGGATTGGTGAAACTGACGGCAAACGAGGCCGTCGCGCCCGGCGCCAGGCTGGCCCCGTTGACGGTGACATACGCGGCGCCCGCATGGCTGCCCGTGGCATTGGCCAGGCTCACGCCGGCCGGCAAGCCGCCGAACAGCACCTGGAACGGGCCTGCCAGGGCGCTGCTGCCCGTGTTGGTGAAGGCGAACGTGCCCGTGTACTTTTGCGTCACGCGGTTGTACGTGAGGCCCGAGCTGGCTTGTGCCACGCCGGCCGTGATGTCGCGGTAGGCGGGCTGCAAATCCAGGCTGATGACGACGGGATCGTGGTCCGAGGCGCGGTAGGGCAAGGCGTTGTACAGGTCTTGCGGCTTGGCGGCATCGATGTTGTAGTCGATCACTTCCGGCTCGTCCGCATTCACATGCCACTCGGCCACGCCGGCCACTTGCGGGCTCAGCGAGGCGCTGGCCAGCGCATGGTCGAGGTAGCCGCTCAGGCCGCCGAACACGTACGAGTACGGCATGCCGGACGGCCGCACGAAACGCTCGAGTTCATTGACGAAGCCGGCGCCCGTGATGAGCTGGATCGGGTCTTCCGCGCCATACGAATTCAAGTCGCCGATGACCAGCACGTCGGCGTCGCCGGCGGCGGCCGCCACCTGCGGCACGAAGCTGCCCACCAGGCGCTGGGCCTGCTGCACGCGAGTGGCGTTCCAGCAGCTCTGGCTATCGTTCTGGTCCGCATCCGGCCCGCTGGCAGGGCAGCTGCCCTTCGACTTCAGGTGATTGACGATCAGCGAGAATTTTTCACCATTGCCGGCCTGGAAGGTTTGCGCCATCGGTGGACGGTTGTTGATGGCGTTGGCGTCCGACAAGGCGCCGCCCACCAGCCCCAGCCTGGCTGGCTTGTAGAGCATGGCCACGCGGATGGCGTCCGTGCCCGTGGCGGCCGGTTTCGGCACCACGGCATACGTGACGCCGCCGATGGCCGCGTTCAATTGCTCGACCAGGTAAGTGACGGCTATTTCGCCATTGTTCTGGATTTCCATCAAACCCACCACGTCCGCATCGATGGCTTTCAGCTCGGCCACGATCTTGTCGCGCTGGCGCTCGAACTCGGCCAGGTTGTCGGCGCCCCGGCAATTGCTCTTGCTACTAGACGTGCCCAAGGTGCAGCCCTGCCCCGTCTGGCCAAAGATATTGTTGCCATTCGTAAAGGTCGTAAAGAAGTTCAGCACATTCGCGCTGGCCACCTTGACGTTACCTGCGGCCAATTCCGGCGCGCCGCCACGCGGATTGTCGCGCGAGAACTGCGGCGGCTGCGTCGGCTGCAATTTATACGCGGCGCCGCCACCGCCGATGGCACCGAAATCCACCACGCCCGTCAGGTCGGCCACCGTATCGCCGCTGCGCACGGTGCCATCCTGTCCAAGGTACGGAATGGTGGGCGGCGTGACGAAAATACCATCATCGAGCACGATCAGGTTGTTCGCATTGGCCGCGATCAAGGCTTGCGCCTCCATCGAGCCGGCCGGATGGCGGTTGGTCGGCACTTCGCGCCGTCCCGCCGACAGCGTCAATTCGCCACGCGCGCCCAGGTAGGCGTTTTGCGACACGGTCAACGGTTGCGTGAAGCGCACCAGCATGCCTTCCACGGCGGCCAGCTTGTCGTTCGGCAAGGTCACATTCGTGGGCACGATGCTGTGGCCGGCGCTTTGCGTGAGGATGGCCGTCACATCCTTCAATTCCGTGTAGGAATTTTTCGCGCCCGTGGGCGTGTATTCGAAGACCGTGCCCGTCACGCGCACCAGTTCGCCCGGCTGCACGCTGGTAACGGTCGTGCCCGTGTAGACGAAGATGCCGTCCGAGGTGGACGGGTCGCCATCGCCGGCCGCATCCTGGAGGAAGAATCCCGTCCCCACCTTCAGTGTGACCACGCCTTCGGTCGTTTGCACGGCATTGGCGTAGGGACTGGCCGCGCCCGAGCCCTGGATTTGCGGAATCGTGTGGCTGATGGCGGCCAGGCCTTGCACGGCGACGTCAATCTTGCAGCGGGCACTCTGCTGCTGGTCGTTGCTGAAATTCACGATGACGGGATAATTACCCACCGGCACGCCAGCGGCCACCAGCAGGCTGACCATGGCGCTCTCGCCCGCCACGCCGGCCGCGCTGAAACTGGCCACGCTGATGCCGGCCACGGCCGGCGAAATTACACTTGCCGCATTCACGACGCCATCCACGTCGGCCGCGCGCAGCACGGCGCTGCCGCCATTGCCCGCGGCCAGGGCCAGGCTGGCCGGGCAGCTGGTGACGATCTGGTGCACGACGGGGCCGCTGCACACATTCAGCGGCGAGGCCGTGTTGCGCGGTATCACGCTGCCGGTGGCGAAGTCGGCGCTGTTATCGTCCGTGTCGCCGCAGCCGCCATTCGCGCGCGCAATCGACACAGTATTCGATGGCGCCGGCGCCACGGCGCCTTCAAAGCCGTTGGCCGTGCCAAAACCGACCAGGTCGATGACGGCCGCGCCCGTGGGGCTGGCGCCCGTTTGCGCCGTCTTGCTATTGCTCAAGAGCACCTTGCCCGCCGTGCCCGACAAGGCCAGGCTGCCCGTGGCGTCCGGCGTGGGCAAGTCCTGCGTGCCGCCCGTGCCTTTGGCTTGCTGGATCAGCAAATACTGGCCCGCTTGCAAATCGATAGCCGGCAAGGCCGTCACAGCCCAGCTCGTACCCGCGGCGGACGCGTATTGCACGCTCCAGTTGCTCAGGTTGACGGCGCTGGCGCCACGGTTGAACAGCTCGATGAAATCATTGCGGTACACGGCGCCCGTGTTACCGCCACCGCCATACACCTGGCTGATGACGACATCGGATGCGGCCAGAGCAGGCAGGGACAGGCTGGCCAGCACGGCGGCCATGACCGTCAGGCGCAACGGTTTACGCAGGGACAAGGGGGAGACGGACACGGCGGCAAGGTGGGAATTCATGGTTTTCCTGATCAGTTAAAGGTAAGCCCGGGTGCGCCAGCCCGGGACGGGCGTTGGCAGTCTGGCCTTGATAAAATGATGACGAACTTATGATTTACATATTAAACAGCCCAGATGACGAGTTGATGACATTTCATTAAGCTGAACGGCGTAGTGCTCAAGAGGAATTCTGGCGGGCGGCCGCATGTCGACAGTATCCTTTCAGCAACGCCATGCTTTACAAAGCAAGTTCGGCGCGTACGCGGCAGTACAATATGATATAATTCAAACAAATAAGTTTAGTTCCTGATAAGAATTTGAACGGCAACACCAGACCCAGTAGTGCAGGCCCTATCCATGCCTGACCTTGAAACGCACTCCCCACCTTGCTCGCAACAGTAGCCTGGACGGGATCTGCAACAATCGCATGTGGATACACGCGTCGAGCGACGCACCCTTCCATGCTTTTTGAGAGATCGATCATGCCAACACCAATTTTCACGTCCGCTTCTTCCCGTCCCTTGCTGCTGGCCGCAGCACTGATGCTGTTCGGCGCAAGCGCCCAGGCACAAACGGCCGCGCCGGCACAGCAGAATGAAAAGAATTGCCAGGCCAGCACGCAGGCCGCGAATGGCAATGCGAAAGATGCCAATCTGGACGGCACCTACAGTGCCTGCCGCCTGGCCAACGGCTTCATCGGCGCCGGCACGCGCACCAACGACGGCACGAACAAGACACCGGAATTTGACGGCGGCGTGTCCGACCAGGAATTCCGCAACGCCCAGTCGGCCGACAATACGCACCGCCTGGCCACGCGCCAGTTGCCGGCCAATGCCGATGCCAGCGAACCGCGCAAGGCGCTCACCAGCAGCGACCGCAACTATCGTTTTGCCACGCGCGATTTCGTCGCCTCCGAAGAAAACCGTCCCTTCGATGACGCCGCCGGATACCGCGGCCCGGGCCGTTCGTACAGCCGTAGTGGCGACACCAGCGCGCCATTGATCACCTCGTCGTCGCTGGGCGATGGCTTGCCCACGGGCAGTACCGGCAGCGGTGTCGGCGGCGGCGGCTCGGGTGGCGGCTTCACGGGCGGCAGCATCATCCCCGTGACGCCGGACATTCCAGCCGTGCCGGAACCGGAAACCTATGCCATGCTGCTGGCCGGACTGGGCCTCGTCGCCCTGGCGCGCCGCCGCAAGAGCAAGTAAGGTTGCAAAATAAGGTTGCAAAATAGCTTGCAAAATGAAAAAAGGCCCGCGAGGGTAATGCCGTTCAGTTAAGACTGAACGGCATTTTTATTTTCCGGCTTGTAAACGTCAGAAGAGCCTGTTAACCTGCGATATATGCTTGATGACGCGATGCATTTTTTGACAGAACACCAAGAGGCGCCTAATTGGGAACGCCTGGGGCAACATTTACCGATCGAGTGGGTCGAGCAGGCGGTCCGCTACACGGGCAAG